>JAWVYS010000039.1:0-28562 GCA_033722555.1 Brumimicrobium sp.
GGTTTTATATAAGTGTATCATTGCTGTACTGATAAAAACCACTGTTACTGAGCTCAACGGCATCAGAACAGCTGCAAAAAGCGGAGTCACATACCCCATAAATGCAAAACTTATCCCAACTGTATTGTAAATGAGTGAAAAATTCAGGCATGTTCTCAAAGTGGTTCGTGTATAAGAAGCGAACTTAAAGTAATCCTTTAAATGGATAATGCGGTCACTTTTGATGATGGCATCGGAAGAAGGAGTAAACCTATATTCATTCTCAGCCACACTGATACCCAGATAAGCACTCTTGAGCGCTTCGGAATCGTTGAGGCCATCAGCGATAAAGGCTACTCTTTGGTACCGCTGTATTTCTTTAATCTTTTTCTTTTTCTCAGTGGGATTTTGGTGAAAAATAAGCTCAATGGACTCCGGGAGATCCCGGAACAAGGCGCGATCGCGCTCACCGTCGCCTGAAAGGATTGTAATCGGATATCTCTGGTGAAGGTCTTTCAATGTTGAGATTATTTCTTCGCGTAATTTGGACTGAAAGTAAAAATAGCCTTTTGAAATTCCGTTCACCTGAATAAATGTTTTACCGGTATCCTCGGATCCCTCATAATTCGTAAAGGAGGCATTTCCCAGTTTCACTACTGTGCCACTGACAGCCTTTCCGTAAAGTCCCTGACCAGGAGTTTCATGGTATTCCTCAAGTTCAGTTGTACGGGTGATGTCGGGAGCGATGAAATGGCAGATGCTTTTCGAATAGGGATGGGCTGATTGCTTTGTCATTTCGTAAATCATACCCTTCTCGAAGGAACTAAGCGTTTCACCCGAATAATAAACACCTTCAGATCTGTCGGTTGTCAAGGTTCCAGTTTTATCAAAAACAAGATGCTCAATGGCTTCCATTTTCTTGACTTCAGCAGTATTTTTGAAGTACAGTCCGTTACGACCATATTTTCTTAGTGCATTTCCATACACAAAAGGGAAGGAGAGGGCAAGTGCACAGGGACAGGCCACAACCCAAATAGCAGTAACAATCTCGAGTATGAGCGAAGGGTTTCTAAAGTACCAGTAGACCGCAGCACTTAAAGAAACACCGGCCACTATGATAAGGAAATAACGACTCAGTTCATTTTCTCTGTTTTGAATAAAACTTTTGTTCCTGGTTTCCTGTTTGTTCCAGATTTCAGCGAACTTACTGCTGCTTGTTTCTGCTTCCACTTCCAGAAGAATTTCTTTACCGATCAGTTTGCTCCCGGCGTATATTCGTTCTCCTTTAAAGACAGAAATAAGTTCTGCCTCACCCGTAATGAAACTTGTATCGATAGTGGCCTTGTCACTGATCAATATAGAGTCGCAGGGAATGATATCCTCATTTCTCATTCGGAGGTGATCACCTTTTTCCAGTTTATCTATCAGAACAATGTCTTCGGTTCCTTCCTTCAAATCAACCCTATGAACTCCCAGGGGGAAATAAGCCTTCGGATCGTTTTCAAAACTCATGTTGCGGTACGTTTTGGATTGAAACCATTTACCAATCAACAGAAAGAATACGAAACCCGTAAAAGAGTCCATATAACCGGGACCGTTGTGCTGAAGAACACTCGCTGAACTCTTCGCAAACAATACGATAATTCCCAGAGCAATGGGAATATCCAGATTCAATTGTTTTGTTCTGATCGCTATCCAGGCCGATTTCAAATATTCCGACGCGGAATAAAAAAATACGGGTAGTGCTGCAGCAAGAGAAAGATAGGATGTGAAATTCCTGAAAGGCTCGAAGGTTTCGTCCAAACCCAGATATTCCGGAAATGTCCAGAGCATCACACTTCCGAATGCGAATCCTGCCACTCCGAGTTTTAAGAGTAAACGCTTGTCATAACTGTTGTTTTTACCGGGATTTTTGCGCAGTTCCGGTTTATACCCGATAGCTTCGAGTAATTCGGCAATTTCGGAGAGTTTGGTACCTTTACTTATGGTTAACTTCAAGGTTCGTGCAGTAAAATTTGCCTCCGATTTTAGAATGTTTCTGTTCAGCTTTTGGAGATTCTCCAGTAAATAAACACAAGAACTACAATGAATAGCCGGTAAGAAGAAAGTAACTATGTAGAGCTGATCATTTTGAAAGGAGATGAAATCATTAAATATTTCCTCTACATCAAGAGGGGTATATTTGCCGGTAGTGTTTTTCTCCGGCTTCAATCCGCTTTTGGCGTTGAATTCGTAAAATTTTTCCAGTCCCCCGGCACGAAGTAATTCGAAAACGCTCAAACATCCGGTACAGCAGAATGATCTTTCGTGAGCAAGCACAGGTCTGCCGATAACACGGGCTCCGCAATGATAGCAATCCGTTGTTTCCATTATACCGATTTACTGAACCTTTGCACCTTTTCCTTTTTCCTCATATAGGGATCCAGCGCCATGCAAACGTTTCTAACAAAAGGCTGTCCGTCTACAGTAATTTTTAGTGCGTTTTTTTCTCGAACGATAATACCATCCTGCTCAAATTCCCTGAAATGCTTTTCATTTCTTTCTATACTCTTATTCAGCCAGGAGTTTCCACAGTAAGTCGTTTCAAAATTACACATCAATGATTTTATGTGTTTTCGAACCGCTCTGTCCAAAGGCGAATGAATATGGCCTTTAGCAACCGGAAGTTTTCCTGCTTTGATGCGCGCATGATATTCTTTGAGGTTCTTAACATTTTGAGCATATCCGAAACTGTACTCCGAAATGGCCGAAACACCGAGTCCGATGGTTCGATCACTGTTGGAAGTTGTATATCCCATAAATGTACGATTCAGTTTACCTTCCTTCATAGCTTTCGTTAACGGTTCATCGGGTAAGCCAAAATGATCCATGCCAATTTCCAGGTATCCTTGCTGTTTCAATAAGGCGGATCCTGTTTCATACATTTCTTTTTTTAGGGATGCTTCGGGAAGATCCTCTTCAGAAAAACCGCGTTGCCCGGTTCCTTTTACCCAAGGTACATGTGCGTAACTGTAGAGTGAAACGGTGTCCGGCCGGAGGATCAAGGTTTTTTCAATACTGTTTATCAGGTCACTCTTTGTTTGATGAGGCAGTCCAAATACCAAATCGTGACTTACGGATGTATAACCTATTTCCCTTGCTTCACGGGTCACTTTTTGTACCTGATCAAAGGATTGGATCCGGTTAATGGATTTTTGGACTTCAGGACTGTAATCTTGTACGCCGAAACTAATCCTCCTGAAGCCGAGTTCATAGAGTGCCTTCATTTGACCATAAGTAGTGTGATTGGGATGCCCCTCAACGCTGAAATAGAAACGGTCCGCCCGGTGTAAAGTAATTCTTTGTACAAGACGTTTCAACGCGTTGGTGCTGAAAAAGGTAGGAGTCCCTCCTCCAAGGTATAATTCACTGATAACAATGGGCCCATCATTCAATTTTTCATACATCTCCCATTCGGCGATCAAGGCATCAATATAAGGCTGCTCAACTGCATGGTTTTTAGTTATTTGCTTGTGGCAACCGCAAAAAGTACAAAGACTTTCGCAAAAGGGAAGATGTATGTACACACTGGTACTGTGATCTTTGTTCCTTTCAAAATCTATGAATTTTGAACCGAACTCCAGAGGATCAAATTCGGATCTGTTCCAGTCGAGAATGGTTGGATAGGAGGTATATCTGGGACTGGCTATATTGTACTTGGAAATAATCTCTTTTGTCAGCATAACTCTGAAATGTTATGCCGCAAATTTCTACAACCGTTGGCGCTTAAAGTATGACAAAAGTCACTTTCTGCGGTGTGATTTATTTCCTTTTATGGATTTGCCCGTTCACTGAGCATCGTGTTCAGTTTTTCACCGCCTTTTATACCGAAATCAAGTGTCCGAATTGGGAATGGAATCATTATATCGTTATTATCATACGCCTCCTTAATGGCCATGATTGCTTCACTTTGACAATGTTTGTACTGTCCCTGAGTTTCGAATTTCACCCAAATACGTACTTTCAGATTGATGGAACTATCACCAAAATCAGTATAAATGAGTTCAATATCATCCTCGGTTCGGTGGGATACGTTTTGAACAGCTTCCAGAGTCACTTTCTTTACCTTTTGGAGGTCATCACCATAGGATACACCCACGGCGAGATCGATTCTTTTCTTGCCGTTAACACTATCGTTGATTAAAGGGGTTTGAAAGACTTCTTTGTTGGGAATGATGATGTGCTGACCCTGAAAGGAAGTGATACTTGTTGTTCGGATATTGATTTCTTTGACAACTCCCGAATAACCAGAAGTTTCGATCACATCACCCACATGAAAGGGTCTCCGCGCAGCCATCAGGAAACCGGAAATAAAATTCGCGGCAATGTCCTGAAATGCGAAACCAAGGGCGAGTCCGATGATTCCTGCTCCTGCGAGTAAGGAAGTTACAGTTTTTTCCAGGTTAAGAACACTCAGGGCTACGAAAGTCCCGATCAAAATGATAATGACGTAAAAAATCCTCGCCAGCAAATTACTCAAGCTTGGATTGTTCAGGGTTTTATTCAGGATCTTTCTTAAGAGCTTTCGTGCATATTTACCGATTACAACGAAGAGAAAAAACGCAAGTAATGCCAGGATGAAATTTGGCAGCATGCTAACAAAATTCTCTGACCAATCGACTACTTTGTTTACTACAATATCATAATATTTCGATACTCCTTCCATAAAAACTGTATTTCAATTAGTAAATTCTATACTTATTACAACAGTTGAAAGGGAATTGTTCATGTCCAGGGCAGGAGACTGGTGTTTTCGGATGATATTTTTCGTTTGGGTTGAGCGCTTTGAATCACCCGCATAAGGCGATTGAGGTATTCTCTTTTAGAATTTCTTTCAGAATGAACGCCGATTACCTGTCTGATTGGAGTATGACCTGTTAAGGATTTGAAGTGGTCGGAAGAGAGGTTTAAATGAGGTACATAATTGGCGGGTACCAAGGTATAACCGCCTTGCTGTTTTACCATGTTGATCAGTATGTGCAAACTACCTCCCTCATAATTCCATTCATCTTTCTGGGATTCATTCAGGTTACAGAAGTTAATCATTTGGGTCCTGAGACAATTTCCCTGACTAAGCAACCAGGGTTTTTCCTTATTCAGGTCTTCCTCAGAAATCAGTTGACCTTTAACGTGCGGTGCGTAGATTAAAATCTCTTCGTTAAACAGGATTTGGTCGCGAAACCGTGAATTATTTAAGGGACCGGCCATGATTCCAAGATCGATTTTTTTTGTTTCAAGGGCCTGGAGAATTTGCTCGGTTTTCAGTTCGATTATTTCAAACCTGATTTCTCCAAGTTCCTGTTGCCATTGGGCATACATTTCCGGAACCATGTAACCGGCTATGGTTGGTATAATGCCGAGGCGTATCTCCGCTTTATAAATCCCTGAATACTTCTCGACAGAAACCCTGAGTGACTCATATTCTTCCTTGATCTTTAACAAATAAGGGATAATCTCCTGACCAAAGGTGGTTAAAGAAAGGGGATTGGTGTCTCTGTTGATCAGGTTGTTACCTAAAATTTCCTCCGCTTTTTTAACTTGCATGGATAAGGTTGGCTGTGTGACAAAACAAGCCTCTGACGCTTTTTGAAAATTGCGGTATTCCAGCAGTGCGAGGATATAATCTATTTGAGCAAGCGAAACCATATATAGTTTTTATTTATTGAAATATAAAATTAATCAATTAAAACTATTTAAGCAAAGTGATTACATTTGCAGTGTCCTTGAAAGATTGAATTTTTAACGGCAGGTATTCCCTGAATTTGGTCAAATTTTCTATCTTTAAGGCTTATTTATAACCAAATAAAAATTTAAAAAAATGGCAGTAGTTGTTGGTAAAAAATTCCCGAGCATCGAAGTGGATGCAATGAACGAAATGGGTGACACGTTCAAATTGAATGTGGTTGAGGAAGCGATTAAAAATAAAAAGAAAGTGGTACTTTTCTGGTATCCTAAAGATTTCACTTTCGTTTGTCCAACCGAGTTACACGCTTTTCAGGAAAAGATGAATGAATTCGAAGACAGAAATACCATGGTTATCGGAGCTTCTTGTGATACACCCGAAGTACATTTCGCATGGTTAAACACTTCCAAGGACAATGGAGGTATAGAAGGAGTTAAGTATCCAATTTTGGCTGATTCCAACCGAAATTTGGCCAATATGTTGAGAATTCTGGATATTCAGTCGGAGACCTACAACGAGGAAACGGATTCATTTATTTATGAAGGTGATAATGTGACTTACCGCGCCACTTATCTGATTGACGAAGAAGGAACGGTTTTTCATGAATCGATTAACCACATGCCCCTTGGACGAAACGTAAATGAATTCCTTCGACTGATAGATGCTTACACACATGTTCAGGAGAAAGGAGAGGTTTGTCCTGCCAACTGGGAAGAAGGAAAGGACGCTATGAGTGCCAACCGTGAAGGTGTTGCAGATTATTTAAAATCTCACTAATCATGGCCTTTGTAGAATTAACGACAGACACACTCCAGGAGGAATTGGTATCCAACGATTTGGTTATCGTTCAGTACTCAGCCGGATGGTGTGGAAACTGTCGGATCATGAAACCAAAATTTAAGAGGTTTGCAGAGGACTATCCGTCGGCCAAATTCATAATGATCGATGCGGAAAAAAATCCGGCATCCAGGAAATTAGCCAATGTGGACAATCTGCCTACCTTCGCCGCTTTCAAGAAAGGGGAACTGGTTCAGCAGACCCAGACGAACAAAGCAGAAATATTAAAATTATTTATCGATGAAGTTGCCAATCATTAGACATCTATCAGATTTTATCACCGAGAATGATGAAGATTTTGTTATCGAAACAGCTGAAACGCTGGAATACCTGACAGAATTGTCCTCACTCAAGGACCAAGAACTGGACATGATAGGTGAGCTTATCTCTAACATGTACGGAGCAATCGAAGTTAATAAAATGATGAAAGAAGAGAATATTTCCCAGAAAGAAGCTTTGAAAAAGTTTATGGACAGGGTTCTCGGCTCCATTGATAAATAGTGCGCAAATAAATTTATGATTCAAAGGCTCTCCCATGTGGAGAGCCTTTTTTATTTCTTGGTTTTCCGGCATAGCGTAAGAGATTTTCTACTTTTATGAGACTTAGAAATACCGCGTTCAACGAATCATTTGGAATTCTGGCAGATAATGATTAAACTTTTAGGAATCAAAAGAAATAATCAGCAATGGGTTCCGCAAACGTTGAATTTATTAACGACAGCAGACAACAAAGAGATACTTTTCATCACATTATGCGTGATCTCGATTATCTGAGATCCATGATAGAGGACGGTAAACTCAACAGAAATACCTTCAGAATCGGAGCAGAGCAGGAAATGTGTTTTCTTGATTCGGCACTTCGACCTGCCCCGGTGATCGAAGAGTTTCTTAAACGGATAGATGATGATCAATTCGTTCCTGAGCTCGCAGCTTTCAATCTCGAAATGAATCTTAAACCTCTTGTTTTTACAGGGAATTGTTTCTCTGAAATGGAAGCGAGGCTGAATAAACTCATCGCAAAAGGGGAGAAGACAGCGACCGATATGGATGGTCTGAAGCTTATTATGACGGGAATCACTCCAACCATCGGGAAAATGGATATGGAACTTGAGAATCTTACACCCACTGTACGTTCGCAAGCTATGATCAAGGCTATGGACTGGTTAAGACAAAAGAATCCTCCGATTAGAATCACAGGAAAAGATGACCTTTTTACAACGGACTTTTCCAACATGTTTCAAAGCTGCAACACAAGTTTTCAGATCCATTACCAGGTAAACCCGGATGAGTTCATCGACAGATATAATTTTGCTCAGGCCATTGCTGCACCCGTACTCGCTGCCTGTACGAATTCCCCCACACTTTTCGGTAAGCGACTTTGGTACGAAACACGTATCGCTCTTTTTGAACAGGCTGTGGATACCAGAGAAAGCACTGCTCATCTCAGTGAAGAACATATGCGGGTACCCTTCGGCACGAAATGGGCTGAAGGTTCAGTGCTCAATGTTTATGAAGAAGACCTGGCTAAATTCAAGATTTTTATGAGACACACCGATCCTGACATTTCCAAAAGATGTTTTGAGCAAGGAGAAGCTCCGGGATTGGTCAATTTAAATATATTCAACGGCACCATTTTCCGCTGGACAAGAGCCTGTTACGGTGTTCTGGATGGGAAACCGCATTTACGCATAGAAAATCGTTTACTCCCTGCCGGTCCTACGGTTGTAGATGAGATCGCGAATGCAGCATTCTGGTTAGGCCTGATGCACGGAATGCCTGAAGAGTACAGAAATTTGGCCTCAAAAATGGATTTCGATGACGCAAAATTGAATTTACTCAAAGCCGCGCGATATGGTCTTGACAGTCAGTTCAGGTGGCTCTCCGGGAAGAAGTATACCGCTGAGAAACTCATTCTCGATGTTTTACTCCCGATTGCAGAAAAAGGACTTCTGAAGGCTGGGGTCGATATAAAGGACATCGAAAAATATTTGGACATCCTTCGATCAAGAGTGAAAACGGGCAAAACGGGATCTCAGTGGGTTTACGACTCGTGGGCTCAATTGAAAGGACGACATAGTGATAATTACATCACAACCTTTATTGCTTCGGCAATGATAAAAAGACAAAGAGAAGGAGAGCCTGTTCACACCTGGAAGCTTCCGGATAAGGCCGACTTTGAATACAGTAAATTTGCCACGGTAGATCAGTTTATGACCACCTCCTTATATACCGCCAAAGAGGATGATATGTTGGATCAGACAGTGTATCGCATGCTGAAAAACAATTTGAATCACCTACCTGTTGCGGATAGGGAGGGCAATCTAAAAGGCTTACTCACAAAAACGAACATGCTGGAAAAAGATCTTCTCGATGCAAATGATTCGGAAAAGAAAATGCTTAGCGTAAAAGACACCATGGAGAGAAATCCGGCAACCGTTTCACCGTCCACAAGTGTTCAGGAAGCTATTGCTCTTATGCAAAAAGAAGGGATCAAATGTTTACCGGTTGTTCATCGGGAAAAATTGACCGGAATAATTACGGAATTCGACATGATGCATGTGGCCGAACATTTATTAAATATTTTAAAATCAAACTAATAGTATGGTAAAAGTTACACACAAGAATTTAAAAGAATCTGTCGAAGTTGACAGGATCATAGGAAAGATAAGTAATAATAAGCCCGGGCCCACCGTCATTTTTTTATGTGGTACACACGGAAATGAAACATCTAGTATTTTCGGTATAAAAAAGGTACTGGAGTCCATCAAAAAACTTGATCTTCAAATCGAAGGAGAAATGGTTGCAGCCTTTGCAGGAAACTTAAAAGCATTGGCAAATGACGTCCGTTATATCGATAATGACTTAAATCGCGGCTGGGTCACTTCGCGTTTGAAAAGGCTTGGATTTCTCGATGAATCAGACCGGATGAAGGGTCATGAACGCGAGGAACAAAAGGAGATTGTTGAAACACTGAAACAAGTCGTGGGTCGAGCGAAAGGAGAGGTTTTTATTTTCGATCTCCATACAACTTCTTCTGTAAGTCCGCCCTTTTGTGCTATCAGTGATACAATCAAAAACAGAAAGGTAGCACTGGAATTTCCAGTCCCTTGTGTGGTTGGATTCGATGAGCAAACACGCGGTACCTTTATGAATTATATTTCCGAGATGGGTTTTCCGGGCGTTGCTTTTGAAGCGGGAGAACATTATGCGCTAAGCTCCATCGAGAACAATGTTTCATTTATCTGGTGTGCACTGGGAATTGTAGGTTGCATTAAAAAAGAGGATATTCCACTTTATCACAAGCATTTTCAGAATTTAGGCAAAGCCAATTTTGGTGAGCACAAGATTTTTGATCTCGTGTATCATCATGAAATATCGGATGATGATAAGTTCCAAATGAAACCCGGATATACCACTTTTGACAAGATTGAAAAAGGAGAGCATCTTGCCGACGATAAAGATGGACCGGTATACGCCCAGGAGTCGGGACATATTTTCATGCCGCTGTATCAGAAACAGGGTGATGACGGTTATTTCATCGTTCAGGAGAAAAGTCAGGAATGGTTGGATCTGACAGAAGACCTTCGTGTTAATAGGGATGACAAATACTTGGAAGAATTGCCCGGTGTAAGCAAGCATCCGGAGGATGACCATACATTGATCATTGAGGAGCCCCTTTTCGAAGATATCAGGGATCGCCTGCACATGATGGGTTTTCGCCGAAAACGTGAAAAAGGAAACAAGATTATGATCACCCGAAGGGCTTATGACTTTGATGTACCTGACCTTAAAAGCGTGGATCTCACCATTTAAGTTTATTACGTGTAGTGATCCAAAGGACTTTTCTTCGAGAAAGTCCTTTGTTTATTGATAACCTCTCGCTATGAATGTTTTAGTTCAGAATTATTTTAAAAATATTTTTCGTTTCTCGAAAAAAAGTAAGAAATTGCTGTTCTAATTCATTATAAAACTATGCTATGAAGAAACTATTACTTACGATTTCTTCCGTTTTGAGCGGGATATGTTTGTACGCCCAAACGGTTAATTCAAATTATCTGGATGGAGCTATCTGGATTAAATTAAAGAATAATGTACCGAAAACCGCCACCGCACAACCGGGAGTTGGGTCAACTTCTGAAGGCTATGATTTAAACAGGTTGTCCTTTTCCCCGAATCTTGCGAAATACGGAGTAAAGTCTTTTAATCAGGCATTCCCCGGAGTAAAGGATCCTGCTTTAAACACCGTTATCCGACTTGAGGTAAACGATATCTACGCGGTGAATCACCTGATCGATATGCTGAACCGAAACGAACAGGTGGAATATGCAGAACGAATTCCTTTATTGGTAAAAACATTAACACCGAATGATCCGAGTTATAATTCATCTACCCAATGGAGTTTATTTCAGGTAAACGCAGCGAATGCCTGGAATTATTCTATAGGAAGCGCAAATGTTAAAGTTGCTATTGTTGATGATGCAGTGTCAACAACGCATAGTGACCTTAGCGGGGTATTATGGACCAATTCGGGCGAAATAGCAAACAACGGCATCGATGATGATAATAACGGATATGTTGATGATGTCAATGGATACGATGTTGCTAATGGGGATAACAATCCAAATCCAGATGCACCGGTTTCCAGCTACGACCATGGAACCCACGTTGCGGGAATTGCTTGTGCACGCACCAATAACTCCACAGGAATTGCCTCTATAGGCCACAATGTAACCATGATTCCGGTTAAATCTACCAATTCAGCTTCTGCGGTTACTCATGGATATGAAGGGATTATATATGCCGTTTCCGCAGGTGCAGATGTAATAAATATGTCTTGGGGTGGAAGCGGTTCTTCTACAACAGCGCAGAATGTTATTACCTATGCCTCAAATCAGGGAATCGTTTTGGTTGCTGCTGCCGGTAACGATAATGTTTCATCTGTTTTTTATCCTGCGGGTTATAGCCAAGTAATCGCAGTTGCCTCTACAACTTTTGGAGACAGCAAATCTTCATTTTCAAATTATGGTAGCTGGATAGATATATCTGCTCCGGGAAGTGCAATTTATTCAACGCTGCCCGGTAATACTTACGGAACAAAACAGGGCACATCTATGGCCAGCCCAATGGTAGCAGGATTAGCCGGTTTGATGTTATCTCTTAATCCGAGTTTATCACCTTCAGATATCGAGTCCTGCATACTTTCGACCGCAGATAATATTGATGGGGCGAATCCTTCATACATCGGACAGTTAGGTGCAGGAAGAATCAATGCTGAACAAGCCATGAACTGTATCAGTGCAACTTTAAACTGGGCACCTGTAGCTGACTTCCAGGCAAACCTTGTGAATATTCTGGAAGGACAATCCGTAACTTTTACGGACATGTCAATTTACAACCCTACTTCCTGGAGTTGGACTTTCACCGGAGGATCACCGGCCACATTTAACGGTCAAAATCCACCCGCAGTTGTTTATAACACTGCAGGAACTTATCAGGTTTCACTTACTGTTACGAATGCAAACGGAACGGATACAGAAACAAAAGCTGCTTATATCAACGTCAACGGACTCACCGGGTGTGATACCATCACCAATACAATTCCGAGCGATCCCTATAATATATGGACCTGGGGAGCGCCAAATGGTTATATTGTTGGACACAATTTTCTTGAGCAACAGTACGTAGCCGAGAAATTTACCGGGGTAGGACCAACAAGCATCATGGGGGCTGATTTTTATTTTGCCGAGGGGGAGACGGTTAATCCTACCAGAACAATAGCAATAAAAGTTTGGCAGGCAAACGGAGCTATACCAGGAACGGAAATATATTCTCAGGATGTTCTTCTTCAAGACATAGAGGACAACCAGACCCCAACAGGTTTCTATCCGACACGTGTTCGCTTTGATATGCCGGTTACTGTAACAACCAACGATTTCTATATTGGATTCGAGACAATCAATCAACCCGGAGATACCGTAGCCTGTGCTGCTTCAGGGAATTTAGCCTCTAACGCAACCAGACCGAATTCGGTTTGGTATTACGTAAATCCCGCTAATAATCCGCAGACTCTTCCAACAGGTTGGCAGGAAGTTTCAGACGTCGGTAGCATAGAACTTGCCATGCACGTATATCCCTGGATTACGGATACTCCTCCGACGGCTGTGATCAACGCTACACCTTCCACGGTTTGTGAAGGGGATTTCATTAATTTTGACGCTTCATCCTCACCGAATATTTATTCCTGGGAATGGGCTATCAATGGAACAAATACACCGTATCCTACTGCCCAATCTCCATCTGTAACAATGACGGCAGCAGGCACACATACGGCCTATTTACTTGTAGAGAACAGTTGTGGTTTTTATCACATAGACAGTATGGATGTAACAGTTAATCCTACACCTGATATTGTGCTCACAGCAACGGCCGATACTATCTGTCCGGGAGGAAGTGTTGACTTTACTGTATCAGGGGCTTCATCCTATGTCTGGTCACCGGCAGGAAGTTTATCTTGTTCCAACTGTCCAAACCCTACGGCAACTCCAACAACGAGTACAACTTATTCTGTTACGGGAACCACCGGATCATGTTCAAACGAGGCTTATTACTCGGTGATTGTGGATGATTCGGCTCCGATCGCAGATTTTATCCTGAGTTCGGATACCATTTGTGAGGGTGAATCACTATCAGTGAATGGTGCGGTATCCAACGGAGGGAGTACGTTTGACTGGACTTTTACAGGTGGAACACCTGCAACTGGAGTAGGTTCTATTTCGAATACCGTTTATAATACGGCTGGAACTTATACAATTGATCTACTCATCGAAAATACATGTGGAGATACCGATGCTGCATCCAAGCAGGTGGTTGTTCTCACAACTGCGGTGTGTAACGCAGGAATCGCGGACTACGATCAATCCGACTGGTCTGCATTCTACAACAGCCTGGATGAAACGCTAAACATTCATTTGTACAGCGGAAAATCAGGAAAGGCTTATATCATTAATTCTGCAGGACAGAAAGTGCTTACGGGAGTTGACTTGAAACAAGGGAACAATTCACTGGAAATGAATCATCTCGCCAAGGGCGTTTATTTTGTGGTGATTGCATCCGAAGGAAATCAACATTTGTATAAATTCGTAAAATAGCCAGAAACTTAGGCTGAAATAACTTCTATGTTGAGAAAGGGACTGTTTGAGACAGTCCCTTTTTTGTTTGCTCATTGATTAACTAATGGACAACAATGCATTTTTCGGATTATATTCTTGTGATCCTTATCAATTATGCTTATATTGCGATGAACCATAAAATTTCAAGTTATCAAACTAATAGGAACAGTACGAAAAAGCAGATTTGAGAACAGGTATCATCCCAACATGGGAAGATTATGTACACAGGTAACGCGTATTCAAAGACATTTTCTTGGAATACCTTTTAAAACCCTGCATAAATATCGTGAGACGTATAGCGGAGAAATCAAAGACTGTATTGATTGTCAAATTTCCCGGGTTGATCGATAAAATTTGTTTTCAACAAGTATTTATCCTTTAGAAAGGGTTAGAAAATGGAAAGTCAGAAGAATTTACTCAATCATTCTTCTGACTTTCTTTTTTTAGATATATGCGAAGGGAAGACGTATTTTTATTCAAACAGCGATCTGTTGATTAAACAGTTTAAAAAATCTACTCAGTGGAGTGTAGCCATTTCAAAAAAATTGTAGTTTTGTACGGATAAGAAAAATTAATCAAAGCTTAGAGAATGAACAATCAAATTTCTGTTATTGTTAAGCGTTACCTGATCGCAGCGGTTATAGCTGTTTTAGGTTTGGTAATGATCATTGTGGGAATTCAAACTAATCAGGATAATTTATTTAATATCGCCGCAGTAAACCTTTTCGTAGGTGGAATTTTGGTTTTACTATTCAGTGCAGGGATTCTGAGCCGTTCCGTAGTATTTGTAATCGGGGCAGTTTGTATCGCAATTACTGTATTCATTGGTTATCGTTCATGGGTTTCAGTACAATCAACGATCAGGCATATGGCTGCTCGTGAACGTTCTGAGAAACTTGTTAGATTTAACCTCACGCAGATCAGAGATATCGAACGCGCTCACCGAAACAAATACGGTATTTATGCCGGCACCTGGGACAAACTGATAAATTTCTTTGAAAATGACAAAATTCAGGTGATTGAGTCACAGGGAGCCGTTCCTTCACGTCCGATTACCCCAGCTGAACGTGACGCTCTATACGGAGATAAAAGAGCGATTGATAAAACGATGACAGAAAGAGAAGCTGCTTTACTCGCAGCAATGGGTAATCCGGATAATAAAGCCGATCTTCAGAATTTCAGAAGAGATACCGTGATGGTACCCTATAAAGATGAGTTTCTTGGGTCTATTTCGCGGATCAAGGAGAGAAATCAGCTTGGTCTCGGGGCGTTTGATATAGAGAAACTTCAGTTTATCCCTATGACAGATCCTAAGGAGAGATGGACCATCGAAACACGTGACAGTTTCGCATACCTCGGTGACACAATTCCTACAATTCATGTTTACGGTAAAGAACCTATACCGCAGTACGAAGGCGGGAAACGTAAGATTGTTGGTTTCGGAAATCTTCAGACAAATTCCGACAAAGCAACATGGGAATAAGAGACCGTGGAATCAATTCAGTTAACAATTCAAATTTCAAGAACCTCAGTACTCGTTGCTGAGGTTCTTCGTTCTTCCCAAGAAATCAGATCCTCGAAATACCTAACCTTCGAGAATACCAACCCCGCTGCCTATAAAGGACAGCTTGATGAATTACTTCAGTCAGGCGGTTTTACAGCTGCTTATGATGAAGTAACACTGGGATGGAGCTCCATGATACATTCCTTGGTTCCTATGCGTGTTTATAACGATACAAATGCTTCAGATCTTATACGTTTGCTATTCGGAGATGCAGTAGAGGAGGGGGAGCCGAATTTCAACAGACTTGCCGAACTGAATATGGTGAGCGTTTACACGTTGCCTGACTGGGTGAAATCTTTTTTTGTGATGCGTTTCCCGGGAATCCTTGTGAAACACGAACATGCCATGACTCTTCGAGCACTTTTTCAGGGTCCTACTTATAAATTGAAGGTAGTAGTGAGTTTATGCAGCACTTACATGAATATAGCTATTATCGAAAAGAATGAATTGAAGTTTTCCAATGCCTTTGAGTTCCAAAACGAGGAGGACATTTTATACCATCTGCTGTATGTTCTTGAACAAAAGGGAATCAAAGAAGAGAAGGGTGAACTTTTGTTTATTATTGAAAGTGATTCGGACAAATCCTTTTCGGAAAAAACGGTTAAACGCATTAAGGAACATAGCCTTTTGAAAAACTTTGACCTATACGAGCCTAAGAAAAGTATTTTAAACCAGTTATTGTGCGTATAATCAGTGGAAAATTAAAGAGCTACAGATTTACTCCTCCCAAAGGTTTCCCTTCAAGGCCTACAACTGATTTCGCGAAAGAAGCACTTTTTAATATTCTTGAAAATCAGTTCACCTTGAAGAACCTCGAAATTCTTGATCTTTTCGCGGGAACAGGCAATATTTCCTTCGAATTTGCTTCAAGAGAAGCAGGCAATATTCTTGCAGTCGATAAGAATTATAATTGCATACGATTTATTCGAGAATTTGCAAAAAAATATGAACTCGAAAATGAATTGAGCGCACTGAAAGAGGATGCCTTTACTTTCCTCAAACGAACTTCACAAAAATTTGATCTTATTTTCGCTGATCCACCTTTTGACACCAAGATTCATGCATCCCTTATTGAGGCAATCTTTGAAAGCAATGTTCTGAATGAATCCGCACTTTTTATAATGGAGCATGATAAACATAAGAATTTCTCGGATCATCCCTTTTTTGAGTCTTCCAGAAAATACGGTCACGTAGTATTCAGTTTTTTTTCAAAAAATCCGTAATATAGCCAAAACAGATCTGTTATGAGTAAAATTGGTGTTTTCCCCGGTTCCTTTGATCCTTTCACCAAAGGTCATGAATGTATTGTTGAAAAAGCTATTGGACTTTTCGATGAAGTCGTAGTGGCCATAGGACAAAATACGTCAAAAACATATTTATTCGATATCGAAAACAGAAAGAAACATATTGAGTCTATATTTAAAAACAATCCGAAGGTGCGGGTAGAAGTTTTTACCGGACTTACGGTAACATTCTGTCAGAAGATAAATGCTGATTATCTCGTTCGGGGATTAAGGGATTCTAAAGACTTCGGATACGAAAGGAGCATAGCCCAAATGAATTATGAAATTTCTGGCATAGAAAGTGTTTTCTTTATGACCATCCCGGAGTATACGGCGATCAATTCAACCATTGTGAGGGAGATCTTCAAAAGTGGAGGGAAAATTGATCTGTTTGTAACGAATTCGGAGATGCTCGTTAAATAATAAGTTCCGGTTAGGTTCAGAGAAACAAAGCACATTTTATGTTTAAATCATTTTTAACTTTTTATCTATCCTTATTTCTTTCTCTTACTTCTGTTGGAAAGGGGATTGTTACCATTGAAGGGTTAGCTCCATCGTATGTTGGGGATAGAGTAGAGGTTTATGAAATTCAGGATTATCTCTCCATGCTTACGACTCGAATTGCCAGTGGTGAGGTAAAAAGCGATTCCACCTTCACCGTCACTTTTTTTAATGAGTCCACACGTAAGCTGAGAATAAAAGTAGGTAAGAAACATTTCCATATATATGCGCAACCAGGTGCTAATTACAAGATATATGTAGAAAAATCATCACCTTATACCGAAGCAGGCAGTCTTCTTCCGGAAGAAACTGAATTCTTTTTTGTAGATCTCGACAGTACAGATATCAATTATAAAGTACTCATGTTCGAAGATGCCACTTTGGAGTTCTTAAAAAGGCATTACAATCACAAAGAACTAAAGAGCCCGGCATTTGGAGCCCATTTGGATACCTTTAAACTACAGGCCAGTGAATTTTATAAAGAAGAGGAGGACGAATTTTTTAAAACCTATGTCCGTTTTTCATTTGCCTCTCTGGATAACCTGGCTTTTTCCGGGAGCAGAAATCGCTATGAAAAGTATGATTTTTATATAAAACCAGAAACTGTGTGGTATCAGAACGACAGGTACATGGATTACGTTTTGAATTATTACGATAAATACGCTTACGAACTTTCAGATAAGGTGAACGAAGCGTTTTATCAAGGTATCATAAAAAGCAGCCCTACGAAGGTAATGAATGCTTTGGGTGCCGACTATGCTCTTGACAATATTAAACTTCGTGAAATGGTAATGATTAAAATGCTCGGTGACGTGTTTTATTCAGGCGACTATCCGCAAACGAATATTCTCACAATGCTTGATAGTCTAACAAAACATGCACTTTTTCCTCAGAATGGAGAAATAGCCGGAAATCTTAAATATAGATTAATAGACCTCGTTCCGGGTGGGAAAATGCCTGATTTTTTTGTTAAAGTAAACGGAGAACGAATGGCGAAATCAGATTTTTCGGGAAAACATCTGTATGTTCAATTTATTCAGGAGGGTGCAAAAAAATCAGAAAACGACATTGAACTCATGCGTCCCCTTTATGATAAATACCTGAAATATACAGAATTCCTAACCGTAGTAGTCACTGAAAACGAAAACCTGATTCAGGATCCCTCTCCATACATTAAGAAGCATAAAATGGGCTGGAAAACAAGTTTTGTTTCCCCCGACGATCCTTTGTTGAAATCATTGAATGTAGCGAGCTATCCGCATTATCTCCTAATGGATGCTACCGGTAACGTGGTGGCAGCCCCTGCACTTTCCCCGCGACCCGACAATGAATACGAAACCATCGATAAAACCTTGTTTTCTATAAAAAAACGAAGAGAGCAGATGGAAAAAGAGGGGAATTGAAAGACTTACCCTTGTCACTCGGGTATTCAAAAAAAAAGGGCGAAAAATTCGCCCTTCCAATTGTTTACAGTAATCGATTAACTCTTTATCTCGAGCACCTCAACCTCAAATGTGAGATCCTGACCGGCCAAAGGATGGTTACCATCTACTACAATAGCTTCATCTTTTACCTCTTTCACGACTAGTTGAATCTCATTTCCATCAGGAGTTGTGGATACCAAGCCCATGCCTACTTCGGGTTTAATCTCCTTCGGTAATCTATCCATAGGTACTTCCTGGATCAATTCTTTCCTTGGCTCACCATAAGCTTCAGAAGACGGAATCACCAAGGTTTTCTTCTCATTTACTTTCATATTTATCACCCCGTTCTCAAATCCGGGAATCAGTTGGCCTTTACCTACTTGAAATTCCATGGGCTCACGCTCCAGAGAGCTATCAAAAACTTCACCGTTCGCTAATTTTCCAGTGTAATGTACTTTTACTCTGTCGTTTTCTTTTACTTGACTCATAAAAAACTTTGTTTGTAATTAAAAAAAGAACATAAGCTAATCTTATATTCTTTACAAAGGTAGGGTATATAGAAGGAACTCACAAGAAATCAGTGCTTTTTTAGCCTAAAACCTGACTCCGATAGAAAACGTAGCTTATCCAAGATCTTCAGTGATAAATTTTTCGCTATGCTCACAAACCTTTAGGAGGTCGTCGGGTAAAATTTCCTTTTGCCAGGGATGAGAAGAGCCGTAGGTGTGATCAGCTCCTTGAATGACAATGAGTTTACCGTGTGTTCGTTCGCTAAGGCGCACGGCGTCAGTTACCGGAACAGCCTGATCAGAATCACCGTGCAAATGAAGACACGGCTTTTTCAGTTGAGTTGCGTGAAACTGTATGTCGAGAAGTTCCTGATTCATTTCCCAATCTTCATACATGGTAAAATAATGTGGCATATCCTGATCGGTTCGGGCATTTTTTACATAGCGAACCCCTTTCTCCCTCCATTTTTTCAATTCTTCACCCGTTGGAAAACGACTCTTAATGTCTGCAATTGCCGACCAGGTAATGATGGAATGTATTCTTTCATCATCGCCTGCAAGTATCGCGTCACCACCACCTCTGGAATGTCCGATTAGATGAACTCTGAAGGAGGAAAGATCAATTTGTTTATCAAGCCAGTCCAGGGCACATGCTATGTCTTCAAGTTCATACGTATAACGGTTTTCCGCAAAGGCTTCAAGGTCTGGAAAGTCAAACGGATTATCAACTGTTCCACCGTTGTGACTGAAATTAAACTTACAGAAACCTATTCCGCGGTTAACAAAATAATCCATGACCAGGTTCCAGCAACCCCAGTCTTTGAAACCTTTATAACCGTGTAAAAAGAGAATAAGATCAGTACAATTTTTCCCTTCAGGTATCTTCAGATCAATTAAAGTTTCTCTGTTTTCAGCCCCTTCGAATATCTGATTTTTTAAATGCATCTTTGTCTTTAAATATTGACTTAAATATACAAAATCTAAGATTTTCCAAAGAGCACGGAAAGAATGTTTGAGAATGTCTTTTTATCCCAGCAAATTAGTGTGAAATACTATTTACGTAGAAAGAAGGACGAGGAGTTTAAATGAAAATTCATGATTAAACCTTATTTTTGACCTTGATGAAAATAACGTTGGTCCTTTCGCTATTGATTTTTGTTTTAACACGCTGCGGCATGCCAATGGGTAATGAGATCCGCTCTGAAAATATCACTGTTTACTATAAGGACGTGAGCAAACAGGAAGCTGTCAAATTCACGAAATTCTGGAAACAAAATGAATTTGTGGGTTCGAAAGATCAGGTTATACAGCTGTTAAAACTTGAGGACGGCAACGTAGGAGTAAAGCTCATTGAAAAAAGTATTTACCACGAAGAACCGCTAACCATCAAAGAGCAGGCATTGCTTCAGGAACTTGAATACAGACTGGAAAGAGAGGTTTTTGGCGGAGAAACCACTATAATCATTACGGATAATACGCTCAGACCTATAGAAAGAGAATAAAACAGCATGAAAATATCGGCATCCATATATTCAGATAAAAAAAGAACACTTCAAGAGACTATCAGGGATCTTGAGGATCATCAGGTTGATTTGCTTCACGTAGATTGCAACGATGATCTTTCTGTTTTTGAAGATATTGCGAAAATAAGGACTTGGTGTAAAATGCCGATCGACCTGCATATAATATCTGAAACACCGGAAAAATTTTTTGATGCTTTAAGAAAAAATCCGGTTGAATACGTGACATTTCAGTACGAGCAGCTTCCTGAAGGGTTTAATGTACCGGATAATATACCCGGAGAAAAGGGGCTAGCTATTATCACACCAACATCCGTTGATGTTTTTGATGATTTCCAATCGTTTGACTTTATTCTGATGATGGCCACCATTCCCGGGCAGAGCGGGGGAGTGTTTGACCCGGAAAATTTCAGGAAGATCCGCAAATTCAAAACAAAGTACCCGAATAAAAATGTGCATGTTGATGGGGGAGTGAACGGTGAGGTATCTTTCATTTTGAGAAACATGGGAGTACACGCTTCGGTTTCAGGAAGTTTCCTTTTCAAGGCTGCCAGTGTCGGACAGGCCTTGATGGATCTCACAAAACGTGAGATAGAATCATTTTTCAGGATCAGGGATTTTATGATTCCTCGCGAAGAATGCCCGGTGGTTGACAAAAAATCCATTGACCTTAAGAAAGTATTACAGTCCATAGACGAAGGTAAA
This sequence comes from Brumimicrobium sp., assembly GCA_033722555.1. GTDB lineage: Bacteria > Bacteroidota > Bacteroidia > Flavobacteriales_D > Crocinitomicaceae > Brumimicrobium. Next base: position 21,214 of record JAWVYS010000039.1, read on the forward strand.
CTCGGTTTTACAATGGTAGAGGAAAACAGAAAACTGCAGGGAATTATTTCCAATGCAGATCTCAGAAAGGCCCTGATGCGAAACCTGAAGAACATTGCTGATATGACTACTGAAGAAATGATAAACACGAATCCGGTAACTATTCAGGACGGCGCAACTGTCAACGATATGCTTAATCTTGTCCGAGAACAGTCATTTCCTGTGATGTATCTTCCGGTTGTTGATAAGGAAGGAAATGCGGTTGGAATTGTTACCTTTGTGAACCTCATAAAAGGAGAAATATAATATGATCATACAGTTAAAAAAAGGCCTTGCTCCACATGAAATAAGCGATTTAGCGAATAAAACAAAGGCGTTTCATATACGAGAGGAAGAAAGAGATATCCTAATCACTTCGTCTTCCGTAAAAGAATTACCCAAAGTTCTGGAAGATAAGACGGATAATCACTGGATTTTTGCCAATGATATGCAGCTCGCTTCGAGGGAATATAAAAATAAAACCCGTGAGGTCAGCATAGGCGATGTCACTATAGGAGGCAATACACTGAATACACTTTTAATAGGCGGACCCTGTTCGGTTGAATCCGAAGCCCAGATCCGGGAAAGCGCCGAACTACTTAAATCACTAAATCTGACTACATTACGAGGAGGTTGTTATAAGCCAAGGACAAGTCCCTACAGTTTTCAAGGTCTCGGACTTGAAGGTCTGAAACTGCTTGCTAAAATGCGCGAGGAGTATGGTCTCAGTGTAATTACAGAAGTTAGAGACGCAACCCATGTGGATGAAGTTATTGAGCACAGTGACGTCATCCAGATCGGTGCAAAGGCCATGTACGACCAGGGAATCCTTCGTGCCTGCGCTAAAATAAATAAGCCGGTTTTACTCAAGCGTGGATTTGGTAGCACCCTACAGGAATTCGTCCAGGCTGCAGAATTTATGCTTTCAGGCGGGAATGATCAGGTTGTTTTGTGTGAGCGCGGTATCCGTACATTTGAAACCAATACACGGTTTACATTAGATCTATGTGGAGTAGCTTACCTTCAGGAATACACGAATCTGCCGATTATTCTTGATCCGAGTCATGCGCTTGGATACCGTTACGGGATTCAACGACTTGCACAAGCATGTGTAGCGATGGGAGTAGACGGTTTGCTCATTGAAGCTCATCCGGATCCGCGTGTAGCTAAATCTGACGCAGCACAACAGTTGACCCATGATGGTTTTAAGCAACTGAAAACGGCTATAGAACCTGTCGCCAAAAGCATTGGTTATAAGATAGTTTGATGACTTTACTTGAACAAAATATCAAGGAATATCTGGAAAGACATGATCATTCCTTGCAGGACTTTCTGCGTAAATATGGTGTTAAAACCATTGATGCACTGACCGTTGCAGATCTGAAATTGTTTTGTTTTGAGAATGACCTCGATTTTGCAAATATCATCTGTCGACCTTTATACGTTAAAAAAGAGAAGATTAAAAAAATCAAGTTATTGATTCTTGACGTTGACGGGGTTATGACTGATGCAGGTATGTTTTTTACAGAAAGCGGAGATCAGTTCAAAAAATACAACGCCAAAGATGGAATGGCCATCATGGCGCTTTCCAAACTAGGTATTGAAGTAGGTATCATTTCGTCGGGTTTCAAGCTTGAAATGGTAAAAGCACGTGCGGAATTGCTCAAAATAAGACACTTATACGTCGGCAGAGAACCAAAAATAGATATTCTGAACAAATGGTGTCAGGAACTGGGTATTGACAAGCAGCAGGTTGCAATTATCGGTGATGACATCAACGACCTAAGTATTATGCGTGAAGTTGGTCTATCGGTTTGTCCGGCTGATGCCGTTTTGAAGGTCAAAGAAACAGTCGATCTGGTTTTAAGCACGAAAGGCGGACAGGGTTGCGTTCGGGAATTCATTGATTTTTATTTGTTGGATGAACTTCTGGAATAGCCATAGGCCAAATAAAGCATATTAATGTTTTTCCTATAATTAATATTATGTTAAATAGAAATATACAGCTTCGTCTCGCCTTTTCTACCCAGTAGCTATTGAAAGCGTATATAAATAGTAACTAAAAAAGTGTCGGTTGGAAGTCTGAATCGTCTTTTTTCTTTCGAGATTTCTTGATATTGGTCAAATCCCATTCAATTTCTTTCGAAGGACGATCAGGTTCCGGCCTAACCGGACGAGGTCTTTTTAAGCTTCTTGGACGTTTAGAAGTATTATTTTCTTCTTCGTCTTTCTCTGCTTTGTCTTCTTCAGCTTCCTCGTCAGGTCCTTCGCTGTCATCTCCGTCAGAACCAGTTGGACCGTCGTTGTCATCATCCGAAGAATCATCCTCTTCATCCGTATGATCATCATCGTCCTCATCAGAGTCATTGTGATTGATATCCTCATCTTCATCCGGCCAGGGTTTATCCCCTTCTACGGGATGAGTAAGTTCAATTTCTTTCACCTTGAGTTTTTCGAGTTGATTCCCCTGGGACTTCATGCCCTTTACATCAATGAATTCGTCTAGACGCACCAGTCTGTCGGGTAAACTTTTGGTTGCCTTCAACAATTTGTTGTAGATTATCCTTACTTCCGGTTCGAAGGCAGTCGTTGCAACATCCAGTTGATTTTGTTCTGACTCTCCGATAAAATTTACTCTTTTGTCTGTAGTAACCTCACATACAAAGCGTTTTGCATAATGAATGTCTTTTTCGGCATCATAATAAACTGCTGAAATGACGTGGTCAGGGTTCCATTTTTCAATATGAAACATGTCGTCATCGAAATGGGTTGTAAGATCAAAACCTGACAAACGGTATTCTCCGTTTTTGTATAGGGTGAGAATCTTATCTTCTCCCCTGAACTGTCCGAGAAATTTTCCCCGTTGTTCATCGTTGAGTCTTCCGACGATCTCATCATACCAGATCTTTCGCGCTGCAAGAGTAGATCCGCCAACTTCCTTTTGAGTAACCTTGGAGACTATCTCTTTTGTAACTATATTCCCTTTCGCTGTCCTGCTCTTGATGAGCTGTTCCCCCATATCAATATCAAACCTTAGTTTTTTAAGATGGGGTCTGTTTCTCAGAAGAACTGTGATCACTTCTCTTTCCCCATTCGGATGCACAGAAAAATAGAGCATTTCCGAACCCTTTTTTCCTGAAGTAAGATCATATTCCTTGTCCCGTGTTATGGAATTAACAAAAAAACGTTTCATATAGGTGTTTCCCGCCTTTCCGTCACGGTACAGTACATGGTAGATCCTTCGCTTATCCCCTTTTTTCCAAACCGCGGCATGAACGATTCCTTTACCGACAAATTTCTTGTCGGATATCTTGGTTACCATCATTTTACCCGTATCGAAGAAAACAATGATATCGTCTATGTCCGAACAATCTTGAACATAATCTGCTTTTCTAAGTTTGTATCCAATAAATCCTTCCTTAGGATCTACATACAGTTTTTCATTGGCAATGATTACTTTAGATGCAGTTATGTTATCGAACACTTTAATTTCTGTTCTACGTTCCTTACCTGCTCCAAAATTCTTCTTAAGATCCTTGAAATAATCTACTGCATATTCGATTATATTGTCCAGGTTATACTGAACAGTTTTTAACTCCTCCTCAATTTTATTGATTATTTCATCAGCCTTGAACTTATCAAACTTTGAAATTCGTTTAATTTTAATCTCCGTGAGTTGAATAATATCGTCTCTTGTGACCTCTCTTCTCAGGTGGCCGATATGCGGTTTCAATCCTTCATCAATAGCCGAAATAACCCCCTCCCATGTTTCTTCTTCCTCGATAAGGCTATATACCTTATTTTCGATAAAAATTTTCTCAAGTGAACTGAAATGCCATTTTTCTTCCAGCTCTCCTTTCTTGATTTCCAGTTCCTTTTTTAACAGGTCAACGGTATTATCCGTATTGATTTTTAGAATTTCACTAACCCCGAGGAATTTCGGAGTATCCCCGTCTATAACAGATGAATTCGGGGATACGGAAATCTCACAGTCCGTAAATGCATAAAGTGCGTCAATCAATTTATCCGGAGAGACACCGGAAGAAAGATGTATGAGGATTTCAGCGTTTTCCGCAGTATTGTCCTCAATCTTTTTCACCTTGATCTTTCCTTTATCGTTCGCTTTTAATATAGAATCAATTAAAGTTCCTGTGTTTGTTCCAAAGGGTATTTCGGTAATGGATAATGTTTTGTTATCCAGTTTATTGATTTTCGCCCGAATTCTAACTTTCCCTCCCCGGAGTCCATCGTTATAATTGGTGAAATCAGCCATACCGCCGGTTAAGAAATCCGGATATATTTGAACTTTTTTACCTCTTAAGTGATTGATGGAGTTATCAATGAGTTCAATAAAATTATGAGGCAATATTTTACAGGCCATCCCTACTGCTATTCCTTCTGCCCCCTGAGCCAGAAGAAGAGGAAACTTCATAGGTAAATTCTCCGGTTCTTTATTTCTACCGTCATAACTTAGTAACCAGTTGGTAGTTTTGCCATTGAACGCAACATGAAGAGCAAATTTTGATAACCTTGCCTCAATATATCGTGGTGCTGCCGCTGAATCGCCGGTCAGGGTATTTCCCCAGTTACCCTGCATGTCAATGAGTAATTCCTTTTGACCCAGCTGTACAAGGGCATCACCGATTGAAGCATCCCCGTGTGGGTGATATTTCATCGTATTACCGATGATATTAGCCACCTTGTTGTAACGTCCATCTTCCATTTCATTCATGGAATGAAGAATACGTCTTTGAACAGGTTTAAGACCGTCACTTAGAGCAGGAACAGCCCTTTCAAGAATAACATAGGAAGCATAGTCGAGAAACCAGTTCTCATAAAGACCGTTTAGCGGGGTAATATTTTCATCCACTTTTTTCCCGCCGGTGATGTCCTCTGTAGAATCTTCCTTTTCTTGATTTTCCTCTCTTTCTTCCTCAGGCTCTTGATCTTCTGCCATTTTATGATGCTTTATCTATATTGGATTCAGTAATTATTTGTTTTTCTTTTTCAATATCTTGTTCAAGGTCTTTTTCCACGCGCAGATTATCCATGATAAACTCTTGTCTGTCCGGAGTATTCTTTCCCATGAAGAAAGAAAGGGTATCCTCAATAGAAGCCTCTTTACTCACAAGTACTGGCTCCAGTCGAATATCATCACCTATAAAATGTTTAAATTCATCCGGTGAAATTTCTCCAAGCCCTTTAAAACGCGTGATTTCAGCAGATTTACCTAATTCCTCCAGCGCTTTTCTTCTTTCCTCCTCCGAATAACAGTATTTCGTCTTTTTCTTGTTTCTAACCCTAAAAAGTGGTGTCTGTAAAACATATACGTGATTCCTTTTGACTAGGTCGGGGAAGAACCTAAGGAAGAAGGTAAGCAACAACATTCGGATATGCATTCCGTCTACATCGGCGTCGGTTGCGATAACCACTTTATTATAGCGAAGATTATCCATGTCATCCTCAATGTCCAGTGCTGCCTGAATAAGGTTAAACTCTTCATTTTCATACACCACTTTTTTTGTAAGACCATAAGAATTAAGAGGCTTTCCTCTCAAACTAAATACCGCCTGGGTATTTACATCCCTTGATTTGGTAATGGATCCACTGGCTGAATCTCCCTCAGTAATAAAAAGTGTTGTTTCTTCCCTTCTTTCATTTTTTAGATCGGTCAAATGAACACGGCAGTCGCGCAACTTTTTATTGTGTAAACTTGCTGTTTTCGCACGATCGCGAGCAATTTTTCTAATGCCGGATAACTCTTTTCGCTCCTTTTCAGACTGTTTAATCTTCTTTTCAATCGCGTCTGCAATATCAGGATTTCTATGCAGGAAATTATCAAGTTTCGTTTTCATGAAATCATTCACAAAAGCGCGCATCGATTTTCCACCCGGTTCGATTTCCTGAGAACCAAGTTTGGTTTTGGTTTGAGACTCAAATACCGGTTCCACCACTTTTACTGCAACGGCCGCCACAATGGATTGCCTGACATCGGATGATTCATAATTCTTTCCGAAGAAATCCTTTATAACCTTCGCAATGGATTCTCTGAAGGCACTCTGATGAGTTCCTCCCTGGGTCGTATGTTGACCGTTCACAAACGAATAGTAGTCTTCACCATAAGTTCTTCCGTGGGTAAAAGCCACCTCAATATCCTCCCCTTCTAAATGAATGATGGGATAAAGGGGATCACCGTCCTGATTATTCTCCAAAAGGTCTTTCAGACCATTTTTAGATTGAAACTTATTTCCATTGAAATAAATGGTAAGACCACGATTCAAATAACAGTAATTCCAAAGCATTTTATCCACATAAGGTACTTTGAAATTGAACTTTTTAAATATCTGATCATCCGGTCTGAATTCTACATATGTACCGTTTGGTTCATCCGTTTTTTCCGAAGATTCATCTGTCAATTCACCACGTTCAAAAACAGCAATCTTCTTTTCACCGTCCCTCACAGAATAAACCATGAAATAGTTACTTAAAGCATTTACCGCTTTGGTTCCAACACCATTCAATCCAACAGATTTCTTAAATGCTTTGGAATCATATTTTCCTCCGGTATTTATTTTGGATACTACATCCACCACTTTCCCTAGTGGGATACCACGACCAAAGTCACGTACAGAGACAATACCGTCTTTAATTTTTACCTCGATTTTTTTTCCGTTCCCCATGACAAATTCGTCGATGGAGTTATCGAGAACCTCTTTAAGGAGAATATAGATACCATCATCGGCAGAAGCACCATCTCCCAACTTTCCGATGTACATTCCCGGACGAAGCCGAATATGCTCTTTCCAGTCTAAGGAACGTATGTTATCTTCTGTATAATTACTGCTATCCGTCATTTTTATTGGAGATTCTGAGATATTACAAACAAAATTAAGTAGTTTTTCGGCTTAATTCACAGTCGGTTCTGAAAGGTTATGAACGAAACAAAGTGGAAATTGTTGATATATCCAAATACGGTTTATTTTGAAACAAATAAGTCAGGTTTACGATCTTTGAAGAATCATAATCCATTTTAAGCCAAAAAATGAAGAATATATTTTTAAAACTTACTTTAATTAAAATTACATTATGTTTTGTATATCAGCTGAATGCACAAGATGAATCAATGTATTTGAATAGGGATTCAACTCTACAGATTTCAGTGTATTTAGAGACTTATTTCGGTTATGACTTTCAGGAACCGGTGAACAAACAAAGACCGGACTTTCTGTTTAACCATGTTCGCCACAAAGAAATCAACCTGAATATCGGTGTAATGAAACTCGGGTACAAAAAAGATAGAATCCGGGCTAATTTTGGTTTAATGGCAGGTA
>JAWVYS010000040.1:0-28351 GCA_033722555.1 Brumimicrobium sp.
CTTCCCGTATCATTCTGCCCTGGTTGTTGTAGAACAATAACTTCGCGTCTCCTACCGAAGCAGGAATTTGATAGTTAATTACTGTTCTTTCAGCAAAAGGATTAGGAATATTCTGCTCCAAAATGATGTTCTCACCATCAACAATTCAATATTTATTTGATGAAGCAAAGAAAAAGCCCCTAATTCACTGTAGATATTACCGCCGGGAGCGTTCATGTTTTGACCTAGGAGAAAATAACCTGTGGTGTTGACACCCTGTATTCCACCATAACCATTGATAATGTATTGTGGCGTTGGTCCTCCAAAAATCCCATTGAACTTAGCCCTTCGATGTTGAGCCAATCCTCCTCCGTTGCCTGGCACATTTGAACCGGTAATAAAGTACAAAGGAGAATTATATCTTGTACCAAAAAGATTTCCTCCTTGTCCTTGTTCATTTCCAGCACGTGTCCAAAAGTTATTATTGTTCTGTGTGGAGTTACCTAAAGTTGGTGGTGCTTGTGCATAAGCTGCGCCACCCAAACATAAGGTAATTCCTATTGTAAAAATTATATTTTTCATCATCTGTAAGTATTACCTCACCAAATGAATGAAACCGCTTTTTTGTTTTAATTCATCTCCCCATTTATAGCTGAACTTGTAAAAATAGACTCCTTCTGAACACGGTTTTCCGGATGCTGTTGTTCCATCCCAGATGGGATCATTTTCCGTTAAAACGGTAATTATATTACCCCATCTATTAAGGATTACAATTTCATCTGTAATCGCAAAATACTCGGATGTGTCTAAAAATTCATTCGAAGCATCGTTATTTGGTGTAATGATATTGGGAAACATCAAAACTCCTTCATCACAAATGTTATGTAAAGAAAGATCAGTTTCAACCAAAGAAACACTATCAATATAATAAATAGCCACATGACCATCGTTATCGTTATATTCAGGATTATACAAGTATATTGAGTCTTCCTCATTCCCATAAAAACCAATAGTAAGGTGATTTGAGGAGTTTTGACTTATAAATTCACCGGATAAATTCACCCATTTAGATGTATCCAAGACATATTCTGAAAAAGTAATTTGAGGGTTTGAATCTAAAAATTGACCAGTGGGCTCAAAAAACCCTTCTGAAGCGAACACTCCTATATTGTTAAGAGCCAAATTACTTTTGTCTGCTAATGATATTCGCATAGAAAATCTATACTTATGACAAGGTTTTAAAGGCGACTTCAATTTGCATTGAATGTATTCACTTCCCTCAAGAATTGCTCCGTTAGAAAACCATGAAACTCCAAAAATTAATGCATATCCGTCTCCATGAAAAGGCTCCTGAAAACCAGCAAAATTAGACGGCACATTAATATCATCCGCTTGAGCTGTAGGTATAGCGTTACTGCATCGATGTAGAAAATCTGGTGTTCCGAATGTAGGAGAAATCCAACCTTTCGCTCTTTCAAACTGACCGTTGTTAGCTTCTCTTCCTTCAGGACAGTCAGAATACTCCTCAAAACTACCATTAGGCACGAGATTTTGCTGCCCAATTAAAGAACAGGTTAGGATTAAAAAAATAATATTTAAAAAAAAGCGGTTCACTCAATGAATGAGTTTTAATAAATTGCTCTCACCTACCAAACCGATGAGAAAGGCATTTTAATTTTCTTAATACAGTACAATTTCTCAAGGAGGCTCTTTCTTATCTCCTTTTAAGAAACGAAAATATCGCTCAATTGGTTTGTTTTGAGTATTTAAATATAATTGTAAATATTGATTTACGCTACAAACAGGGGGGATAAAGCGTTGGTTTTCAAATTTTTGACTTCTTGTTAGTGTTGTTACGGATAATTTACGAATGTTTTTCAGTTATTACAACATTTTACTAAGGTATAAATTTGATCTTTAACTGAATACAGGAAGTATAGAGGGAGTATAAAGGTATATTATAATTAATCCCAATTAAACAACTCCTTCGTATTACTGAAAATCGAACAAGATAATCTTTCAGTTGTAATGTTAATGATATTTAAATACAAAACAAATCCTCCGTTAAACCCAATGAGCGTAAAGAAGGGAGATCAGTGTCCGACCTTCACCTTGAAAAATTCAGCAGGTGAAGCGATAAGTATTTCAAATTATATCGGTAAGAAAAAGCTTGTTATATATTTTTATCCCAAGGATAATACTTACGGTTGCACGAAGCAAGCCTGCTCATTCAGGGATTCCTATGTAGACTTTGTTGAGACAGGGGCTGAGGTTTTTGGTATTTCAAGTGATAGTGTGGACAGTCATAAGGCTTTTGCGAGATCAAACAATCTTTCTTTTCAACTCCTTTCTGATCCGAAAGGGAAGGTCCGGAAACAGTTTGGTGTCCCGTCTGATCTTTTTGGCCTTATTCCCGGAAGGGTTACCTATATCGTGGATAAAAAAGGTGTGATCCAAGGTGTTTTTAATTCACAGCTTGATCCCAAGAAGCATTCTTCCGAGGCTCTCAGAGTACTCAAGAGTTTGGAGTAGGTAAATTTTCTATTTAAACAGTACTCCCGAATTTTCATGGAAAACCTAACGCATATCAATTGAAACTAGCGGGAAATATGTTGAAAACCAACAACCCATGCCGTTGGCACTTTTTGTATTTAGTGTGGGTTTAAAGTCGCCACTATTGAAAGACAAACTAAAAAAAAATTATTTCTTGTTCTTTACAACCTTTTTTTAAGGCCATTCATCATAAGTGCAGATAATAGTTTATTTAAATTCAGATGAAAAGAATTTTCAATGCTTCCTTCGGAAAGTATTTTTTAAGAATGCTACTTTGGGGGATGCTTTTCCTTCCGTCCTTCGTTATCGGTCAGCAATTTGATGCCAGACAAATATGGACAGGGATGTCTGTAAAAATGGATCTCAATAAAAAGTGGTCAACTCGCATAGAGGGGCAGTATCGGCATGAGAATATAACAAGGGATTACCGCTATTTTGGAGAGGTAGGTATCAAGCGTGAACTTTCGAAAAGGTGGGATATGGAAGTCGCTTACCGCCATACCGTGCGGCCGGATGCCGATCCGCGTAAAAGATTAATGTTGGATTTTTCATACGGTAATAAGAAAAAACGTGACCTGGATATCGGAATGCGTTTCAGGTTACAGAACTCGATGACCTCTTTCTCGGGTAAACACACTACTCTTGCACGAGCTAAGCTACAGTTAGGATACAATGTGAGCAAACTGGTGGATCCTTATGTTTCAGGGGAGGTGTTTTTCAAAATTATTTCAAACAACGAATACAGAGGTTGGCGTACTACGGCAGGACTCGAATGGCGCATCTCTAAAAGAATGGATTTGAAAACATTCGCACGCATTGATACGGAATTGAATGTCAAGGATCCTTCGAAAAATCTGGTTTACGGCTGCATGTTGAGTTACTCTCCGAAGTTTAAAAAGAAAGATTAAATACAGTGGTGCGGTACTGAATGGAAGTTCATTCCCTTTAATTAACCTTCCTAATTGTAGCTGCCGATTTATAACCTGAACAAGATGAAGCCCTTTCTACTGACGATTTTTGTAAATTGATGTTCCCTTGGTTTTAAGCTTATTCCTGAAATTTCTGATCGACCAGCCGGAGAACAACCCGAATAGTAATTATTCGGAAATGTATTTTGCTAGTATATCAAAGTGACAATGCTGAAAATCGGTTTCAACACTGACCTCTTTGTGATTTTCGGCATGAAATATTCGGTAGTTTTTCTCCACTAAAAATTGAATGAGTTTCCGGGCAGAACTACCTTGCTCTAACAAATTATCATCATCCAGTTCGATGAAAAAGGTAGGATGAAAGTTATTGATTACGGCCGTACTTCCTTTGAGAACGTTATATTCAAAACCTTCAACATCTATTTTGATTAAATCAATTTTTTCCAGCCTGTTTTCTAATGCATAAGAATCAAGCGTAATTACATTGATTTCATGGGTGTTAAGATTTGTAGGTTTGCCCTGAATAATTCTATTCATTCCTTGATTACCGGAATCAATATTCGCAATCTTAAATGTTCCGGTTTCATGACCCAGGCCCACCTGGTTTTTGCGGATGTTATTAAAAGTGTTCAAATTCAAATTAGCAGTTAACCTTTTGTAATTGGTGGGATCCGGTTCAAAAGCGTGTATTTCTCCGTTTTTACCAACAATTTGAGCTGCATGTAAGGTTACATCGCCCACGTTTGCACCTATATCTATAACAGTTTGACCTTCCTGGATCAAATCATACAAAGCTTCCCGGGATAACTCTTTAAAACCGAAATATATATACCAGTCAACAATATCTGAGATGTCTAGTGTATAATTAATTCCATCTCTGACAACTTTTCTTACCGATCCTTTTTTAAACTGGTAATGATTAGGTGGAAGTTTGGTAACGGGACTACCAAAAGATTTGTTGGTAGTCATTTTAACCAATAATTGCTCGAGAAAATTAATTTTCCATATCAGTCGTAGTGTATCTAGTATTTTTCTTTTCATAAAAAAGATTCGGGCGGGCAGAATATCATTTTATTTTTCCTCACAGTGGAGCAGGTACTTATAAATCGCTGTTTTCCTGTTTTTTATGTCTCGGGAAATATACTTTTTGACGAATAAGCACGAGAATGACACCTACGGAGATAGCAGCGTCGGCGACGTTCCAAACAGCAGGAAAGACCTGTGAACCTCCTACCCATGGCACCCATTCCGGCCAGAGGACATCAAACTGAAACATATCTACCACATTGCCGAATAAAAATCCACGGTGCCTGATTTCTACCGGTTCAGTGTAACCATAATAGGAGCATTCAGCCCAGATTCCTGATCCCTCCAGTTGATTGTAAGGAATGCACGGATCAAACTGATGACTGAAAATAAAGTCATAGAACATCGAGTCAAGAAGGTTTCCCATTGCTCCGGCCAGCACAAGACCTGTAACGATTAGAAATTCCAGCCGAACCGCACGCCTGATTTGCTTAAGGATATATATGGTAATTGCTACGATGGCGATAAGCCTGAACAAAGAGAGTATTAGCTTTCCCCAGATACCTCCTCCCAGCGTTGCGCCGAAAGCCATTCCCTGATTTTCAACATAGTTTAACTGGAACCAGTCGCCCAGCAAGTTAACACTTGGATCGTCGTAATCAAAACTTGTTTTTACCCAGATCTTAACGATTTGATCAATCAGCAATACAAGAAATACAACACCAAAGGTGATGAAATACCTTTTTTTCAAACGTTAAATGCTTTGATCGTTTTTGGCTTCGATACTTAATGTGGCGTGAGGAACCAGTTTCAGTCGCTCTTTCTTAATCAGTTTTCCCGTTACACGGCAGATTCCGTACGTTTTGTTTTCAATGCGTACAAGGGCGTTCTGTAAACTTTGAACGAATTTTTCCTGACGTACCGCCAACTGAGCCATTTCTTCTCTGGAAAGAGTTTCCGATCCGTCTTCCATCATGTTGAAACTGCGTCCCGTATCATCTGTTCCGTGATCATCCTTGTGAGACAATGAGTTTCTCAAAAGTTCAAGATCTTCTTTCGCCTCTTCCAGTTTTCCGTTAATGATTTCTCTGAACTCATTTAATTCCTCGTCTGAATATCTTGTTTTTTCTTTTGCCATCTTATTCGTGTAATTAGAAATTTATCTTTTGTCGGAATAAACAAATATAACTGAAATTCGTTTTGTGTCAATACAATTTATTAATTGTGAAAAAGTATTTTTGATTTATTTCACTTAAGGGCTTCGAAAAATGGATATAATAGAATCTTTGAAATGGCGTTACGCCGTAAAAATGTTTGATCCGGAAAAACGCTTAAACGGGGAACAACTGGAACGAATTACAGACGGTATTCAACTCACACCGACCTCGATGGGCCTTCAGCTGATGCGCTTCCTGATCATCAGCGATCCGGTTATCAAATCTGATCTGGTGCCGCTGGCCTACAATCAGCAACAATTAAAAGATTGCTCTCATGTGATCGTTCTTTGCCGTAAATCAGTTGTAAGCGAGGAGGATATTACTTCCCTTGTGCAACGTACCGGCGAAGTGCGTCAGTTGGAATCAGATCATCCTACTTTGTTTAACTATGAAAAAATGCTCAGAAAAAGCCTGAGTCTTTCACCTGTTCAACAGATTGCGTGGATGGAAAATCAGGTCTATATTGCCCTTGGAAATCTACTGACTGTTTGTGCTGCGGATAAAATCGATGCTTGTCCAATGGAAGGTTTTGATCGTCAAAAGGTTGATTCGTATTTGAAATTACCCGAAAAAGGGTTAAACGCTGTGGTACTCTGCCCTGTAGGTTTCAGGTCTGAAAATGATAAATACAGAAAGATCTCCAAAGTCCGGCGTCGTAAATCTTCCTTGTTCGAGTTTGTTTAAAAGTTTTCCGCATTCCTCATGGAAAGAAGATAATAATTCACTAATTTATAAGAACTTATATTTTACCCGAAAACAATGAATAATTTTGATTACTATAATCCTGTCCGTGTCATTTTTGGAAAGGATACATATCACAGATTGCCTGAGGAGATAGGGAAAGTCACTTCAGATAAGCGGGTTCTAATCACCTATGGCGGTGGGAGCATTAAGTCAAACGGCGTTTATGATCAGGTTGTTAAGTCACTCAAAGAGTATGAGATTCACGAATTTAATGGTATAGAACCAAATCCCGAGTACAATACCTTGATGAGGGCTGTTGAGTTGGTGAAAGCCAAGGATATCTCGTTCATTTTGGCTGTTGGTGGAGGTTCGGTTATTGATGGCACAAAATTTATTGCGGCCGCTGCGCGTTATGAGGGTGATCCCTGGGAAGTACTTCAAAGAAAGGAAGGGGCTGTTTTTAAAAGTGCCTTGCCTTTTGGAACGGTTCTTACACTGCCCGCAACCGGTTCAGAGATGAATTCCGGTGCGGTAATTTCAAACAGTGATCTGAAAGAAAAGCGTACCATGGGAAATGCAGAGACTTTTCCGAAATTCTCCTTCCTTGATCCAACGGTCGTGGCGACGCTTCCCCAAAGACAGCTTGCAAATGGCATCACCGATGCTTATATGCATACACTTGAGCAGTACCTGACTTTTCCAACAGATAATCTGCTGCAGGAAAGAATAGCTGAGGGAATTTTGCTTACCTTGAAGGAAATTGCTCCTGAGGTGTTGAGAGATCCGAGTGATTATAAGGCGGCTTCGAATCTTATGTGGTGTGCAACAATGGCGCTGAACGGTACGTTGCGTGCCGGAGTTGCCTACGATTGGTCGACGCATATGATTGGTCACGAACTCACTGCTTTGCACGGTATAGATCATGCGAGAACCTTAGCGATCATTGCGCCAAACCTTTTCAAGGTAAAGTTCGAAAACAAGAGAGATAAATTGAATCAGTATGGACAACGGGTTTGGGGCCTGAAAGGCGACTGTGGTTTAGAGGCGATCAGTAAAACAAAGTCTTTTTTCCGATCCCTGGGAATCCTTACCGAAATTTCAGGATACACTCAGTCATACGAGAATACGCCTCAAACCATACGAAAACGCTTCGAGGAAAGAGGCTGGAATGGAATAGGTGAGCGGGAAGATCTTACACCCGATGAAGTTGAAAGAATTGTTGAAATGAGTATTTAAATTGAAACTATTATGCACGTAAATCCACCGTTTTACCTCAGAGAAACTTTTTCGCAGGAAGTATTAAATCTCCTGAACAGTGTGACTCTGGGTTCGAGCGGTGCGCGCTACAGACATAGGAACATTGATAAAAGGATAGAAAATCTTTACCGACCCTTATTTCTGAATTTGGAAAGAAATGAAAGGGTACTGGGTAATATTACGCTTTGTCGCAGGAAAGAAGCATGGTACATCAGGTATTTCGCCTTCGATCCAGCCAAACAATCGGCTGTGAAAACCAAGAGTAAAAACAGACCGGCCTCCGGGAGGCTCAAGAACATGATCAACGATTTTTTTGACAATGTCTTGAACGATGGAGAGAGCGGAAGCGAGTGTTTGTACGCCTATATAGACCCCAGGAACGAGCGATCGATGTGGATGAGTGAAAATTTTGGTTTCCGTAAAGCTGCGTCCATAGCGAGTCAGACCTTCAGCCGTGTGAAACCGAAGAAAAAGACGCGTGTGATTCGTGCCGGTGACCGGACTTTTATCAAACAGAAAGTAAAGGAAGTTTTCGCAGATTATCCGCTTTATTTTGATCATCATACCTTCAATGAAACCCCTTTTTATGAGTTAATAAAGGATGGAGAGACCGTGGGTTTTGCCAAAACACATAGTGCGGAATGGGTGATTGAAAGGCTTCCCGGTAAAAAGGGCAGAATGCTTATCAATATAATTCCTTTTGTCCCCGGGGTTCGAAAAGTTGTAAGACCCAAAGCTCATCATTTTACCGTGGTGGATACGGTTTGGTTGAAGGATCCCAATGCAGGGGATTTCGAGGAACTGATGGAAGGAATACTCGAAAAAGAAGGAAAAAACACGCTGATATGGTGGGTGGATAAGAAGGAACCGCTTTACGTTTCCCTAGAAAACAGGGTAAATTGGGGATTGCTCCACAAGATTAACGGTGTTCAGGATGTAAATCTTGCTGTAAAACGGTCGGATAAAGATGAATCGGTATTCAACCGTCCAACTTACGTTACCGGCTACGATTTTATTTAGTCTCTTCTGATTGGATAGGAGGGAAATAGATCCTGGATTTTACGATGATTGCGGCCGGGAAAGTTTCCAAAAGAGCGGCTCTGGCTTTTTCGGCTTCAAGCTGCGTTCTGTAATTCCCTAAAAGTAAATTATAATTCGGGGCATCGTATTCGATATAGGTCATCAGCGTTGCATCCGCCTCCAGTACCTTTGCTCTGGCTTCATTCACTTTTGTTTTATCCTGATCAAAAAAAAGCTGCACACGATAACCGTCAATTTGCGGAGCAGTAGCTGGAGGAATAGCCGTAGCCTTGAATTCAATAAGCTTATCTACACGTTTGTCTTTTACGACCTCAACCTTTCCTGGTTTACGTATAACGGTATCCGATTTTTTTGCAGCCGTGCTGTTTCCGTTATTCTCTTTTTCCCACCAGTTGCCCTCCTGGCAAAAGGCAATTGAATGAAGAAAGGATATAATTAAAATGAGAAATACCTTCATGCGTTTTTTGTTTCGGTACAAAATTAAGCTTTTTAGAATTAATAATGATTTGAATCCAAAACAAGGATAATGCCGAATTATATATAAATTTTCTTTATGTTTAGCATTAATGTCTTTAATACGTCAAGGAAATTTCTATATTTGGAACTGTGAAAAAGAAGAATTTATACCTTTTCTTTTGCTTTTTGAGCATTAGTACGTTTTTTTCCGGTGCCTTTATGCAGTTGACAGGTGCACTGACCGATTCCATTTCTTTTTGTGATCTGGAATACATCGATACAGTTGATACCGAGAAGGAATCCGAAAGTGAAAACTTCAACGAATCGGAAAAAGAGTTCAACCTGGATAGTGTATATCCTGAAATTGCTCATTCAATCGTCAGCCCTGATGGCGGCGGATTTTTTCCCGTATTTTCTTTTTGGAAACCGATAGATCTTTCGGCACTTACTCCCCCCCCGGACAGGAGTTGCTAGCCAGCCTGCTTAAATCCTTCGCTGTAACAATTTTTCGTTCCGATCGGAACGTTCATTAATCTGGAAACATTTCATGAAAAAATCCGGTATTTTTCAAAATTTAAAGTATGACCTTCCCGCGGGGATGGTGGTATACCTTGTTGCTTTGCCTTTATGCCTGGGTATAGGTCTTGCTTCAACAGGTAATCCGCAATTAATCTTTTCCGGGATTATTGCCGGTATAGTAGGAGGGGTTGTTATAGGTTCCTTGAGCGGTTCAGCGCTCGGTGTTTCTGGCCCTGCTGCCGGACTGGTAACAATCGTGTTCGCCGCGATTAACGACCTGGGTTCTTTCGAGGCTTTTTTACTTGCGGTTGTTTTCGCAGGCTTTATCCAGTTACTTGCGGGCTTTTTAAAAGCCGGAATTATCGGATACTATTTTCCTTCATCTGTAATTAAAGGGATGCTAGCTGCCATTGGAATAATTCTGATACTCAAAGAGATTCCCCATTTGTTAGGTTATGATGAGGATTATCTAGGAGACTTGGATTTTGCTCAGCTCGATGGTCACAATACTTTTACAGAGGTCTATTATTCCTTTCTTTACCCTAGCCCTGGAGCCATAGTTATTGGTCTGTTTTCAATGGCTTTGCTCATTCTCTTCGAGCAGGGGTTTATGAAAAAAATTAAACTTTTTAAATTTTTACCGGGTGCACTATTCGTTGTTTTAATAGGGTCTTTGATGAATTATTTTTTCTCATTTTATGCACCTACACTTTTCATGGAGGGAAAACATTTGGTTCAATTGCCGGTTGCCAAGAATCCGGAGGAGTTTTTTAGTTTTTTCAGGTTGCCTGATTTTGATGCCTTCACGAATACCAAGGTATATGTTGTTGCATTGACCATAGCTGTGGTAGCAAGTTTGGAAACGCTTTTATCTGTAGAAGCCACAGATAAACTTGATCCATACAAACGAACGACTCCCACCAACCGTGAATTAAAGGCACAGGGGATTGGTAATATTTTGTCGGGAATGATAGGAGGATTACCTATTACCCAGGTAATCGTCAGAAGTTCAACAAACATCACAGCAGGTGGTAAAACGAAATTGTCAGCCGTATTTCATGGATTTATTTTATTGGTATCGGTTGCCTTTGTACCGGGAATTCTTAATTATATTCCACTAGCTTCCCTTGCAGCTATTCTTCTTTTAATCGGGTATAAGTTGGCAAAACCGACCCTCTTCCGATTGATGTTCAAACTGGGATGGGAACAATTTGTCCCTTTTGTTGTGACGATTATCGCCGTAGTGAGTACCGATTTACTCCGGGGTATTGGAATTGGTGTAGCTGTGGCAATTTTCTACATTCTTCGTAAGAATTATCGTAATCCATATACCAAACAGGAGCATGACGGTGGCAAAAGAGTGGTTATTGAACTGGCAGAGGAGGTTAGTTTTTTGAATAAAGCGAGTATATCTCAGGTATTGGGAACTCTTGAACCCGATACAGATCTTGTTATTGACGGATCTCAATCTAAATTTATTGCTTATGATGTCATTGAAAGAATTTATGAATTCAAGGAATTCACAGCTCCCTCAAAAAATATAAATGTCAGTCTTATTGACATCACTGAGGACAAGACAGACCGGGGTAAAACTAAAACGACCGATAATACATTGGTCAGATAACA
Organism: Brumimicrobium sp.; assembly: GCA_033722555.1. Classification (GTDB taxonomy): domain Bacteria; phylum Bacteroidota; class Bacteroidia; order Flavobacteriales_D; family Crocinitomicaceae; genus Brumimicrobium. The sequence goes on from JAWVYS010000040.1 coordinate 11,288, forward strand.
CCTCCTAAACGAAATTAAAATACCAATAATACAATGAAAGCACATACAAGAAAATCTCAAAGTGAAGTCACTCCCGCGATGGCTTTGGAATACTTAAAGGAAGGAAACCAAAGATTCGTTAGCAATCTCCAAGTAAATAGAGATCTTCTTCAACAGGTCAATGAAACCGCAGACGGTCAGTTTCCTTTTGCAGTTATTTTGAGCTGTATCGATTCAAGAACTTCGGCAGAACTCATTTTTGATCAGGGACTGGGAGATATTTTCAGCGCCAGAGTTGCAGGGAATGTTGTAAATGAGGATATTCTCGGTTCGATGGAATATTCTTGCAAAGTGGCAGGATCAAAACTAGTACTGGTAATTGGACATACAAAGTGTGGTGCGATTACTGCGGCATGTAACCGGGTGAAACTGGGTAACATAACCAAATTGTTGGGCAAAGTCGGGCCGGCAATTGAAATGGTTGAGAAGGATGTATCGGACATCCGGTCTGAAGAGGCTATCAAACAAGTAACCATAGAGAATGTCCGTGTATCCATCAAGAATATCCGAAATAACAGTGAAATTCTGGCTCAGCTGGAAAAAGAAGGTGAAATTAAGATCACCGGCGGAATTTACGATGTAGAATCCGGAGAAGTAGAGTTTTTTGAGTAAACAGTTTTACTGCCTAAAAACAGTCCCTTTATTCTTTGAGTTTTAAACAGAGAGCAAGTTCGTTCAGTTGTTCTTCATTGATCGTCGCCGGAGCATCTATCATGACATCTCTGCCCGCATTATTTTTAGGAAACGCGATATAATCCCTGATCGAATCGGATCCCCCCATGGTTGCTACAAGCCTATCGAGCCCGAATGCAATTCCTCCGTGCGGAGGAGCACCGAACTCAAAGGCATTCATAAGGAATCCAAACTGTTTGAGAGCTTCTTCCTCGCTAAAACCTAAATGCCTGAACATCATGGCCTGAAGTTCCTTGTCGTGAATACGTATAGACCCACCGCCGAGTTCAACCCCATTCATAGCGAGATCATAAGCATTCGCGCGCACTGATCCCGGTTTGGTTTTGAGCAATTCAATATCCTCCGATTTGGGAGAGGTGAATGGGTGATGCATGGCATGGTACCTTTCAGTTTCTTCATCCCATTCCAGAAGCGGGAAATCAACCACCCATAATGGTTTAAACACATTTGGATTTCGTAAACCAAGTTCATCGCCCATATACAAGCGGAAATCTCCCATTTGTTTACGTACTTTTTCAGCGTCGCCGCTTAAAACGAGAATCAGATCGCCTGTTTTCGCTCCTGCTTTGTCGGCCCAACTTTTAAGGTCTTCCTCCGAATAAAATTTGTCGACCGAACTTTTATAAGTACCGTCTTCGTTGCATTTTACATACACAAGTCCTTTGGCTCCAATCTGCGGGCGTTTTACCCAATCCGTAAGTGCATCGAGTTGTTTTCTGGTATAAACGGCACAGTCTTGAGCTACTATCCCTAAAACAAGTTCTGCTTCATCGAATATTTTGAATCCTTTGTTCTGAGTTACTTCATTGAGGTTAACGAATTCCATTCCGAAACGGATATCGGGCTTGTCGGAACCGTATTTTTCCATGGCCTCAGCAAAGGTCATACGAGGAAAATCCTCCTGGAAATCAATATTTCGACATGTTTTAAAGAGGTGTTTGATCAGACCCTCAAAGGTGTTTAAAATGTCTTCCTGTTCAACAAAAGCCATTTCACAATCTATCTGAGTGAATTCAGGCTGTCTGTCTGCCCGGAGATCTTCATCCCTGAAACATTTAACGATCTGATAATAACGATCGATGCCCGCAACCATCAATAACTGTTTAAAGGTTTGTGGAGACTGAGGTAGGGCATAAAACTCTCCCTGATTCATCCTGCTTGGAACAACGAAATCACGTGCCCCTTCGGGAGTAGATTTTATCAGATAGGGTGTTTCTACATCCATGAAATCGATACTGTCCAGATACTTTCTGGTTTCAAGAGCCACCTTGTTTCTCAGCTTCAGTTTATCCTGAATTACCTTTCTGCGAATGTCGAGATACCTGTACTGCATCCGCTGTTCATCCCCCCCGTCTGTTTCATTTTCGATAGTAAAAGGAGGAGTTTTAGCAGCGTTCAGGATATTGAGCTCTTTGACTGTTATTTCAATTTCACCGGTGGGTATATTTTTGTTTTTACTTGAACGTTCAATGACTTCACCACGGATCTGAATCACAAATTCACGACCCAGTTTGCGAGCCTTTTGGTTAAGATCGGCGTTTTCATCCGAACTAAAAGCCAACTGTGTGATCCCGTAGCGATCCCTCAGATCAACAAAGGTCATTCCTCCCATTTCGCGCACGCGCTGAACCCAACCGGCTAACGTAATTGTTTGTCCGACGTTCGAAATTCTCAATTCTCCACAGGTGTGTGATCTGTACATATTGTTTCAAGTTTGAGACAAAAATAGAAAGAAGATTGTATAAATGGTTTGAAAGACTGCTTATTTGAGTCGAATTTTTGGCATAAATCCATCGGACTTTCGGTTTTTAAAGTATTCCGTTTATTCGGTAATCAGAATGACGTAGAAACAAGGCTTCTAAAGGTAGAATCAATCTCATTGGCACTCGTAATCTAGGTTACTATCCAGTTTCATAATTAAAAGGTCTGCAGATCCATTTGTGGTTACGGACTGGACGTTAGAAGTCGGATCAATAGTGTTTACCCATGTTATCCGCCTAGATAAATTCAGGTTGTGCGTAAGATTGTAATACTCCGAACAAGGATAATATTACCAGCGTAAAATTTTTCATCAGTTTTAATTTTTATATTATCTGACTCAAAAATAGCTGAACAAACCTTGTTGGAGCGATTAGTTTAACGAAGGGTAAAGACTATTTAATAAACGCGTGAAAAACTTTTAGCAAGTTAAATCCGAAGGCATTAATCTCCTGAAAATAAAATTTTTTGGGCGTTGAGGATTAACCGCTAAATAATGTGAGTTAACCACAGACAAGAATTCCTAAATCTTAATAAGGATGAGTTCCGTTTTAATTTAGAATTACTTTATCCATATGTAGAATTTGATTCTGATCGTCCATTACTTTTAGATAATATATTCCTTTCTGAAATCGATCGGTATGAATGAGGGTTTCACTTATACTAATATTTCTTTTTTCAAATACTTGTTTGCCTAAAGCATCTAACATAATTAGATTATATGAGCCAGTATATGCCTCCTCTCGTTTTAAATAGAATGATTTATCAGCCGGATTTGGGTATATGACGAATTTCTTATCTTTAGTCAGATAGTGATCGGGAATTCCACCGGTTTGACTCGGTATTGTGTCCCAGATTTCGATGTCATCAATCCACTGATAGACCAAACCGTCGTCCATGGATGGTTCATCTACGTAAAGTTTGAAAATTTGCCAATTGCTAAGTGGAGACGGTGTGGTATCGTTCATGTTTCGACCTTTTTCGTCGAAAATTACCTGACCATCCACAGAGGCCCAGATTCTTCCAGTACTATCCATCGCTTGCTTCCAAAATACCTCTACCTTGAACCATCTGTTCAGAGGGATTTGGCCGGGGGAATAATAACTGGTATCACCTATAAAATAAGCACCGGCACCGGCACCAAACTGATAATCCTGATAGAATTGCCAATAGGCAGAGGTACTGTCAGTACTGAAATCTCCAACGCGAGGTTTAAGACCCCACCGATAATCAGAACTTGGTTGACCGGTTTCAAACCACTCCATAATGATTCTCCAACGATTCGTACCGTACTGCATAATGCTATAAAGGTTGGGTTGAACCTTCATCCAGTAGGAGAGATAAGCTTGTTTGAGCGTGGTGTCCAGGTTTAATCTGTATTCACATCTTACATGACCTGCCATGGAATTTCCGAAGTTACCATTGTCATAATCACTGATTTCCATGTATAAGGACTTGTCTCCACTGTGCTTTTCATTGGTATCTATTTTTACTTGAGCATAATTTGACAGAGCCGCAGTATCAGGGACTTTGAAGGTCCAGTAAGCATCTATAGGAGTTTGTATAGGGAGATCGTTGGGCCATTGATAACCACTTGTAAGATCCGTACCTGAAAAAAATTGATACCACTGTCCACCTGAAGTTACCGGCAGGGATAACCGGACGGTGTCTTCAAAACCTGATTTAAACAGTAAGCTTTGACCCGTAACCGAATGTATTAGACCAAGGAGAGCGATAATAATGATCGATTTTGCCAAGAGATTATTTTTTCATTTAAAAAGTTTTTACAACTTGATGGATTGAATCCCACTAATTTACGAAATAAATTGTTTCTCAGTTTATTAATAAATTATCTTTAGTGGCTCAAATAAATTTTATTAGTATCATGGGAAAGATTAAGTTGATTCTGACCTTTATCATCTTAGGGTTGGTAAATGTTGTACAAGCTCAATTAGCGGATTCCTGGTTTGGTCATTACAAAGGAGATTTGGAAATTATCAACGTCAAGGGTGAAAAGACAGTGGTAGCCATGGAGCTTAAGATTGAGAACCGGACAGACAGTTTGTATGCTTTCACAATTGTTTACGGTGAAGATTCCATGCGGCAGGTGCGTGATTATGCGCTTATACCAAAATCAATAAATCAGTATTTGCTGGATGAAAAGAATGGCATTGAACTGCCTATGACCCTGTTTGATAATCGTCTTATCAGTGTTTTTGAAGTTCAGGGCAATTTACTTCAGGTAAGTTATAGTTTGGTGGGAGATAATATTATCTTCCGTACTACCTCCGCGAGAAAATCAAAGGTGTCAGGAGGTACAGATGAAATACCCGAAGTCCAGGGTTATATCACAACGGTTGATCAGTCTGCTGTTTTAGGCCGACTATGAGACTCCAGGTTTTATAATCGACTATACACCCAAATCAGATCAATAGTGATTCGGGTTATAGTCAAATGCTGGAATCAATTCTCCAAAGAGCGATTAAATCCTTCGGGTTAATGTTCATATTCCAGAATATCACCGGGCTGGCAATCTAGCGCTTCACAAATTGCTTCTAGTGTACTAAACCTAATGGCCTTTGCTTTTCCTGTTTTCAATATCGAAAGATTGGACAAAGTTAAACCCACTTTTTCCGAAAGTTCATTGAGAGAGACCTTCCTCTTTGCCATCATCACATCTAAGTTTACAATTATTGCCATGGCTTATACGGTTAATTCATTTTCTGTTTTGTACTCTATGGCGCTTCTGAGCAATTTTATCAGGATTTCTCCGAAAACGGCTATAGCGAAAGGAGCGGCGATCAAAATAAGATTGATTAGTATTACACCCGGCGCATCATCTAGTTCGGCTACCCAGTAGATATAAGGTGATCCTGCAAGGTATAAGGCGCTGATTCCAATCGCACAGAATTTTATTCTCCGAAGAGCGTTTAATGAAAGAATAGAAAAGGCTTGGTTGCGATCGATATATATGAGAATCTTAAAGGCATTAATTAATCCGATAAAAAACGGAATCGACGTTAGGCAGATACCGAATAGAATATAACGATATGGACCGAGGTTTTCTCCGAAAATGCCTGCGTAGAGAAGCAAACCTGTTAAAGCTAACACCCCGGCACCAAGTCCGATGAGAATTACTTTAAGAAAGAGGGTAGAGCTGTTTTGAATAAGCTCTGTAAATACTGTTTTCATGATTATCGTTTAAAAATTTACTGCAATTGTAATAAATAATTATTGATAAACAATAAAAAAACATTGAAAAAAAATAAATATTCACTATTTTTCTTTATGTTTCCATCGACGATCTGAATTCACGGATTTGAAGAGAACAAAATTTTTATCTTCTCAAACTTCGCCGTACTTTTGCCTCCGTATTAGAATATATGGCTAAAATCAGAAATATTGATCTCGGAGATTTTCCGCTTTTACTGGCGCCGATGGAGGACGTCAGTGATCCGCCCTTTAGGGCACTCTGTAAAGAAAACGGAGCAGATCTGATGTATACCGAGTTCATATCCTCTGAGGGTTTGATCCGGGAAGCAGCGAAAAGTATCCAGAAACTGGACATATATGAATACGAGCGGCCGGTGGGAATACAAATTTTCGGAAACGATATAGAAAGCATGAAACTTGCGACCGAAATCACCGAAAAAACGAATCCTGATATTATTGATATAAATTACGGTTGTCCGGTGAAGAAGGTGGCTTGTAAAGGTTCCGGTGCAGGAATTCTGCAGGATATTCCGAAGATGGTGAAGATGACTGCCGAGATCGTAAAAAGCACGAAATTACCGGTGACGGTTAAAACCCGATTGGGTTGGGATGAGAACACCAAATACATTGTAGAAGTAGCAGAGCGCTTGCAAGATGTGGGCATTGAAGCCATTTCCATACATGGTCGAACCAGGAAACAGATGTACAAGGGAGAGGCAGATTGGACACTTATTGCAGAAGTAAAAAATAACCCAAGGATGCGGATTCCCGTATTTGGAAACGGTGATATCGATACTCCTGAAAAGGCTGTTGAGTATAAAAACAAGTATGGTGTTGATGGTCTGATGATAGGTCGTGCGAGTATCGGATATCCCTGGATCTTTAATGAAATCAAACATTTTAACAAAACGGGTGAACATCTTCCCGCACCGACCTTAAAGCAAAGAATAGAGGTAACACGGAGACATCTTGAAATGAGCATAAAATGGAAGGGAGAGAAACTGGCTCTGGTGGAGATGAAAAGACATTATACGAATTATTTCAAAGGCATTCCTCATTTCAAGCCTTACAGAACAAAACTTGTAACCACCTTCGATCTGAACGAAGTTTTTGATACTTTGGATGAGATAGAATCGAGATTTACAGGAACGGAGTTCTTGGTCTAAAAAGTGAAGGATCTGTCATTCCAAAGATTTGTTCGTATCCCGGTATATATAATAGGAATCATCTGAACGGTTTTGTCTCCGCGTTGTGAAGCTTCAATACCCCCTCTTAAAAATGCTATCATTGCACTTTTTTTAAGAAGTGGTGCGTTTAATTCAAGCATAATCCTGGTTCGGTTAATTTTACCGTTTCCTCCGATGCGATAACCGTAATCGAAGGGTTTAAGGGTATAAGGTTCATATACGTCTGCGCCGTAAGAAGTAGTGCTGTTTGCGTCTTCACCACCCTGCTGAATAAATTGCAGATACAACTGAATAGTCAGGGAATTTTCCAGATGCAATGAAAATTCATTGTAGACCTCCACAAAATTAGCGCCTAAGGGGTGTGTCAGACTCATGCCCTGATGGCCGTAATTTGTAGACAAACCGAGGTGGGTATATGTAAAAGGTCTTGCAAAATTTAATTCTGTGATATATCTGAAGGTGGTACGCGAAAATCGCTCTTTCCCTTTTATACCTATTTGCCCCGAGTATTTATTCGCCCACCAGCGTGTTCGGTTTACCAGTTCGTTCAGCACGAAATCATCGAAGAGAAACTGGCCGTAAATCATCAGGTTGTCGAAGCGATAACTTAGATTAATACCCAGTACAAGCCTGTCCTGAGATCCGATACTGTACTCTGTAGGTCTGTAAAAGAGGAAAGGATTGAGATATTCGATTTCATAACCGCGATTTAGGAGCGAATCTTTCGGAGAGAAAAGAACAGATTCATACAATCCTATTTGAAAACGTTTTGTACACTGAAAATTAAGGAGGTGCGTGGAAGCGTATTTGTGGATTACAGAACCGCCAATATTTTCACGGAAGAATTGATAAAGATTGACGAATTGAATTTTCCAAAACTGCGTTCTAAGCTGGAAAAATGGATGGGGAGCTGCATAATCACTCATTAACAATGATCGACGGCCTTCTCCGATGAACTGTTGATCAATTCCGGCCTGAAGATTAAAGAATTTGTTTGCCTGATAGCTAGCTCTGATTCGTGGCTGAACCTCCACCGCATTTACGCCTGAAGGGTTATAGAAATAAGTATTTTGAATTAAAGTATTTCGTCCCTCTTCGTTTGCATTAATCTCGGAATAACCGGCAAGTACGTTTCCCCGGAGGTGGAATTTACCGGAAATATTTGTCTCAAAACCTATTCCCGACTGAAGGCGGTAAGACAGATAATCCTCTGCTTCGTGACCAACAAAAGCCCCCACAGCATTTATTGCAGGATACAAACGAAGGTATTCAGTTTTGGACCTCCCGTTATGAATAATGTCATAACCCGTTTTTTCAGTTCTTTTTATCAGAACCGGTTTCACAACAGTATGTTCGGCAAGCGTTGAATCTTCAAAAAAAGGATCATAATTCAGGTAAACTGTCTCGGTTTGTGCTGAAGCCTTGACAGAAATCACAACGAATAATATGGGATATATAAATCTCATCAGAAGTCCATATACTGATTTCTAATTCCTGTTCTTACCCCGAAGAGAATAATTCCGTTATTGCGATTCTCGCCTAGATTAGGATTTTCCATCCTGTAGATGCTTTTAACGAAGATGGCGAGCATGGTCGATTCATTAAAAATATAGGACAATTCACCGCTGTTAAAACTAACCGTGGTTTCATTGTTAAATACTGGTGCCTGATTCGACTGAAACAGGGCGGTTTTTTGATGAATGGGTTGATTGGATCGATAATTTACGCTTAGCGCAGATAATTTGATTCTTTTCCACTGATAAGAGGCACGGAAGATGAATTCCTCAAAACCATTTCCCAGGGTATGAGCGAGCGGCAGGTTAAAGTGGGTATAAGCCAGTCGTTCATTTGATGCACTGAATAAACGTTCGGAAGCTGCGTTGTATTCAACCTGAATTAATAAATTCTTTATCCGAAAAATATCTGTTCCCCGCCATCCGAGTTGAAACCCGTATTCAGGTGAGTTGAAGTTATCCAGTATAATCTGGCCATAGAGCAAATGTTTATCCCAGTAATTCCAACCTAAATTCAGTCCTGCCAAATTTTTAAGCGCAGCAATTTCTTCTCCAGCTACCAGACTGTTTATTCCAATAACCGGATTGTAAAATAAAGGGTGTACCGACTGTGATGAAAATGCCTGATCCCTTAAATATGTTGTAGCCTCATAAACAGAAATGGATATTTTTTCGTTCGGCCGAAAAGTGAGGTAATGGGCTCCGAAATTTTTTCTTTCAAAGGGAGCTTCCACCTGATTGGTTACCGCTCTGCGATATAGATTGAGTTGCTTGCCTCGTATTACTTGGTAACGAAGTTTTGGAGAAATATCCCATTGCGCCTGAATGTTCGTAAAATTGAATGAATTATCCGAGAGAAGGAAAGATCGGTGTCCCCAACCGATGAACTGGGGTGTATTTCCCAGTTGAAGTTCGATTTGTTTAATGGGTTGAAACCGAATATGGGCAGCAGATGAGGCATAATCGAAGCCGTTTTCTTTGAAAGGCTTGGTTCTGCCTCCCCCAGGAACAGTAGCATTGTCGGTGTAGTAAACACCGTTATTGTAGCGTAATTCACCTCGGCTTCTGAAATATTCACTTCGAAAATCCGCAAACCTCGCCTGATTTTCATAAAATACGGAATAGAAGGAAACCTTTTTGCCGATTTGCCCGACTGCCTGGGCTCCTCGGGTATTTTGGAAAAGCAATGCCGTATTTTCCTGCAGGATTTCTCTTCCGGCACTTATATTTAATAGTGGATCGACGGCTAGAAAATAATCTTCTCCTTCAACCTGAATAAAATGTTCGTAAAATAGTTTTCGTTTAAACCAGGTTTTCGCAGTATCTTTTTCAGGGGTATTGAATCCTGACTCATTGTACGAAACCGGAAAATATCCCGTGCCCATAAAATTTTCGTTATTCACGGACCTTAAGATCACTTCATCTTTAAAACTTTCACCCGGAGGGGTAAGTATGATTTGTGCACAAAGGAAACCGGGACTCAGAAAAAAAGAGATGAGTAGAGATATAATGATATTTCGAGACCGAAGCACGTTGTAAATCTAAGTAAATTAGGAACAATTTCAGGTCAGATCAACCGACATAATTTTCTTGTTGGCAACGAAAAAGGGATTGAGAAGATTTTCTTTGTTATAAATCAGGGGTTGTCCTTTTCCGCGTTGCCAAACCCTTCCCCCGACCGATTCATAGATGGCCTGGCCTGCGGCGATGTCCCATTCCATTGTAGGAGCAAAACGAGGATACACATCCGCCTTTCCTGTGACAAGGTCGAAAAATTTAAGTGCAGAACCCATTTTTTTGGAATTGACCCGGCCGTAATCATTTTCTATCAGTTTTATAAGGGTTAAAAGATCACCTGAATAATGGCTTCTGGAGGAGATGACCTGTAAGGGGCTATTGAGATCTTCAATTGCTGGTAACTTTTCCCACGAATCAAATGAGTCAGAAGCTTCGAACGGGAAGCTGTATGCTCCGAATTCAGGACCTCCCAAGATGATTTTTTCAAGAACGGGTGAAGCGATCAGGCCAAAGGTGGGCTTTTGATCTTCAATAAGGGCGATGTTAATTACGAATTCATCATTTTTTTTGATAAACTCTTTGGTTCCATCGAGTGGATCCACGCACCATGATTTACGCCATTTTTTTCTTTCCGAGAAAGGCGCTTTTGCGGTTTCTTCCCCTGTGATGGGAAGCCCCGTTTTTTTTAGTTCCTCTGAAATAATTGCTGATGAGGTAAGGTCTGCTTTGGTGACCGGACTTCCATCTGCTTTAGCATATTTTTCAAAATCCTGTTTGTAGATGCGCATGATGGCCTCTGCTGCCATCAGTGCAGCCTTCAGCGGATATTCATGCACGTTCTTAAAATCAGTCATCCATCAGGTTTTTGACCAAAGAACTCGCACCGATACGGAACAGATCGGGGATTATAAATTCTTTTCCTAGTATGGATTCCGTAAGTGCCAAATAAGAAAAGGCATCTTCATACGTTCTTATTCCTCCACTGATCTTTAACCCCCTTTTTTCTCCCTTTATTGTGTGATGGTCTGCGAGAACCTCACACATCGTTTTTACCGCCTTTTTATCAGCCCCGGAAAATTCTTTGCCGGTTGAGGTTTTGAGGAAGTCTGCTCCTCCGGCGAGAGCTAGTTCTGAGGCTTTTCTGATCATGGCCTCTTCTTTTAAAAATCCGGTTTCCAGGATTACCTTGAGCGTTTTTGAACCCATTAGATTTTTAACCGCTTTTATTTCGTCCAGAACTGTGTCGTAATCTTTCTCTATTAAAGCTCCAAGGTTAATCACAATGTCCAGTTCATCCACACCGGATTCCAGTGCGAGCTCACATTCATTCAGTCGTGTCGAAAGAAAGCTTTGAGAATGAGGGAATACCCCTGCTACTACTGCCGTTTTGATGTCAGTATTCTTTAATTTCTCGACCGCAAGTGAAGCGAAATTGGGAAAAAGGCAAACGGCGGCTACCTTAAAGTCCGACTTACTGTAAATGAGTGCCTGTTCCAGAAATTGATTGATGCTCTTTACTGAATCGTATGCATTGAGGGAGGTTAGATCCACGAACGAGCATATTTCTTGTTTGGTCCACATATATTTCCGGTTTTAAACAAAAAAAGTCTATCAAGGGGATAGACTTTTTTAATGCAATTTCATAATAATCTTAGCGAAGCGTAAAGTTGATTGGGATACGGCATCTTGTTTTTACTGCTTCCCCACGGGCTTCACCGGGTTCCCACTTAGGCATTGAACGAACAACGCGTTTGGCTTCCTGATCAATCTCTTTCGATACTCCTCGTAGAATTTTTATCTGGGATATGCTTCCATCTCTATCAACTACGAATTCGACGAATACTTTTCCCTGATCCTGTAATTCAATGGCTATCTCGGGATATTTTATGTTTTCAGATAAATATTGTTTTAAGGCCGCGGCTCCACCTGGAAATGACGCTTCTTTATCGGGATAGTCCACGATTGGAGCTTCAGGTTCCGGCTCCGGATCCGGTTCAATAACGATAGGAGGAGTTTCCACTTTAACAGGCTCATCCTCATCTTTATTTTCTTCCACTTTTATTTCATCTGTAGGAGGTGGATCCATCTCTGGTTCAGGAAGATCCTGTACAACCGGTTCGTCTTCGGGCTGTTCGATTTCCATAACCTCCGTAGGGATTTTGGATTTATCGCGGTCTCCACGATCAATCGTATCAGCAGATACAGGCGTTTCATATGAAAATGATAACGTAATGATGCTTGCCACTACGAAGAAACCAAGAAAAATTAAAGGCAACTTTACCTTTTCATTGTCTACTTCCGGATTTTTCTTTTTTTCCATAATTTTCTTTTTTTAGCTTTAACCAGCAAAAATTATTCCTAAAATTATTTATATACCGATCGATATATCAATTTAAATAAAAGTAGTCCAAAGATACAACCAAAACCATTAGCAATCAAGTCGAGCACCTCAAAATGTCTGGAAAAAACCAAAAACTCCTGAATTATTTCCAGAATAAGGCTTAAAACAAAGGCTCCGGACACTATGATCAAGAAAGCCCGCTCACGTAATATCTTCGATTTATTCTGGCGCTTTAGTCCTGTGATCCAAAACAGGGTCAGCAGGGTATACATGGTGAAATGTGCGATTTTGTCTATTCCTTCAAAGGCGAGATTATTTCCCGATAAACGATAAGAAGGAGATACACTTAAAACAATAACCAGTACTGTCCATACCAGACTTGGTAGAATGAATCTCAGCAAAACGATTTAACCTAATAGATCTTCGTAAGCCGATGCATCAAGCAGATCATCGAGTTCACCGGAATCGGATATTTTAACCTTTACCATCCAGCCATTCCCGTAAGGATCATCATTTACCAGCTCAGGAGAGGATTCAAGTTCCTCATTGAATTCAATGATCTCACCGCTGACCGGCATAAAAAGATCAGAAACTGTTTTCACCGCTTCTATCGTCCCGAAGACTTCCTCTTTTTCAAGCGACTCCCCTTCTGTTTCAACTTCAACGAATACAATATCACCCAGTTCGCTCTGTGCAAAATCCGTGATTCCTACGGTTACAATGTCACCCTCTACCCGACACCACTCGTGATCTTTTGTGTACTTTAAATTTTCAGGTATATTCATACTAATTACTTTTCAAGGGTTCAAATGTAAAATTTTTTGACCATAGTATGGAATTAAGATAAATATTTTAGAAAAGAACGCTGAATATTCGCTTTAAATGAACCCTCCCAAATATTTTAAAGGAGTCTCTTATCTTCCATAAATATTCTTTTTCTTTGCATTATGGTGAATAGTGATCAATTAAAAGAGATACGAACCAGAATCTCATCCTTGGCTGAATATTTAAAAATAGATCAGAAAAAGGCTGAAATTCATGAAAAAGAATTGAAAGCGCAGGATCCTACTTTCTGGGAGGACCCTACAGAAGCTGAGATGGTTTTGAAACAGACCCGTCAACTTAAATTTTGGGTGGAATCTTGTGAATCACTCAAAACAAGATACGATGATCTGGAAGTACTTATTGAGTTTTTCAGTGAAGGGGCCGGATCTGAAAGTGAGATCGATGAACTCTATCGAGAATTATTAAAGGAGGTTGAAGAGCTGGAGTTGAAAAATATGTTGGCCGGTGAAGAGGACAGCTTGAATGCTGTGCTTCAAATAACTGCTGGAGCGGGAGGAACAGAAAGTTGTGATTGGGCCAGTATGCTCCTGCGTATGTATATGATGTGGGGCGAAAAAAATGGGTATAAGATCAGGGAGCTGAATTATCAGGAAGGTGAAGTAGCAGGTATAAAAACGGTCACTATAGAATTCGACGGAGATTTCGCCTTCGGATACCTGAAAGGCGAAAACGGCGTTCACAGACTCGTTCGAATTTCACCTTTTGACTCCAACGCTAAAAGACACACCTCATTTGCTTCGGTATACGTTTACCCCCTGGTGGATGATACGATTACTATCAATATTAATCCTGCAGATATCTCTTTTGAAACCTTCAGATCGGGGGGGAAAGGTGGACAGAATGTTAACAAGGTAGAAACTGCAGTTCGACTTAGGCATGAACCTTCAGGGATTATTATTGAAAATTCCGAATCACGTTCACAACTTGGAAACAAGGAAAAAGCCATGCAACTTTTGCGATCACAGCTCTATGAACTGGAATTAAGAAAGCGGCAGGAAGCCAGGCAGGCAATAGAATCCGAAAAAAAGAAAATAGAATGGGGATCTCAGATCCGAAATTACGTGATGCATCCCTACAAACTCGTCAAAGATGTCAGGACAGGGCATGAAACCGGAAACGTGGAAGGGGTAATGGATGGAGAAATCAATGAATTTCTCAAGGCATATCTTATGGAGTACGGCTCTTAAAAATTGTTATAAATTTTTCAGAAATCATTTTTGAGCGACTTTTTTTATAATTTTATTTAATATTTCATTTTATGACTGAACAGGATAAACCCATGAATAACGAAAAGAAGTCCAGATCGGGCGTTTGGATATTGTTGACAATTGTTGCACTGCTTGGAGCAGGTGTGCTGGGATGGATGTATTCCGAGGAATCGGCAGCTTATGAAAACTGTCAGGTAACTGTTCAGCAGATGGAAAAGGAAATGGAGGAAATGAACAGTGCGCTCTCCGGTTACATTGACAACACTACAAACGACCTTCGAAAGGATTTCCAGAACATGTTGGATACCTATGATCAGCTTATTAAAAAAGATGCTTCCAAGGCAGATAGCTTAAGAGTTCAAAAGGAACGAATCAACGAACTACTGGAGGAACTCAACACCACCAAACGAAGAAGCTTTAGCCAGATCAGCAAACTTAAGAAGGAAAATGAGCAGTTGAGAAGTATTATGAAAAATTATCTCTACACGATAGATTCCTTGAATACGCTGAATGTAAATCTGACTTCGGAACTTGATAAAACAAGCTCCCAGTTGAGTGAAACCAAAACAGAAAGAGACAATTTAAAAACTCAGGCAGAAAAAAGTGCAGAACTACTTGCAAAGGGAGCCAAACTGAACGCATTTAATTTCAATACGAAAGCTTTGCGTTACCGAATGAATGGAAATACACATGAGGTTAATCGTGCAGGAAGAGTTGATGTTATTCAGACAACCTTCACCATAGGCGAAAATACTATTGCGAAAACAGGCGAGAAAATGGTTTATATGCAGGTCATAGATCCAAACGGTCAGGTGATATACTCCAAGCCGGATAATGTCGTTAATGTATCCGGCCAGCAGATCATTTACACGGATAAAAGAGAAATTGATTATCAGGGTCAGAATGTCGATATGACCATCGTACATAACCTGAAAGGAGATGAGATCCCGAGCGGAAATTATACGGTGAAAATCTTCGCAGACGGAGCTTTGATCGGAAAAGACAGTTTTACCTTGAAATAGGTTTCAAATATTATTGATCCCTATGTGGAGCAAACTGAGTTTTATAGCGTTTTTTGTATCACTGCTTTCTCTGGTAAGTTTGTCCACGGGCATTAATCCGTTGTACCTTAGTTATGACATTTTGTTTTACTTGGGTGTGGTAATATTCGGTCTACTCGGTTTCATATTCTCAATTTTGGCTAACTTTTTTGACCGAAACAGGAGGCGTCAGAATCCCGTTCAGAGTTTTATCTTTTATCTGGGAATGATTTTCGTTTTCGCTGGAATCATTTTCAGATTTATGCACTGGCCATTTACCATTTACCTTTTCGGTACAGGAATTTTGGTTTCTCTTGTTTCTATGTTTATTCCATTTAACAGAGAGCCTTCATCGGGCGATGATCTATTGGATCTCGATGAGTGATAGCGAGGTTTTCTCGCGGAAAAGCGCGAAGCTTTCATTATTTTTGTAAAAAAAAGAATGAGAATAGTTGCATTGCTGGTTGTAGTAGTGGTAGGAATTTCAATTGCCTATTATTTCACCGCTGAAAGTGTATCCCAAAAGAAATTACCTATCATTCAACCCGTGGATCTGAAGCCTGAAATGGTTAATCCGGAACTTTTGGAAGTCGGAATAGGCCATAGGATAGGTGAGTTTGAATTTCTCAATCAAAACAACAAACCGATAAGTTTAAAGGATGTAAAAGGCAAAGTGTTTGTAGCCGAATATTTCTTTACCACCTGTAAAAGTATTTGTCCTAAAATGACTGAACAAATGACCCGTGTCCAGAAGAAATTCAGGGGCAATGACGATGTGAAAATTCTAAGCTTTACCGTTGACCCCGATCACGATACGGTGGAAGTATTGAGAACTTATGCAACCAAATATAATGCGAAGGATGGGCAATGGCACTTCCTGACAGGGAATAAGAAAGATTTGTATGATCTGGCCAGAAATTCGTTCTTTGTACTAAAACCAGCAGAGGCTGCTAACCTGGGTGATGCAGGCTCTGATTTTATTCACACCAATAATTTTGTGCTCGTGGATCAGGAGCTGCGCATACGGGGGTATTACGACGGAACAAGTATCAGCGAAGTCAACACCCTTATGGAGGATATAAAAATCCTCTTAAACGGTGAATAGAAATCTACCGATATACAAAGAAAACTCAGGAAATAAGTAGCGTAGGAGTCCTATTGAAAGAATTAACGCTTAGCTAAATCGTCGTGCTCTAACTTTGTAGAATTATCACCGTAAGCGTCGCAATGAGCTTTAGAAGAACCGCATGAAGATGCTAGTGAAACAAAAAATAATCCAACGAAAGCCCAAGGCAAAAATCTTTTCATAGCTTTATAAATTTTTAGTTTGTTTTGTTTGATGTCGTAAATATAAAGAAATTGTTTTGAGATTCCGAAATTAAAAACTATTGTTTAACATTTTTACTTTGAATCAATAAAGATAATAACACGACGTTTAAATCAATGAAATGTCAAGAGGAGCCTTGTTTACGATCTTATTTTTCAGTGTATTTTCCTATGCACAGGATTCGTATATTTTGTCATTTCACAAACATAATTTCCCTGAGTCACAGAGGCTTGAAGGAAAGACATTTCGCTCCAAAAAAGCCCTCGAATATAAACTTGAAAAATTACGTTCAAAGCATATCAGAAAAGGGCATGTTCTGGCTTCGGTTGATTCGATTCAATGGGAAGGATTTTCTGCAACTGTATATTATTACCCGGGAC
>JAWVYS010000041.1:0-27052 GCA_033722555.1 Brumimicrobium sp.
AACTAATATTTTATTTTAGGAATTGAGGATATTTTTAATTCTTAAAAATTATGTAGACATTTGAAGAAGAGGATGCTTAAAGTTTTCTACTTCTGACATCTCTTAATACTTTACAAGTGATTAAAACTTTTATCGCTATAATCTTAATCTGCGGACTATCACTGACCGATTGTCTTTCCCAATATCCGAGTTTTATAGAATACAACAGTGAAGGAGGACTTCCAAGCGATGAAGTATATGACATTATTCAGGATAACGATGGAATGATCTGGATTGGGTGTGAAAGTGGTCTCTATTTATTTGATGGTTTTCGATTCATTCCATACACCTGTGAAAGTCAACGTTCTAAATCCATGACCAACCTAGAGTTGAGTCCCGATGGAAATGTCTATTGCATTAACTTCAAAGGACAGGTCTTTTACACTAAAGAAAACCAGCTCAAGGAACTTAAATCTGACTCTCTACAGATTAAAAACATTCTTTTTGACCGCGATGGCACCTTATATGCAGCTCATAATAACGGGCTATCGAAATATGATAAAGAAACTTGGTCAAACATCTATTCACCAAATCAGACCAACTCTCAGGTTCATCAAATGCTTATTGATCAATATCAAAACCTCACTTTTTTAACCTTTGAGGGAATTGGTGTTCTCCGTGAAAATCATGTTGATCATCGCGAGATAAAACAAGAACGATCAAGTTTTGCTAGTGAGTTTATGTATGCATTAAATAAGGATAGCAAGTGGCTCTTTTCGATACGGCAAAACACATACTATTTTGTTAATCAAGATACTATTATCAAAAATAAAAGTAGAGTACTGCATCAAACTTTACAAAATAGAAAATTAACAAAGGTTGTATTTACAAACGACTCAACACTATGGATTGGAACCTACAAAGGAATTATACGCTACGATGTTAAAAAGGATGAGGCCAGACTCTATTATGCTGACAAATCCATTTCTGATATAATGATAGACCGAGAAGGAAACTACTGGTTTACTACTCTACAATCTGGGATTCTAAAGGTACCTAATATCAACTTTTTAGTTTGGAACAATACTTCAGAAGGCGAAGACATTAGTAGGATTACTCACTTAGAAAATAGTAACGAAAAAATCTTTTTCACAACCATTAATGGCAAAGTTGGAGTAATGGATAATACATCATTATCACTCTCATTATTTGATACAGGAATTAATGCAAATATTGAAAGTATGGTGTACGATACCTACTCAAAGAGTTTAATTCTATTTACCAAATATCAATTGCTAGAATTTGATGGTCAACGTTTTAAAAAACTACCTCAACTATACTCTTCAATAAAAAAAATGATTCTCATTCAAGATGATTTTTTAATTGCTACCTCTACTGGTCTATACCACTATACAAGATCAGGAAAGAAAACCATGCTTAATACTTCATGGTGTAGAGATCTTTTCTATTCCGATACAACAAAAAAACTGTACGTAGCAACTAATGAGGGAGTTTTAAAATATCATTTCAATAACAATACTTTCAAATTAGCAGATACTTTACTTAGAGGTATACAATCATTATCCCTAAGTTATAATGCCAATGATGAGTCAATCTTTGCACTTTCATTCGAAAATATTATTTACTCGATTAAAGAGGAATATATTGATATTTTAACAAAAATTCCTCCTGATATTCAAAGTGAAAAAACATTCTACCACGAGGATAAAATTTACATCACCTCTAATCAAGGGTTATTAATCTATAATTTAACATCCAAGAACTTTTTTCATCTTGATCGAAGGTCTGGTTTGGCCTCGAACAACGTCCAAGATGTCCTGTTAAAAGATCATTTTATTTGGCTTGCTACAGGTAAAGGAATTCAAAGACTTCCTGAAAAATTTCGAGAGCTTATTCCCAAGGCAAAAGTAAATTTAAGGAGAGAGGTATTATCCCCTATTCAATTAGATTATGAAGAGTTATTAGTTCTGTATCCGTCTGCGAGTAATTACACTGCCGAAGGAAACTTTAAATATGCCTACAGTATAAATAATAAAAGTTGGGTTACATTACCGGGTAATATTGAAAAAATCGAAATTCAAGGAATACCCTCCGGTAAATTTAATTTAAGATTAAAGGTTATGGATCATCTGGGACGTGATTCTGAAAACACCATAACCGTAGAAGGCTCTGTAACACCCGCAATTTGGTGGCAGTGGTGGTTTTTAGTCCTAATCGGAGTAACTGTAATCATTATATCATTAGTCATTATTAGAGTATATATACGAAACATCAGAAAGAAGGCTCGTCAAAAAAACCTTTTGTTAAACTCTCAACTCAAAGCTATTAGAGCTCAAATGAACCCTCACTTCATGTACAATACCTTGAACTCTATCCAAGATCTAATCCTTCAAAACGACATCAAAAACACCAACTACTACCTTACTCAATTTAGTCAGTTGATGCGGCAAATACTAACATTTTCAGAAAAGGAGAGTCTTTTATTAGAGGAGGAAATTAATATGCTTGAGAATTATTTATCCTTAGAGAAATTAAGGTTTGGAGATGAATTTTCTTACGATATTAATATCGACCCTGATATTCAAACAGACGAGATTACATTTCCCAGTTTAATAATTCAACCTTTTGTAGAAAACGCTATCAAACATGGGTTACTTCACTTAAAAGGTCAAAAAGAGCTGATGATTCATTTTGCTAAGCAAGGTAAACAAGAAATTGTTGTTACTATAACTGACAATGGGATAGGCCGTAAACGAGCCGGTGAAATTCGTGATAAACAGCGTCTCAATCATCAGTCATTTGCAAGTAATGCCGTAAAGAGAAGAATGGAGCTTTTAAATAAAGGGCAAGAATATGCAATTGATATCAGTATTTCTAATGCTTTTAACATTCAAAAAAATGTAGGTACACGAGTCGTAATTACTATACATTATAATGAAAAAGCATTTGAATATTCCGATTCATGAACCCATTTCGTCAGTTTATGAGTTCAATCAGTCATCGTTTCATATATTGTTTACTTTTACCTGAGGATGGAAAACATAGAGGTCATAAAAGCCATAATTATTGATGATGAGATTCGAGCAATAAGAACTTTACAGTCTCTCATCGAGCTTCTTCATTTCCCTGTTGAAATTGTAGGGACAGCACAAAATATTCCTGAAGGCGTTAAAATCATTAACAAACACAATCCCGACCTTGTATTTCTTGACATTGAAATGCCTGAATATAATGGTTTTGAACTGCTTGACTTTTTTAAAGAAATTGATTTTGAAATCATATTTGTGACGGCCTACAATGAGTATGCTTTAAGAGCATTTGAAGCATCAGCCATAGACTATTTGCTCAAACCGGTAGATCAAAACTTACTGGAAAAAGCGATTCAAAAAGCCACCAAAAAAATTGAATCTTCACAGGTAGAGCTAAAACTTGAACTTTTAAGGGATGCTTATAAAAATGAGCAGTTTCAAAAGATAGCCTTACCAACTGCAGAAGGATTGTTTTTTATTGATACTAAGGAGATTGTATTTTTTGAAGCTGATGGAGCCTACACTGAGGTTTGGCTGAGCCACGGTTCAAAAATGGTGATCAGTAAAAAACTCAAGTTTTTTGAAGACGTATTGGAGAACAATCCCTTCTTTTTTAGAACGCATCGTTCGTATTTAGTTAACATCAACCATATTGACAAATATTCTAGAAAAGACAGTTTAATTTCTTTAAGAGGAAACAAGTATGCTCAAGTGGCTAGGAATAAAAAAGCAGACTTTGAAAAGAACTTGAAAGACTTAAAAATAACCGTAGGCTAACACCTATTTGTTCCTTATGAATGGAATTCTACCATTTATGAATCTAAGCATTGTATAGCCATCATTTTCGTTGACTTTTGATCTAAACAACAAATATTAAAAGCAATGAAAAAAATCTTAGTCACAACATTTTTAATCACTTCCTTTTTGGGATTAACACAAGAAAAGACTTATTACTTTGATAAAGCAGTTCAAGTAGGGTGCGGTGGTGCCAATCCACTAACAGATATGACCAAAAAGATTACGGTGAATATAAACACAACTGACCAAACGGCTGTTTTTTCAATTGCCAGTTTAAATTGTTCAAAAGACAATGAAGGTATTTATCTAGGGAAATTTGAAGATGCGGATGTTTATTTCTCTACCTCCAAAAAAAGTGGTGTTATCCTGGAAGGGACTGAAACACTTTATTTATTTGGCGAAAAAGATGGAGCATACCAAATCGTTAAAGGGGCTCACACTGATAAAAAAACTGCAAAAAGTATTGAAGTTTCACCTGCTCAAGAAAAATATGGAGCTTCCTTTGCTCGAATTGATGCACTAGTGGCCGAAGCTAAGGAAAAAGCTGAATTAGAAGAAATCAAGGCAAGAACTCTTCCTGTTCCAGAAGATAAGTATTCAGATAAATATGGAGTCTCAGGAGTCTATTATTTATCAGATCCTTGGCAGCTCGGACATGGCGATAAAAGTAAGTATGTGCAAGCTGTAAACTTCGAGTTTATACCAGAAGAAACTAAAATCAACATACACCTTTCTGAAAACCATACGCCCGAGGCTTATTTTCATCCTATGTTCAGAAAAAAGTTTAAAGAAGGAATTGGTGATCCTTTCAATACTTATTTTGAAGGTGAATTTTATTACGACTTTCAATTGTTCAGCAACACCAGATTTTACCCGCTTGAAAAAGGAGTTTATGTAGTATTTAAATCAGGTTACTCAAGTTTTGGTAACAGTTTAGACTGCTCGAAACCATACATCAATGAAAAAAAGGATGAAAATGGTAACCTGAAGTTCTATCTTATAGCGAAGGATAAAAACAGAATGAAAGAACTCCTGGATAATCCAGATGAAATAATTCGACTTGGAAAAGAATCTCAAATCAGGGGTTGCCAAACATTCAACAGTATTAAAGCAAGTGACAATCCTATGCCACCAGAGGGAATGAATGATCCAAAATTAAAAGCTGAGGTTGATAAGGTTGTGAAGGCATATGCAGCTCAAACTGGTTGGCCACAAACCATACTTTACTCTTACATCAAAGGAAGTGAATGGACTACATTACGTAACAAAATTTCCGGTGAAATTACGGGGAGATCTATTCGAGTGATGGCCATAATGAAAACAGAGGGAGGTAGTTGCCAATATGAAGAAGTTGAAGTTGGACAAAATTATGACGGAGTCAAATATGGAAAAACCTTCTTCAAAGGAAATACACAACTCATAACACCTGTGGACTGTAAAGAGGCCATGAAATATCAATAAAATGAATTATACAATGAAGTCTGATTTCAATTCATGAACTCAAATCAACCACTTATGAAACAAGAGTTGATTACTCTCTAACAATCAAATACTTTCGTAGTATAACATTAATTAATAAAAAAAATTATGAAAAAAACATTATTCACTTTAATCACACTTATTACGAGCGTAGCTTATAGTCAAACAGTCTATTATGTAGATCCTTCCGCTACAGGTTCGAACGACGGTTCGAGTTGGGCGAACGCTTATACAGACCTAGAAACTGCGGTATCAGATGCTACGGCATCCTCGAATATCGACATCTGGGTAAAGCAAGGCACATATGCTCCATCCGATTCGGCTAAAATTGTATTTTTGCTCTTGGCTAACGGTGTTCATTTGTATGGTGGATTCGATGGCACCGAATCGAACTTTTTTGAAAGAGAGCCAAAAAATAATATCACAATACTGGATGGAGATGCATTTCAGAATGATACAGGCCCTGTAAATGTCACTAACAGTTCACGTTCAGATAATGCTTACACAGTTGTGTATATGCGCCCTAGTGACACTTCCAACATAAGAGGTCTCATAATCGACGGATTCACAATCAGAGGAGGGAATTCCCGATCCACCACACAATCTAACGATCAGCGTTACGGTGGTGGTATTTTTGTTACTGCAGCGGCTCAAGGTGGACAGTCATTTCTTAACATAGCTAAAATCTCTAATTGTATTATAGAATATAACAGTGCTCAATACGAATCCGGAATTGCTACGAGAACTTTTAGTCAAGAACTTACTGTGACTTTGATTGAAAATACAATTTTTAGAGCTAACGGTTCTGTTGGACATGTTGTCGGTAATGCAGCACAAAGTTATCCCGCAGCTACATTCATTACAAACTGTTTATTTACAGGCAATGAAACCACTTTGGGAAATTTAATTAGTACCTCTACTCAGAATCAAAACTATTCATCAGAACTGTATATAATGAATTCTACTTTTGCTGATAACAATATAGGAAACAAAACTCTATTTAACATTTATAATCCGTATTCATCAGGTGCATCCGTTCGGATGGGGGTTTATAATTCAATATTTTCTGAACCGTTGGGAGATACCTTATTCAAAAATTCCGCTACAGGAATAGCTGATACTTTTAAACTGGAAAACAACGTAATAAATTCCCCTCAGATTTTACATTCCGGTAATTTCGCTCATCTTGATTTTTCAAACAATTTAGTGGCCACTTCCCCGCAATTCGTAGGAGGATCGAACTATGAACTTACTTCATCATCTCCTGCCGTAAATCATGGAAACCTATCCTATTATAATAATTTTTACCCGAGTGTGCTCCAATCCACTATGCCGGGTCAAGATCTCGGAGGTAATTATATCACGGGAACCACTTTAGATGCTGGAGCTTATCAATTAGTAACTGCATCACTGGACCAGATAGATAATTCACATTTAGTCAGAGTTTATCCTAATCCGGCCACACAGGAAATAAATATTGAGGTAAAAGAGAATACCGAAATTCAAATTTTCAACAACCAGGGTCAACTCATGAAACAGTTATCTTTAACAAAAGGACTGAATCAAATAAATATAAACAATTTAAGTCAGGGCTTGTATTATTTACAAACCATTTCAGGTGATCATTATAAATTTATCAAAAAGTGATTTTTTTCATAATTGACTTAAATAGACCGGCTCCGTTCACCGAGCCGGTTTTTTTTATTATTGCCCTTTTACAACTCCGGAAAATTCCGATATACGATTATTGATGTTTCTGATTACCGCCTAATGATTAAAAATAACCGTGCGTTCAGAATTCAGGAAATTAAAACTACATTTGTTTGGAGTAGTTTAGAAAATCATTGCAACGAATCAAAACTACAAGGTTCTGTCGGTTAAATGTATTTTTTTCAATCTTTTCCTCCTTTCCGTTTGTTAATGAAATTAAGAAATTATATCTTTGCAGCCCCAATTTTGGGATATTGTCTTATTTAAATTAAAAAAGAAGTGGATACATTAAGTTACAGAACTGTTTCTGCCAATAAGGAAACCGCTGATAAAAAGTGGCTTTTGGTGGATGCGGAAGGCGAAACGCTTGGTCGTTTGGCTAGCAAGGTAGCGCAGTTGATCCGTGGTAAACACAAACCAAATTTTACTCCGCATGCCGATTGTGGTGACAACGTCATTGTGATCAATGCAGAGAAAGTGGTTTTAACCGGTAACAAATGGACGGATAAAACATATATTCGTCACACCGGATACCCGGGAGGTCAGAAGTCGCTAACGGCAGAAGAATTAAAAGCTAAACGTCCTATACGTTTGGTAGAAATGGCGGTTAAAGGAATGTTGCCTAAAAATAAATTAGGTAATCAGCTTTACTCCAACCTTAAGGTTGTTGAAGGTGCTGAGCACAATCACGAAGCACAGAAGCCGGAGAAATTCAATCTTGAATCAATCAAATAGTAAGTATGGAAATTATTAACACATTAGGAAGAAGAAAAACTTCAGTTGCTCGTGTTTACATGAAAGAAGGTAAAGGAAACATCACGATCAACAAACGTGACTATAAGGAGTTCTTTCCGGTACCGACTCTTCAGGCAAAGGTTCTTCAGGCTTTTGATCTTACTGAAACAAACGGGAAATATGATATTACCGTTAATGTAACAGGAGGCGGGATCAATGGTCAGGCCGAAGCTATTCGTTTAGGTATTTCGAGAGCTTTGGTTAAAATAGATCCTGAATTCAAGCCGGTTTTGAAAGAAGAAGGTCTGATGACGCGTGACCCAAGAATGGTAGAACGTAAGAAGCCTGGTCAGCCAAAAGCTCGTAAGCAGTTCCAGTTCTCTAAACGTTAATCGTATAGGAATAAATTTGGCGCTTGTTTAGTATCCAAGAGGTTGAGTACTTTATCTCTGTTCTACACTTTCAGGGAACCCTCAGCTTCTGATTACTAAGAGCTGCCTGGTTGGCAGCAAGGAAAGTAAACATGAAATAAAATTAAGAAAATGTCAAAAAAAGCAAATTTTAAAGAACTTTTAGATGCAGGTGTACACTTCGGACACCTAAAAAGAAAGTGGAATCCTGCAATGGCTCCATACATATTTGATGAGCAAAAAGGTATTCACGTAATTGATTTAAATAAGACAATCGCTCATCTTGAGCAAGCATGTGCTGCAGTTAAACAAATTGCAAAATCAGGCAAAAAAATATTGTTTGTTGCAACAAAAAAACAAGCAAAACAAATTCTGGAAGAACGCGTAAAAGCAGTGAATATGCCTTACGTTAACGAGCGTTGGACAGGTGGTATGCTTACCAATTTTGCTACAACCCGTAAATCTATCAGAAAAATGGCGTCCATTGATAAAATGGCTACTGACGGAACCTGGGAGACACTGTCAAAAAGAGAACGTCTTTTCAAAACAAGACAGCGTGAGAAACTAGAGAAAAACTTTGGTTCTATCGCTGATATGACTCGTCAGCCGGCAGCAATATTTATCGTTGACGTTATGAAGGAAAATATCGCACTCAATGAAGCGATCCGATTGAATATTCCTACCTTCGCAATGGTAGATACTAATTCAGATCCTCGTTCGGTAGATTTCCCAATCCCGGCAAATGACGATGCTACTAAATCAATAGCTATCATTCTTGACTACATTACTGACGCAATTCGCGAAGGTCTTTCTGAGCGTAAAACTGCCAAGGAAGAGCAGGATGCTGAGAAAAAAGAGAACGAAGCTAAAAAGGTAGAGGCAAAGGCTCGTAAAGCAGAAGAAAAACGTGCAAACGAAGACGATAAAGAGGGTGCTGCAGAAACGAAAGGAGAAGTAAGTAAAGCTACCGAAAAAACAGAAAAAGTAGCTACCAAGAAAAAAGTAACGGCTAAGAAACCTTCTGAGAAAAAGAAGACAGAAAAAAAGCCGGCTGCTAAGGTAGAGGTAAAAGACGAAGAAGAATAATCCATCTGGATTACGAATAAAAATTATTCTAATTAATTTGAATTATGGCAATTACAGCAAGTCAGGTAAATGAATTAAGAAAAAAGACCGGTGCAGGTATGATGGACTGCAAAAAAGCTTTGGTTGAAGCTGACGGCGATACAGAAAAAGCCATCGATATCCTTCGTAAAAAAGGTCAGAAAATTGCTGCAAAACGTGGTGAAAATGAAGCCAATGAGGGTGTAATTCTCGCTGAAAGCAAGGGTAATGTTGGTTACATTCTTCAACTAAATTGTGAGACAGATTTCGTTGCGAAAAACGAGGATTTCAGAAATTTCGTTCAGTCATTGCTTGATCTGGCAATCAAACACGACGTTGAAACGGTTGAGGAATTGAAAAGCCTTCCGTACAATGATAAACTGACTGTTGATGAAAAGATCACTGAGCAAATAGGGGTTATCGGTGAAAAACTCGATCTTTCCAATTTCGCTAAGATAGAAGCAGATACCGTGGTAGCATACAACCACCCCGGAAATCAGCTGGCAACTCTAGTAGGTTTCAACAGAAAAGGAGACATAATCGAAGAAGCTACTAAACAAGTAGCAATGCAGGTAGCTGCAATGAATCCGCTTGCTCTCGACAAAGAGGGTATCACGCAGGATATTATTGACCGAGAGCTTGAGGTTGGAAAAGACCTGGCAATTCAAGAAGGTAAGCCTGCCGATATGGCTGAGAAAATCGCTCAGGGCAGATTGAATAAATTCTTTAAAGAGAATACATTATTGAGTCAACCTTTTGTTCGTGATAATAAATTATCCGTTCAGGAGTTTTTAAACTCAACTGATAAAGGTTTAACAGTTACGAAGTTTAAGCGCTTCTCGTTGAGCTAATAAATTATTGAAAAGAGAGAACATTGTTTCTCTCTTTTTTTTGCCTTATTTTGTCCTGAATTAAAACCCAATAAAATAAAATTGCCCGAAATGAAATACAAAAGAGTCCTTCTAAAACTCAGCGGTGAAGCCCTCATGGGAAGCAAACAGTTTGGAATTGATAATACCAGAATCAATCAGTATGCTCAGCAAATTAAGGAAATTGCAGACCTTAACGTAGAACTGGCGATAGTAATAGGAGGAGGAAATATTTTCAGGGGAGTTCAAGCCGAAGAAGGTGGCATGGACAGAACCCACGGAGATTATATGGGAATGCTTGCAACTATGATCAATGCAATGGCGCTTCAGTCAGCGCTCGAAGCTGCAGGAGTGGATTCAAGACTCATGTCGGCCATAGAAATGAAGGAAATCGCAGAACCGTATATACGGAGAAGAGCTGTTCGACACCTGGAAAAAGGAAGGGTGGTTATTTTCGGTGCAGGTACAGGAAATCCTTTCTTTACTACCGACTCAGCAGCTTCTCTTAGAGCGATAGAGATTAACGCAGATGTTATTCTCAAAGGCACCCGGGTGGATGGTATTTACTCCCAGGATCCGGAAAAAAATCCAAATGCCGAAAAATACGAAACCATCTCTTTCGATGATGTCTATTCTAACGGGCTCAATGTGATGGATATGACCGCCTTCACTCTATGCAAAGAAAATGATCTTCCCATCATAGTATTCAATATGAACATCGAAGGTAACCTGAAAAAGCTGATACTTGGAGAAAAGATAGGAACTGTAGTTCTCTGATTTTTCAAAATATATCAAACAAATATTATTTTTGTTATTGTAAGTTTACATTATGACCGAAGAAATAAAAGAAATATTAGAGGAATTAAAGAGTGCGAATGAAAAAACGATTAAGCATCTCGACGCTGAATTGTTGAAAATTCGTGTAGGAAAAGCCACTCCAGACATGCTTCAGGGAGTGATGGTTGAATACTACGGTAGCCCTACCCCCTTGTCTCAGGTAGCTAATGTTGGAACACTTGATGCTAGAACACTCACTGTTCAACCATGGGAGAAAAATCTCATTTCAGAGGTAGCCCGGGGAATAGTTAATGCTAATTTAGGTTTGGCTCCACAGGATAATGGAGAAATGCTTATAATCAATGTACCACCATTAACTGAGGAACGTAGGCGAGATTTAAGCAAGAAAGCTAAAGCGGAGGGAGAACATGCAAAGGTTGGAATCAGAAACAACCGTAAAGAAGCGATGGATTACGTTAAAGAACTTAAGAACGAAGGATTCTCTGAAGATCTGGCAAAGGTAGCTGAAACCGAAATTCAGGGCGTAACGGATAAATACGTAGACATCATTGACAAACGTATAGAGTCTAAAGAAAAAGATATAATGACTATCTAATTAATTGAGAAAGGGCTTTATCTCGGAGATAAGGTCCTTTTTCTGTTTAGCACCCAGTATCCTTTTCACAATCTTACCTTCGCTGTCAATCAAAAACATCGTAGGATATGCTCTAACCTGATATTTTCTGGCAATTTCCGGCCCTTCACCCTTCTCCATATCCATCTTCAGATTAATAAAATTCTCATTAAAGAGGCTTCCTACCTCTTGATCAGTAAAAACATTGGCATTCATCCATTTACAAGGGCCACACCACTCGGCATAAGCATCTAAAAAAATAAGTTTTTTCTCTTTTTTAGCCCGGTCCAAAGCTTGCTGAAATGTGATATCCTGAAAATCTATTCCTCCGGGTTCATTGCCTGAAGGAGTATAAACAAATGACAAAGTAAAAATCGCCGTAAAGAGTGTAAGAAGCGTGAATAATTTCATAATGTTTAAATTTTGAGCTTAAATTACAAAACAAAGACTAATTTAATGCTATATAATTTTTTAATTTAACATCAATTATTATTCCAGAACTGACAATGGATTCCGTAAAATATAAAATTGTGACTTCGAACAAAGCAACAATCCGGGGTTTTCTCGAGTTTATGGAGTCATGGAATAATAATGATGACCACATCACACAGAAGACTTCAGGATCTACAGGCGCCCCTAAAACCATCCCTCTGTCAAAGGAAAAAATGCTTGCTTCAGCGCGAATGACAGGAGAATTTTTGGGTCTAAACAAGTGTTCGAACGCTTTGCTATGTATTTCTCCGTCTTATATCGGTGGGAAAATGATGATAGTTCGTTCGGGGTTATACAACCTTGAATTAACGGTAGGTGAAGTTAGTTCAAATCCTCTCTTAAACGCAAGTGAACACTATGATTTTGCAGCCATGGTCCCCCTTCAGGTGGAAACGATTCTGAATCAAAATCCGGAAAAACTAAATCTCATCCGTGTTTTGATCATTGGAGGAGCACCGGTATCAAATGATCTGGCTAATCGCTTGAAAAAAAGTACTTGCAGGGCCTTTTCGACCTATGGAATGACTGAAACACTCTCTCACGTTGCACTGAAAGATGTTAAGAAGGACAGCGAACCTTTCAGAGCGATTGGAAACACCACATTCAGAACCGAACATGGCAAACTGATTATAAATTGTCCTGAGCTGGGAATTCCAGAATTACATACCAATGACCTCGTCGAACTTATTGATGAAAAATCTTTTTTCTGGAAAGGTCGAGCAGATTTTGTCATAAATTCAGGAGGAATAAAATTACATCCGGAACAAATAGAACAGAAATTACACAGCCTAATCTCTCCTACACCGTTTATAGTAGGAGGACTTCCTGATTCAAAACTTGGCGAGAAACCGGTTTTGATCCTCGAAAGTGAAAATTCCGGCAGTCTTACCATTGACAGTCTACGGAAAGTACTTGAGAAGTTTGAAGTTCCCAAAGCGATTATTTTTACCGATAAACTTTCCTATACATCATCCGGAAAAATCGACAGAAGAGCAACCGTACAAAAAGTAATCAATGACTGAATATTACTTTAAAATACTAGGTATCGCTCCCACGAAGGATGAAAAAGTGATAAAAAAGGCCTATAGAAAATTGGCCCTGCGCTATCATCCCGACAAGAATGATTCTCCCGAAGCGCATAAAAAATTCATTGAAATTTCTGAGGCCCATGAACATCTGATTTTTGCTATCAGTCAGGCAAAAAAATCTCCCGAAGAACGCGCACGGGATTATGGAAATAAACGAGAAGATGTCTATCCACAGAAGGATGTAAAATCCAAAGAAGAGGTTTTTGAAGAGAGACTGAAACAAGCAAGAAGAAGGTATGAATACATGAAGCAAAAAGAGGCTGAAGAAAACGAACGTTATTTTCAGCATATCTCTCAGGGTGCTTCCTGGAAAACCTTCAAGGTTATCATGTATGGTTGTTTGCTTCTCTCGTTTATTTTTATTCTCGATCATCTCGTTCTTCCTTCACGTTTCGAAGCCGATCAGGCCATAAAGGGCAACAGGATTTTAGCTTTTTCGGGCATACATTACAGAAGAGTTGTTCCGATGGAAACACAAAACGGTCACAAACTCTGGGTAAAATCCTCTTTTTTAACCTCTGCCGAGGAATATCAAACGATTTACCTGGAGAAGTCCTTCTTTTTCAGGGATATTAAAAAAGTATGGACCTGGGAAAAAAATGACTGGTATTATTCCTATACTGACTTTACGGTTACCGGTTCTTTTCCCTTAATTCCGCTCTTTTTACTCGTTCCGTTCATCACTTATTTTATCAAGGGCCGAACCCTTACCTACAGCCTGCTCTTCAATGTAAGCAAATACATTTTTGGAATTATTCTCTTATTATTGCTTTACATGAACGACCGTTGGGCTCATCTTTTAACTTTTGGTCTTTTATGATAAAAAGGGTTTTGTGGTAATAAGGAACATCTGGTAATCAGGTAGAAAAATAATAGAATACAAAACCGAATCTTTTTATTTTTGTAATTTTACTTTTCCTTTAATACACTTATCATAGGGCTCATTAAATGCTAAAACTCCTTTGAAGAATTCCGAAGAATCAAAAATCATTGAGCATCTGAAAGCTGAGATCGCTGCAACCAGAAAAAAATTAAATGAATTGGAGAACTCGCTTATTGAATTGGAAGGAGGACCCGATGTTTTCTCAGTTCCAGAGGCTCTAAGAGATCTTTTTCTTAATCTTCAGTCCAAATTTGAAGGGCATTTTCGTCAGCTTCAATTTAATCCGGAAAAAGGTGAATTAACCCTCAACGGTGAACGATATATTTTATTGAGATCCTCTTCTCTTTCCTACGATTTTTTCCAGGCACTGGTATCCCTGTTTAAAAAAGGAAAGAACGAATCGGCATTTAACCTAGCTTCAGACTTGCTTTACGAAATTGCTCATATCATCGGTAAAAGTGACGCTAAATATTACCACAAAAATTTAAAACTAAAGGACCCTCACACAAAGCTGGCTGCAGGTCCGGTTCATTTCGCTTATACGGGCTGGGCCTATGTCGATATTTCTGAGGATAGTATCCCGGTAGCATCCGATGAATACTTCCTGAAGTACAAGCACAAGAGATCCTTTGAGGCTGATGCCTGGCTGAATTCAGGTGAAATCCCACAGGGCGCCGTTTGCGCAATGAGTGCGGGATATTCCTCCGGATGGTGTGAAGAGAGTTACGGAATTGAGCTTGCGGCGGTAGAGATTAACTGCCGAGCAGTTAGTGAAGGTGAATGCGAGTTTATCATGGCCCCACCCCACAAGATAAATTCTTATTTACCCAAGGAGCTTCAGAAAAAATCCGAGCTGGACAGACTCTTCGAAAAGAACATATTTCAAAGGCAGCTTGCGGAGAAAAAGAGGATCATAGAACGGGTTGAAAAATTCTCAAATTTAGGAACATGGACATATTACTTTAACAACAGTAATCTCACCTGTTCAAACGAGGTTTATGAAATTTTCGAAATCTCAAAAAATATTAAAAAAACTCTATTTAATCATATTTTAAAAAGACTCGAACATTCAACACTCGACGGCTTACGGAATAAAATCGAAATCAGTAAACAAGCAGGTATTCCCTTCGAGCTAAGGCATTTCATCAACTGTCCGAGCGGAAAAGTGAAGTTTCTTGTAAGCAATGGAGAACCAATTTACTCCGACAAATTGGAGGTTATTGGTTTTAAGGGGGTTGTTCAGGACATCACCAAGCACACCGTCAGTGACAGAGAACTCGATCATTTCTTCAATCTATCGATCGATTTACAATGTATTGCCAATGCAGAGGGTTACTTCGTAAAAATAAGTCCTTCGTGGTCTAAACTTTTAGGGTATTCAAAAGAAGAACTCCTGTCAAGACCTTATTTGGATTTTGTGCATCCTGACGACAGAGAAAAAACTGTCGAGGAAGCAGAAAGGCTGAATCAGGAGAATAT
Organism: Brumimicrobium sp.; assembly: GCA_033722555.1. Classification (GTDB taxonomy): domain Bacteria; phylum Bacteroidota; class Bacteroidia; order Flavobacteriales_D; family Crocinitomicaceae; genus Brumimicrobium. The sequence continues at coordinate 15,488 of JAWVYS010000041.1, forward strand.
GACCTTTGGTTTTGAAAACCGTTATATCACTAAATCGGGAAGGGTGGTGGTTCTCAAATGGAATTCCACGTATGATGCGTTGACTAAACTTTTTTATTGTACCGTACATGACGTAACTCAACAGAAAGAGGACAAGGAAAAATTGCTCACGGATCTTTCGGAAAAAGAAATCTTACTTCGTGAAATCCATCACCGTGTAAAAAACAATTTACAGGTAATTTCCAGCTTGCTTTCGCTTCAGTCAGGAATGCGAAGTGATCAGCCTGAGCTCGTGAAACTTTATACCGATAGTCAGAACAGGATTAAATCGATGGCAGCGATTCATGAAATGTTCTATAAATCTAAAAATCTCGACAAAATAGATTTTGAAAGGTATCTCACCAAACTGATCTCAGACCTTATTCATTCCTATAACGGAAACACCAACAATATTGCTTTGAAGATAAAATCGGAATTACTTTTCCTGGACCTTGATACTGCAATACCTCTGGGTCTTATAATTAACGAGATCATCACAAACGCACTGAAACACGGGATCCAAACAGGAAAAAAAGGAAGTATTTTTATTGATTTTAAGAGAATTAATCAGGATCAACTGCAATTGATTATCGGTGATGATGGAGAGGGAATGGAAGCAAAATTTGATATGGAATCCAGCGAAACGCTGGGTATGATGCTTATTACCAGTCTCATTGAACAGGTAAATGGAACCATCGAGTTAATGAAAAAGAAAAAAGGTACTTATTACAAGATCATTTTTGAACAGTCGTAACAAATACCTTCTCTCTATTTATTTCTTTATCACTTTCGACTGACAAACAAAGTCTGACTTGGGGACTTCCGTTTTGGCAATTGCGTTAAATCCGCCGCCAATTTCCGTAAAGTTTCGGTATCCCCGCGCTTGAAGAATACTCGCCGCAATCATGCTTCGATATCCTCCTGCACAGTGCAGGAAAAAGTGCTTATTCGGATTAATGTCTTTTATCCATTCATTGATTTCTGCCAAAGGCCTGCTGTAAGCATCGTCTACGTGTTCGCTCTCATATTCGCTTTCCTTTCTTACGTCTAAAACGGTATCCTCTTCTTTTTGAAACATCTCTGAAAACTCTTGTGCGGAAATTCTCTTCACGAAATCAATTTCACGATTTTCATTTTTCCAGGCATCGAAACCGCCCTTCAGATAACCAAGTACGTTGTCGAATCCAACCCGGCTGAGCCGAATTACAGCTTCCTCCTCCTGGCCCGATTCCGTAATAAGGAGAATTGGTTGTTTTACATCACCGATCAAAGCGCCTACCCAGGGTGCAAAATCTCCTTTCAATCCGATGTTTACCGATTGAGGAATAAAACCATTCGAAAAATCTTCGCTGTTTCTCGTATCGAGAATCAAGGCACCGGTAGAATCAGCAACTGCTTCAAATTCCTTTGGAGTCAAACTGGTAAGCCCTTTGTCAATTACCTTCTCCACATTTTCGTAACCTTTTTTATTCATTTCCACATTTGCTCCGAAATATGCGGGAGGAGGCAATAAGCCGTCTGTTACAGCTTTTATAAACGTTTCTTTATTCGGCTGATTCAGCGCGTAATTCACCTTCTTCTGATTTCCCAGGGTATCCACCGTTTCCTTCATCATGTTCTTTCCGCATGCGCTTCCCGCACCATGAGCAGGATAAACAGTAACATCATCTGGCAAAGGCATAATCTTTTCCATCAAACTATCGTAAAGATATCCAGCCAGCTGTTCCTGCGTCAAATTCGTTGCCTTCTGAGCCAGATCAGGTCGTCCGACATCACCTAAAAACAATGTATCACCGGAGAAAATGGCATTTTCCTTACCCTCTTCATCGAAAAGCAAATAGGTTGTACTTTCCATCGTATGACCCGGAGTATGTAAAACTTTGATTTTAACATTGCCAAGGTCGAAAACCTGATTATCCTCCGCTATTATACAATCGAATTCTGGCTGAGCCGTCGGCCCGTAGACGATTGGAGCACCGGTGGCTTTACTCAGATCGAGATGCCCCGAAACAAAATCAGCATGAAAATGAGTTTCGAATATATATTTAAGTTTTACTCCGTCCTTTTCAAGTCTGTCCATATAGGGTTTTATCTCTCTCAGCGGATCAATAATCGCCGCTTCCCCATTACTCACAATGTAATAAGCTCCTTGAGCCAAACATCCCGTATAAATTTGTTCTATTTTCATAATCCTAAATTCTTATTCTCTTACAAATTTCGTTATACCAGTTGTAAACGGCAAATACAAATGTTACATAAATAAGGTCAATTCCTTGATTCCTGATAAATATCAGTTATTATCAGCCTTCTTTCTCTAAATCTATCCACAACTCACTCCCCTCACGCGGCTTTATTGAGTTATAGCACGTTTCCATCTTACATATTTTTAACCGGTCCCGAAAAAGATCTTTATATTCATCCTTTGATCCTCCGAAAGGAGGTCCGTCTTCGAATTCCTTGTCAAACAAAACACCCACAAGTCTTCCATCGGGTTTTAAAAGTTCATACACCTTGTTCACATATTGATTCCTCAAATCAGGATCCAGCGCACAGAAAAAGGTCTGCTCTACAATTAGATCGAATTTCCCCTGAAGGTCAAAAAAATCACCTCTTAAAACCTGAATCTCTTTTTTTCCCTCCCATTTTTTTTTTAGTCCGGAAACTACTTCTGAAGATATATCGATAACCGTGATGTTATTAAAGCCCTTTTTCAACAGATAATCAGCCTCATAAGCATTCCCTGCACCCGGAATAAGAATTGAGAGGGACTTATCCCAAAGTGTATCAAAGTAATCACCCAAAGGAGGAGATACCTCACCTAGATCCCAGCCCGTCTGATTATTTTTATATCTCTCGTCCCAGAATACAGCATTTAATCGGCTCATATATCCAAAATATTAACAGATAAACAAACTTAAGGTTTATTCAGAAGAAAGCTGAATGATCCTTCTAGAAATATCGCTTTAAAATGAATCTCCCTATTCGTTCCATATTCTTCAATACTTAACAAGAAGAATTTCGTAAATTCGGTACAAAAAAAATATGATCATAACAACAACGGAAAAAATTCCTGACAAGGAAACTATCGAAGTGCTTGGTATTGTAAGAGGGAGTACTGTTAGAGCGAGAAATTTTGGGCGCGACATTTTTGCCGGATTGAAAAACCTCGTTGGGGGTGAAATCAGTGAATATACCAAACTTCAGGCTCAGTCCAGGGAGGAAGCCCTCCAGCGGATGATTGATGACGCTGCGCGACTTGGAGCAAATGCAGTTGTGAATGTAAGATTTTCCACTTCCACCATTATGCAAGGGGCCTCAGAGATCCTGGCATACGGAACGGCGGTCAGACTAAAAGAATAATATGTCTTTGCTTATGGGACAGGTTTTTGGAATAGCACTTATGTTAATTTTCGCACTGGCTGTGTTATTCGGTTTTGGTGCACTGGTTTATGTTATTGTCAAACGTATTGAAGACAGAAAGAAAGAAAATTTCGAAAAGAGGGATCACTAAAGACTGAATGTTCGGAATTAAAAACTTTTTAATTGCATTTTATATGGATGATTCATTACTTTTGCACCGGAAAAAGAAAAAACAGAATATAATTTAACAATTATGGCGGGAAACAGAACATTCACAATGATTAAACCTGATGCGGTAGAGAGCGGTAATATCGGAAATATTCTTCAGATGATCACTGACGCGGGGTTCGATATCGTAGCGATGAAACTCACTCAGTTAACAGAAGAGGAAGCGAAAAAATTCTATGAAGTTCACAAAGACAGACCTTTTTATCAGGAACTGGTGGATTACATGATTTCCGGACCTATTGTGGCTGCTGTTCTAGAAAAAGAAAATGCAGTAGCTGATTTCAGAACACTTATCGGAGCTACTGATCCTGCTGAGGCAGCAGAGGGGACAATTCGAAGTAAGTACGCAGAATCAAAAGCGAAAAATGCTGTACACGGTTCTGATTCCGATGAAAATGCTAAAATTGAGGCTGATTTTCATTTCTCTAAAGAAGAAATCGTTGCTTAATCGGCGCGAACATTTATAAAAACATAAAAAAAGAGGCTGTTTTTCAACAGCCTCTTTTTTTTTGAATATCCGCTTCTTTATTTACTGATTACACCACATGCAACGCGCGCACCTGCAGCTCCCGAAGGCTGTGACTTGAAATCGTCGGCACCGGCATGAATGATAAATGCTTTACCCATAATGTTCTTGGTGGTATCAGCACAGCCGAGGCACCACTTGTCTGTTTGAAATCCGAAGACTACCTCCCCGTTTTCGTTTGCTTCAAGGTTGCCAATATCACCCATATGATATGTATCATGGCCTAATTTACCATGCTTGCTATTTTCCGGATTCCAATGCCCTCCGGCACTTGTTCCATCCTCCGCACTACAATCTCCTTTTTCATGAATATGGATGGCGTGTTTACCCGGTTTCAGTCCTTTCATATCAACATTCATAGAAACCTTCCCATCCGTTTCTTTCAGTATGATGTTACCCGAGGCGGTACTTCCGCTTTTCGCTCCCATAACGACCATCACAGTATTTTCTTGGTTCATCTCCTGTTGATCTTCAACAACTTTCTCCTCAACCTGTTCGTCTTCAGGTCCTTTATTCATCGCTTGTTGTTCTTCTTCTGTTGTTTCATTTTTACAGGCCAACAATAGGAAAAAGGATAAACCTGTGATAAGAAATTTCTTCATGACTATATTGTTTTTTGGTTATACAGTCTAAACAGGCGAGTAAATAAATTGTTTTTCGCGGCGGGTGACACAACAGAGTCACCTGTACCCTACCCAAACCTGTAATTCAGTTTTTCAGGTCCTTTCTGAGTTGCTCTACGTCAAGCTCCCGAAGAAGATCAAGTATTCCCGGAAACCAGCCTTCGTGGTAACCGTATTGCTCCATCAAAAATTCCTCAATTGCCTTTTCTTTTGGCCATCCTTCATAAACCATGCGGTAGGCAGCTACCACCGCACCAGTACGATCCGAACCGTGTAAACAATGTATTAAAACAGGTTTCTCTGATTCTTCAATCGCCTTCAGTGCACGCACGATATCATCATAAGACATGCGCCAAGCATTTATCCTTACCCTTTTTAAGGTCAGATTACTTTTTTTAGCTCTGGATTTGTCACCAATCCGATTTCTGAGACTGATCACTGTCTTAATCCCCAGACTGTCGAGAATTACGAAATCTGATTTTTTTGGTTGTTCGGAACGATAAAGATTTTCGTTGATTCTATAAAGGTTTTCAAGTGCTCCCAATTTCATTTTTTCGGCCTCCTGTGAAAAGGCTATAAAATTGACAACCAATAATAGACACACAAATATGTGAGGGCGTAATGAATAATTCATTCTGAATTTATTGGTAAAAAAAATGGGAATGACATCACCATCATTCCCATCAAATATATTTTATTCAAATTATACCAGCATTTTAATCGGGTTCTCCATGTAGGACTTAAAGGTATTCAGGAATTCTGCACCCGTAACACCATCAACTACTCTGTGATCACAAGAAAGGGTCACTTTCATAACATTACCCGGAACAACCTGACCGTTTTTAACTACTGGAACCTGCTTAATGCCACCCACAGCCATGATACAACTATCCGGCGGGTTAATGATCGCAGTAAACTCCTCTATGCCATACATTCCTAAATTAGAGATGGTAAACGTATTGCCTTCCCAGTCTTCAGGCTGTAATTTCTTATTCTTGGCCTTTTCTGCATAGTTTTTCACTTCAGAATTAATAGTCATAAGGCCTTTGGTATCTGCAAACCGTATTACCGGAACAAGCAGTCCATCCTCAACGGCTACCGCAACTCCAACATGTACATGATCATTCTTACGGATCTTGTCTCCCAACCAGGCACTATTTACAGCCGGATGCTTACGCAATGCAACTGCGCACGCTTTAATCACCATATCGTTGAAAGATATCTTGATTCCTTCCTGCTCATTGACCGCTTTTCGGGCAGCCATCGCATTATCCATGTCGATATCCAATGTAAGATAAAAGTGAGGAGCGCTGAATTTACTCTCAGCCAAACGTTTGGCAATAGTCTTGCGCATCTGAGAAACTTTCTCTTCTGTATAAGACTCCTCGAGCGAGGCTCCGCGAGTCACAACACTTTTCGATTCCGGTCTTTCGTAAGGAACATAGTTTTCAATGTCTCTCTTAACTATTCTTCCATTCTCTCCGGTACCCTGAACATTTTGTAGGTCGACACCTTTATCCTTTGCTAATTTCTTCGCCAGCGGAGAGGCAAAAACCCGGCCCTGATCACCGGAAGAAACCTGCTGAATATTTTCCGATGAAGCAGCGCTTTTTGTTTCAGTTTTTTCATTGGACTCCTTCTTCTCCTCTCTTTTTTCCTCTTTCCTGGCAGCCACTTCTTCTGTGGTTTCTTTCTCCTCAGAGGATTCCTCCTTCTCTTCTTTTTTATCCGCAGTGGTTGTTCCGCCGTTATCTTTTTTTGCCTTTTCGATAGCAGCTTCTATATCCTCTCCTTCCTCACCTATCACGGCCAATACGGCATCCACAGGAGCGGTTTCCCCTTGTTCTACCCCAATATGCAACAGTTTACCGTCGTAAAACGATTCAAACTCCATCGTTGCCTTATCTGTCTCAATCTCAGCGATTACTTCTCCGGATGATACTTTGTCTCCTACTTTTTTATGCCATTCAGCTACTACACCTTCAGTCATAGTATCTGATAATTTGGGCATTAAAATAACATCAGCCATGTTTGTTACGTTTTTTTAATATTCTTTAATATATGGATAGTCCTCGGTCTTATAAACATCCTCATAAAGTTCTTCTGGATCCGGATACGGAGAATCTTCAGCAAATTCAATCGCTTCCTTAATCTCATTATCTACCCAGTCTTGAATCTCCTTTATCTTGTCTTCGGTTAAGAATTTATTATCCTTTATTATCTTCAGTACATGTTCAATGGGATCCTTTGCTTGATATTCCTTCACCTCATCTTTGGTTCTATACTTCTGAGGATCGGACATTGAGTGACCTTTATATCTGTAAGTTTTAATATCCAAGAGTGTTGGTCCCTCACCTCTTCTTGCTCTTTCAGCCGCCATCTCAATCGCATCGTGCACCTCTTCAGGCAACATTCCATTCACCGAATAAGAAGGCATTTCATACGAAGAACCAAGTTTTGAAAGATCCATTACATTGGTGGTGCGTTCAACCGATGTTCCCATCGCATAATTATTGTTTTCAACAATGAAAATCGCCGGGACTTTCCAAAGCATCGCCATATTAAAGGTCTCGTGCAAGGCACCTTGCCGAGCCGCTCCATCACCAAAAGAAACAAAAACTACATTGTCCGTTCCTTTATATTTTTCCGCAAAGGCTACGCCGGCTCCCATTGGTATCTGTGCACCCACAATTCCATGGCCTCCCATGAAGTTTACCTTTTTATCGAAGAAATGCATAGAACCTCCTTTACCTTTGGAACAGCCCGTTTTACGTCCGAAAAGTTCCGCCATCAAGACCCGAACATCAGTCCCAAGACCAATGGGATGCGCATGATCCCTATAAGCTGTCATGTGGAGATCCGTGGGACGCGAAGCTGAAACCGTTCCGGCAACAACTGCTTCCTGGCCTATATAAAGGTGACAAAAGCCTCCGAATTTCTGTTGAATATATAACTGACCTGCTTTTTCTTCAAACTTCCTCATTAAGAGCATGTCTTTATACCACTTAACGTAGGTTTCTTTTGGAAACTTCAGCTTATTTGCTGACTTCGATTTCCTTGTTGTTTCAGTTGGTTTTCTAGAAGATTTCGTCGCCATGTTTACACGTCTTTAATTCGTTGAGGCAAATATAAAATTTTTATTTAGCCGACCTTTGATTATTTTTTCTGAAAGTAGCAATTCTACTGTTCAGAACCAAAAGTAAATGGAAGTAACTGACTTATTCCTTTAAAAACTAAGATACTTCCGTCAGCGTTTTTCATCAGAATCTCAAAATCACTGTCTTGCCTGTATGCAAACTCAGCCATCACCTGACGGCACGCACCGCAAGGAGTTAGAAGATCGGATTTATTCAGTAATTTACCTGAGCTTACTATCCCTAACTTTTCAATCTTTTCGTTTGAATTACCTGCACCGTAACTAAAAAGAGCAACCCTTTCAGCACATAATCCTGACGGATATGCACGATTCTCCTGATTTGACCCGTGAATGATATTTCCGTCATTGAGAAGAAGTGCCGCTCCTACGCTAAATTTCGAATAAGGCGAATAAGCATGAGCAAGCGCTTTTTCAGCTTCTTTTAATACTTTTTTTCTCTTATCGGAAAGTTCCTTCAGATCGCTGTAACGCTCATATTCAAAAGAATATATCTCTTTCATTGTAACTCTGTTTAGATCAACCCTGGATTTTTATGATAATTAAAGACAGTAACTGTCTAAATCAACCGGATTAGTTAAGTAACGTTTGGTAAAACTATATGTTTTCGATCAATTATAATTCAAACACGAAATAAAAAATTAAATTTGAAACCAATCATGGAAAAAGTTAAGGAGGTTTTGAGTGATTTTGATGTCATTTCTCTTGAAGAAATGGACACAGCGGGATTGATGGATAGGATAGACACCAAATTTGCTTTCCACATAGGAATTTTGCCCGAAATTCTGAAGGAACTGGTTAAAGATTACCGTGTGCTTGAAGTTCAGGGAAAACGCATATCCTCTTATGAAAGCCTCTATTTCGATAAAAGCGCTTTTGATTTCTATAAAGATCATCACAACAAAAAAAATCATCGCTTCAAGATCCGCTTCCGAAAATATGCCGACAATGACCTGTACTTTTTGGAAGTAAAAGAAAAAATTAAAGGGCGTACAAAAAAGAAAAGAATACCTGTCCAGAAATTTGAATATGATCTTTCTCAAAATTCTAAAGATTTTATACATAAATTTGTCGCAGATCAGGAAAATCTGGAACCCAAACTTTGGAATACCTACAAAAGAATTACACTGGTAAGCCAAGATAAAAAAGAAAGATTAACCCTTGATACTGATTTAAAGTTTGAATGGAAAAATGAAGCCAGACAGTATCCGCAACTTGTCATTGCCGAACTGAAGCAGGAAAAGCTGGATCGTGGTTCAATTTTTTATCGGATGATGAGAAGTAAAGGAATGAGACCCTACAGGCTCAGTAAATATTGTATAGGAGCTATTGAACTATATAGCGAAAAAGAGCTAAAATACAACAGGTTTAAAAAGAAATTATTGAAATTAAAACTAATAAATGACGCTACTTGATTCCTCTAAAGGTATTGTAGAACTTCTGGATCTGCAACTTTTTAATAAAGATGTTTACACTCTGTTGTATCGATTGTTCCTAAATCTTTTCTTCTCTACGATAATTATACGATTCATTTATTACCCACAGACGAAAAGAAAGGACTATCTCTTTACCTATTACCTGATCGGATTGATCGTTTTCTTTCTCTGCTTTTCACTTAAAAAGCTGGATATTGATATAGGGATGGGGCTTGGTCTTTTTGCTATTTTCGGTATCATCCGCTACCGAACAAATGCGATGGAGATCAAGGAGATGACCTATTTGTTCATCATCATCGGAATATCTGTAGCAAATTCTCTTGCAAAACAGCAGGTAAGCATTGTTGAAGTCCTTATTTTAAACGGTGCGGTAGTTTTACTTACTGCCGGCCTCGAATATGTCTGGTTACTCAAACATGAGATAAGAAAAACGATCGTTTACGAAAAAATTGATTTAATTAAACCTGATCGTTATGACGAAATGAAAACCGATCTTGAGAAACGAACAGGTTTAAATCTGAATCGCTTCGAGGTTGGTAAAATCGACTTCTTAAACGATACAGCCGTAGTACGTATCTATTATTTTGCTGACGAACAAACTTTTTCAGATTACAGCGCACAGGAAGGAGACAACTAGCTTTTGTTAAATTACTGTGAAATAAGAGAAAACTCCTTTTACACCGTTCTTTCGGCACAAACATTGATTCAAGGTCGAAAAAATTAAACAAATACGATCATGAAAACATTTTTACTGTCATCATTTATTCTTTTCACATCGGTTCTATTTAGTCAGGGAAATAACCTTGTTGTGTTCACACAGGAAAGTAAACCTTTCTACGTAGTAGTGAACGGCATTAGGCAAAATGCGGAACCCGAAACAAACGTAACCGTTACGAACCTTCCCGGTGAGTTTTATAAGGTGCGCGTTATTTTTGCGGATCAAAACCTTCCCGTTCTTGAACAAGGAATTAGCTTTTTGGAACCTCGTGAACAGATTAGTCTTGAAGCTGCTTATAAAAAAGGGAAATTCAAACTAAAGTTTGCAGGTCGAACACAAGCACCGTCCAACCCTTCAACAGGACAGGGAACCGTGGTGTATCACGATCAGGAAATAACAAATACTACGGCAACTCACAATCAGGTAAACACTTCGGTAAAGGAAACAAATAAACAGTCACAGGGCGGAAAAACTGAAACCGTTCAAACGCAGGTACAGACCCAACATTCCGGAGAAGCAGGTATCGAGATCAGCATTAACGAAAACGGAGCAAAAGTAACCGTAAAAGATCCAAATGTGCAAACTACTACAATCACTGAAACCAATATTCAGGAACAGAATATTACTCAGACGAATAACAGTAAATACTCCTACAAATTTATGGATAACGGCACCATGTGTTCAGGACCTTCGGTTAGTTCTAAACAGTTTCTTGATTTCAAATATGAATTAGAGAATGCAAACATGTTTACACGGGAAGATAAGGTGTTGAATTTCTTCAAAACGCAGTGCATGACTTCTGATCAGGTAGCAGGAATCATCAAAATAGATTATCCGACTGTAGATGGCAAAAAAATAGCAAAGGAAGGTTATAGACGTACATTCGACACCGAAAACTATCAGGTGGTAATCAATGCACTAAAAAATGAATCTGACAGACAAGAAGTGATCACTTTTTTAGATGTGAAACCGGGTGAATGGGTTTCAACAGTTGACAGTGATCATTCTGTTAATACCACAGTTGTAGTATCCGAAAACAACCCCTCTCAGACGTCTTCTCAACAACAAGTAAATTACTCGCTGATACCCTCCTATTCGGGTTATGTGAACTGCAATAATGGTACACTTCTGAATAATACAGATCAACTGGTGAAAATAGTGAGAAACGCTTCCTTTGCGGATGAGAAAATGAACATCATCAAGCAAGCAACTAAGAATAAATGCCTGAGTGTTTCGGACATTCAAAAGCTTGCTGAAGAATTTTCATTCGAAGCCGATAAAATGGAACTTTTCCAATGGGCTTTTAATCATACCTATGACATCGATAATTATTACAAGCTCTCCTCGTCTTTCACCCATTCATCATTCAAAGAAGAACTGAGTGCATTCATTGACGCTCAACCAACGGATCATTTTATTTATGTCTATAGCACAGATAATTCTGATGGATCGCTCATAGATGCTGCCGATCTCAAAAAGAGAATGAGCGACGAATCCTTTGC
>JAWVYS010000042.1:0-26407 GCA_033722555.1 Brumimicrobium sp.
GTCTGTTGCAGGTATCCGTTTGCAACGTCCCAGTTTCCGGTAACAGTACTCCAGTTGGGATGTATAGCTCCCTGATCAAAATTATCGCTATAAAAACCGTTTTGATTATTTGCACCCCAATAAGATCCATCGAAGTCAATTACCTGATAGAATGATTTTTGCAATCCACTGCCGTTGGCGTTATCAGCATCTGAAAAATTGACTGTAAAATCAGCGGTCTGCCACTGATTATTGACCGTTCCGGAAGTTGTAGGTAAAGTCCAGTCCACATAGATGTTTTTCGCGTTTTGCGATGACCAGTTATCAGCGGCATCTTTAACGATCGAATTTATTCTGCAGGCGTCCTGGCTGTTGTTTGGACTTTCATAACGAGCGTCTTTAATATTTTGCGGACCTACAAATATTTTTTCCTTGAAATCCCTGTTTCTTCTCACCTTCAAATTATCGATGGCGACCTGAGAATCACCGTTTCTCAAAGAAATATGGGTACCTGAGGTCAGGGGATTCGTATCTGTGTAAGATAAAACCCGCTGATTATCCATAAAGAACTCTATTTCACCCGTAGAAGGGTCGTAAGTCACTTTGAAATCATACCAGGTGTTTGCATTTATGGTTAAGGGGAGGTCCACAAGGAGGTTCAACACATCGTTCGTCACCCGATAAAGCTGAACGGCGTTATCATCGGCTCTGAACCAGGCCAAATAAGAATTTCCTCTGTTGGGAAGGGTAGGATCGTCCACAAAAAAATGCAGACCGGATCTTCGGTTTGTTCCGCTTCCACTCATATTGGCTGACCATTGATAGAGATAGGAATTATTGACGTTTTGATCCAGCAGGGTGTAGAGATTGGTATTACCCGACGTTTCGTCACTTTGTAAAAGTGAACCGGCGGAAATATTCCAGTTACCGGAAACGATTGTCCAGTCCGGATGCAACGCCACATTAAAATTATCATTGAAAAATCCGTTGCTCTGATTGGCGCGCCACTCTGAGCCGTCGTATTCAAGAACCTGATAATACTGCTGTTCCACACCACTTCCTCCGGGATTATCCGTGTCGTCAAATTCAGCCCAGAAATCATGCCCCCTCCAAAAGTAATCCGAAGAAACGAGTGTGCTTGGGGCTATATTATCCGTAACCACATTGTTGCAATTATCGATGAGGTCTTTTACTTCCTGACGGATTGTAGCCATTCGGGCATACATGTCGTTCCCCGGGCAAGAAGTTGGATTAATATCTCGGTGACAGGTAATTCGTTCCATATACTGCACGCCATAAGCCTGGGTCTGCATATTTGCAGAGCCTAAAGGATCCAGGGCTTTGTAATCGAACCACCAGGCAAGCAATTCGTACAATTTGTCCAGCTGGGCCTGTGTTGTGATCGATACATCCAGATTTCCTAAAAAGTTAACCCCGATTGAACTGCTGTTAGCGGCTCCGGCGTGAGCCCCTCTTACATCAGAAGTAGGGAGGTTGGGATTGTGTCTACCCTGATAGAAATTACCGTATTTATCTATCAGGTAATTATAGCCTATGTCTGTCCAGCCAAGCGTATTTACATGGTAATTGTAATACGATCGTACCACTGCCTCCCCGTCTGTGTAGGTGTTCGGAGAAGCTCCGTGATGAATCACGATATGCCCGATATTGATGTAAGTCGGACTATAGGGGGCATTGACCTGCGTACAAGATGCTGCTCCACCACACCACTGACTTCGAGGTATAATGGTGGGAAACTGAGGACAGTTGGCTTTGGGTAGGTTCGTTGACTGGGTGTTTTTTGTATCGTCTGAATGATTTTCCGGATCGCGATAATTCCCATCGAACATTTCTATTCGCAGGCCTGTAAGATCGACCGGAGAATTTATTCTGATCTGAAGAAACGACTGACTTGTTGCGTCGTCAGTAAAGAGAGCATCCGTCCAGTATTTCTCTGTAGGGGTATCAGCCGGTTGAAAATCAGCTTCTGATTGAAGCCATTCCGACCATTTACCGTTTTCTGAACGTGTTCTGTAGGAAACAGCGAAAGCTCCCGGATCAAGCGAATGATTCGGGGTGTTGAATCCAACACCAAAACAGGAAAACAGATGTCCGGGATTCAATTCGAATGTATAACTTTGTCCTGCTTTAAAGGGTTGAGATATGTCTGCTACCGAATGAGGTACGGTGAGTTCTTTTCTGAGTTTTGTATTTTCGAACCGGATAAGGGATTCTGAACTTTGTGACGACACAATAAATGTCAGAAGAAGACCGGTAAAAAGCAGCAGTAGTTTCATAAAAATCTGATTTTAGGAACAAAATTAAGGCATTTTTGATAAATAAGAGAATTAATTGAATCTATCTCCGGAATGAAAATGGTTTCGGCTTGTCCGAATACCTTCGATTCTGAATTGAAGATTTAGGAATTAAATGGATGAACAATGGGGGATTTTTTTCTGAGTATCAGCTTAAATGAAATATTCAAAGCCACAATGGTTTTGTTCGCGGTGATTGATATTATTGGTTCGATTCCGATCATTTTAAAGTACAAGGAATCAATTGGTCAGCTTCATGCTCCTCGCATAACCTTCGTTTCAACGATTATCATGATTGCTTTTTTGATAGCCGGTGAACAAATCCTGAAATTATTCGGCGTAAATGTTGAATCGTTTGCGGTGGCGGGGTCTTTAATTTTGTTTGCAATGGCCATTGAAATGGTAATGGGTGTTGAACTTTTTAAAGAGCAAAGCATCAAAGGGAAGAGTGCCGGTATCGTTCCTATTGCGTTTCCCGTGATTGCCGGAGCGGGTTCAATGACAACCTTGATCTCTCTCCGTGCGGAATATGCTATGATAAATATTCTTATAGCGATCGTTATCAATATGGTGATTGTTTTAATTGTATTAAGATTGACGCGCAGAATAGAGAGAGTATTAGGTGCCGGCGGTATAGCGATCCTTAAGAAAGTTTTTGGAATAATTCTTTTAGCCATAGCTATTAAGTTGTTTGCCGGTAACGTAACCAGTTTATTTAAATAGTTTGACAAAAAAAAGGTTGTCTTTTAAGACAACCTTACAGCTTAAATGGGTAGCGTATTAATGCCTATCTTTTGGCATTTTTGTATTTCTTTTCAACTTCATCCCAATTAATTACATTGAAGAAAGCTTCTACGTAATCAGGTCTTTTATTCTGGTAATTGAGGTAGTAGGCGTGTTCCCATACGTCGATTCCCAAGATAGGTGTTCCTCCGCAGCCTTCTCCCATAAGCGGGTTATCCTGATTTGGAGTTGAGCAAACCTTCAGTCCCTCAGAAGTAACGCATAGCCACGCCCATCCGGATCCAAACTGACCAGTAGCTGCTTCTGAAAATTTATTCTTAAAGGAATCAAAAGATCCGAAAGTGTTGTTAATTTCCTCAGCGAGTTCTCCCTTGGGACTGCCTCCTCCTTTTGGAGACATTACCTCCCAAAACAGGTTGTGATTGTAATATCCTCCTCCGTTATTCCGCACAGCCGGTTTACCTTTTCCTTCTCTTAAGATTTCCTCAATGGATTTGTTTTCCAAATCGGTTCCCTGAATTGCTGCGTTTAACTTATCTGTATAACCTTGGTGATGTTTATCGTGGTGAATTCTCATTGTTTTTTCATCAATATGAGGCTCTAGAGCGTCATATGCATAAGGTAAATCTGCTAATTTGAATGCCATTTTCTTGTATTTTTTTAGTTAATAAATCTGTTCCTACCAAATATAACATTTAATAGACATTTTTGCTCAGTGAATTGCAAAAAAATACAGCAAATCATCCAATCACGCCAGTACGGGATAATTGTCAATACTCGCTTAAAAATACAGCGATCAGTTAAAAATTAAATAAAAATTAACAAAAAATCCGGCAAAAACCTATCAATTTTGTTAAATTAGCTTCAATTGTAAACCAAAACATGGAATGTTATGAAGAAATTAATTTTAATTGCAACGGCTTGTGTGATAGCTTTTTCGTTTACCGCTTGTAAGGAAGGTGCTGAAACAACAGATGAAACCACTGCGGTAGAAATGAATGAAGAAACCAGGGACGAACTGGAGGGGCCTGAAGCCGTAATGGAAGAAACCGAACAGAAGACAGAAGAAGTTGTCCAGGAGGTCGAAAAAAAGATGGAAAAGACAGCTGACAAAGTAGAAAAAGAAGTGGATCAAATGACTACCACGACCAAAGAACAAATAAAAGAATCAGCAAAAGCAGTTGAAAAGGAAGCAGAGCAGATTCAGAAGGATATCAAAAAATAATTTTTTTTGAGAAAAGAAAAATTTAAGGCTGTACTCAGGTACAGCCTTCTTTTTTTATCCTTTTTCGTATTTCTTTTTGTATGTCTTATAAAGTTCCAGTTGTCTGTTTGTCAATGAAACGAATTTTCCATTGATCATAGCGAGTGACACATGGTGTGTTTTCATTTCGAGGGCATTTCCATCGCTGACAAATAAACTTGCTTTCTTACCCTTTTCGATGCTTCCAATCCAATTGTCAATACCGAGAATTTCTGCCGCACTGAGTGTAACGGCCCGTACAGCCTCCTCTTCCGATAAGCCGTAAGCCATCGCATTGCCTGCAAGAAAAGGAAGATTTCGGGTGTTCATAGTCTCCATCCCTCCGGAATTTTGCAGGCAAAAATTGACCCCTCCTTCTTTTAAAAGTTTAGGCAATCTGTTCGGAAGATCGATTGGGTCATCTTCATTTTCAGGGAGTGTATGTCCTCCTTTCAATATAATCGGAATTCCGGCATCTTTGAGTTGTCTGGTGATCAGGTAACTGTCATACCCACCAACAATCACGGGATATTTAATATTGAAATCGTAACAGAATTCAATAATATCCAGAAGTGCTTTTAATTCATTGGCATGAATATACAGGCGTTGAGTTCCTTTAAAAATATTCTGCATTGCATCATATCTTTGGTCAAATGATTTGGCGCCATCTCCGTAGGCTTTTGCTGCGGTGAAGAAATCCTTGATTTTTTGGGTTTCCTCGCCGTATTTTTCATTCGCTTTCTTAGGCGCCGGTTCTGCCCACCAGCCACCGCCCTGAAGCGTTTGCGGCCAGTTTAAATGTATTCCGTCGTCTATCTTAACCGCGGCATCTTCCCAATTCCAACCATCCATATGTAAAACAGAGGAAGTTCCTGAAATAACTCCTCCCTGCGGTGTGGCTTGTGCATACAAGACTCCGTTGGTTTTAACGGTAGCGATAATTTGCGATTCTGCGTTGAATGCGATCAGCGAGCGGATATGGGGGTTGTATGTTCCAACCTCATCGAAATCGATTGTTGCCCGTACAGCGTCTATTTCCGTAAGGCCCAGTGTGGAATTCGGCGCAATGAATCCGGGATAAAGATGTTTACCCCGAAGTTCTATAATCGTATCCCACTGTGTACGATCCAATGTGTAGGTTAGCGCATTTTCCACCAAAACAATTTCTTCTCCAACGACACCCACCAACCCCTGATTGATCATGTCTCCATTGCCGACGTGGACCGTGGCATTAGCGAATAAGATACGTTGTTGTGAAAACCCTAACAGGTTAATTCCTGCAGAGATAATAATGATAATCGCGTACTTCATATTTTTCTACTATAATTCATTCAGCCGTATCCCCAAGTGTGTCGCAGTGCCAGTGCTTCTCTTTCTTTTTCACAAAGGCCTTTGCCGGCTCACCCTTTTTATTGGAATCGAGCATTTTTGAAATCAATCTTGCTTTTTCCTTTCTGATGTATTCTCTTTTGGAAGCATCCGTGACATCATCATACAATTTCTCACCGTCTATAAATACATACATTGGTCGAGCTGTGATGCTTAACGGATTTGTGTTCCAGATTACGATGTCTGCGTCTTTGCCTTCTTTTAAACTTCCCATTCGATCATCGAGGTGCAAGAGTTTGGCAGGATTCAGTGTTACCATTTTCCAGGCTTCTTCTTCGGTCATTCCTCCGTATTTGATTCCTTTGGCTGCCTCTTGATTGAGTCTTCTTCCCATCTCTGCGTCGTCCGAGTTGATGGCTACCGTGAGTCCCTGTTCCATCATGAGTGAAGCATTATACGGAATAGCGTCTAACACTTCAAATTTATAGGCCCACCAGTCGGAGAATGTACTTGCCCCGGCTCCGTGCTCCTTCATTTTGTCCGCAACTTTATATCCTTCAAGTATGTGCGTGAACGTGTTTACGGTGAATCCCATTGAATCAGCTACATGCATAAGCATATTGATCTCGCTTTGAACATAGCTGTGGCATGAAATGAATCTTTCACTGTTAATGATTTCCCACACGATTTCCAATTCCATATCGCGCGCGGGTTCCTTGACACCTTTCTTTTGACGTTCTTTTTCAGACATACTGTTGTATTCTTCCCATTGCTGATGATATTCTTTAGCACGCAGAAAGGCATCATAAAACACCTGTTCGACTCCCATTCTTGTCTGAGGAAACCGAACGCGGTTATAATCACCCCAGTTCGACTGCTTCACGTTTTCACCCAAAGCAAATTTTATAAACCCTGGTGCGTTGTCTATCAGCATTTCCTCCGGGGTATGTCCCCATTTAAGTTTAACGAGTGCAGATTGTCCGCCGATCGGATTTGCTGATCCGTGTAACAACTGAGCTGCTGTTACGCCACCGGCGAGTTGCCTGTAAATGTTGATATCATCGGATCTGACAACATCACCAATACTTACCTCGGCAGAAATAGCCTGGCCACCTTCATTAACGCCTTTGGATATAGCGATGTGCGAGTGTTCATCGATTATACCTGAGGTAATATGTTTGCCTTTACAGTCAATCTCAATCGTACCTGCCGGAATAGTGAAGTTGCCTGTACCGACAAAACTGATTTTACCGTCCCGAATAATCACAGTGCCATTTTTCACAATTCCCTCTGCTTCATTCGTCCAAAGGGTCGCGTTGCGTAAAACGAAAGTCTGAGGCCCGGGCAGACTATCCCAACCGTAAGCCATATTCGGCAGTAAAGGACTCCCTAAGGACATCGTGTCAATCACTATTTGATTCTCTTCGGCTTTTTGTTTATCCTCATGTTTCTGGATGCGAATAGCAGACCATTTGATCCATTCCCCATCCGCAGTTTGCCCTTGTCCGATAAATGCACCAACCTTCTCGTTGAACTTCCCGTGAAGTGTAATGGCTCCATCATAATAGTTGTCATTGACGGTAAAATAAACCGAAGCGTCATTTTCATTTAAAACGACAGTCGCTTTAACTTCATTGGTGTCCATAACTGATTTTACGGGATTAGCCGTAGAATCCGTTTTGGTCGAATAAGTTGTAACTTTTCCCGTAGGTTTTGATTTTGCTCCTTCGATGAGAATCGTGTAGGCTTTGTCTTCAATGGTGATCCGAAATTTACCACGAATATCCACCTGAGACGGTTCATTGATGATATGCTGTTCACCTACCGACCACATTTCATAAAGTTCGGCATCTTTGAATTTGAATGGATCTTTGCTGAAAATTGAAAAACTGGCTAGTTTACCCTCCTCCAAAGTGCCCATTTGTTCCGACAACCTGAAAATTTCCGCAGGTATGGTTGTGAGGGTGGCTATAGCATCCTCACGACTTAGGCCACTTTCCATAGCTTTATAAAGGTGCTTCCAAAAGTCAGCTGCTTTTTCATGCCCGAAGCTGCTAATAGCGAACTTTATATTGTTTTTCTTGAGGATGTAAGGATTGGAGGGCGCCAATTCCCAGTGCTTAAGGTCTCCCAGGGGGATTTGCCGCGATACATAAGGGTCACCTACTTCGTAAGCATCCGGAAAGTTAATTGGAACAATCAGAAAATTCTTCCGGTTCTTCAGTGCATCAATACGCTCATATTCATCACCTGCGCCGAAAATGGTGAAATTAAGACCGAATTCTTCGCCCAATTTCTGGGCACGCAGAACTTCGAGTTTATCTTCCACCTGAAAGATCAGCGGAAGATCCAGTTGTGCGTTGAGGGCTTCCAGCGAAAGATTTTTTGGAAGACATCCACTGTTTCGCGAATAATACTGAGCATCAACCATTGCCTGACGAAACAAGGCTATGCTTCCCATTTGAGAAGATGGATAACTCTGCCGTGAAACCCCTTTGTCGAATGAGTAAAATGCGCCGGCCTCGATTTCCACAAGAGCTTTTCGTTGATTGAGCTCGCCCAGGGCAATAACAGCACCGGTCCCCTGCATAATGCCGTCGGGCATGTGTGTTATGGCAAATCCAAACCCCATTTCCTGAAGTGTTTTTGATGCCTTGGCATCTACCTTAAAACTTTCTGCCGCACGGATTTCGGGTTTAATAGATTCGTTCCAGTAAAAAGCCCCTTCTTTAGCACTTTCCAGTTGAGGTCTGGGTGACCATTCCGGTTTAGAGGGCTTTGGAAGCCCTATCGATGAGTTGGTTTCTATGAAAGCAGGGACGATGGTTCTGCCTTCCAAATCAACAACAACTGCACCTTTTGGAACAATAATTAATTTTCCTACGGCTTCTATTCGCCCGTTTTTTACAATCAGTGTTCCTTTATGGATGGTTTCCTGGGGACTAACAATGATATCCGCATTTTTGAAAACATAAATTTCAGGTACGGAAGTTTTAACCCCGTTTTCCGGTACCGGAAGTTGTGAATAAGCCGAAAAACTGACAATAAAAGTTATCAGTAAACTCAAAAAAGGCCGAATCTTCATATATTTCATTGATTAAGGGTTCGAAAATAATTAATTCATGCAAAATACTTCCCGAAATAAGTGGAATTTAGGTATTTTTGGACAAAAATAGAAACTTTATGAACGGTCTAATTGCGGCTCACTCGGGTTTGAGATATATCATACTTCTGCTATTATTGATTGCGATCATTAATGCGCTGTTGAACAGAAATTCTGACACCTATTCCAAAAAAGATAAAATGATCAATCTTTTTACCATGATATTTCTTCATCTGCAGCTTGTACTTGGATTAATTTTATATTTTATCAGTGATAAAGTTCAGTTTGTAGAGGGAATGATGGGAGATGCTAAATTTCACTTTTTTGCCATTGAGCACGCCCTGATCATGTTCTTTGCAATTCTGTTGGTAACCATTGGTCGGGGGAAAGCAGAAAGACATCCGATCAATAAAATCCGGCATAAACTGGTTTTTCGCTATTACGGCATTGGGTTGATACTGATTTTCATCGCCATACCTTGGCCATTCATTTATCCGGAACTTGGAGCCGGTTGGTTCTGAAAAAACAACCCGTGTGTTGAAGGATGTTCTTGATATTAGTGGCGAACATACTATTTTTTTAACCGGGAAATATTTTACCCTTGTAAACAAGGATTATACGAATAAAGACATAATTAATTCATGGAGATAGGAAAAATCAACGAAGAGATTTCCGGTGAGAGAGCGGTACTGGTAGGAGTAATTACTCAGTTCCAAACCAACGAAGAAGCAAAAGAACATCTTGATGAACTCGAATTTCTTGCCGAAACCGCCGGCGCTGTTACACAGAAGAAATTTTTACAAAATCTGGAAGTTCCTAATCCTAAAACCTTCCTCGGAACCGGTAAAATGGACGAGGTTAAACAATATGTCGACGAAAATAACATCGAACTGGTGATTTTCGATGATGATCTATCTCCTTCACAGCTTCGAAACGTTGAGCGAATACTGAATGTAAAGATTCTGGACAGGAGCAATCTGATTCTGGATATTTTTGCCTCCAGAGCAAGAACAGCCCACGCGAAAACACAGGTCGAATTAGCACAATATGAATATCTCTTGCCCAGACTTACGCGCATGTGGACTCACCTTGAAAGGCAGAAAGGAGGGATAGGAATGCGTGGTCCGGGAGAAACCCAGATCGAAACGGATCGAAGAATCATCAAACAAAAAATCAGTCTTTTAAAAAAGAAATTAAAGGAAATTGACAAGCAGAAAGCCGTGCAACGGGGAAACAGAGGTCAGCTGGTCAGAGTAGCCCTGGTGGGTTATACGAACGTTGGTAAGAGTACCATCATGAACGCACTGAGCAAATCAGAAGTTTTTGCTGAAAATAAACTTTTTGCGACGCTCGATACCACCGTCCGAAAGGTGGTTATTGAAAATTTACCTTTTTTACTTTCGGATACGGTTGGATTCATTCGAAAGCTTCCGCATCAACTGGTCGAATCGTTTAAGTCTACGCTGGATGAAGTAAGAGAATCAGACATATTATTGCATGTGGTCGATATCTCTCATTCAAACTTCGAGGATCATTATAACGTGGTGAACGAGACACTTGGTGAAATAATCAAATCAGAAAAGAAGACCATTGTGGTTTTCAATAAGATAGATGCTTATAAATATGAACCGCAGGATCCCGATGATCTCTCTTCAGAAAAAAAAGAAAGTTATACGCTCGAAGAATTAAAAAAACAATGGATGTCACGACTGAATAACAAAAAATGTGTGTTCATTTCAGCCGAGGAAAAGATCAATTTTGAGGAACTTAAAGAGGTGCTTTATGAGGAGGTTAAAGCGATCTTTAAAGAAAGATACCCGTACAATAATTTCCTTTACTGATTAGGTCTTATTTATTTGAAATTGGCCGTGTCGTTTAATTTCCAGCTATAATCCAGGTAATCAATTTCGGCATCTTCGTTCAGTTTTACTTTTGAATATTTATTGATATAAGCAATAATGCTCGGAGCATTAGCTTTGAAATCACCTGAATACCATTTGAAAAGCTTGGAAAGTTTTGCGCTATCCTTATTGATAATGTTCTTTTTGTCGTTATTTACAAACTGACGCATTTGATCATCCAACTGTTCATCCAGTCTTTCTGCTACATAGGCTTCTTTCCTGAGAGCCGGGCAAGATTCTGCCGCACAATTCAGTACCGCGTGAATCCGGGCGTCATTCCATTGCTTGCGAATAATGTTGTGCTCTAAATCGTTCAGGTGATATTCTTTCCCCTCAATTTTGATGAATTTAATGTCCCAAGGCGTATTGACACGATAAATGGATCCTCCGAGATCCTTGATCGATTTTATCGGATAATTATCCACAATCAGCTTTACCGTGAAAGCATTATACGCATTGATCCAGTAGGCTTTTCTTTCGTTGGATGTCCATGAATCCTCGGGATGATTTGCGGACAGCAGAGCAAGATATTTGTTGAGCTTAACGGAATCTTTGATCATTCCTTTGTAGTTTACAAATCCTGCTTCAGAGACGTGTTTTTTCGTTAATTCATTCCATAAGGCGTGTTTATGAAGTTCTTTATTCGGGTTAACAGCAGATTCCTTAGACGCCGTTATGTCAGGAACGGATACTTCTTTTTTCTGCCCACACGCATATAAATTTGATATTGTCGCCAACAGAACGAATTTCATTACAACCAGTTTTCTTAATGTCCCCATAGTTTTTATTATTTTCGACGTGATGAAATTATCCATAATCATTCCAACTTTGAATGAAGCGGAAAAACTGCCGCATCTTCTAGACGCATTGCATAAATATACTTACAATTTTGAAGAAATTATTGTGGTGGATGCTAAAAGTGAAGATAATACATCGGATATCGCTCGGAATTACTCCAAAGTTAAACTTATTGAAGGCCATGAACCGAGTCGGGCAGAGCAAATGAATACAGGAGCTAAACTGGCCAAAGGCGACGTGCTGTATTTCGTACATGCAGATGTTATTCCTCCGGTCACTTTTGAAGAAGATATTGAACGTGCAATTGCGGCCGGCGCAGATTTTGGCTGTTACAGGTTTCAGTTTGATAAAGACTCCGTTTTCCTGCGATTCAATGCCTGGTGGACGCGGTTCAAATTCATGTTCTGCCGTGGAGGTGACCAGACCTTGTTTATAAAGAAGGATGTATTCAGTGAACTGGACATGTTTGATGAAAACTATGTGATCATGGAGGATTTTGATCTGATAAAGCGTGCAAAGAAAAACTATACTTTCAGGATCATACCGAAGGATGTAATCGTATCAGCCAGAAAATATGACCACAATTCCTACCTGAAAGTAAATCTCGTGAATCTCTGGAGTTACTGGACTTTTATGCTCGGAGGTTCACCTGAAAAGATCAAAAAAAATTACTATCGCTGGTTGAAGTTTGGTTAAACCATCACAAACTGATAGTTTTCCAGCAAGGATTTTAGCGAGGGGTCGGGTCCCAAAAATTGTTTTCCGAAATTATCCATCTCCTCCTTGGTTTCCAGGGATAGATTTTCCTGAATGTATTCAATCATTTCCTGACCGATGATGAAGGGGGTTTGAAAAGGAATAATCTCATTTCCCTGAAAATGTCCGACGATATGGTATTCGTCGTTCAGCGACACTTCGTTGTCTGAGAAAATACATCTTTCCTTCCAGTCATGCCTCCACTTTGTATTCCACATGGCCTGTCTTTTCTGGAAGAAATCTCCCCCCTGCAAAGCCCTGGCAAGAAAATCCCGGGATTCCTTACTCATTTTTTCTGACTGTTTTTCAGCACATGGAATGCAGATGGCGAGTTCAAAAAGGGTTACATCTTCTCCCTCAGCAGTGCGTTTAAAAGCCTTTTCAATGGTATATGGAACTTGGTCTTCAATAAGATCGCGATCACAAACTTTGCAACGTACAAATGGTTTTTCGTCGCTGTCGGAATGAAAATCAGAAGGAATTTCTAAACTCATGCAGCTATTTAAATGTTTTTGTCTTTAGGGAGTTCCTTCTTAACCAGTTCGAGGTATTTTTTAAGGTTTTGTTCATCCTTTTTATCCAGAATCAGTAAACGGTCATCGGATTCAACGACGATGTGGTTATTCAAACCTTGAATAATGGCTATTTTATCGGCGGGTAAATTAACGAGGCAATTGTGAGAATCAATCATATAAATATTTTCACTGCTCACGCTGTTTCCATTGATGTCTTTATCCAGATGTTCGTACAGACTGCACCATGTTCCGAGATCGGACCAGTCGAAATCCGACAAAACGACATCCACATTCTTAGCACGCTCCATGATGGCAAAGTCTATCGAAATATCCTCGCATTCACGAAAGGCCTGATCGATAAAATTGTTTTCCGCCGGAGTGTTGTATACCTCAAAGTTTTTGCAAAAATGCTGATACAGGTCTGGTTTGAACTTTTGGATCGCCTTGAGAATCGTCTTAGCCTTCCAGATAAAGATTCCTGAATTCCAGTAATAATCCCCGCTTTTTAGGAAAATCACGGCTAATTCGCGGTTGGGCTTTTCAGTGAACTGTTTCACTTTCATGATTTGACCACCGACAAGATCGCCGTCCTGGTGAAACTGAATATATCCATAGCCGGTATCGGGTCTGGTGGGCTTAATTCCCAGAGTCAGTATTCTGTCATTTTTTTCAGAACGCTTCATGGCTGTTTTAACGATCTCTATGAATCGATCTTCTTTTACAATGAGATGATCCGACGGAGCCACGATGAGGTTGGCGTCTTTATTCAGGGAATAAATCTTTGCAGCCGCATAGGTAATGCACGGGGCCGTATTTTTTCTTTCGGGTTCTGTGAGTATTTGGTCCGGAGTAAGTTCAGGCAATTGTATTTTTACAAGATCGGCATAAGCTTCATTTGTCAAAACATAAATGTTCTCTACCGGCGCTATTTTGATCAGGCGCTCGAAGGTTAATTGAATAAGTGTTTTTCCCAGTCCGAGAACATCAAGAAATTGTTTTGGTCGTGATTCAATAGACATTGGCCAAAAGCGACTTCCGACTCCACCGGCCATTATGACTGCATAATTATTTTTCATCTTTTGTCATTTCGTTTAAAGGCTCCACCTCGGCCAGTCTGTTAACAAGGTACAATTTTCCGGTTGTGATCTCCGAACAAATAAATCTGCTCCTTCTCAGCACTCCCCGGCGAAATGTCTTTTTCCCGAGCCTGAAATGTTCATCATTTTTTAATTGCTCCAAAAGTACAGAATTTCGTGCAGAATTATCAAAGGCTTTCAATGCTCTGTACAAATGCATGTCTGTGCAGCTCGAAGCTTTTAAGTTATTCAGATTGCGCAGTAGGGCCTTGTGTATGGAATCGGGAAGGGAATTATTCTCCAATATGGGAAGGAGTAAACGCCTAAATTCACTCTTCCATTCCGGGCCATGTGCCTGAACACTTCTTCCATGCTTGATGTGCGTGGTCATGTGCGCAAATTCATGAATGGTTGTGATCAGAAAAGCATAGGGATTGAGATCACCGTTTACGGTTATCCGGTGCGCCTCTCCATTTTTTGGGGACCGGTAGTCGCCATGCTTCGTTTTTCGGGGCTTGGTAATCCTGAATTTAACCTTTTCCGAAAACAAAAGCTCCACGATATAAGGGACATATTCTTTGGGAATATATCTCTCCAGGGATTCGCTTATTTTTTGCCTCGTTTTAATCACGTGACAAATTTAAGGGATTCCTTTATTTTTTCGGAAATATACTCCATGTTTAAGAATAAGCTATTAATTTAGCAGGAGCCAATGAACTACATAGTAAATATAGGTAAGTATTACGGGATGATGCGCGAGGTTTTTTCGAAACCGGAACGCTTTAAGGTGTATTATTCCCGTACCATGGACGAGATCAATAGCTTAGGGGTCAATTCACTGGCTATCGTTGCAATTCTTTCTGTTTTCATGGGTGCCGTTATCGCTCTTCAGACCGCTTCAAACATGGACAGCCCTTTCTTGCCGCGGTATACCATCGGATATATTACACGATCGAGTACAATACTGGAATTTTCTCCGACAATTATTTCCCTGATCCTGGCCGGTAAGGTAGGATCCAACGTAGCCTCCGAAATTGGTACCATGCGCGTAACCGAACAGATCGATGCACTCGAAATCATGGGCGTAAATTCTCTGAGTTTTCTGGTATTGCCGAAAATTATCGGTGCAGTGCTCTTTTTTCCTTTTCTGATCATTTTATCGATGGGACTTAGTTTGATGGGGGGTTACACGGCAGTGGTTTCTACGGGCCTTTCTTCCCATGAGGAATTTATTTTTGGGATAAGGGCCTTTTTTCAGGTTGGAGACATCGCTTATGCCCTGGTAAAGACTGTTTGTTTTGCTTTTATCATTATTTCGGTATCTTCTTATTTCGGATATTTCACAAAAGGTGGAGCGCTGGATGTTGGGAAATCGTCTACACAAGCCGTGGTTTGGAGTAGTATCTGCATTCTTCTCACAAACTTTGTATTAACTCAGTTAATTCTTTTGTAGATGATAGAGGTTAGAAAAGTAAACAAGACTTTTGGCGACCTTCATGTACTGAAGGACTTCTCTGCGAAATTTGAGGCCGGAAGGGTTAATCTGATCATTGGTCAGTCAGGTTCGGGGAAGTCTGTTTTAACGAAATGTATCGTTGGATTGCATGAGCCCGACAGCGGAAGCATTCTTTTTGACGGGCGCGACTTTTCAAAGATGAACCGTAAGGAGCGTAAAGATATTCGTAAAGAAATCGGGATGCTCTTTCAGGATTCTGCGCTTTTCGATTCGCTGACCATTGAAGAGAACGTGATGTTTCCTCTGAAGATGTTCACCAACAAAACCAAAGCAGAGATGAAGAAGCGGGCAGATTTTTGCCTGGAACGCGTAAATCTTGGGGGTAGAAACAAATTGTTACCGGCAGAATGCAGCGGAGGAATGAAGAAAAGAGCGGCTATTGCCCGCGCTATTTCCATGAACCCGAAATACCTTTTCTGTGACGAACCGAATTCCGGTCTTGATCCAAGTACTTCCATCCTGATCGATAACCTGATCAAAGAGATTACTGAGGAATACGAAATGCATACAGTGGTGATCACGCACGACATGAACAGTGTGATCGAAATCGGTGAGCACATTGTTTTTATTTATAAAGGAGAAAATTGGTGGAGCGGAACAAGGGATGAGATTCTGAAGACTGAAAATAAGGAGATCGTTGATTTTGTTTACGCCTCTCAGTTTATGAAGACCCTTAAGGGCAAGCTCGCCGATAATATTTAGGAATAAATTTTTGAAGATGAAGATATTTCATAACCCCAGATGTTCAAAAAGTCGTCAGACCCTTGAGCTGATCCGTAAAAAAGGCGTTGAACCGGAAGTGATTCTTTATCTTGAGAATTCCCCGAATGCCGATGAGTTGCGAAACATCCTTAAAAAACTTCAGATTCCGGCTGAGAAGCTTGTTCGCCGTGGAGAGCAGGAATTCAAAGACCGTTTTAAAGGTAAAGACCTGAGTGAAGCTGAATGGATCGAAGCAATGGTTAATTATCCGAAACTCATCGAACGCCCGATAGTAATTAAGGAAAACAAAGCTGTGATCGGAAGACCTCCGGAAAGTGTGCTTGAACTGCTGTAATTTCTTCTGCCTCCTTCCTGGTGTTTAAAAAATTACCCGTTTAATGCACGAACGTCAACTTTGTTACAAAGACCGGGGTTTTAAAGAATTTTTTAACTCCTGACTTGCATTCCCGTATGATTCTTTATATGTTATTGATGACAAACAAATTATTCATTAAAAAAAACAATAGCATATTATGACTAAGTTAAAGAACAAACGAGTAGCAATTTTAGCAACAAACGGATTTGAAGAAAGTGAACTGGTGAGCCCTATGCAGGCGCTTAGAGATCGCGGTGTGGAGGTACATATTATCTCCGAAGATACCGGAGAGATCAAAGCCTGGAAAGAAGGGAACTGGTCCAAAGCATATAAAGTAGATAAAGCGGTCAAAGAGGTCTCAGCAGAAGATTATCACGGGTTGGTTCTCCCCGGTGGAGTAATGAATCCTGATAAACTCAGAAGAAACGGCCAAGCCGTAACTTTCGTACGCGATTTCTTTAAACAGCATAAACCCGTTGCAGCCATTTGTCATGCAGGATGGATGCTTGCTGAAGCGGATGTGCTTAAAGGAAGAAAGATCACCTCATTCCCCGGAATACGTACCGACATGGAAAATGCCGGCGCCAACTGGGTAGATGAAGCCGTTGTCGTAGATCAAGGTTTGGTAACCAGTAGAACACCTGCCGATCTGGATGCTTTCAACGCCAAAGTGGTGGAGGAAGTAGCAGAAGGTAAGCACGAAATGCAAACCGTCTAATACCAATAAAACTTTATCCTTCCCGGGTAATTCACTGTAGACAAGTTAAAAATGTCCGGGAAGTCTTCTGATGAGAAGCCGAACATCGTTTCGGCTTCTCATTTTTTTATGCCCGAATGGCTGCAACTATTTATTCCATTCCACAAGCGGTGAGAAGTTTTCTCCGATGCCTTTGTTGTATAGGGAGAGCTGATAGCAATTAAGCGCTGTAAACATGAGGAGCACTATGACCACCATGCTCTTTCGCTGAACAGAATCCATGCAACGGGAAAGCAGGGCTGCCAGTGGCAAAGCAAAAACCGGATAACTGTGAACCAGTGGACGGGTTGAATAACTGGCTCCATACGTCCAATCCGACCATGCAATGATTATCCAAATATTCAGTACGATGAATACAGTGGCGCTCACGCTGAAGGGCTTTCTTTTCATAAAGAAAAGACCTAAAACCATCAGAATGGCAACAGGGGTATATAAGAACCAGCCTTTTTCAGGTCCTACCAGCACCCTGAACCAGGGATTTAAAAAATACCATTTACTACCGACATTGAATATCCAGCCGCCGGTAGTATACTTCCAGTAAATAAACTGGGGCGCCATGGCCAAGAGTCCACCCACCAGGGCGAGGATCACATGGCTGCGGTTGTGGTGCACGAGCTGCCATTTCTTCTTTCTTTCTTCCTTGTTCGAAAAATTCCACAAGAGGGGAATGAAAATCATAATGATCTCCGTTGGACGCGAGATAACCGCAAGACCGATTACAGCTCCCAGCAGCAAGGCGGTTATTCTCTTTGGATTTTTGTGCCAGCGCATAGTCAGGTAAAGTACCAGCGCGTACAGTGGAAAGATGAAGGAATGACTCATGGCTCCGTCTATTGAACTGTACTGAATGAGGTTGCTTGTGAACCCTAAAAACAGTAGCGTAAAACCGATCGTTAACGGAGAGTAATAGGGCTTTAAGGTTTTAATGAGTAGCCACAATCCTATAAATACATTCATCAGTCCGCCCAGGAGGATGGAATATTGATAAGGTGCGGAAAAACCGTCGGTTTCATAATCCGTGAGATGAGCAATCCCGTGACCGATCAGAAAGTACGGTAATTGCAGACAGGCAACTCCGGAAAGGTATTTATTCGTGTAATAACCCGAGCTGTCGAGTTCGATGGCCTGATAGAATTCTCCTCCGGTAACCTTGTATTTCTCGTCGATTTTTTCTACCCACTTGAGCTCCCTCAAATCGTCGTAAATAAAAAGACCGGGCAGATACATATAATACCCGAAAGCATCCCAGGAGGTCGCATTATAACCGTTTGTTTCATTGTTTGACCAGAACTGTATTCTGACAATAAGAAATACCGCAATGATCAGGATGAGTGAGACAAATGGAAAACGATGTTGCATACGTTGCTTGGTCAAAAAGATACAATGAAAAAAAGGAACTGAGCAGATTACCCGGTTCCTTTCTGAATTGAATGCATTTAAGTTGAAATGCGTTTATCCGAAAAATTATTTTTTGGTTTTAATAACCGAAACATCTCCTTTTGGAGTATTGATTAAAATATAATTAACTCCATCACCGGGGCTTATATCCAGCACGGCAGGATTTGTAAAACTTCGATTTTTTCCGTCGCGGTTGTCTTTTAATATCCCCGATGCTTTGCCTGATTCAATGGAGTCAACTACTCCTTCTCTTTCTTCCATGATTATAAATTTTTAGTAATTTTACTTTCTTTGCACCGCTAAATATAGATATAAATTTGAAAGTGAGAAGTTTACTAATTATTATTTTTTTCCTGTCAAACTTCTCGTTGATCAGCCAGTCGGGGGATGAAATAACGGAGTTTCGGGATTCTCTTCAAAATTTATCGAAGAAAGCCAAGGATCCGGAAAAGCGTTTTGAAGAATTATTTGATACTGCAGACAGTTATGAAACTGAAGATCCTAAAAAGGCGATTGAGATAGGAAAATACATGGTTGATTTTGCCGACCACCACAATCTCAAGGAAAAATATGGACGGGCACAGTATGCGCTCGCTTTTGCTTTCCAGGCCGATCAGAAGTTTCAGGAAGCGATCAAACATTTTTTTGCTGCAATTAAACTGGATGAGGAAAACAAGGTCGAAGATCAGTTAATTTCCGACTATTATGCGCTCGGTAATTTATATGCTATTTATCTGAGGGACTTTGAAAAAGCAGAGAAATATTACCTAAAGGTAATTGACCTCGCACAAGCTGCAGATAACACTGACAGACTGGCTTCCGCCTACCTGAATTTAGGGGCGGTTTATGATCGGAGAGGTGAAAAGAAAAAGTTCCTGGAGTTTACGGAGAAAGCCATGGTAATTTTTGAGGAGTTGCAGGACTATGAGTCCGTTTTTCAAAGCTCAATAAATATGGGAGCTTATTATTATTCCAGGTTTGTTGAAACCAAAAACGAAAAAGACTTCAACAATGCTTTGCGTCATTTTCAAAGAGCCTATGAGATCGGAAGTTCCGATGACCATTTATCTACGCAAATGCCCGGTGTCTATATTGCTTTGGGTGCTCTGGAACTTAGCGCAAATAACTTTGAGGTTTCAGAAAGACACCTCTTAAAGGCGGAAGAAATGTTGGTAGGGGTTAACAATATCGAAGACCACAATCGTTTAAAAGATGTGTATTCCTTTCTGTCTGAGCTTTATACAAAACAGAATAATTTTGAAAAGAGTTCGGATTATTTGAGTAAACTGATGCAGATCAAGGATACGATATTTTATAACGTGCGTGAGGACATCGCGGCGGAGGTTGAAGCCAAATACCAGAACGAACAGCAGGAGAAACAACTGAAGATCCAGAACCTGCAGCTCAGTGAAAAAGACCTCAAACTGAAACAAAGTGAAACGCTTCGCTATGCATTAATTATCGGTCTTTCATTGTTGGCTATTCTTTTCTTCATTGTTTATAAGCGATTTAGAGAAAAGAAACGGACCAATCTTCTTTTGAACAAGCAAAAATCAGAAATTGAACACAAGAACAAGGAGATCACGGATTCTATCCGGTATGCCCAACGTATTCAGTCGGCCATCCTTCCCTCTGAAGAAACGGCCAGAAAATACCTCGAGGAGTACTTTATCATTTATAAACCCAAAGACATTGTGAGTGGTGATTTTTACTGGATAGAGCGGGAGGGAGATACGGTTTTTTTCGGTGTGGCAGATTGTACGGGCCATGGTGTTCCCGGAGCCATCGTGAGTATGTTGTGCCACAACACCCTGCTGCGGGTTGTAAAAGAGTACAAGATTTCCGAACCAGCCAAAATACTGGATCTGGCCACCGAACTCATCGAGGAATCGGTGAATAAAACCTCCTCCTCCATCAAAGACGGTATGGATATCAGCCTGTGTGCTTATAATGTGGTAACCGGAAGACTGGAATGGGCCGGTGCTAATAATCCGCTTTGGATTGTGAGTCAAGAAGGCGAATTCCGTGAAATAAAACCCAATAAACAGCCGGTGGGGGTGTTTGAATACAAACAGCCTTTTGAGAATCATGAAGTAGCACTTGCGGATGGAGAAATGCTTTATTTGTTCAGTGATGGTTTTGCCGATCAGTTCGGAGGAATTAAAGGCAAAAAATACAAGCGTTCGAATTTCAGTAAGCTGTTGATCAAGAATGCCCATTTCCCGGCGAAGAAACAGCAGAGTGTTATCAACAATACCTTTGAAGCCTGGAAAGTAGGTTTCGAACAGGTCGATGACGTTTGTGTGATGGGTGTGAGGTTTTCCGAGGGGCGACGCTCCTCGAAATGAAGTGGTTTGGTTGTGAGTTAATCGTTTCGTGGCTTAAATAAAGTGTTCTTCTCGTTAATTAAAAAAATGTTATGCTTAAGTCCTGCGTATTTCAAGAAATTATTTCACTTATTTCGGTTAAATAATAACTTCAGTCTGGTTTAATTTTCGGTTAATAGGTAAAGAAACGGAGGTTCGTCTAATTACTGAATATTTAGGCAACGTTAGCTCATCTATAATTCGTCATTTGTATTGACATTTACCCTTCGTTCTCAGGAATTTTTAAAACGAAGAAAGTATTAGTGATTAGCATTCAATCAATAAGTTAAATGAATCCGTTTACCCTTATTTTATTAGTATTATTTTTTGCCCATAATACCCTCGCTCAATATGGATTCAGTACAGTACACTGGGAAACTTTTGGTTCCGGAATCGGTACCTGGCACGCTGTTGATATAAACGATAACACCGATGTCTGGACCTATAACACTTCGGGATTCATGGAAATTAATGGAGGAGGAGGTTTTGATGATGAGGATTGGCTAATCTCTCCGGCGATTGACATGAATGCACAGATCGATGAGTACTTTATTTTTGACTATAACGATTATTTCAAAGGGAGTTTTATCGAGTTATATTATTCTATCAATTACAATGGTGGCCAAACAGCTGCTGATGTGCTGAGCGCAACATGGACACAGTTGCCCCTAGACCTGAAAGAAATAGACGGTACCAGTTGCTTTTCCGGGTTTCATCCGCACCGCGCAATTGACGTCAGCGGTATTTCCGGAACGGCCGTTTACTTCGGTTTTAAGTACGTGGGAACCGCCTCGCTGGCTAAAAATTACTCCATTGACAATGTACGCATTTGGGCAGATTACTATAACGGCCTCCCCAATAATTTTGACTGCTGTAACCTGAAAGATGCTATTTACAAGAAAATCTCAAAGCAGACCTATCATACCTATTATACCAGTTCAACGAAATATGATATCTGGGATGCCATGCTTATGAGTGACGTACGTTTGAACGATGCCGGAACTGATACTATCATGTATTGTATGTTTACCGATTTTCCCTCCACGACAGGAGAACAGGAGTTACTGCCGTGTGCAGAGCGCAACGACGGAACCTGTTCATCCACCATAGAGGGCGACTGTTATGAGAGAGAGCATACCATGCCGAGTTCCTGGTGGGGCGGAGGCAGCCTTCGTTCCGATACTATGTACTCCGATCTTCATCACCTGGTTCCTGCGGATAAAGGCCTCAATATAGCCAAATCAAATTATCCTCCCGGAATAGTGGAGACTGCAACTACAACCGGTTCAAACGGATTTAAGGTAGGAAGCAACAGTACGTACCCCTGCTCTTCAATGAGTTATTTTGAGCCCATCAGTACTTATAAAGGCGATTATGCCCGTATGTACTTTTTCATGGCAACACGCTATCATCCTTACATTGCCGGATGGCAAACAATAACGGCTGAAGGGAACTGCGCGATCAACGGTGATTCTTGCACCGTTTTTGAACCCTGGCTGCTGCAGGTTTTACTTACCTGGCACGAAAATGATCCGGTGAGTACCAAGGAGATAGAGCGCAATAACGCGGTTTATGCCGTACAGGGCAACCGCAATCCTTTCATCGATTATCCTGAATGGATTGGCTTCATCTGGGGGAATTCGGCAGGTGCGACCTGTTCTCAAGTTGCTCTACCTGTGGAATTCGGAGAATTAACCGCCACAAGGGAAGAGACAGGTATCCGACTGAATTGGGAGACTCATTCAGAACTAAACAACAGCCATTTTGAAATTCAGCGCAGTGTGGATGGATATACATGGGAAAGCATTGGCACTAAGCAAGGACAAGGAACCACGAGTAGCAGCACGCATTATTCTTACCTTGATCGCAGTTATCCTATAAAGGAGATTCTTTATTACCGTATCAAACAAATGGATTACAACGGAGATTTTGACTATTCTCAAACGGTTTCCACCCTTGTACCTGCGATTTCATCCCTAAGCATTTTACCCAACCCAACAAGTGGATCGGTGCAGATTTATTTTGAAGAACTGCAGAAGGATCTCGACATTGTGATTTACAATGCCTGGGGAAAATTGCTATACACTGAACACCATGACGAGGCAAAACTCATCCATCTCCAAATGGAAGGTGAACCCGGCATTTACCTTGTGCAGTTCACATCACGAAACGACGTGAATCTCACAAAAAGAGTCATTAAGAGATAGTTTCTGCTAGAGCCCAGTCATTGCGATCGGCGCAGCTATCGTTGATCAACATACTTACCTTGAACGTGATCATTCCGAGGTGCGTATCAACACACTGTCATTCCGAGGGGCGCAGCCCCGAGGAAAAAAACATAAGAGGGAAACAAACGAGCGTTCGATTCCCTCTTACTAATCAACCTAACCTAACCACCTAAATCAATGCTAAGGTAAGAAAATATTTTTGGTTCCAAAAAGTCTCCCTGCATTTTTTCAAATACGGTATTGAACCGGCTGATTTCAGAGGGTTAAAGGAATTTCTTTGGAAGATGTTCAGCTCCGCAGCAGTAATACTGCTGCGACCTTATATCTCCCCGGGCGACTTACTCAAAAAAGCAGCAATGGCAAGTAAGGCCAGCACGGCCATCCTAATAACAGTCGCTTTACCGAATTTTTCGACACGGCCTTTTACCAGTATATAACCAACTGCAAAGAACAGTGAGGGAGCACCGGCAACCAATATTTGTTTACTCCCCGGGAATCCCTTAAGCGTGTATAATATCCCCACGAGCACGAAAGCGGATGAAAACCCACCGATCTTGCGAAAAAAACCGTCCATTTGTGTATATCCCTCAGGGTCACGGTTATCGAAAGCCGAAAGCACATATAGAAAGGCAGTCACACATAGCACGAGGGTAATCAACATATTCACCCATTTGGCATCCAACCTGTTCATGAGCAGGGCCGCTCCGATAATAATTAGGATAGGGAACTCATATTTTTGAATGGTGTTCGCAACTGTGTTCAGCAATCGATCCCTTGTTTCATTTACTTTCATAGCTGAATAGATTAAGTTAAGGACGGTAAAAATAGGCTTTTTTCTTGTCCTATGGAGATCATCAGGGCCCGCCCGTTCAAAAGTGAATCGATTTAATTTTAGGCAGGATATTTTAGGTTTTAATGATTCGTGCTAAGTTTTAATCATTGAATTTTATGGGATCAAACATAGTGGAGTCGTCGCTCTCACTCTCGCTCTCAAACTCTCGCTCTCACACTCACGCCCTCTCGCTCTCACACTCACGCTGTTTTTGTACACGAAGTGTTTGTATTGTCGAACCAAATCGACTCTAAATAAATCTTAGCAGCACCCAGATGAACAACTGCCATTTTCTTGAATAGGCGGACATGGAACCGTTCCGTAAGAACAATACACGCAGCAATCTCCTTCTTTAGGCTTTAAGAGAGCCTTACAGTTTTCACATTCATAAAACCACGAGCAGGCATTGGTTGGCATTTCCTCTGCCTTCTTGTGTCCACATCGGGGACATGTAATTACCGATTTTAGTTCTACTGCCATTATAAATTCTTTGTATCTGTAACAGTATAGCCGGTTGAATTAATTGCTTTTGTAATTTCAGTCTGATTTGTTTTACGCTTGTCGAACTCCACCAGCGCGTTTCCGTTGTCATAGGAAACTTCCACGGTGTGAATTCCGTCCAGCTGCATGATTTCATGAGTGACATGTACTTCACAGCTCGTACAGGTCATTCCTTCAATGGTAAATTCCATCTTTTGAGCATTTCCGGCATCAATTGCCGCAGCTGAATTGTTGTTGGTGTAAAACATGTGGGAGTAATACGGAAAGCTGAGCATCAACGCAGCAAATACGGTGATAATCCCAAGGAATAGTTTTGATTGCATGAAGCTCTTTTTCTCTTCAGTATCACAATTACAATCAAGTTCTTTTTTGGGTTTTAGTTTCTGATACCAGGCAAAGCCAAGCGTCAAGATTGTGAAAGCAATCAGGTATGGTCTGGCAGGTTCCATCCACGAAAAGGTTGCTGCCATTCCGCTGGTACCGGCCAGCAGTGCAATGACGGGCGTAATGCAACACAAAGAAGCAGCAATGGCTGTCAGCAGTCCTACCCCGGCTATTTTGTTGTTTGTTTTCATGATCGTAACACAAAGATAAGGATTTATCCGTTGGGAGAAGGGGAGAGAGTGGGAGTGGGGTGTGAGTGTGAGAGTGCGGGAGTGAGGATGAGGTTTTGTTTTTTCGCTCTCGCTCTCACTCTCACTCTGATTTCAGGATAAATTTTTAATCATTGAGAAGAGCATTTTTGAAATTTCTTCGGCATGCAGATAAAATTTTTGAAAAGTCGAGTTGTCGATAATACCTTCATCTCTAAGTACATCAAGAATAGCGATTGACTCGAACATAGAACTTCTGGAAATGATATAAAAGTGTCTGCGATCCCGATTAGAGAATCTTCCGGATCCTTCGGCAATATTGAGTACGATACTAAAAGAAGCTCTCCGAAGCTGATCCTTTGTGGTAGGGTCGAGTCTGGTTGATTTTATTAATATTCTGACATCAGCATTGAAGCTTTTAGCCTTTTTGTATAGGTCAAGTTTTTCGAAATCGAACATAATGAATAGATTAGATTTTTATTCAATTTACACAAAAAATATGAAATGGAAGTGAAGGGGAGGGTGAGAGTTTGAGAGTGGGAGTGTGAGAGTGAGTGTGGGTGTGGGTGTGAAGGTGAATAGGAGAGTGTGGGTGTGAAGATGAGGTTTTGTGTCATCTCTCTCGCTCTCACACTCGCGCTGTTTTTGTACCCGCAATGATTGCATTGTCGAACCAGATTAACTTAAATTTTTAATCATGGCGTATAAGATTCTTGATAACTCATCAGCTTGATTTTCTAACGATTCAAATTCTGACTGATTTATAATAGCAGCATCCCTAAGTACATCGAGAATCGCAACGCATTCGAACACTGAGCTTCTTGTTATTACGAAAAAATTCCTTCTATCTTTTGCAGAGAACCGTCCTGAACCTTCGGCAATGTTTAATACAATACTAAAAGAGGCCCTTGATAGTTGGTCTTTTTCATAGGAAGTAAGTCCTTTATCTAAAATTAAGTCTTTTGCATTCTGATGGAACAGCTTTGCTTTTTTGTAAACGGTCAGATTTTGAAATTCAAATTTCATTTTGGTTGATTTAAGGTTAGTATTAAAGAGCGAGAGTGAGCGTGAGAATGAAGAAAATCAGAACAAGAAGCTTCATTCTCATTCTGCTTCTCATTCTGATTTTGTACCCGCAATGATTGCATTGTCGAACCAAATTGAGCATTAGTTCAACTCCAATTTCATAAGTATATCTGTCTGGTGGTCATCACCAAGCACAAATATGTGTTTGTCAAATTCTACAAAACCATTTTTGTGATAGAAAGTAAGTGCTCGTTCATTCTTTTCCCAAACACCTAACCAAATGAAATGAGATTTCTTTTGACGTGCAATATCTAATGTTTGTTTGAACAGTTGTTTGCCGATACCTTTTCCAA
>JAWVYS010000043.1:0-24777 GCA_033722555.1 Brumimicrobium sp.
ACCTCTGATGCCCCGATAAAGTCGGCGATGAGACTTGCCGTATAATTCGTGCCGTTACGACCTAGAGTTACGGTTCTTCCCTCCCCGTCAGAAGCGATAAATCCGGTAATGACGGGTGTAACACCGGACGGTAAATTTCTAAAATAATCGTTGGTTAATTTTTCCGAAACCTCATCATTGATCGAATTATACACACCGTTTGGTTTGACTTTTAAAAAAGCCCTAGCATCAACAGACAGAGCCTTTATTCCTTTTTTCTCCAGTTTTTGTGAAACGATATTTACGCTGATTCTTTCACCCAAAGACAATATCAAATCCCGTTGGAGCGAATTTTCGTCCCCTTCACGGACGGTTGAAAGGGTTTCTTTGAGTTCGACAAATTCCCTTTCCGGAAAAAATTCTGAACCAATATCTTCATAAGTTTTCTTGAAAAGCTCGAGTTCCCCATCATACGGATGTCCGTTTCGCGCTCTGTTGTAAAGATCCAGTAATCTGTCCGTACTATCAGCCAAAGCAGAAACCACAACTGCCACCCTATCGGATTCGGCTTGCTCACTGATAATGTCAAGTGCGTTTTCTAAAGGCTTACCATATGCAAGCGATTTACCCCCAAATTTTAAAATTTTCATTGCTAATATTTTTGTATTGTGTTATCAATTTCATCCGACCAGGCCAAAATTCCTCCTTTCAAATTATAAAGGTTATCGTATCCTGAACTATTCATCAGGTAGGTGATGGCATTTGCACTCCGCTTTCCGCTTCTGCAATAAATTACTACATCCTTGTTCTTATCTATCTTTTGCACATTTATCGGAACAGTATTCAAAGGAATATGCAAGCCTCCTATGGAAGCAATAGCTAATTCATCTGATTCTCTCACATCAACGAGCTGAAAATCTCTCTTCTCGTCCATCCATTTTTTTAATTCCACCGGAGTTATTTCTTTAATCATATTATTTAGTTTAAATGTTTATTTATAATCATCTTCAATTGATCTGTTTCTATCAAAAAGCCATCATGACCGAATTCTGAAGTAATCTCTGCATACGATGCCTTAGGGATATTATCCGAGAGAAATTTCTGCATTTCAACCGGCACCAACTGATCGGTATCTATTCCAATAACTACGGTTGGAGCTGAGATCTTCCCCAGTGCATGCAGCATCCCTCCACGATCACGACCTATGTTATGTGTGTCCAAACACTTATGTAGATAATAATAAGACAGCGAATCGAATCTTCTCACCAGTTTTTCTCCCTGGTAGGATATATACGAAGCGGCTTTAAAGTCCTTTATTCGGTCGTCAGTTTCCGACTGTGTCTTTTCAAAAGCCCCTGCACATCTGTAAGTCAAAAGTCCAACAGCTCTTGCCGCCTTTAATCCGGCCCTTCCTTCACCGTGTTTTCCAAAGCTCTGATCAGCCTCTAAAGCTAATCGCTGGGCTTGATGAATAGCTATTCCCCATGGGGATTCTTTGGCTCCACACGCGATCAGAAAAAGACGGTCAATTGTTCCCGAAAAAGAAAAGGCGAATTCCAGTGCCTGGCTTCCTCCAAAAGAAGCTCCTATCGCTACCTTAATTTGCCGGATATTCAGTTCATCTGCCAACAAGAGTTGAGATTTTACCACGTCTCTTACCGTGAAATCGGGAAAATCGAGATCTACTGGAGCCGTCGAACCATAGGGTGATCCGATCACATTCGCGCAAATAATAAAATGTTCATCCGGATTCAGTGCCCCCCCTTCAGTAAAGAGATCTTTCCACCAATCCAGAACTTCTGAATTTGCGGTCAGTGCATGGAAAACCCAAATCACATTGTCTTTCGCCTCACTCAAGGCACCGTAGGTATGATAAACGAGTTTAAGCTTAGGAAGGGATTCACCCGATTCCAAAAAAAACTTCTCTTTAAACAATTTTTCATTTCTCATTACACGGAAAGTTTTAATGCCTGTTCAATATCTTCCAAAATATCATCTATATGCTCAAGTCCCACAGAGAAACGAATAAACCCGGGACTGATACCCACAGAAATTTGTTCCTCTACACTCAGTTTGGAATGGGTCGTTGAAGCGGGATGAGTTGCAATACTGCGTGTATCACCGAGATTGGCTGTCAAACTATGTAATTTCAAAGCATTCAGGAATCGCGCACCGCGTTCTTTTCCACCCTTCAATTCGCACCCTACAAGTCCTCCACCCCGACTCATTTGTTTTTTAGCAAGTTTTACCTGAGGATGCTCCTCTCCGTGAGGGTAGATCACCTGCAAGATATCTTTTCTTGATTTCAGAAAACGATACACTTTTTCGGCGTTCTCACAATGTCTGTCCATGCGAACCGGCAAGGTTTCAAGACTCTTAGACAGCACCCATGCGTTGAAGGGAGAAAGACTCGCTCCGGTGCGACGAATAAAATCGTAGGCTTTATCAACGAACTCTTTCTTGCCTAGAATGGCACCACCAAGAACTCTGCCCTGACCATCAATGTATTTTGTAGCAGAATGAAGCACAATGTCGGCACCGAAGTCGATGGGTTGCTGCAAATAAGGTGTAGCAAAACAGTTGTCCACCACGTAGATGAGATTCTTTGCTTTGGCAAGTTCATTCAAAAATGTAAGATCCGCTATTTTTAGTGTGGGATTCGAAGGAGTTTCAATGAAAAGCATACGGGTATTTTTCTTTACGGCCTGTTGCCATGCCTTATTATCATCCACATCCACCAACGTATAATCTATACCGTAATCCGGCAAAATACTTTTTATGATCTTCAGTGAATTGCCAAATATCGCTGAGGAAGCGATCACATGGTCCCCGGACTTAAGGAGAGAGGCGAATGTTACGAACACTGCCGCCATTCCCGTGGCCGTAGCAACACCTGCCTCTGCGTTTTCGACCAACCTCAGTTTTTCGCTGAATTCATCTGTATTCGGGTTTGAAAATCGTGAATACAAATTACCCTTTAATTCATCACTAAAGAGACCCGCTCCTTCTTCGGCGGAATCGAACGTAAAACTGGAAGTGAGGAACAAAGG
This sequence comes from Brumimicrobium sp., assembly GCA_033722555.1. Taxonomy (GTDB): domain Bacteria; phylum Bacteroidota; class Bacteroidia; order Flavobacteriales_D; family Crocinitomicaceae; genus Brumimicrobium. Next base: position 3,030 of record JAWVYS010000043.1, read on the forward strand.
AACCGAATGTTCTTTATGCACTGTCTTCTCCGTCTGCGTTCGAATCAGTAAAGTTTCAAATTGATGCTTCTTCATTTTATCGTTTGTATTAAATCAAATATCCAGATTGGTTTAAATTACTACAACTTCAGGCTTTTGAGCTGTTTTTTTAGAGCCGTCGAAACCTGTTATACCATTAACGGTGGTGTACTTCATAACATATTTTTTACCAGGGTTAATGATTTCATAAGCCGATTGAAGTGCAATGGTCGCCTCGTGAAATCCGCTCAAAATCAGTTTAAGTTTACCCGGATAGGTGTTAACATCCCCGATCGCGTATATTCCGGGAATATTCGTGCTATAATCCAAGGCATTATTAACCTTGATTGCGTTTTTTTCAATGTCAAGGCCCCAGTTTGCAATAGGGCCTAATTTAGGAAGGAGTCCGAATAGAGGGATGAAATAGTCAGAAGGAATTTTGAATAGCCCTCCTTCCGAAGAAGTTACCTCCACGGCGGTCAGTTTTTCGCCCCCTATCAGCCCTGTAACTTCAGCATCTGTGATCAGATTGATTTGTCCGTTGCGGGAAAGGGTTTTCACCTTCTCGACTGAGTCTAGTGCACCACGAAATTCTTTTCGACGATGAATCAGGGTTAAGGTTCTCGCTTTCTTCTGGAGATTTATTGCCCAGTCAAGTGCAGAATCACCTCCTCCACTGATGACAATATCTTTACCTGCAAAATCCTCCGGATCCCTCACAAAGTACTCAACTCCTTTTCCTTCGAAGGTCTCTATTTCCTGAATCGGTGGTTTTCTGGGTTCAAATGAACCAAGACCTCCTGCAATGAGAATCACCTTCGCCCGATGCAAGGTTCCTTTTGAACCTGTGACGAGAAAATAACCTTCATCGTCTTTTTGAATGGTTTCAGCCCGCTCGCCAAGGGTATATGTTGGCTCAAAGGGTTCAATCTGCTTCAGTAAATTATCAACCAAATCACCGGCAAGCACCTCGGGATAACCGGGAATATCATAAATGGGTTTCTTAGGATATATTTCTGCCAGTTGTCCACCGGGATAAGGCAGCGCATCTATCAAATGACCTCTCAATTTAAGTAAGCCGGCTTCAAATACTGCAAAAAGCCCTACTGGCCCTGCTCCGATTATAAGTACATCTGTTTGTATCATCATTCAATTATTTAAAAGTTGTTCTGTTATTTTATTCAATTTATTCACTTTGTCAGCAAAGCTCCCCTTTATGGTTTTACGATAAAGGTTAAGGTTATTAACCAGCTGATCGATATCTTCGGGTATTACCTCCTCGAAGAATTGTCTTAATCTCTTCGCCGTCGTCGGAGACCGTCCGTTTGTAGAAATTGCAACCTTAACAGTTCCCCTCGTTACAATACCGCCGAGATAGAAATCACAGAGTTCAGGAGTATCCGCAACATTGACAAGAATTTTTCTCTTGCGGGCATCTTTATAGATCTGAGCGTTTACCTGGAGACTGTCGGTCGCTGCAATCACCAGATGTTTATTCTCCAGATATTTTTCCGCGTAGGCATCCTGAATAAACGTAACCTGAGATTTACCTGCAATATGTTTCAGTTCAGGCTTAAACGCTTTAGCCACGATCTCAACGGTCGCGTTCGGACTCGATTTCAGCAGAAAACTAAGTTTTTCCTCAGCAACATTTCCTCCCCCCACAATCAAGAAGTCCAGGTGGGAAAGTTTTAGGAATATCGGATATAAATTATTTCTTTCAGGCATAGCTCAGATCTTTAAAAGATTCATGAATCTGCCATTTTCTCACTGTTTCAGTGAGTGCCGAACTTCTTACCACCTCCCCGATAACGATCACCGCCGGAGAAGACAGATTGAGTTCGGCAACCACATCAACGATAGAATCAACAGTTCCGATTCCTATCTTCTCCCGTGGAGTGCAGCCGTTCTGAATAACAGCTACAGGAAGCTCTGCCCTTCCATTTTTTCGGAATTCTGCTGTGATCTCATGGAGTTTACTCATCCCCATCAGTATCACTACCGTTGCTGTACTTCTGGCTGCTAAACGGATATCATCGGAGATTTTGCCCGATCTTGTGGTGCCCGTGATCACCCAGAAGCTTTCTGAAATATTTCGCTGAGTAAGAGCAATACCTGCCGAAGCTGGAACCGCGATCGAAGAACTCACACCGGAAACAATCTCGGTTTCAATTCCAAAACTTTCGGCATACGCAATCTCTTCACTGCCACGACCAAAAACAAATGGATCTCCTCCTTTCAGACGGACTACATAATTTCCCTGAATAGCGTAATGAACGATAAGACCGTTTATATCATCCTGGGAATATCGGTGATAATTTTTCCGTTTACCCACAAAGATCTTTTTACTGCCTGACGCATACTTAAGCAGGGAATCATCAATCAACGCGTCATAAAGAATCACATCTGCTTGCTGAATGGCTCGCAGACCTTTCAGGGTAATTAATTCAGGATCCCCGGGACCCGCACCCACAAGTGTTAATTTACCTATTTTTTTCATTTTTTCTACGATTTTAATTTTGTCAGTTGCGTTTCACGAAACAGTTTAACCCTTGTGTAAAATTCTTTCGCATCACGCAAATAACTCTGTGCAAATTCATCGCCGGGGGGCACCTTATTTATCTGATAAACAAGCTCAGAAAAACTTCCCTTCTTTTGAAGAGATGATTCATTCGAAAAATGCTCATCGAACTCGGATACTATGCCGGCTTGAGTGTTCGTTTGTTTATTCACCGTGAGAAGAAGAGCTTTTGCAGTATTTATCATGGATGAATAGGAATGATAAATACTATCTGCCCATTTGTCTTCCTGATAAGCGGCTTCCGCATCCAGTATCTTTTCCTCAGATTCACTAAAAAGTGTTGCTACCAGATCAATGATCACACCCGCACATTCTCCGACGCCAACAGCTTTTTCAAACGGTTTGTCATGACCCCAGTCTACAAATTCATCCGGAGCCAGGTCGTCGCTTCCTGAGATCGGCTTGAGCAGGTCATAGAAATAGATCTTGCCTTGTCTGTCATAATAATCCAGAAAGGATTCATTCTTCCCATTGCTTTCAAAATCATCGAGAATAGCTCTTAGAGCCAGTTTTGCTCTTTTCGAAGGAATTTTTATCACCTTGTCGGCAAACCTTCCTTTCCCGTCACCAACAACTCCTCCGCCGAGAAGAACCTGTAAAGCAGGAGCTACATTCTTACCTATATTCAGAGTCATGCCTTGAAACCCAATGTGCGCCATTGAATGCTGACCGCAGGAATTCATACATCCGCTTATTTTAATGGTCAACTCGTTATTATTCAAATACTGAGGGTACTCATTCCTCAAGAGGTCCTCAAGTGCTTTGGCAACGCCTGTGCTTCCGGCAATACCGAGATTACAGGTATCCGTTCCGGGACAAGCGGTTATATCCGAAAGCCCGTTATATCCGGGATCCGCAAGTCCGATCTTCCGAAGTTCGTTGTAGAAATGTGGTAATAATTCCTCTCTTACATGCCTGATAAGCAAGTTTTGTCGGAGGGTAAATCTTACTTCATCCCCGGAAAAATCATGGATGAGCTGTGCCAGTCTGCGAGCCTGATCAGAGCTAAAATTCCCCAATTGTACCTTTACACCTATTGCAAAGAGACCCGGTTGTTTTTGGCGAATGACGTTTGATCTCTTCCAGAACTGATAGGCAGTTTTGTTCTCCAGATCAGCTTCTCCGATTACAGAAAGATGATCAAATTCAGGAAGGTAAATATCTTCATCATATTCCGATGTGCTGATTTCAACATACTTATTCGGAAGAGCAGTTCTTTCTCCTTCAACCAATTCTCTGAACTTTTCAAGTCCTATGTCATTGAAAAGGAATTTCATTCGTGCCTTTAGTCTTCTCGCTCTTTCGCCATGGCGATCAAATATGCGCAGAACACTCTCCGTAAAAGGAATTATCTCATTAACCGGAAGAAATTCATAGGCAATGTCAGCGTGTCTCGGCTGAGAACCTAAACCTCCGCCTATTAATACCTTAAACCCTTTTTTCCCGTCCTTTATCTTAGGGATAAAACCCAAGTCGTGGATATAACTTAAAGCAGTATCCTTGTCGGAGGAAGAAAAGGCAATCTTGAATTTTCTTCCCATTTCCTGGCACACAGGGTTTCTGAGAAAATAGCTGAATACCCCTTCTGCGTATGGCGAAACATCAAAGGGTTCATGAATATCAATACCCGCGGTTTCCGAAGCAGTGACATTCCTAACGGTATTACCACATGCCTCTCTAAGGGTAATTTCGTCCCGTTCAAGTTCTTCCCAAAGTTCAGGCGTTCTGTCCAGACTGACATAATGGATCTGAATATCCTGTCGTGTTGTAATGTGCAGGTTTCCGTTGGAATATTTGTCGGAAACCGCCGCTATCCGAATCAACTGTCGTCCGTTTACCCTACCAAAGGGTAACTTGATTCGTATCATTTGAACTCCCGATTGTCTCTGACCATATACACCTCTCGCCAGACGGAGACTCCGAAAACGGTCTTCATCAATCCTTCCTTCACGGAAAAGCCTGATTTTTCGTTCAAGTTCAATGATGTCTTTTTCGACTACCGGATTTTCTATTTCTGTTCTAAAACTTCTCATTGTAATTTCATTTGGTTGTAAAAAAAAAGCCCTCTCTTTTTTGAGAAGGCTTTTATCTTTTTCTTTCTGTGTATTATCTTGTTTTACGGAATACACATAGCCTTCCCACCTGTCGATCCACAACAGTTACACATCATACACATACACATTATTTTCGTTATCAAATTCACCTTATCAACCATTTACTTTGTTTAAAACAAAAAAGCCCCTCCGAATTTCGGAAGGGCTTCTCTCATAATCGTTCAATATATTTAAAAACGCATATGAGTATACCCTTCCGTCGGAAGCATACAACACATACACATCATATTTTGTCCTGAATTATTCATTTTCGAGGACAAACATAATACAAAAAACTGAAATTCAAACAAATTTATCACATAATTCATTTTTTTGATACCTACTGATTTACTCTTTCTCAACGTATTTGCGCACTGACTTACTTTAATTTAAACTTGGAATTTTTAATGATTGTTCTTATATTATAGGGTAAACAGATACAAACTTTTAAAAAAAACATATTACGTCATGAGAAATTCAGTTGCATATTTTATTTGTATACCATTCTTCCTTTTAATTGCGTTCGGTTGTGGAAATTCAAAGAACACACAGTCAGTTAACAAGCGAGGATATGAGCTCCTTGAGTCCGGTGTGCTGGACGGTGCCGGTGAAGAAGGCTTCGGGCAAGAATACATCGCTGTTGAAAACATGGATCAACTGAACGATGTACTAAAAAGGATGAACAGTGTTAATGAAGAAATAAGCTCATTGGACATACCGGCAGACAAGACCTATTTCGAAGAAAAAATGATCCTATTCATTTTTGATGAAGTGAGGGATGAAAGGGGTTACGATCTGGAAATCAGTAAAACCTACTCAACACCCGATCACATGCATGTAGATGTTCAGGTAATAAAAGAAGTTGATGATGCTCCAACCGTAGTTAGTCAGTATTACAAGGTTATAGAAATGGAGAAAAGTGACAAATCCCTGATCGTCACTTTTCTATAAAATTAACTCAACGAAAACGGATTATTTATCCGTACGAAATTGATGTAATTACCACTTCGGAATTCTTCCCGGTGTCCAGGATGCTCCCATCGCTTCCATTTTGGATTCAAGGGCCGGAATCTGATTCTTCATCAAATCCTCCAGCTGATCAATAACAGGTTGCAATTCTTCTTTAACGATTTCGTAACCTGTTTTTTCTGTTTCAGTCACTTTACCCGTCGAAGCGTATCTTGCATAAGCCACGGCACTCACTCTTACTGAGATTGGTATCTGTGCCGGAGGTATTTCTTCCCAGCTAGCCTTTGGTTGTACCCCTTCCATACGGAATTTAAGATTTTCCAGTTCCTTTGCTAATTTTCTTGCCTTTTCCACTTCTTCTGTTGGAATTTTTTCCATAGAATACATTGTTTGCAGCATGGAAGCCACCTTTTTTGACGATTCATCCAGTGCTTTGTTAACCGCCTCCGAAACCTTCGTCATATTATGTATCTTACGATCAAATTCTGCAACTTCTTTACTTTCTTCATCCGTAAGATCCTCCTTAAACAGTTTCTTTACCTTAAAGGAAACCGGTCCGACCAGTTCAGTCAGAGTGTCGTTGTTCCACAACTGAAGGCTTACCGTATAATCTCCGGGCATAACAGGCCATCCAGGTCTATCGTCGGCAGCAGGATTGAATTTATCGGTTACCACAGGGCGCGGTGAAGGGAAACGCAAGTCCCAAACAATTTCTCCCATCCCTTCCTTAGCACTCGTTGTAAGCGTTCGTACCGGATTTCCTTGTGCGTCCTTTATTGTAAAAATCAGATGAGCATCCAGTTCGATAGACTCCAATTCCATTTCTCTCCATGAGGGTTGAGGAATAAATTCTCCTTTCTTAAATAGTTCCTTTTCCTTTTCCTTTCTCTCGTCTTTGGAAGATTTGGGAGCTTCTTTGAGATAATAACGGATGTGCGCACCGTATTTCGGATTTTCAGCAACATAATACGTTGAGCCCTGATTACCTCTTTCACTCGTTTGAACAAACATCTCCGCATCCTTTATTTCGAATATATGTGCCCGGCTCTTGTTCAACATTTCTTCCGAAAGCACTCTCAAGGGTGAATAATCCTCCAGGATATAAAATCCACGGCCGAAGGTTGCAAGAACAAGGTCATTTTCCCGCTCTTGGATGGTGATATCAGGCACAGCAATGGTTGGAATACCTGATTTAAGCTGCATCCATTTTTTTCCACCGTCAACAGAAGTGAAAACTCCGAATTCCGTTCCTGCAAAGAGCAGATCCCGACTTTTAAAATCCTGTGCAAACGAATGAACAGTATGATTGTCGGGTAAACCATTTGTCAAAGAAACCCATGTTTTTCCTTTATCGCTGCTTTTGAATAAATACGGTTTAAAGTCGTTCATCTTTCGGTTGTCAAAACTCACATAGACAACATTCTCATCAAATTTATCCGCGGCGATATCACTCACGTACGTATATTCGGGAATACCAAGTTCCTTGGAAGTGATCTTACGCCATGTTTCCCCCCCATCTTCAGTTACGGCAATGACACCGTCGTCTGAACCGGTATAAATAAGGCCTTTTTTGACCTCCGACTCATCCATGGATACTATTGTGCCCCAAAGTGAAGTCGAAACGTGCTTTTGAACAGCATCGATACTCCAATACTTATCCATTATTTTAAGTTCATCTCTGTTTTTTTGAGCTGTGAGATCCTCACTAATCACCTCCCAACTATTCCCCTGATCGGTGCTCTTGAACACCTTATTTGCCGCGGCGTATAGCGTTTTATTGTCCGAAGGACTAATGATCAGGGGGGTATTCCAGTTCCATTTATAGGATTCCTCTCCTTTGCGCTCACGGGGTTTGATATTTACCTTTTCTCCCGTTTTTTTGTTGTAGCGATACATGTTACCGTACTGGTATTCGCTGTAAACGATGTTCGGATCTTTAGGGTCTATGGCCTGCCAGAATCCATCTCCGCCCAGCGTAACGATCCATTCATCACTGGAAACACCCTCTGAAGAAGTATTTCGTGAAGGTCCACCGGTGCTGTTGTTATCTTGTGTTCCTCCGTAAACGTAGTAAAACGGCTCAGAATTATCCACGGCAACACGGTAAAATTGAGTGATCGGAAGGTTTTCTTTAAAATCCCAGTGACTGCCCCTGTCGTATGTTTCATAAATACCACCGTCACAACCAATCAGAAGATGCGCTGTATTTTGGGGATCTATCCAGAGTGCATGATCATCCACATGCTTATTGTTATTACCCAGTCTTTTCCAGGTTTTCCCACCATCTTCGGTGTAATGAGAATAGGTCTCCACAGAATAAACCAGGTCGACATTCTTTGGATCGCAGTAAATTTCGTTATAATATTGACCGCTGCTATGATGATCACTCATCCTTTGCCATGACTCTCCCTGGTTCTCAGAACGATAAAAACCTCCTTTATCTTCGGCAGCTTCAATAATGAGATAAACTACATTCGGATTCACTGGAGATACAGCTATTCCCATTCCTCCTAAATGCACAGAGGGCAAACCTTTTTTGATCTCTCTCCAATTCTCTCCACCGTCCGTGCTTTTGTACACCGACGACTCAGGTCCTCCGTTGATCTTCCCGAAATGATGCCTTCTTCTCTGCTCGGTGGTAGCATACAATATATCCGGGTTGGAAGGGTCCATAACCACATTATTTACTCCTGTATGCTGGCTGATGTCAAGCACTTTCACCCAGTTTTTTCCTCCGTCTTTGGTTTTATAAAGTCCTCTTTCACCACCTGAACCCCAGGCCGAACCTTCGCAAGCAACCAGCACATGATCTGAATTTCTCGGATCGATGACTATGCCACCTATATGCCGGGATTCTTTCAGTCCCATATTCTCAAAAGACTCACCTCCGTCTATTGATTTATAAACACCATCACCATAACCCAGTGCGCGCTGATGATTGTTTTCACCGGTACCAACCCAAACAACGTTGGCATTGTTCGGATCTAGTGTTACAACACCTATGGAATAGGAACCGTAATTATCGAAAATCGGCTTCCATGTGACACCGTTGTTGGTTGTTTTCCACACATTTCCGCTGGCCACGCCTACATAATATTCGAATGGATTGCTGGGATTTACGGCAAAATCAGCTATTCTGCCCGAGCACCAGGCGGGTCCAATACTTCTGAATTTAAGGCCTGATACGGCGGTCTCCAGCCGGCTTTTTTCTTTATCTTTGTTGTCATCAGCTTTTTTCTTCTGCGCCCCTACTGACAAACAAATACCCAGAAAAAAGGTGATAATTATGCATTGTTTAGATTTCATGTTCATGTTTTTTTTAAGAGCCTTAAAGTTAAAATAAATATTACATCGCAGGAGGTTGAAATTATTCAATTGTTAATCAGCTGACCTTCTTACTGACCGCCGGTCAGGTGTTAACAGAAAGATAAGATTCCGGTGTTTCTAGAAATCCCTAAAAATGTTTTTTTTTGTAGGTTGTTCATTTTCATTATCTTCACTTCAAAACGTACAATGAAAATCCTTCAACTTTCTTGTTTTTTATTTTTTACATTTCTGCTGGCTTCCTGTGGAACCAGTAATCAAGTAGTATCGAAGTCATTTCTTCAGAAGCGAAAACATAACAACGGATGGTTTATTAAAAAAAACAGTCGACATTCCTTCCAGACTAAAAATGAAGAAGTGGCGGAAAACACCGATGTACAAATTAAATTTTACCAGCCAAAGGTAATTTCAATTAAAACCACTGAAACCGATGATAACCTTACTGAATCAGATGAAATCGCTTCAGGGAACACCTCTGTCCGATCCACAGACGAAGAAATAAACCCGAGGAGGATTTATGATATACCGCAACAAAAGGAAAGCCCTAGAGTGATAAATCCAAAAAGGTTTTTAAGGTATACGAAAAATATCAGCGTTGTTCAACCAAATAGATTTACCGAAAAAGACCTATCAGTTGATCCCCGTCAGGAACCATTTGGTTTATCCGGACTTTTACTGAGTCTTGTGACAGTTTTTGCAATCATACTTTTCCTGGGGGAAGCTCTGGAGATAGTTCCTTTAATAATTATTGCAGCCTCTGTGGGATTTATTTCCTTAATTTTCGGTATCATCTCCTTAATACGTATTATTCGCCAACCAGAGAAACTGAAAGGATATTGGGTCGCTATCGCTTCCATAAGTGCCGGCGCTGTTCTTTTAGTCTTTGGTGGAATACTATTTTATTTACTAAATTACTTTGTTTTCTAAGTATTATTTAGTGTGATACCCAGATAACTGTTCGAAACGTATTTTATTTCAGACCAGAAAACTGTTTAATTTAACCTGATAAATTGGCATATAACAACCATGAAAAAATATTCCTCTGAATGAATCTTCAACTGCTGTAAGTTTCGGAAGAATCAAGGTTCAAAGATGTTAAAATACCGATACCGTTTTAGCCCTTAAAACCAGTTTTAAAGCGAGTTAGAGCGTCCTGATCTTTTTTTTCGGAATCAAAACACCGAATCAATTTTCACCATACATTTACGAAAAAATAGAACATGAAAAAAATTTTACTAACAGTAATGATCTGTGCCTCAGCAATCGCGATGGCTCAGAAAAAAGTTACCGCCCACACGAATTATCAGTATTCTGATGCGGTTACTCTCGATTTTATTGACTCAACGGCTTACAATTATGCTTCCTTTCACGGATCCATTACCTCTAACGAACCAGTATTTGCATTGGAGGACGAGGGTATTATCGTAGCCTGGTTTTTCAGTGAGCCCGTAATAAACTACACCTCTGCCGATTATTGAGGAAATACTGCACAACCGCTTTCTCTTTTTTATTCTTCCAACAAAATCTACAATGGAATGAATCAGTGTACAGAGGAAGAGATTTCCAATTCATGGAAATTTATTTACACCTATACCGCTTCCGGCAAGATTGCTTCGATTACAGAGCAGAATTACAACGGAACGGCTTGGGAAACTTTCACTGTCAAATCTTTTGAATATAACGCTCAGGGTAATTTGATCCGTAGGTTTTATAATGATTATTCTACCGGCTCAGTAGTTCAAACACGAAGAGACACGATAGAATATCAGGGAACCACTTCAAATATTCTGCGTGGAATTATTTACGAGTCAACAGATGGTTTAACCTTTGACCCTATGCAGGAAACAATTTTTAACTGGACCGGAAGTACTTTGAATTCGGTGGATTATTATACAGATGACGATTCAGACCCTGTTACACCGATGACCTATTTGTTTCAAGGACAGTATCAGTACAGTGGAAGTACGCTCACAAGTTTTGACGTTCAGCTGATTAGCGGTGGAGTTCCAGTCGGAGTATTTGGTCAGTTCATCTATACCTATAATGCACAAGGAAAACTTGAAACGGAGACTATTACAGGCTTTGAGGAGAGTGTTACTACAAATACCTATGACGCCGATGGTTATGTTACCGAAATTGAAAGACAGGTAGATGAAGGTGCAGGTTTTTATCTCCAGGAAATGGATAATTTCTATTATCAGAACACTGCGGGTATCCAGAAAATGGAGTTAGAGGCTTCTATTTACCCTGTTCCTGCAGAGAATATTCTCCATGTGAAAACCTCAGGTGTAATCAATGAAATGATCGTCTTTTCAATGGATGGAAAAAAATTATTCAGTCAAAGAGGATCTGATCAAACAATTGATGTATCAGGACTTTCAAAGGGTAATTACGTAATTCACGTGTTCACCAATGAAGGAAAAGCTACCGTGAAGTTTGTAAAATAATCTAAATTCTTAATCATAGAAAGGCTGTAAATAAATTTACAGCCTTTTTTTATGCTTATTTACGACTATTTTCAATCTGCCGGATTCTGTCGATATTGATCTTTTCGATCTCGGTTAAAAAAAGATCAACGTCCTGATAGGTGGGTCTGTACCAGTCGAATTGTGAAAAATACTTCCACATTTTCCCTCCTTCTCTGAATTTGTAACCGTATCGCGCGAAAATCTCGTTGCGCATAATACTTAATTCTTCGTTCGTGAACTGCTTTAATTCCTCCAAAGACAGCGGGCGGACTGAAGCTAAAAGATACTTGCCGTCCAAGGAGGCATCCCACCTCGAACCAAGTTCACCGCCCTCATGAAAGGCATAACCAAAGGGATCTTCTAGTAGAAGAGCTTTTTCCTTATTTCCCTCAAATTTAAATCGAACAAATTTTCCGTTCGTTTCATCAGCATAGAATTTATTCCCTTCTATTCGTACATTACTTAAAAGGATAAAGGTATCTACCCAACCTTCCTCATTCCAGGTATATTTATGTATCTGAGCTATCTGCAAAGTATCGTCACCATATACACGAACGGAATATTCACCTTCTGAATAACCGAAGGCATAAATTCCAAAATAGGATTTAATTTCTTTTTGATTCCAGTCAGAAATACTGTCCTGATGGATAAGTTGATCACTGTAAAATTGTGCACGAAGCATTATCGGGCTCAACAGCATGAAAAATAAAATAATTCTAAGCATCATAGCAGTAATAATTTGTTATTCAAATATAGCTAAAAAGGATCTGTTACTTTTCCCGGTTAAACATTATTTCAAGAACCGCGCCACCCAACGTAATTGTCTAAAAAAACACCTGCTATCTACCAGAAGCTTCTGATTAACATGATTTTATATGTATATTTACAAAAAAACAAATTACCTATGAAGAGAATTTTACTACTGGTTATGATATGTGCCTCGACAGGTTTGGTAGCACAGAAAAAGGTTACTTCGAAAACGATACAATGGTATTCGGCGGCAAATACGTTGGATTATATTGATTCAAATGCATACACATATGCATCATTCAAAGGATCAATAACGGCAAACGAGCCTGAGTTCAGACTGGAAAAGGATGGGCTTGTAATTGCGTGGGGGTTTTATGAACCTACAATCAATTATACAACAAAAGAGAACTGGGGAAATTCATCCTATCCACTGTATTTAAATCAAACCTCGAATAAATCCTATAACGCGTTTCATCAGTGCCTCGAAGAGGAAACGGCAAACTCTTTTAAAATCCTTTATACATATACATCACAGGGAGATATAGCCACCGTTACTGAGCAATATTTTACTGGCTCAGTCTGGGAAACTTACAACGTAAAAACGTATGAGTATGATGCTCAGGGAAGACTGATCCATCGTTTTTTAGACGAATATCAGTCCGGTTCTCCGATCCAAACAAAAAGAGATACCATTGAATACCAAGGAAGTTCAAACAATATGATCCGAGTTATCAGCTATACGTCCACAAACGGAACCGATTTCGATCCCACGGATGAAACAATAAACACTTGGTCGGGTAATACAATTTCTACGGTGGATTATTTCCTTGATGATGACGGAGATCCTGTTACTCCACTGCTTCATTACATTCAGGGTCAATATCAGTATTCGGGTAGCACACTTACCGGTCTTGATGTATATCTCGTGAGCGGAGGAGTCCCGACAACCATGTTTGGACAGTTTACTTACACCTACAATGGGCAGGGTCAGTTAACAGTTGAAACAGCAACTGGATTTGAGGAGCGTATTACTACCTTTACCTACGATACAGAAGGATTCTTAACTGAAAAAGAAGATCAGGTCGATGAAGGTGCCGGATTCTATGTACGCCAAAGAGAAAGGTATTATTATCAGAACACTGCAGGACTTGTTAACGATGTAATTGAAGCTTCTGTTTACCCCGTTCCTGCGGAAAATTTGCTCACAGTGAAAACGTCAAGTGTTATTACTGAAATGGTTGTTTATTCAATGGATGGCAAAAAACTGATGAGCCAAACCGGAAATGATAACACGCTGGACGTTTCAGGACTTGCACGAGGAAATTACATTCTTCACGTGTTCACCAGTGAAGGTAAAGCATCTGTTAAGTTTGTAAAATAGATTTGGATGATCTGTATGCCGTCCTTTCCTTCGGATGGTAAACATTTAGAGGGGTATTCAACTGAAGGTAGAATACTCCTTTATTTTTTGGCTGTCAAAGCATGAACTTCTTCTCTTCAAGAGGTGTTCCCTGAACAGCAGTTTCTTTATCAGGAAGGATCTCACAGTTATCCCAGATTCCTGTTATCAGGGTATCGGCGTATTCAGGAGGAAGTTGCTTTTCATACATCTGCTTCCTCGCCTGGTCGGATCTATAGTTTAGGGATTTAATTTCAAAGGATTCCTCTGAAGCATCGTAAATACCGTACCAGACACGCGATGTGCCGTCATTGGCCGGCATTCCTATCACTCCCGGATTGATCCATATTTTGTCGTTCTCTTTTTGAAAGAACGGCAGTCCGCAATGCCCTGCAATCACCACGTCCGCCCCTAATTCTTTAAATATTTGTTCCTTCTGTTCCCAGGGTGAAGAAGCAAAAATAAACTCCGAGATATTCTTGATACCACCGTGAATGACAGACCACCGTTTATTATTCAGTTCAAATGAAAGATAGAGAGGAAGCGACCTCATCCAGGAAATGCTATCCTCACTCAACTGTGTTTGAGCATAGGGATACCACAATGTCGAGAAATCTGCACACCGCGAACCCTCATCAAAATTACATCCACAATCATTTTCTCCATTGGCCAGTTGGATTTCCACATTACCGGCAATGACCTGTATTCCCCAATCCCGGACAAACCGGACCGTTTCTTCAGGAAAAGCACAATAACCGACCACATCTCCTGTGTGAAAAATGTTCTTAGCGGGAATTCCCAGTTCATCAGCAGTCTCTTTCAGCCTTTGGATCGCATGAAAATTACTGTAGGAACCTCCAAAAAATAAATATTTATTATTTACCATTTTTCCAGTTATGAATAACTACGGGAATGAAATATACAACAAAACAAGTCAACAAACCGACTACCGTAGCGGATAAAAGCGTATTATAAGGTCCTTCAAAAAATATGATCTCCAAAGGTATTTTATCAAGCGCAGTAATAATTCCAAGCACTATTCCGGTAAGAACACTGAGGTAATAACTGATCTTTGGAGCATGTAATTTCCAGCAAATAAAAACGGGGGTCAGTCCGAGTACCATAACACCGCTGATGGTGGTAGCCGAAAGGATTTCAGGACGAAAAAATAAAGGCAAGGTTCCGGCCACAGCGAATATTAACATCGACCAACGACCCACCTTAAGTGTTGCTCCGAGCTTCAGGTCAACAGCTACCAGTTTGGACGCCGATGAGAAAGATGAATCGAGTGTTGAAGCCGCTGAAACGATCATGATAAAATTGATAAGTAAAAGCATAAGCGGACCAAAGAGATCACCGTATTTATAAAGATCGGAAGATGTCGCACCATTAACTTTACCGAATATTCCGATCAGGCTGAACAGAAATATCAAGGCTCCGCCGATAATTCCTGCCGTAATAAAGCTCCACAGCGTAATTTTCGGAGCACTGATAAACCCCCTGTCCGTCATAACCGGATCGTGGAAGGGATAAGAAAAACTGTGTAAAAGACCGACCAATAATAAGTTTACTCCCCCACTAACGGTGAATTCACCTTCATTCAAGACAGAGCTAATTTTCTGTTCTCCCATGTCGTTAAAGATCCAAAGGATAGCGGTGAGCAAAACCCCAAAGAGGATCATCTGTATTACATCAGAGAAAATAGAGCTGCTCAATCCTCCTTTCAGTGAATAGATGAGTGTCAGTACCGTAAAAACAATTACTGACCAATAAAAAGAAGCGGATCCATACTCACCAAAATAGTATCCGATCACCATGGTGTTCGACCAGACTTCGTTGAAAAGTCTGATGGCGATTACGACGGAAAACAGTTGTAGGGCCCCTCGTCCAAATTTACTTCCGAGGAAACTGTGAATACTTCTTATCTTGCCGACTGTTCTCATGCGGTAAATAACGATTCCGGCTATAAGGAACGAAGCATAATAAGCCGCATAAGCGAGTCCGCCGGTAATTCCAAACCTGAAACCGAGATCAGAGGCATTGGCAATAGACTTTGCAAATACCCAAGAGATAATTAGGCTGGAGGTTAACACCCAGAAATTCGGGCGTTTCCCTTTGCTTCTTGCAGCGAAAAACTGCCTTGCGGTTCTCGCTATTGGAGATAAAAATATCAAAAGAATGCTCGTACCGATTACGAGCATCCATTGCCAAAATTTTATATTATCAGCTATTGCTCCCACCAGCCTTTACTGTTGTAAGTATCGCCTCCAATGGCATTTACGGCCTGGGAATAATTGGCTCCGTTAACCGCCTGTTCACTGGAAGGGTAAGCATACCTCACGGGAAAAACGTCATTATTCAGATTATCCGCGGGTAAAGGGAGGTTGGGAAAGCCTGTTCTCCGAAAATCAAACCAGGCTTCATAACCGTTCAGAAAAGAAGCTATCCATTTCTGGGTCATGATGCGCTCAAGGTCATTTGTTCCATCAAGCATAACGCTGGCCTGTGTAGTATAACCGGCAGGAAGAGTCAGTCCAAGATGGTCGAATGAACCCTGAATACCGGCATCGTAATAAGCAGAGGCACTACCTGAAATTAATCCTTTATTCGCAGCTTCAGCCAAACAGAACTGTAGTTCTGCATAAGTCATAAAAGAAGCCTTTACTGCATCAGGTTCATCCCTTAAATAAGAACCCATGAGTGAAACGTCATTCAGGTCATAACTGATTTGGCTTTCTCGACTGAGTCCGTTGGGAATTCCAAGATACTGTTCGTTACCGGGCGTAGAATTTTCCGTTGGTTTATAATAATGCTCCATGCGCGGATCATTGAGCGGAGTTAGGATATCCTCTGCTGTTTTGCTCATACGGACATCTACGTAGCGCCCCTGTCTTTCATTGAAAATAACCCACTGATTCGGGGAAGAAGACAGATATGGAACCACAGCCTCCTCTGCCACACTCTGAAAGATTTGATTTTCATTAATTATCTGCTGAAGTTCAGCTCCAACACTAAGCTTATCGCTCACACGAACAAGGTATCTGACGCGTAAACTGTTAGCAAAGCGAATCCATTTATCGACGTCTCCCTGATACATAATATCACCTTCGATATTTTCCTGAGTATTCTGCAAAGTAGTTACTGCCGACCTCAATAGATCCAGTATTCCTCCGTTACCGGTATAGATTTCTTCCTGAGAATCAAACACGGGAGTAAAGTTTCCTTCTTCAGCATTCAATGCCTGATAAAAAGGGACGTTTGTCCATAAATCCGTCAACATTGCCGCCTGATGGGCAGTCAAAATATCCGCAACAGCCGAATAAGCTTCATTGCCTTCTTCGCTGTTTCGTATATCCTTGAGATCTTTCATCAGCCTGTAGGTTTGCGTCCATAAACCTTCGTTGGATCCGAGGTTATAGCGATCAACAGGAAGAAATTCCAGGTTGGCCGAATGCTGTGCAAGCAGATTTCCGGCATGCCATCCCCAGTAAGCCTGATTATCGGATGCCTCTGCAAGTACATTGGAAAGAAGGAACTGCGGATTAACCTCTTCAGGTGCATTCTGATTGATATTAGCCTGTTCAAACTTCTTGCAGGAGAAAAGAGAAAAAGCACTTAAAACAATTATTATGTTACGCATAGTCTTAAAATTTAAATTGAATATTTAATCCGAAACTTCGAGCCGAAGGATAGGAAAGATCCTCAACACCGTAAACGAGGGAAGTTCCTTGCATTGCGCTGAGTTCAGGATCGAAATGGGGATTCTCTGTCCATGTAAAAAGATTTGCTGCAATTAGTCCAATCTTGAATTGCTCCACGCCCATTTTGCTCGTCCATTTATCCGGGAAGGTGTATGAGATTCCGAGTTCGCGTATTTTCACGTACGATGCGTCGTATACCGAGCTCTCTTCATTCGCTCTGTTGTAGAATTGATTGTAGTATTCCGCTGCAGAAACCACGGTCGTATTTTCTTCATAAACCGGATTTTCTTCAGTTCCTACGTTTACCACACCATCACCTATAATACCCTCTTCTCGTCCGTCGAGTGTTTCAGCAAGAACACCTGATGTTGAACCAACTGCTTTCGTCCGTGAAACAATGATTCCACCCTGTCGCCAGTCGATCAGAAAATTGAGGGCAAATCCTTTGTATTCAAACGTATTTCCTACCCCTAAAATGAAGTCCGGGTTATAATTTCCAAGGAGTCTTAGTTCGTTATCTCTCAAGGGCAAGCCATTATCTCCGTATATGACCCTTCCATCAGGCGTTTTTTGAAAACCTGTCCCATACATATCTCCTATTCGACCGCCTTCACGTGCATCAGCAATATAGAAAATAGTATTTTCCGGCGTAGAATATAAACGGGCATATCCTGTGGTATACTGATCGATTCCTTCAGGTAATTCACGAACATAGCTTGCTCCTTTACTGAAATTAGCGAACGCCCGCCAGCTTAGCTTTTTATTCCGGATAATATCCGCGGTTAGCATGACCTCTATTCCTCTGCTCTGAATTACCCCACCGTTAACCACTCTTGAAGAATAACCACTTGCTGAGGAGGAAGGTAACGAAATGATCTGGTCTTTAGCCGTATTCTGATAAACCGTAACATCCAGACCTAAGCGCTCATTGAAAAAATAGCTTTCTATCCCCGTTTCCAATCCGTTTATTCTTTCCGGTCTTAGATCCTGATTAAGGAGTGTCCCTCCATTCGTGAGTAAAGGATAACTCCCATAGTACTGATTGAATTCGTAGGTGTTTCGGAGTTGAAAGGGATCCGTATCAGCCCCCACACTAGAACTACTCACTCTTAATTTACCGTAAGAGAACCATTCAGGAAGCGTAATCTTTTGAGAAAATACGAATGCTCCGTTGAGGGAGTAATAGGCGTATGAATTATTCTCTGCGGGTAATGTCGTTGACCAGTCATTGCGCAATGTACCATCAACAAACAAAAAATTATCAAAGCTAAAACCGGCGATTCCATACACGGAATTTATTTGTTTTCCGGCATTATATTGAGAAGCCTCAAGAGCAATCTTTGAATTTTCGAAATTGTAAACACCGGGCACAGAAAGCTGACCTGCGGTTAAGCTCTTATAACTTGTCTGCTGAACAAAGTTATTCGCTCCAAGGGAAGCGCTGATGGCCACTTTATCCGAAATATTGCGGTCATAAGAGAGTAAAACATCCGTATTCAGTTCTGTAAACGCCACATCGTCCTCACGGTAGGCTCCGTTAGGAAATCTCTGGGTACTAAAAGCTCGACGTGAATTGCGAAGATCATGATACGTATCTATCCCGGAGCGGAAACGTAATTTAATATCTTCTGTCAGTTTATAAGTAAGTACTGCATTACCGAGAAGCCTTCTTTTATTGAATGCATTTCTGTTTTCAAAAACGTTGAAAAAAGGATTATCGAGCCATTGTGTATTGTAATTGAACTGTTGAAATCCTTCCTGTCCCGCCTGCCAGTAATTTTCGGCAGCATCCAGGTTAACCTGACGACCCATCCATAGAAAGGAATACATCACATTCTCGCTTCCGTAACCGAGTCCCGGACGATGATCGGACGAAGTATTAATAAATGTTCCAAAGACTCTTGCCGACAAACGCGGTGTGAAATTATACGTGCTGGTGAAAGAAAGATTATTTCTCCTATAATCTGTATTCGGAATAGTACCCTCATGATCCAGTCGGGTATATGAAAGTCTGAAACTTCCGTCCTCATTCGCTCCCGAAAAAGCAACATTGTGCTGACTCGTAACGCCTGTTTCAAAGAAACTTCTGACATTATCAGGATTCGTCACCCATGGGGTTGGAGTAATTGGATTTCCTTGCCGAGCAATTACATCTCCTGCGCGCACAGGGTTTCCGTTTTGGTCGAAAGATGGACTATCATACTGTGGGATAAGTTGACCGTTCATTTCAGGTCCGAAACTAACTAAACCACCGTCTCCCGTTCCACCTCCAAGACCATCTTCATAAGCAAAAACACCACCTGAACCCTGACCATACACGTTTTGAAATTGTGGCAAAAAAGCTATCTGTTCAAGCGTCAAACTGGAATTCACACTGATTCCTATCCCTTCAGTGCGCGCGCCTTCCTTTGTCTCAATCACGATAACCCCACCTGCGGCCCGTGAACCGTAAAGCGCAGCAGCACTGGGTCCTTTAAGCACTGAAATTGATTTGATATCATCAGCACTGAAATCCCCGATCCCGTTTCCATAATCGACCTCATGGAACCCCGATTCAAGGTTTTCTGTATTATTGGCAATGAACTCGTTACTAACAGGAACCCCGTCCACCACAAAAAGGGGCTGGTTGTTTCCGGATAGGGAAGTTTCACCTCGAATTATTATCCGTGCTGAAGAGCCGACACCCGACGAGCCGTTGGTGGTCTGAACCCCCGCTACTCTTCCTGCCAGCGCATTCACAAGGTTGGGATGGCGAACATCAGTTATTTCTTTTCCTTTCAGTGTTTGAATAGCGTATCCCAGATCCCTCTTATTTCTCTTTAAGCCGAGCGCTGTTATTACCACCTCATCCAACTCGTTGACCGAGGCGTTCAAGGTAACGGTCCATTCAGACCGGGAGGTAACAGGTATTATTTCCGTCTTGTAGCCGGAAGCCGAAAATTGAAGAGAATCTTCATTATTCACTGTAATAGCAAAAGAGCCATCTGTTTCAGTGATGGTTCCCTCGTTCTTTCCCAAAATTTTTATTGTTACAAAAGGAATAGGTTGTTCCTTCAGGTCGATCACCCTTCCCTCTATCGTCTTTTGAGAGAATGTGCTAAAAATGGTCATCATAAAAATGACCGTAAAAGTAATTTTCATACATATACAATTAGTGTTCTACTTCTTAATTTACCTGCTGCTAGTAAACAAGAACGAGGGAGAGCCACGTATTGTAAAAGAACTGATTGAAAAATATGAGCACAGTAAATGTTTCCTGTGAATAAAAATCTGATGACCATACAGCAGCCTGATTAAAAACAGTATTGCATGGAAATTCAGAACTTTACGTTGAACACGCTGAATGAAAATTTTTAGATCAGCCCGGCTGTTAATTTCGTGGAAAACGGATCTAAGTGAAAAAATTTGCAACCCTTTCCGATTGCAATGCTGAATTAACGATTCTACCACATTTCCCGAACACCAACTAACATCATTAAAATCAACAGATAAGAAAGAATTCTTAGTAAGACCTAAGGTGTACACGCCGTTCAGGTTTGTACGACCGGCTACAACGTCGCAAGACTGGATACTGTCTGCAACATCGAGCAACGTGTTTTTATTTAATTCAGGAACGTCGTTGCCCATACTAATGACGGCTTCATAACCTTTCTCGAAAATGAACTGAAAGGCATTTCTGAAGCGTTCGGCAAAGTTCTCACCGCGCTGATCTCCGGAGGTTATGACAAAATAGTCTAGTCCGGTTGACCTTGCAACAGAAATTATACGTTTATTCAGAAAGGAGTAGAGTTGTTTGCTCTTACCGTAATTACCTTGAAAAATGGGCTTAGAACTTATCTCTTCATTCGTATCACGAATAAAAACAAGCAGTGCTATTTTTGAATGCTGAACCTTCAAGGTAATTATATGCAAAAAGCATCCTTTATAAATCTTGTGAAAGAATAATTCCATTCACGGATTGCAGGATTCTCTTTAGATCAGTCTAAAATAAAGGATTTTCCCATATAAAAACTGAGCAAAAGAAAATTATAGAGAAAAATGTATTCAGATATACAGTTTATTAACTGTAATCAATATTTCAAACCGTAAAGAGGCATTCAGAAATGCAGAAAATTCATTTGAATATAAAAAGCAAAAACCCTGAGAAATTTGATACTTCTCAGGGTTTTCTAGGTCTACAGCCATATAGACTTGGGTTTTGTTCTTACGAACTGGCGGTCTGGACGGGACTAACCGTCGCGTTTCTTTATATCTCTTTATCAGGTAATTAGGGTTAGCGTTTAACTAAGTCCCACGAATAGCCCACTCGGTTATTCTGGTAATTACAAGATATTCAATGAACGTTATTGCTCTTATTTGCTTCGAAGATACTACTAAATAAACTATAAATCACAATATTCATCAAATTAATTCCTGAAGAGAATTCTATAATAAAGCGAATTCGT
>JAWVYS010000044.1:0-24065 GCA_033722555.1 Brumimicrobium sp.
AAACAGAGCCGTGGTGGCTGATACATTAATCCAAAACAGAGAATTCGACCTTATCGCCAATCAGTTTCAGAACGGTATAAAGCACAGAGCGTCCATGAATTATCCGATCCAATTATTCAATCAGATTCTTACCTTGAATAATTCGGTGAATTATGAGATGAGAATGAACTTCCAGTCCATAGAAAAATCTTACGACACTGTTTTAAACGATCAGGTTGTTGACACCCTGAGAGAACTCGGTATCTCCCAAAATATTTCCGGAAATCTCGACCTTTCAACCAATCTTTACGCTTACTACAGTTTCCTCGGTGCGCCTAACACTAAAATGCGGCATGTTATGACTCCCAGAATAGGTTTCAGGTATCAGCCCAATTTAAGTTCTTTTGTTACCGCTAACGCCGGTCCCAACGGCGAGGAAATTACCTACTCCCCTTTCGAACGGAGTCTTTACCGCGAGCCGGTAGGTCGTGAGGTTGGACAGATGAGCTTCTCTCTTGCAAATACTTTCGAACTCAAAACCCCCAACAGAACGGATTCACTGGAGGATTTTAAAAAGATCAGAATCGTTGATGCGTTCAATATTTCCGGGAATTATGATTTTTTCAAAGACAGTATGAAACTGTCTGATATCAGTCTTCAACTAAGGGTTTCACCATTGCCGGCAGTGAGTTTCGTTACCAGTGCAAGTTTCTCACCTTACGCCTGGGATCCTGTCACCGGAAGGGCATTTGATGAATTTTCCATCACAAATAATCAGGGGTTAGGAAGGTATACAACCGTTAATTTCAGTAGCACGTATACTTTCGCATCTCAGGAATCCAAGAAAAAAATTGAAGAAAATCAGGAAGCAGTAAACCAGGTTTGGGGCGCCGATTTTCAGTATTATGCCATGAACCCCCATGAAATAATCGACTTTGACATACCTTGGAAAATTAACCTTACCCATACCTGGTTTCTGAACCAGAACACCAATACCGAAACATTCGAAAGTGAGCGTTATCGAACCAACCAGAACATTGTTATTAACGGGGACGTTTCCTTTACGCAACGATGGAAACTGGGGGTAAATTCCAGCTATGATCTTACTGAAAATCAAATCACGCAGACCAGGCTTTCGCTCAATCGGGACATGCACTGCTGGCAACTGGCTTTTTACTGGACACCTGTTGGGGGGCAACAGAGTTTCCTTGTCAGATTCAATGCAACATCTGCTTTATTTCAGAGCGCAAAACTTGAGCTTCGTAAACCGCCTGAATTCTTATAGGATCGAAAACAAAATAAAATCAGTTTTCCACAAACTTTTGATAAGTTTTCTTCGTTTAAGTAAGTACGAAAAGAAATAAACTTTACTTTTCGAAAGGTTATGGATTTATCATTCAGTAATAAACGAAAAGCGAGAAAAGGTCGGGTTTTAATAGCTGATCCTTTCACAAATGACGACTATTTCGGTCGGGCTGTGGTCTATTTATGTGATCACAACAGCGAGGGAACTTTTGGTTTCGTACTGAATAATTTCCTGGATATTGATCTGAGCGAAATAGCGAAAAATTTTCCCGATATCAGCACAAACGTGAGTATTGGAGGTCCTGTCCAAACCGAGCACATCTTTTTTCTTCATACTGTGGGGAAGCAGATTCAAGACAGCGTAGAAGTCGATGATGGCATTTATATCGGGGGTAATTATGACGATTTGAGACAACAACTCGACGACGGAAAAATATCTTCCAAAGATGTACGATTTTTCCTTGGTTATTCGGGATGGAGTCCCGGTCAGTTACAGGAAGAAATTGATAATCACTCGTGGATCGTAGCACCCGTAATTAGTCCCGGTGAAATCATGGATGCAGAGATCAAGGATATTTGGTCAAAATACATGCGTCGCGAAGGTAAAAAATACGATATACTTTCGAGGTCGCCGATTGACTTCACAGCCAACTAATAAAGCGCAGATATCAGACTCACCGTTTCAGAGGCCTGAACTTTTCTAACGATTGTTTCTCTGTTTTTAGAAATAACCGATCGTGAATCATCCCTATCGAAAGATTCCTTCGCTTTACTTATTCCTGCCATTTGCCCGTTGAGTTCCCAGCCTGAAGTTGTTTGCGGCACCTCAGCATCCATAACCGTACTTGAATCGTAACCTTCAAATGAAACGCCATCCGTACTCCTCGACTCCAATGCGGCAAATCCGTCAAAAACCGGTTGAGGCTGGCTGAGTTCTTTCGAAACAAGCTTTTCTTCAGCCATTTCATCGATTGATTTCACAGTCTTCCCGGATTCAATATCCTTTTGATCGACCTCAAGTGTTCTCTGTGTTTTTAATTGTTCTTCCTTCTCAGCAAGGCTATCGGGATCAACGATGGTTTCATTTTTATCAGGTTCTCTGAAGGCAAGTTTTTGTTTCGTTTGTTCAGGAATCAGCTGGACCGTAATGACTGTTAACAAGGCAATACTCGCAAACTGTACAAGCGGTTTTTTATAGATGGGTGTATTTTCAGGCCATAAAAATAAAAACAACCGATTATACCACGCAAGTCTCTGGTGATTGTATTTCTCAGCGAAACGAACATCCAGTCTCTGTTTAATAACCGGATTGAGTTCTTGCTCCAGTGATTTTTTCAAACTGTCAGAAGCGGTTAAACTCATTTTCAATGCTTCGAACTCATCCGAATTCTCCGCCCATTCTGAAATCAGTTCTTTTTGATTTTCTGTCAGTTGTGAAAAACTGAAATTTCGAATGATATATTCAATTCTTTCATCCATAATTATTCGTTTAATTTAGGGTTATATTCGTTAAGTGCCTCGGCTATTTTTTTCATTGCATAGAAAAGGCGTGATTTTACCGTTCCTTCGTTTATCTCAAGTACTTCAGCCACTTCCTTGACCGAAAGTCCGTCAATATGCCGTAAGCAGAATACTGAGGAGTGCTTTTCGTCCATTGCTGCAAGTTCTCTTTCCAGATCCGAAGAAAAATTATTCTCCTCAACCTGATCTATCACGGAAGTATTTCCCGATGAAACCGGCAGGTCCGAGGTTAGTCCTCCCGACGTATTGGACCTGACAGCCATTTTCTTGTATTCATTGATGCACATATTATTTGCTACTGAATAAATCCAGGTTTTAAACTTTCTTTCGGGATCAAAAAGTTCTGGTCTATCAATGATTTTTGCAAAGAGGTCGTGCACGAAATCCTCTCCTTTCTCCTTGTCATGCTTTAGTTTTCGCGTGAAATAATAGCAAAGTCTCGAAGCGTATCGTTGATAAATTTCATTAAAAGCAAGTTGATCTCCCTTAGCAACCAATCGCATTAGTTGCTCATCCTCTTGTTTTTGATAATTTACCTTGAATAATCTCATAAACGGATCACTTCAATAATTTCTTCACGAGTTCTGTTTTGTTCGTTTGTCGACCAATGTCCAGAATCAGTTTTTCGATATACATTCTTTCATTTGCGTTGTTCTCATCGATCCAATAGTTACGAATTTCAAACAGCATTGGAAGGTAATTCGATAGTACGGTTCTGTATTGTCCCGAATTAATTTTCTTCTCCAGACCAATTTTTATGTCATTTTCAAATTTATCGATCATCTTGCGGCGTTCAGATGAACTAAGCTCTTTTTTCAACTGAAAACCGAGTCCGTTGACACCGATATCGCTGCGGATTTTATCGAAGTAAACCGAAGGAATACTGCTCGATGCTATAAACTCTTTTCCTTTGTTTTTAATAAGTAAGGAATGAAAGAATTCATGATCTATATAGTCCCCCGAAGGTATAGAGATCCCGTTGTCCCTTAATTTATTTCTATAAACTTCACTCTGAAGGTAATTCAGACTGACTACCGAAACATCTTTTCTAATATTATTCAGGTATTGTTGAATGAGGATGGGATAGGTATCCTCCTCACCGTGGGTGATGAGGACAGCATTTTGCGGAAGCGATTTAAGCATATCGCCGGCGAAGTCATTTAAAACAAAAGAATAATATCCACCCATTTTCAGTTTATTTAAATATTCACGGAATTCTTTTTCGTGAGCATTTATGTAATGATAGGCGGTCATTTCCTTAATCACCTGTGGATGATTGGGCCGGAGTTGTTCAGCAGCCTTCAAATCATCGAATTTTGAAAAGTCATAATTGCTGATGCGATAATTATATAAGTAATACTCGAAGGAATACTTGTTAACGCTTTCAATTTTAGCGAGTTCAATATTAAGTTTTTGTTGCTGTTTGGAGGTAGGATTTTTGCTTTCATTTCGCTGACGTACTTCTCCCAAAATTTTCTCTATATTCAAGGAAGCCTGATTTAAAATGGAGCTCTGTGCCTCAGAAACCGAGATTTCGTTGGCACTTTCTTCAAAAACTTCATTTTTGATAGCCGGCTGTTGTGCCGACTTGGATTTTACCGTTTTCTTTTCTGATTCAGTAGAGACGTTATTGCTTTGAGCAAGGCCTCCGCAAGAGACAAGACAAACGGTCAGAATCAAAAACAATTTTTCCTTCATAAACGTTAATTTTACCGAAGTACACTTCAAATTTACATCCGTTCAATCAGATATAAAAAGAATGTATAAACTTAGTCAAAAAGAATTTAGAAAATGTAGCCTCGAAAGACGCTATTTTTTGCTTAAGAAGCATGCAGATTATATCGGGGGAAGACAGCATGGCCTCCATCGTATCCATCTTTTCTCATTTTCCGGTTACTTTGTTGAGGTATGGATATTAATCGCTTTTGACCAGGTGCAATGGATTGAGATTCAAAACAACAAAAGTGTACTTGAAAGCTATACCGAAAATATAAACATCAAAAAGTCGCTGGGTTTGTAATCATATTTCAGGGTTATTATTCGATATTTTTCGTTTGCAAGTAATTGCAAATATTATTTTGCAGGAACAAAAAACTTCCATACATTTGCCGAAGATCATCTTTTTTTAATTTGAAAAAAACGCCTCCATTTAATTTACGTATCGAACTGAATGAGGACCTTGAGATATTATCTGTTGAAGGACCATCAAATTCCCAGTATAATGTCAGTATACCAAAGGATTTACCTGCAGGCATTAAAAACTTAGAACCCACCCTGCGTTTTCTGATCATGGAAAGCATAGGACATATGGAACTAAACAATCTTGAGCGGTATCAAATCAACAGTCAAAGCATTCAGCCGCAAGGATTACCTCCCGGGAACATGCATTTTCGCCTGATCAGTAACAAATCTGAAAAAAGGTATGAAGTATTGATTTCATCCGAAACAGTTCAAGATTCCCCCTTCCCTGCTAGCCGGAGCAAAGCTGTAAAAAGTAGTACTACCAAAGATTTAAAAACAGGATTTTCCAGTTTTTTTTCGAGGCTTGAAAAGATTGGAGATGAATTTGACAAGAGGAATAAAATTACCAATGAGCTTATCGCTCTTAATAAAGAACTGATTCTCAAAGATCAAGTGATCCGCAAAAGCAGCTCAAACCTTGAGGCACTGATCAATAACAATTTGCAGGGATTCATATTGGTAGACACCTTTTATTCTATTCAAATTTTCAACAGAAAAGCTGATCATATTATTAGTCAGTTTAGCAACACTAAACTTGAAAAAAACAAGTTTTACCTTGAATTTTTCACCGGAACTGATCTTACCGCAATAAAAGAAGATTTCCAAAGGATTCGAAGGGGTTTTGAACGCCACTTCTCCGTTACGCGGAATTATATTCATCACGAAACCGGTAAAATATTCACCCTTCAGATCAATTATACGGCTGTCAGAGACAATGAAGGTAATCTCGATTCGGTTTCCATAGGTTTTTTGGATATTACTGATATTAAAAATACAGAACTTGAAGCTCGTCTGCTTAAAGAAGAAAATGAACAGATCCTGAATCAGTCACCGGATATTATCTGCACGATAAACCCTCAGGGCGAATTTGAAAAAGTGAGTGCTGCTTCGCTTGTCTTGTTAGGATATATGCCGGAAGAAATGATTGGAAAACCTTATACTGATTTTATCAAAAAGGAAGATATTCCGAAATCGAAGGAAATGTACAAAAACCTTTTGAAGGGGATTCCTACCAATAACTTTGAAAATTTCTATACGCATAAGAACGGAAGTTTCATCCCAATGATCTGGTCGGCACGATGGGATAAACAGAACGAACTAATTTTCGCGATCGGCCGGGACGGAACAGAAAAAAAGAAGAACAAGGAAATACTAGAGAAAAGAAATGAAGTCTATGAGCTTATTAACAGATCTTCAACAGACGCCATTTACGAACTATCTTTTCCGGACCATCACATGACCTGGATCACCAGCCTCAATAACATCCTAAAAAAACAGGGGGATGAAATACAGATCGACTCCTTATCCAAAAAATTTGAACTGATTCATGCCGAAGAAAAACCTGATGTACTTAATCACTGGGAAGATTTTTTAGCCTCGGGCGGCACGGACTGGCAATGCAGTTTCAGAATGCTCCAGGGCGACATGGGATACTTGCATATTAAAGAGATGGGATTTCTTCTGAGGGATAAATACGGGAAACCCTTGCGGATGACAGGCTTGCTTAAGGATATAACCGAAGAGAAAAAACTGGAATTTTCCTTGAAGCGATCTGCAAAACTGGCTAGAATAGGAAGTTGGGAAATTGATCTCATCAATAAGCAAGTATTTTGGTCAGCGATGATTAAAACAATCTTTGGAAAGCCTCAGGATTTTGAACCCGATTATCAAGAGGTGATGCATTTATTCATATCTGATGTCAACACACTTGATAAAATAGATACCGTTTCGAGCGAATCCATTCAGGCGATTGATAAAGAGATCCTTATAAACATAGGGGCAAATATCAAAAGATGGATACGCGTTACCGGTGATTATGAAATTCTTAACGGGCGACCGATCAAAGTTTTCGGAAGTTTACAAGATATCGACGAGCAAAAGAAGGCTAGTCTCGAATTAATTGATAAAACCAAATTTCTCTCAAAACTAACCGAAATTAATCGCATCCTGATGGACAGGACAGAATGGGAAAAAACCATAAGTGATGTTTTTGAAGCCGTTGGTGAACTCCTTGATCTGAAACGCATTTATTTTGCAAGCAATTACTCCGACAAACAGAACAATACCTTCCGTTGTCAATACGAATGGTCTAATATCATCCCTGAAAAGGATCCTAAACCATCTTCTTTGCTGTATTTCGAAAAGAATTCAGTGATCATAAATAAATTAAAAAATGGTGAACTGGTCATACCCTCCTATTCAGATTTCCAGGGTGAACTTAGACAGGAGCAAGAAACCTTGATCAACGCTAGCATTTTCTGCCCAATAGTTTTGAAAGGAAAGTTTTACGGATTCTTAGGCTTTGAAGATTTTAAGCAAGAGCGCGAATGGAGCCGACAGGAATCCGATTTCATAAATACAGTTACCCAACACCTCACAATAGCTTATGAAAGTTATCTGACCGAATTACGTATAAGAGAGGTACATCAAGAACGTGAAACCATTCTGAACAGCATTCAGGACGGATTTTTTTCGATGACGAATAAATGGCGCATAAATTATTGGAACGATAAGGCTGAGGAATTAACAGGAATCTCCAGAGAAAAGGCGCTTGGCAGATCCCTATGGAGAATATTTCCCAAAATCACAGACCTTCCGATCAAGGGTGAAATCATAGAGGCTATTACTCAGAATCAAAAAAAGGTTGTAGAATCTTTATTCCCCGGAATGAAGAAATGGTTTGAACTGACGATTTACCCGTCAGGAAATAAAGGAACAACGGTTTATTTCAAGGATATTTCAGACAAAAAAATTAAAGAGAGGGAGCTAATGATATCCAATCAGCGTTTTGAAAAGGTTGCAGAAGCCACAAGTGACGCGATCTGGGATTGGGACATTCTGAACGATTCACTCTACCGAGGTCCCGGGTTCGATAAAATCTTCGGATTTAATTTTAAAAAGGAACTGACTCAAAAAGAATTCTGGACAGACTCCTTTTATCCCGATGACCTTGAGCATTTAAAATCCAGCGTCGAAGAAGCTATCAAAGATAAAACATGCAGTCACTGGCAGGCAGAATACAGAGTAATCCGCAAAGACGGTGAAATACGGAATGTGGCAGATAAGGGTATTATTTTGCGCAATGAAACCGGAAAGGCTTTCAGAATGATAGGTGCCGTTACTGATATCACCGACAGAAAAGAATACGAGAGATCACTCGAATATCTCAATAAGATTCTCCAGAACCGAGCGGAAGAATTAACACAGGCCAATATTGAGCTTGAACGCTTTGCTTACATTGCTTCACATGACTTACAGGAGCCGCTGCGCATGATCACCGGTTTTCTAACACAATTAGAAAAGAAATATGCTAACCAACTGGATGAAAAAGCTCATCAATATATACACTATGCGGTAGATGGAGCTGAAAGAATGCGAAAAATCATCCTTGATCTGCTCGAATATTCTAAATTGGGAAAGATCGAATCCCACAAACTCACAACGGTAGATTTGAATGAAGTATTGGAGGAAGTACTTGACATACTTAATGATCGAGTTCAGGAAGCCGGAGCGAGGATAGAATATGATCATTTACCAAGTCTCAGCGGTGTGAAACTTTCATTTGTTCAAATATTTCAGAATTTAATTGGCAACGCACTTAAATATAGGAAAGAAGAAGGCAACCCCAGGATAACGATTTCCGTTGAGTCAAAAGAAAGAAATTTTATTTTCAGTATCAAAGATAATGGTATCGGAATAGACCCAAGATTCTACGAACGAATCTTTGTTATTTTTCAACGTTTGCATAATAAGGACAGCTATTCAGGCACGGGAGTAGGACTGGCTATTGTAAAAAAAATAATTGAACAAATGAACGGTAAGATCTGGGTGGAAGGAAACGATCAAGGCGGTGCAACATTTTACTTTTCCTTACCTAAAAACTAAAACAATTATGCAGACCCCACCAATACCTGAAAATGAACAGGATCGTCTCAAAGAAATCGAGAAATATCATTTGAGGACTTCCCTTTCCAATGAAAGTTTAGAGGGAATATTATATATCGCCTCTACTATTTTCAAGATGCCTGTAAACCTTATTTCCATAGTAGATAAAGAGAAACAGTTCTTCAAGGTTAAAAAAGGCATTGAAATTGACGAGACATCAAGAGATGTATCATTTTGTGCGCACGCGATCAATAAGCCTGATGAGTTAATGATCATCCCTGATGCTACAAAAGATGAGCGTTTTAGAAATAATCCTTTTGTTACGAATGATCCTTCGGTTCGTTTTTATGCCGGTATTCCTATCAAAAGTCCAAACAACATCGCTCTTGGCACCTTGTGTGTCATCGATTATAAGCCTAATCATCTCAGTGAGGAACAACAAGAAGCCCTGCGACATTTAGGGAAACAGGTTACACTGATTTTAGAACTCCAGAATAGCAATCAGCAACTGAAAAAAAATGAAGAGTTATTAATTGCTCAGGCTAACGACATGGAGGATTATGCCCATATTATCGCCCATGACCTTAAGGAACCTGTTCGTATGATTAAATCTTTCCTGGACCTCTTCACCAAAAAATATGGCAATCAGATAGAGGACAAAGGGAAGCATTATATCGAACTCGCTTCTGAAGGTACCGATCGTATGAACAAATTGATTGAAGATTTACTCTCTTTTGCTAAAAAATCCAGGGTTCGGGGAAATTTGAAAAAGTCGGACTTAAATCTCATTGTGGAAGAAGCATTAAATCATTTAGACTTCCTGATTAAAGAAAAGGACGCCACAATTGAAATTGAAAACACTCTCCCAACAATTGAAGGAATACCTGAAGCACTGTGTCAATTATTTTTCAACATCCTACAAAATGCTATCAAGTTCGTTCCCGGCGATAAAAAGCCCCTTATCAGGATATCGGCTGAGGACAATAAAAGCTTTCGAATCGTTCGAATCACTGACAACGGTATCGGAATCCCTGAAAATCAGTTTGAACATATTTTTAAAATATTTCGAAGATTGGAAAACAAGTCTGAAACGCCAGGAACAGGTATAGGACTGACTATCGTAAAAAAAATAGCGGACATTCATCAAATCCGTGTAGAAATAAGAAGTGAAATCGATGTTGGAACGACATTTTTATTGTATCTTCCTACATAAATTAATTAATTTTGAACGAATTTAAATAACGTAATAATTCTTAACAAATATCCCCTACACTTTGAAAAGAAAACAATCATTTAAAATGTTTCACATTCTTCTTGTTGAGGATAATAAAGGTGACGTACTCCTCATTAAAGAGGCCTTGGAGGAGAGTGCGGACAATTATGAACTTTCGGTCGTTCATGATGGTCATGAGGCTATTTTGTTTCTAGACAAGAGGGAGCAGTACGAAAAAGCAAAAACACCCAGTTTAATTTTATTGGATATAAATCTCCCAAAAATAAACGGTTACGAGGTACTGAAATACGTCAAATCTCATAAGGATCTTCGCAAGATTCCGGTGATTATGCTGTCAACATCTTCGTCGGTTAGAGACATCGAAAATTCCTATATCAATTATGCCAACTGTTTTATTACCAAGCCTGCTGATGTTTCCGATTATTTCAAAACCATTGGTCTGCTTAATAATTTTTGGTTGAATACCGTTAAACTATCCGGATAAATATTCATTATGCCTTTAAAGATAGATTTACTTATTGTTGATGATAACCCGGCAGATCGTTTTCTGATAAAGGAGTTTCTGGCGGATTCGGATATACTTACCATTAAATTTTTCGAAGCTTCTTCCCTCGATGAAGCTTTTCAAGTGCTGGATAATTCGCAAATAGATATTATCCTACTTGATATGTATTTACCGGACTCTTCGGGAATAAATACCTTTTATAGTGTTTTTGAAAAATATAAAGATTCAGGAATAATTGTTCTATCCGGTTTAACCGACAAGCAGATTGCCTATAAAACGGTGAAATCAGGGGCTCAGGATTTCCTGCTCAAAGGGGAATTTGACGATAAGATTTTGGAAAAATCCATTCTTTACAGCGTAGAACGCAAAAAAAACCTCAGGCTCCTCGAGGAATCTGAACAAAAATACAAGGCACTTTTTGACGTATCTCCATTGCCGCTTTTCATCGTTAAAATACCTGATCAGAAAATAATTAGGGTAAATAAAGAAGCGGAAAAAGTCTTCAAATATTCGGAGTCCGAGTTTCAGGAACGAGCACTTAATCAGCTTCTTTCTGAGAATTACACGGATTTTTTAAAGAATTACTGGAAATCGGATGTTACCTCTTTTCAGTCCGCAGTCAGAGCTAAAAACAAACGAAAAGTACCCCTCAATGTAAGCGTTAAACCCATTACGATCAGTGAAGAAGATTTTTTACTCGTGCAGATGGAGGATATATCGGAAAAAATCAATTTCGAAAAAAACAAACAGTTGATTATAAATGAAATACAAGACAATGAGCGCAGGAATTTTGCCATGGAACTCCACGATGGCCTGGCGCAGGAACTCGTTTTGTTGAATATTTACATTGATCAGCTTAAAGATCCTAACAAAAACAATCCGGATTTAGAACAGGCAAAGACCATTATTAACGATGCTATCAGGCATACCCGGCGATTAACCTATAATTTAAGTCCTCCCCTACTCGACGAAGGGTTTCTCAAAGGACTGAGCGTACTTTTTGAGCGTTTTAATGACGTGAATGACATGAGTATCAATCTGCAATTTAATCTTCTCAATAATAATAGTAATCTGGAAGCCAAAAATATTTCAGAAGAAGTCAGTTACAATGCTTTTCGAATTATTCAGGAATTTTTAAATAATTCGATCAAACATGCTGAAGCAAGCACTATAACAGCAGTTGTTAGCGAGAAAAAGACTCATTTCAATATTCATGTCAGTGATAACGGAAAAGGTTTTAATCAAAATACATCCCGCAGTGCCGGAATGGGTATACATAACATGCGGCAAAGGGCCAAACTTTTCGAAATTCATCTTGAAATAGAAAGCATTCCAGATAAAGGAACAAGCATTTCCCTACAAATCCCGAAATCTTCTGAGTGATCGATAAAGGATAAATGGCTACTTTCTTAAAGAATTTAATTCTTTCTGATTATTTTAGCGAAAAAATATTCCATGAGATTTTTTATCGACACTGCAAATATTGAAGAAATTAAAGAAGCTAATAATCTTGGCGTACTTGATGGGGTAACCACCAATCCTTCCCTGATGGCCAAAGAAAATATTACCGGCAAGGAAAACATAATCAAACATTATAAGGAAATCTGTAATATCGTGAACGGTCCTGTAAGTGCCGAGGTAATTTCAACAGATTATAAAGGTATTATTAGCGAAGGAGAAAAACTAGCGGATCTTCATGATAACATAGTTGTTAAAGTTCCCATGATTCCCGAAGGAATAAAGGCGATCAGGTATTTTTCAGACAATAATATAAAAACAAATTGTACCCTTATATTTTCGGCAGGTCAGGCTTTGCTGGCAGCAAAAGCAGGTGCGACTTACGTGTCTCCTTTTGTGGGAAGACTGGACGACATATCATCCGACGGAATAGCATTAATCGCTCAGATAAGACAAATCTTTGATAATTATGAATACGATACGCAGATTCTCGCTGCTTCTCTGCGTCATCCAATGCATATTATCCAATGTGCGGAAATTGGAGCAGATGTGATGACAGCACCACTTAAGGCTATCATGCAACTGACGAAACATCCTTTAACAGATTCCGGACTTGAACAATTTCTTGCTGATCATGCCAAAGGGAATAACTAAATCTCCATAGTGTTTAAACTTATTACGCTCTTTGGTGTTTTAATTTCTTCACCTTAAACAGTTTTTAAGGAAACATTGGGTCATTTCTATGAGTTACCGTTACATCATTGCGTTTTCCACGATAATTGGAATTCTTATCATTCTGGATGTTTACACCTGGTATGGAATCAAAAAGACGCTTGGAGAGAAATACCTTCGCTTTGCTAAATGGTTCATCCCATCAACAACCTTTCTATTCATTTTTGGATTCGCAATAAACCTTTTAAGGGGTGAATATGGCATCCACAACGCACATTATCTTATCAATCTTATAACCGGCTTCGCTTTTGGGGTATTTATTGCAAAATTACTGATTATTACTCCTTTTTTCATTGAGGACATCACACGGCTGACCATCTGGGTGTTCAGAAAAATAAATAGAGGAAGAAAATCAGAAGTTAAAATTCCGGGAAGAAGAAAGTTCGTCAGAAATATTGCCTTTTCCCTTGCCGCAATACCCATTTCGGGTGCTATTTATGCCATCACCAGGGGTAAATATAATTTTCAAATCAAGAAAATTCCGCTAGATTTCCCTAATCTCCCCGACAGCTTTAAAAGGTTGAAAATAGTTCAGTTCTCTGATTTCCATGCAGGGAGTTTTGATGATCAAGAAGCTGTTAAGGAAGGTTTACATTTGATTATGGATCAAAAACCCGATTTGATTCTCTTTACAGGTGACCTTGTAAATAACAGAGCTGTTGAAGCCGAACCCTATTTACAAATGCTGGCAGATCTGTCGGCTCCACTCGGAAAGTTTGCTATCCTGGGGAACCATGATTATGGTGAATATATGTCATTCGAATCCGCGGAGGCGAAGAACGAAAATATGAACAGACTCGAATCAAATTTTGAACGATCAGGATTTAACCTACTGAGAAACCAACACGTTGTTCTCACAAAAAACAATGAATCGGTCAATCTGGTGGGGGTTGAAAACTGGGGAAAAGCTCCCTTCCCTCAGTACGGTGATCTTGACAAAGCAACCGCAGGGATGAAGTCAGATAAATTCACAATCCTAATGTCTCATGACCCTGATCACTGGGAATATGAGGCACGTTTTCATCCTCAAAATTTTGATCTGACACTCAGTGGACATACCCACGGAGCACAATTTGGTGTAGAGATTCCGGGATGGCAATGGAGTCCTGTTAAATACCGCTATAAAAGATGGCTTGGACTATATTCCGAAGGAAGACAACGGCTTTTCGTTTCAAAAGGATTTGGGTTTCTCGGGTTCCCTGGCAGACTGGGCATGTCACCTGAAATAATTGTATTCGAACTGGACAATGAGATTTAATTAGGCGCCTATCATTCTCTTCAGATCACCGATGGTATTCTCCCAATACAATTGTACCTCCTCAAGTTCATCTTCCTCAGCGAAACTCGTAAGATTGAGCACTACCGCTTTGGTCATAGGATCTACTTTGAATCGAAGCTCCACAAATGTATTACGGCCGGCCTCCTCGTCTTCCAACCACTGAAACTTAATGTATTCGTTCGGTTTCTTGCCTAAAAGCCTGGCTTTTTCTTCGCTTCCGTTCCAGTAAAAAGTATATATATCGTCTTTAATATCCACATCATCCGAAAACCATTCGCTCAAACCACTTGGAGTCATAAGCATGGAGTTAAGAACCTTTGGAGAAGTCTTGAAAAGGTATTCTTGCTCAAACTTAATTTTTTCTGACATGATCCAATACATTAATTATTTCTATCTTCGCCCGAAGATTATATGTTGCAATATACAAAAAAGTTTAAATGGCTCTAATACATTCCTTTGAAAAATCGGGAAATACCCTTTTCAAATATCGAGGCCAGATTCCTGTGATTTTATTCCTGGCGGCAGTCCCGGTTATCTATTTTACGGATTATGAGCAAATCTTCCTGAATGATACTGTATACTGGTTGGTTCTTGGCTTTGCGATATTCCTTTCGCTACTTGGTCAGGTAATTCGAGCCATTGCTATTGGCACCTCACAGAAACACACTTCGGGAAGAAATACCAGCGAACAGGTTGCCGAGGCTTTGAATACGAAAGGAATCTACTCAACAATGAGACACCCGCTTTATGTAGGCAATTATTTCATGTGGATAGGTATTGTGGTTTTTACGGCTAATTTGTGGTTTGTATTGCTTGTCAGCCTGGCATTCTGGCTTTACTACGAGCGCATTATGTTTGCAGAAGAGAGGTTCCTTGAACGAAAATTCGGAGAGGATTATCTAAATTGGTCGCTGAAGGTCCCTGCATTTATTCCGTCATTCAAGAATTACACCCCCTCTTCTATTCCTTTTTCGTTTAAGGTGATTTTGAGAAGAGAATACTCAGGAATAACTGCCACTATTATAGGTTTTCTTTTTGTTGAGATTCTGAGGGACACTTTTGAGAACGGAGAATTTGTTTTTCGTATTCACTATGCTGTTATTCTCGGTGTAGCTTTGCTTATAACCCTCGTTTTAAGAACGATAAAACACAACAGTAAAATTTTACACGAGGAAGATAGATCTTAATCATCAGAATTAAAAAAAACTACTATATTTGCACCCCAAAATAACCAATAATCAGGCGTGGTAGCTCAGTTGGTTAGAGCGCAGGATTCATAACCCTGAGGTCGGGAGTTCAAATCTCCCTCACGCCACAAAGACTCCTCACAGGGGTCTTTTTTTTTTCTGCATTTTATGAAATACTACACCTACATCTTAAAATCACTCGAGCATGATCAGTTTTACATTGGTCAAACTGACAATATAGAAAACAGACTGAAAAGGCACAATGATGGTTATGAAAAGTACACCCGAAAATTCAGACCGTGGAAGGTCGTTTTGACAATAGAAAAGAACAGCAGGTCTGAAGCTATTATCCTCGAACGAAAACTCAAAAATCTCGGTTCAGAAAGACTACTCCAGTTCATTGAAAAGTATTCCTGAGTAGTCGGGAGCCTTGACGATAGTGACTGAAAGATCACTATGTCAAGATGCTGACCTAAAGCGTCAGCATTCAAATCTCCCTCACGCCACAAAGACTCCTCACAGGGGTCTTTTTTTTTTCTGCATTTTATGAAATACTACACCTACATCTTAAAATCACTCGAGCATGATCAGTTTTACATCGGTCAAACAAACGATGCCTATAAGCGTTTCAGTGCTCTATTCATTTAAACCTGGTTAGTATTTCCTCCTCAAAAATTCTCAAAACATACTTTTTGTGTTCGGGCAAATCCTTTTTCGGAATAAAAGTGTCCTGTTGGTATTCCCAACAACCTAAAGTCAGATGAACCGTGCTGTCCTTTCGAGAAAATTCCTTTATTAAAAGGACTATATTAGTTATTGAATCATTCAAATTGCTGATTTCAAAATATTCATCATAATAGCTGGTATCATTCGGATAAAGGCTTAGATCTTTTGATCGAAGATCACGAATGAACGCCTCTCTTGAAGAATGGTGAACAAAGTATTCCGGGGAATCATTGTGAAAACAAGTTGATGGAGCCTTACTGGTGGAAGCAAAAGCAAAGCCGGAGGATAAATAAATGAGGGTCGGTGATATATTTATTCCCGGTTTATTTCTGTCTTTTTCATAAACATATGCTGCCAGCGGTAAACTTAACAGTGATATGTAATCCGTGTAATCTGTCACTCTGTATATCGAATAAATTCCCCAACTGTTCCAGAGGTCAATGATTGCCTGGCTCCAGGGTGTTTTCCAGTATATAAAAGTTAGTGCGGTGATGACAAATATTTTGTTTTTATACCGTGGCATAAGCGCTGTCCAGAATAAAGGGAAAACGAATAACCCGGCAAAATCCGATAACTTTCCTGTAAACCAGTTATGGAACTGTTCTTTTAGAATCCAGTCATTGATGATCAGCAGAAAAAGCCCTGCTAGAAACCATTTGTTTGTTAGAAATTCAGTGCCTCTGTTTTTAACTAGCATAAACATCTTTATATCACGGCAATATACGAAAAACAAGATTAAGTTTCCAAATATTTCCGGGCTTTCACGATGACTGACTTTTGTCTTTTGTTAGAAAAAATGATTACTATTCTGTCGTAATATTGATTATTTTTTAATCTATTTGCTAAATTTGTATGATTAATCAGGATGCTTCACTTTCACTCAAAATACAGTTTGCGCTACGGGATTAAATCTCCGGAATTCATTGTGGACTATGGAATTCAGAACGGCTACGAAAAAATAGCACTTACGGATATCAATAATACAAGCGCTGCCCTGCATTTCATTCAGTATGCTCAGCAACGAGGCTTGAAGATAGCCGCAGGAGTAGATATCAGAAACGATCTGGAAAAATGTTACGTGCTGATCGCCAAAAACAACCGGGGTTTTCACGAACTGAATAACTTTTTATCCAGGCATTTGCATGAAGAAAAAACATTTCCTCCACAGCCCGGATATTTACCTAATTGCGAAGTAATCTATCCTTTATCGTCTCGTCCCGATAAATTACAGTCCAATGAATGGATAGGAGTTCGTGCCGAAGAACTGAATCAGTTCTTTTTAAAAGACCTTAAGCACAAACAGAAGTTCGTTTGTTTGCAACCTATGACCTTTGAATCGAAGCGCGATTTCAATACACATAGACTACTAAGAGCTATTGATAAAAACACACTACTTTCAAAACTAACCCAGAAGGATCATGCCCAGGAAAATGACCGGTTGATTCCCAGGGAAATTCTATACAAGAAATTCGGTGAAAACTATGAATTCATTCTTCATCAAACGGAACAATTGCTGAAAGGCTGTGAAATCCGCTTTGAGTTCCACGATGCGGCACCTTCACAAAATTTAAAAACCTACAGCGGATCCGTTGAGGAAGACAGAAAACTTATCGAAGAACTCTGTCGAAAAGGCTTGTCTAAACGATATCCTCAATTAAATAAAACTATCACCGACCGTATTCAACGGGAAATTGAAGTTATTGAAAAAAAGGAATACCTCGCCTATTTCCTGATCACTTGGGATATAATCAATTATGCCACTTCCAGAGGGTATTTCCATGTGGGTAGAGGTAGCGGTGCAAATAGTATTGTAGCCTATCTGCTGGGAATCACTGATGTCGATCCTCTCGAACTGGATTTGTATTTCGAACGTTTCATCAATCTATACCGAAAAAATCCGCCTGATTTTGACATCGATTTTTCGTGGAAAGAAAGAGACGAGGTGACTCAGTATATCTTTGATCGTTTCCCTACTGCGGCATTGCTATGTACCTACCAAACATTCCAGTACAAAGGAACTGTTCGTGAGCTGGGTAAAGTTTTCGGTCTGCCGAAATCAGACATTGATATCCTGAGCAGCGGAAAATACAATTATGACAGATTGGATGAAATGAATCGCCTGGTATTGAAATACGGTAAATATATCGAAGGACTCCCCTCCCACCTCAGTGTTCATACAGGTGGCATCGTAATCAGTGAAAAACCGATCACCTGGTTTGGTGCTACTTTTCTACCACCCAAGGGGTATCCGACGACCCAGTTTTCTATGTTGGAAGCAGAGGATGTGGGACTTTATAAATTCGACATTCTTAGCCAGCGGGGACTCAGTAAAATTCACGACAGTTTGAAAATCATCAAAGAAAACCGACCGGAGAAAGATCTTAGGGACATTCATGACCTGTGCTATTTCAAATCAGACATCAGGATACGAAAACTTTTGGAAACCGGTGATGCTATGGGATGTTTCTATGTGGAATCACCTGCCATGAGAATGCTCATGAAAAAACTGAAGACATCCACATACCTTGAACTCGTTGCGGCAAGTTCTATTATCCGTCCCGGAGTGTCCGGTTCAGGAATGATGCAGGAATATATCTTGCGGCACAAAGATGAAAAAAGACGTGCAACAGCACACCCCACCTTGCTTGAAATCATGCCTGAAACCTATGGCGTCATGGTGTATCAGGAAGATGTCATCAAAGTAGCCCATCATTTCGCCGGACTCACGCTCGATGAAGCGGATATACTACGCAGGGGGATGTCCGGCAAATACCGGTCGCGCGGTGAATTCAGATATGTGGAAGAAAAATTTTTTGATAATTGCTTAGAGAAAGGATATTCTCCCCAACTCACTTCCTCAGTCTGGAAACAAATTGAGAGTTTTGCCGGTTATGCTTTCTCGAAAGGACACTCTGCTTCATATGCCGTAGAGAGTTTTCAAAGTCTCTATTTAAAAGCGTATTTCCCACTTGAATACATGGTTGCCACGATTAATAATTTCGGAGGGTATTATCGTACAGAATTTTATGTTCATGAAGCCAGACGGCTGGGTGCTGTCATCGAAGCGCCTTGCATCCAAAACAGTCTTTGGGAGACACGGATAATCAACAAAACCGTTTATCTGGGTTTCAATCTGATCAACGGTATATTTATTAAGGAAATGCAGCGCATGTTGACCAATAGAGAAAAAGAAGGCGAATTCCAAGATTTTGACTCATTCATTGAACGCACAAACCCTACCATGGAGAACCTGGTTTTGCTCATCCGTATCGGTGCATTCAGAAACTTTCAGGTTTCCAAGAAGAATTTACAGTGGAGAACACATCTGTTTTTTCGTAAAACGAATTTACGCACCGAACAAATGCACTTATTCAGTCAGGAGAAAAGAGATTTTAAACTACCCGTTCTTCACTGCGAACCCTTTGAACAAGCTTTCGAAGAAATGGAATTACTGGGCTTTCCGTTATGCGATCCTTTTTCGCTCTTAACACAGCCTGTTGAACATACATTCGACCTGACAGCACTCCCCGAATTCGTTTCAAGGACTATTACATTATATGGTTACCTGGTATCCACCAAATCAACAAAAACATCGAAGAAAGAACTCATGTACTTCGGCACCTTTCTGGATGCCAACAGCCAAACCTTTGATACGGTTCATTTTCCCGATATAGCACGGAAATTCCCATTCATGGGTCGAGGAATCTATAAAATAACCGGAAAAGTGATGGAAGAATTCGGATATTATTCCATTGAGACTCAGCATTTGGAAAAACTCAATTTCATCGGTGATCCAAGGTATGAAGAAAGTGAAACACCAAAAACACAATATCCGAAAAGTATTAATTAATTGATTATCCAATATTTAAATAAAACCAAAAACAAACAGAAAATACAACCGAATATATAAATTAATTACCGTTCAGCACAATAAATTCAAAAAACATGGTAAAAACCATGGAATGGAAAGAGAATTTTTCACTAAATTTGAAAAAATCAAAAAATCTATTAATATGAAAAAAATTTACTTTTTAGCAGTTTCTTTACTAATCGGAGCTGGAACAATGGCTCAAACAACCGTGACCAGTCACTTTGAGGGGGCTCTAACAGATCCTATGAATCCTCAAATAGGTACATATACCTGGAGCGGAGGAAATGGTTATGTAAGCGGAACAAACGCATTTGGTGACAAAGCCATACTTCAGTTATTTGATAACACGTACGGCGTAACCGGTGCCGGTACAATTAATTCAGTTAAGATTCACGTCGCTCAAAAAAATGATGCAGGATCAGGAACAATGGTAACAGTAGGTATTTGGGAGAACAATAACGGTACTCCAGGAAATCTTCTAGGTTCTATGGATGTTGCTATTTCTGCCATCGATACGGCTCAAGCAAGCACCCAACTTATCACAGACGGAACAACAGTGAAGGGTATTTATAATCTTGATGTAACTTTCTCAACACCGATAACCATTCCGGCCAATCAGTCTTATTTTGCAGGTATTACTTTACCAACGCCGACTCAGGCAACAGGTGGTGATACAATTGTTGTATTAACCACAACTGACGGAGGTAATTATCAGTTCGCAGATGCATCCACACACGCCGGAGCTCTTGCTTCAGATGATACTTTTTCCGCTTACGGTGCGTTCACAATTGAAATTGCAAATGCAATATTTCCAACTATGACATTCAGTTCAAATATTGTTGAAAATGAATTGGAGTTGGTAGTATACCCAAATCCCGCAGAAAACGTGCTTAACATTAAATCTGCTGAGAGTTTGACTTCAGTAAAAGTAATCGGTATGGACGGACGAGTTGTTATTGACACAGAATTGAACGGAAATACAGCTTCTCTTGACCTCTCAGGTCTTGAAGCAGGATCGTATTATTACGAAGTTATTTCTCTGGATGGTGCTGTATCAAGAAACGCTTTTGTTAAGAAATAACAATTTCTAAATAAATATTCAATAAAAAAGCCGTCAGAGTTTTCTGACGGCTTTTTTATTCTCTAATTTTTAAAGAAAGTATCAATCAATTAAGCTACCGTACAAATCATAGTGATCCGCTGATTCGATCAAAACATTTGCGAAGTCTCCAATACGAACGTAAGCATTCGCTTTCTTAACAAGTACCTCATTATCCACCTCAGGCGAGTCGTATTCTGTTCGGCCGATGAAATAATCTCCTTCGGCCCTGTCAAATAACACCTTATAATTTTTCCCTATGCGCTGCTGATTGAGTTCATAGCTAATCCCTGACTGAAGTTCCATAATAGCATCTGCACGCTCTCTCTTCAACTTATCGGGAACATCGTCTTTGAAATTAAAAGCATGCGTATTCTCCTCATGGGAATAGGTGAAAATACCTAAACGATCAAACCTCGATTTTTCCACCCAGTCAAACATTTCCTGAAAATCTGCTTCGGTTTCTCCCGGATATCCGGCAATTAACGTCGTTCTGAGCGCAACATCCGGAACCCGGTTTCTTATTTCTTCTATCAGTGCCTCGGTCTTTTCCCGGGTTGTTCCTCGCCGCATTGCTTTGAGAATTCTCGTAGAACCGTGTTGTAAAGGCATGTCTAAATAATTGCAAACATTGCTTCTGTTTCGCATTACATCGAGCACATCCATCGGGAAACCAGTCGGAAAAGCATAGTGCAGACGAATCCATTCAATGCCCTCAACATCAGAAAGCCTGTCAATGAGTTCAGCTAAATTTCTCTTTTTGTAGATATCTAATCCGTAATAAGTCAAATCCTGAGCAATTAACATCAGTTCCTTAACACCCTTAGCAGCTAAACCTCTGGCCTGGCTCACAAGATCATCTATTGGTGTGGATCGGTGTCCTCCGCGCATCAATGGAATTGCACAAAATGAACAAGGACGATCACATCCTTCGGCAATCTTGAAATAAGCGAAATGAGAAGGTGTTGTAAGAATACGCTCCCCAACTAATTCATGCTTATAATCCGCTTTAAGCGTTTTCAA
Source organism: Brumimicrobium sp. (assembly GCA_033722555.1). GTDB lineage: Bacteria > Bacteroidota > Bacteroidia > Flavobacteriales_D > Crocinitomicaceae > Brumimicrobium. The sequence goes on from JAWVYS010000044.1 coordinate 22,046, forward strand.
TAGACGCGGTAGTTCTCTGGTTCCAAAATAGGCATCCACCTCGGGAATTTCAGTTTCCAGTTCAGAACGATATCTTTCGGACAGACATCCGGTTACATAAACCTTATCAACCTGACCTTCTTTTTTAGCAGTTGCATACCTCAATATCGTTTCGATGGATTCTTGTTTCGCATTATCAATAAATCCACAGGTATTGATAATAACAATTTCAGAGTCGTCTTTTTTCGCTTCGTGCTCAACATCAAATTTATTAGCCTTAAGCTGAGCCATCATAACCTCGGAGTCGAATAAATTCTTCGAACATCCTAAAGTTACCACATTTACTTTATTTTTCTTGAGTGTTTTAGTCTTCATTGATGCAAAGGTAAAGCTAAATTGAGACAATCCGTTATTTTTCAGATGAAAGCCTCAGAGGTTAAGATGAAACTACCATTCGTTCTTATTACCGGTTCTTTTTTGTTCATCTTCAATGAGTCTTTTCCAATCATTGGATTCATCATCCGTGTCCAGAATAATACTTTGATAGTCCGATTTAGAAAGGTCATAAACGGTGATTTCTTCACCCGTATACTCCTCAATATCCTCAAGATAAGGTACTTCATCCTCGCTGCAAAAGGAAATTGCCACTCCTTTCTCCTTTCCACGACCGGTTCTTCCTACGCGGTGAACGTAATTTTCAGGATTTTCAGGCATATCATAATTCACTACAGCCTCAACACCGGGTATATCTATTCCTCGGGAGGCAACATCTGTGCTGATTAGAACCTTCAGTTTTCCTGTTTTAAATTCATCCAATATTGCAAATCGCTCATTCTGATCGATATCGCCGTGAATTGTTTTTGCTCTGATAGCAACTCGCTCCATCGCCTTAACCACCCTTTCCGCTCTTACTTTGGTTCGTACAAAAACCATAATTTTTCTCTCCTCATTCTCCTTGATGATATTCTCCAAAAAAAAACGTTTATCATCCATTTCGATAAAGGCTACAGCGTGTTCTATATTTTTTGCGACAGGATTTTTAGGGGATATCTGAATGCGTATCGCATTCCTAACGAGATCATATGCTATTTTTTTAATTTCCTTAGTGATGGTTGCAGAAAAAAACAGGGTTTGTCTTTTTTGAGGAATGTGTCGCATCAGATCCCTGATATCTTTAATAAATCCTAGAGCAAGCATATGATCCGCCTCATCCAGCACAAGGATTTTAAGTTTATCAAGTTTCAAATAACCCTGAGCAGCCAAGTCAAAAAGCCTTCCCGGCGTCGAAATTACAACATCCACGCCTCTTTCGAGTTCATTTATCTGCCTGTCTTGCTCCACTCCTCCAAGCAAAGAAAGAATGCGGATTTCCGTTTTTTTACCCAGTAATTCGTAAACCTCCTGAATTTGTACTGCAAGCTCTCTGGTTGGAACCATTACAAGACAACGCACAAAATGAACATTATTTTTTTTCAGGTCATCCTGTATAAGCTGAAGCGACGGTATCACAAAACTTGCTGTTTTCCCTGTACCGGTCTGAGCAATCGCAAGAACATCCTCTCCTTCAAGAATGGGTTTGATCGCTTTAAACTGAATATCAGTTGGTCGGTTCCAGCCCATCTCGCTGATCTGTGATTTAATGGCTTTCGAAATGGGATAGTCTTTAAATTTCATCTAAAAAAATTTAGACAAATTTACTGAATTAAAAGTATCTGAAAATTTAAAATAACCTAAAGCGTTCAGACTATTCTCATCTTGAATAAAATTTCGCAAAATCCTTGGCATGGTAGGTCAGAATACCGTCGGCTCCCGCTCTTCGCATACTCAATAATGTTTCGGCCATAACCTTTTCATATTCGAGCCAGCCGTTTCTGGCTGCAGCCTTTAGCATTGCATATTCTCCTGAAACGTTATACGCCGTTATTGGCAAGGTAGAATGCTCCTTGAGCAGATGAATAATATCAAGGTATGCAAGCGCAGGTTTCACCATTAGAAAATCGGCACCTTCCTGTGTATCCAGCATGGCTTCACGCAGTGCTTC
>JAWVYS010000045.1:0-23044 GCA_033722555.1 Brumimicrobium sp.
AAGGTTCGCCGGAGCAGTTCCCGTTGGATTGATGTTGTCGTCCACGGTGATTGTCTGAGTTACATCTCTAAAGTTACCACATGCATCAGTAATTCTATATGTTCTTGTGATTATCTCAGGACAGGTAAGTCCGTTTGATGCATCCCCTACATGCGTTACCGTCGGTACTGAGCAGTTGTCTGCCTCATCCGTAATTAACGTAGGATCAGCCGGCGGAACATTCCCTATACACTGTACCGTAATATCTGCAGGAGCAGTTCCCGTTGGATTGATGTTATCATCCACGGTGATTGTCTGAGTTACATCTGTAAAGTTACCACAGTGATCTGTAATTCTATAAGTACGTGTTATTATCTCAGGACATGTGGCGTTATTAGACACATCACTTATAAATGTCACAACAGGGGCGGGGTCTAGGTTGTCTGCCTCATCCGTAATTAACGTAGGGTCTGCCGCCGGAACATTCCCTATACACTGCACCGTGATATCTGCAGGAGCTGTACCTGTAGGTGCCTGAGTATCTTGAACCCCAACCGTGGCATTCAAAGTCAGTGAAGTCCCACAAGTAGCGTTGGAAATTGTTACGCTATAGTTGCCCGGACAGACATTAGATATTGAGGTGCCGGTTGCACCATTACTCCATAAATAGGTATAAACTCCGTCACCACCAGTAACATTGGATAAAGCAACAGATCCGGTACAAGGAGTGTTACATAATGATGGAGTCGGAGTGATTGTAGCCGCCAAAGGTGCATACACAGTAATGTAATCAACAAAAACATCTGTACAGGAAGCAGAACTTGCTGTGGCAGTAACTGAGTATGTTCCGGGTGCATAAGTCTGATTCGGGGGGTTGTTCCCGGAATAGGTGTTTCCATTACCAAAATCATAGGTTGCCGGACCTACTCCTGTATGCGTAAAGTCAACTGTAAGAGAACCTGTGCACGTAAAATCATTATTCATAGTGAACTGTGCCACAGGTTCAATGACCGCAGTTCCCTGCCAGGTAAAATTAAAGCCTACCCCATTTCCTGAATAGTTATCGATTTGAATTGCATAGGTTTGACCAGCAGTAGCCGTAACTGTTCCGTTAAATTCTCCGCCGGCAGTTCCCATACCAAAATTATTGCCACAATGGCTTGCAAAATTATAATTACAAGAGACCTGAGTCCCGGGACAACCGCCGGAAATATTCCATAACGCCCAGTCAAACTCAGCATTAGCATTTGGATCACCGGTCCAAGCTATTGTTCCACCAGCCAAAACAGTGAAGGTAATCCAAGTATCTTGTTGAGGAGCCCCTAAAAAACAAGACGGTGTTTGACCCGACCCTGTTGCACATTCCAGCGGAACAGAAAAACCGGTGGTTGTACAAATCTGATTCGCTTGAGCACAAGTATTTCCAGCACCTGGAGCAGGAGGAACAGACTCTATACATAAATCAAAAGTTCCATGTGTTTCGGTTGTTGATCCAATTCCAATCCATGCCTGTTGACCCGGGGTCATGCCCCAGGTAGCGGTGATTGCGCCCGTACCTGGTCCTGATTCACACGTCTGAAAGGTTCCGGATGAACAAGGGTCTGTAGAAATTACAATAATAGGATCCTGTAAGGTCCCCGGGGTTAGAGTAAAAGAATTGTTAGCATCAGGCGCTGTAAAGGTAAACCATACCATACCATCAGCAGTACCACAAGCTCCATACGTTGTGCTCGTCCCATCACCGCTATTTGCGGTGGTTCCTGAAACACACGACTGACAACCAGGCATATCTACGGGAGAAGCCGTCGTACAGTCGATACTACCACCACTACCAGCATTGTAAACAGGGTCACTACAAGAGGGCGTAGTAGAACCACAAGCTACATTAGCGGCCTGCGTACAACCTCCTCCTCCGGGCATAGAATATGCCGGAAAAATAGTCGTCAGTATAAAAATACCTAACAAAAAAACACGTAATAAACCGTTATTTAAAAGCATACAAAAATCTTAGATTTAAAAAAATTTTATCAAGGCGTGAAGTTTACAGCCTTTTTACTACAAATTCAGAAGGATCAAATAGAACTCCCTGAGAAACTTCTTTCTTTGACTTAATGACGATTTTCATCGATTTATATTCAAAAGAATTTTGAACAGACTCCTTCTGATTTTCTTTCACTTTCTCCAATAGTTCAGTAGAAATCATCGGTTGAAGTCTTGGATTATCGAGTTGAATTTGATAAACCCCCTTTAATTCCTGCAACAGTGCATTGTGGTAGTCATGTGGTTCAGGACCAGTACTTTGGGCATGGGAAAAGCCAAGTGAAATTAGTAGAAAGATAAATGATAGTAAGCTCGTTTTAGCAATCATAAAATTTAAAATAAGTTCAGTCCTACAACGATCGTCTCAAAAGATTGGTTGCCTCAAAAGACTGATAATATTAACTTTATTGCAGTTTTTTGTAAAATTCATGACAAAAAGAGGTGTGAAAATCGTTGGGACTCTGGGAAAACATCAGAAAAATCATCGAATTAAACCCAGATCTGCTTCAATAAATTTCTTCGTATTATAATCGATTGAAACCCTTCTCCATTTCAGCGCTGCTGAAAGATACATTTTCTCTAAGATTGGTTGTTGATCCCGCAGAATTACTCCGTCTGAAAAATCAATTCGATCTTTATCTATGAACTTTTCTGATAAGTTTGTGATGACAGGCATACCCGGCTCTTCGAAATAAGTATTTGTAAAGTCTTTTTCTTCAAAGGTTGCCAAAAAAAGAAGATTACGATGAGATTCTTGTCCAGGTGTAGGCAAAAGTTCAACCTGAAATCCACTTGCCTTTAAAGTAGTGTAAATAGAGCGAGCGGCCAATCCTTCCTCCTCTGTTAAAAACCCGAAGAAATTTAACATAATCATTCCGTCTTCTTTAAGGAAGGACTTGGTTTTCTGAAAGCACTCCTTTGTTAAAACATGAGCTGGCGGGGTTTCATTATAAAAGACATCAAAAAAAACGATGTCGTACTTTTTGGTATTGTTATTTATATAATGCCTTGCATCATCAACAATCACATTGATGGAGGGGTCAAGATCAAAATATTTAAGATTAACATCGCGGATTCGGGCATCCAGTTCAACAACGTCGATATCAAATCCCATCCTCTTGAATTGTTTGATAAAGGCGCCTCCCCCTAAACCCAAAATCAGTACCTTACTTTTTTTCGGATAGATACTTGCCGCCGTAGGGAAATAATAGGACCAGTCCCAGAGGTCATACCTCAGGTCATCTTTATTCATTATAGTCTGAGCGGTATTGTTGACCATTAATAACCGACCCTGTTTGGTCCCTCGCGTATACGTGTGAAAAGGCATATCAATCACCCTGATCTGACCTAAAACACCTTCGGATTCATAAATAAGTTCAATGTTATTGGCTCTTAATTTATTTTGAAAAGAGGATAAAGGAAAAATAACCATTACAGGTATCAGCAAAAGAAACATATTCCATTTATTCTTAAAAACCAAAGGAATTAGAGCGGCAATAAATAGAAGGCTCCCAAACAAATAAGAAGGTGTTTTAATCCCTAATTCCGGTAATAAATAAAATCCGACCAAAAAAGTACTAAGTATACCACCAAATGTGGATAGTGCATAAATTGAACCTGTGCTCTTACCGGTACTTTCGACCTTCTGATTAATTAAATGTATGATAATGGGAGACGACATACCCATAAATAGTAGCGGGGGAAACATAAAAATGAGCAAGGATATGGTTGAACCCAAACGAATAGAAAGATCGATGGTTTCTTTCATAATCCAGATGCTCGTGAAGGGCATTATCATCAGGAAAAATCCAGCCAACATAAGAACGAAGTAAATGAGATTCTTTGACTTTATTTTCTGGCTTAAATAACCTCCTAAATAATATCCTGACATCAAAGCAAACAAGGTGACTCCTAAAACCGCTGCCCAAACGTAAAGGGAGCTACCGAAAAAAGGGGCAATCATTTTAGCACTTATGAGTTCGCAGGCCATCACTGCAGCCCCCTCAATAAATGCGAGAGTTAAAAGAATTTTAGAAGATTTCATTGAGTATAATTTCGAAAAATGCCTCACTTTAAAGAAAAAAATCCTTTATAAAAGAGAATTATAAAGGATTAAAACATGTTATCAGAAAATAACGTATTAAGGCTGTATAAAAACTGTCGCTGAATTTTCAGTCTCTTCCTCTACCTTGATAATACCCTCTCCGGATAAATCATTTTTCTCAGCATAGATGTTTAGAACAACAACTCCTGCCTGACCCAATTGATAAACCTCGTCATAATTGAAAACTGCTACTCCGGAAGAATTCGTAATTGCAGTATCTCTTCTTACAACTGGTTTGATTGGGTCTGTAGTTGATTCTCCGTAAAGAATTACAGTAGCACCCGGAACAAGCACGTTGGCCGTATCTCTGACAGTCACGATTGCTGTCGTCTCACCTTTCTTTCTGCAAGATCCTGCGGTGAACGCTAAAGAAACCAGGAAAACAAGTACAGCTGGGTAAATAATATATTTTTTCATATTGCTAAATTTCGTATTGTGAGTATATAACGTGTAAAACTAATAAAAAGTTGCTATTCTGACAAAGTAATTGATTCAACTGTGGTTAGATTCATCTTTGTGCGGATCTTTTTTGATGTATAAAGGTCCGTAGTGTCTTTTGCATACAAAGTGAAATACGCCGTATTTTTTTCTTTATCAAAAGAATCAAAAAGTTCATCCAGGTTAAAAAAAGCAACACCCCCGCTATTTGTGGTTGTTTCTTCAAAATATTCCGGAGTACCCTCGCTGATGTCACCGATTATGCGAACGGTTGCATCAGGTACCAAAATATGATTGTTTGATCGAACATACACCTTTAAAACCGTAGGTTCCTTAGACTTGCACGCAGCAAAAGTTAGAAGAACACAGCTAAGAAGTACTAAAACAAGAGATCCGGATCGCATACAGTTTTACCTTTTTTTACCAAGCAAAGTTATACAATATTCAATGATTTATAGACGAAATTCGTAGTTTTGTAACGAAGTCCTAAGAATATTGAAGCGGGAAATTATGGCCGACATTAAAAATAAGATAACAGACCTGAAGAACAGGGTAAGCTCCTACGAAATAAACAACGGTGAACAACTGGAAAATTTCAGGATCGAATTTCTCGGGAGCAAAAATATCTTAAAACCTCTTTTTGGGGAACTGAAGAATGTTCCCAACGAGGAAAAAAAGGCTGTTGGACAACTAATCAATGAACTTAAAACTCAAGCCCAGGAAAAATTTGATCATTCAAAAGAAAAACTTTCCGGAGCTTCCGAAAAGAAAGAAAGCATTGACTTTTCAAGGCCGGGGGAGCCTTTTCCTCTTGGGTCGAGACATCCGATCAGTCTTGTCAGAAATGAAATTATCGCCATTTTTGAAAGAATAGGTTACGGCGTTTCTGAAGGGCCGGAGATTGAAGACGATTGGCATAATTTTACCGCCCTTAATTTTCCTCCGGAACATCCCGCGCGCGATATGCAGGACACCTTTTTCATCGAAAAGGGGGAACGGGAAATGGCTTTAAGAACACATACGTCCTCGGTGCAGGTTCGTGTGATGGAAAACAGTAAACCACCAATCAGGACAATTTCACCGGGAAGAGTGTACAGAAATGAGGCAATCTCAGCCCGGGCCCATTGCTTCTTTCATCAGGTTGAAGGACTATACATAGATAAAGATGTATCTTTTGCAGACCTGAAACAAACACTTTTATATTTCGCACAGGAAATGTTTGGTGAAAAAGCTCAAATCCGGCTACGTCCCTCGTATTTTCCTTTTACCGAACCTAGTGCGGAAGTTGACGTCAACTGTACTATTTGCAGCGGTGAAGGATGTAACGTCTGTAAGTATACAGGCTGGCTTGAAATACTGGGGTGCGGGATGGTTGATCCCAACGTTTTGAGTGCTAACGGAATAAACCCGGAAGAATATAGGGGTTTTGCCTTCGGAATGGGAATAGAACGAATCGCTCAGCTAAAATACAGAGTCAACGACCTGCGTTTGTATTCTGAAAATGATATTCGCTTTTTGGAACAGTTTAAATCTGCTTTTTAAATTATGGGACTTTTTTCATTCAATAAAAACAAAGAGAATAAAAAACTTAACTGGACAGAGATCAGTACGGAGGAACAGTTAGAAAAAGCACTGGCAACCACTTCGGAAAAACCGGCTGTATTTTTTAAGCATTCCACCCGATGCAGTATCTCTTCCATGGCATTGAATCGTTTCGAGAATGAATGGGAATCCGACTCGTCAGATGCAGAGCTGTATTTTATTGACCTCATCGCATACCGTAACGTTTCGAATGCTCTTGCACAGAAATTAAACGTTGAGCACCAATCTCCCCAGGTGATCGCTGTCAAAAACGGTGAGGTCGTGTATGCTGATTCTCACAACGGAATTTCCGCTTCTAAAACAAAGACTAAACTTTCTCAATAACCGATCATGAAAACAGTCAGACTTCTGGTCCTAGGATTATTTATCTCCCTCATTTTCAATGGCTGTAAAGAGGATGGGAAGAGTTCTGACCGAAAAACCGGTCCTTCCGTGAAATTCGAACTGCCCTTTAACAATGCAAATGCTCAGCGCGGACAAACCATCCGTATTGAAGTGCAGGCAACCGAACCCGAGGCGTTTGAAGAAGTTAAAGTTTTTACGAAGGATACTGTTATATTTCAGGGAACTTTAACAGATACAAAGAAACTTTTTGAGGTAAACACTTCGGGATGGAAAATAGGAACCACTCAAATTTCCCTTGAAGCAAAGAAAAAAGACGGTAAACTAAAAAGAGACAACAGAATTGTAAAAATACTTCCGAATGTTTATCCGGTAGAATATACAGCAGAAGTATTAAAACCTTTTCCACACAAGACAACATCCTATACACAAGGTCTCGAATTCGACGGAGATCAGTTGTATGAAGGGACAGGCGGAACAGGCGCTACAGGCCAAAGCATGATCGCTAAAATAGATTTTAATACAGGAGAAATATTACAAAAAGTTGAACTCGACAGCGAGCATTTCGGTGAAGGAATCACGATTCTGGGGGATGAACTTTATCAGTTAACCTGGCAACAGCACAAATGCTTTGTTTACGACAAGCAAACGCTCGAAAAGAAAAAGGAATTTACTTACAACGGCGAAGGATGGGGACTATGTAACGACGGCGAAATGCTCATCATGTCAGACGGGACAGAAAGACTTTATTTTCGTGATCCAAAGACATTCGGTCTGAAAAAAACGATTGAAGTTTATTCAAACAAAGGTCCGGTTAAGATGCTCAATGAACTTGAATACATTGAAGGAAAAATATACGCAAATGTCTATCAATCCAATGTCATTGTAATTATAGACCCGGAAACAGGAATAGTTACCGGTGAAATAGATGTTTCACTCGTGGCTCTTGATTACCGAAAGATGGGAGAAGTACTCAATGGAATTGCCTACAGAAAATCAACCAAGCAACTGTTTATCACAGGTAAAAACTGGGCAAATCTTCTGGAGATTATTCTTGTTAAATAAACAGGATAATTGCCCTTAAAAGGTTTTCTGAAACCTAAAGTTTACCCGCGAGAGTGACTACTTTCCTTATGGCAATCTTTTCGCCGCTATCTGCGTTTAATGCCTCGAAAATCAAAATATAAGGTCCGATAGAAGCCTTGTTTCCATCATCATCCAGACCGTCCCATTTTATGATACCTTGCAGGCCAAGCAAATGGCTTTTAAGCAGGGTTCTGATCTTTCTTCCCATATCATCATAAATGATAAGATCACCAACAAGGCTGGGCTCGGTAAGTTCATAACTGATCAGCAGGACATCCTCAAAACCGTCGCTATCCGGTGAAAATGATGAAGAAGACAGATTGATCGTTGCGCCTGTATTGGCGACATTGAATTGCGAATTAACTCTCCCCGGAGTAGCAAAACCGACAGTTTCGCTTGCACTGTGCCAGTTATTCAAATCATCTGATGGCCCTGAGGGATCAAACCTTTCAAGACTTACGCCCTTATCGTCCTGAAGCAGCTTGAAATGCCAATCCTCCGAATACGAAACCTTGTCCATAATATCCCCGAAATAAATCAAATATGCCGTGGATGAATCGGTATTATAGCTGGGTAAGGAAGCCATCTGAATAAATTTTCCCGGAATCGCAAAGGGATAATTCACTTTCTGAAAGTTTGAATCTTTTGTGATCACCACGTAATCATTTGGCTCCAGGATATAATACTGACCGATGATTTTATTGTTGGCAATGGTATCGTTTGAAAAATTTGCCAGTTCCCAGTTCTGCAGGTTAATATATTTATCTGATCGGTTATAGAGTTCTACGAAATCTGAGCCTCCGGTAAGCGGATTAAACAAAATCTCATTGATTATTATTTCATCTCCTACGGGTATCTCAGGAAGAACAAAGGTACCTGTAAAACTATTGGGGTTCCCTGAACAGTCTTCAAACCCTGCAAGTGAAAAAGAGTAAACCTCGCCTGCAACAAGATTCTGAGAAAACTCAAAGGTTACGGTTTTCGGGAACGTTGAACTTACGTAGCGCTGAGTGATTGTCAGCGAAGGAGTCGAACTGAAGGCAGCATTAACAACACTCAATGAATCCAGTCCTTCATTGAAATTAATCGTTAGAAAATTGGGTGACTGCGCAATGACATCCGTGAGGAAGGCGGCGGTAATGTCCGGGTCATATTCAACAACGCTGTTCAGCGCATTTGGAGTTCCTCCTGCAGGATCTTCGCTCGCCCTCCAGTTGGAACCGTCAGAACACGGAAGATCGGGATTGATTCTTTCCAGGCTCCAGCCTCCATCGTCTTTGGAAGTATTTTTATACCAGTCAATCGTATAAGAAAGTTCATCGACAAGAATACCTGAATCAGTTTCCAGACGTATATCGTCGCCTGAATTGTTGAGGCTCGCCCAGCTGGTCACATTGATCGCCGACGGATAAAAAGTTAATCCGCTCGTAGGTACAAGTAATACGTATTCTCCAGGGTAAAGCCAGATATTCTGCACAGTTCCTGAGGATGAATTATCGCTCAGCTTCCATCCGTTCAAATTGAAGTATTTGTTGCTTCGGTTGAAAAGTTCAACATACTGTACTTCAGGGAGACCCACACTTGGTGTTTCGTCGGCCATAAACTCATTGATAATGATGTCGCCATATACAGGAGTTTGTGCCTCGACATATTGAAAGGTTGCTGTCTCGGAAAGGCTTGGATTTCCTGAGAAATCTTCTACATTTTGTGTAGTGATTTCATACAGTTGTCCCACTGTAAAATTTGATGCAAAAGTAAGCGTGAAAAGGGCAAGATTTGTAGCACTTCGGGAAACAGAAGAGGGGCTTCCCAGGCCGTTGTTTACACTGTAATTGGCTGTATTTTCTCCCGATGCCTGATCTATTCCCTCGTCAAATAAAACTTCAAGCTGATTTGCAGAAACAGGATTAACGCTTACAAGGGAAGGAGGAGTAACATCTACCTGAACAGGACCGGCATACACATTGTCAAAATAAAAATTTGTGATGTTACTGGAGGTGTATTGTACGCTGAACCCGAGATGAGATCCCATAATAGCGGTCGGATAATTTACCGTTGCGTCCAGTTGATAGGCGCTTCCTCCTGCAAGATCATAGTAAAGCTCCCAGTCATTATTTGGCCGATGGATAATCTTCACAGAAATGTCAAAAGAAGTTGCTACGATACCGGGAGCACTTTCAAGAATCTGCGTTTCAATTCCGCCGCTACGCTCAAATAACCGAATAGGATCTAAGCTTCCTGTCTCGCCAATTCTGATAAATATTCCGTCGGGTGCTAAGGAAAGATCAGCATTTGTAGCAGTGAGATAAGTGTCACCACCGTTTGAACCCGAAGGACTGAAATTGTAGCGGATATTATAACGCCATTCCCGATCTGTAAGTTGGGTCAGGTTATGGGCGGTCGAAAGGTAGGAGGCCCCGGCTACCGAAGCATTGAGCTGCAACCGATTATTAGCATTCACTATGAAATCGGCGGCTGTGCCCGTCCATAAGGGATTGGAGGTAAAATCGCCATCGTCAAAATTATCGCTGACCTGGGAAAAAAGACATAGCGGTAGTGCCAAGAAACAAAGTAGTTTGTAAGTGTTATTCATCTTATTCAAATAATATGTAATAACCTATAGATTATTACAATCAAATAATTACAAATATAATGGTTAACATGATGTAAATCATGCATGAGAACGTGAATATTGATCTGTCTTGAACTGGTTTCCAGTGTGTTCAAGAAAGTTGAAGGAAAAACTTACTGATCACAAGGGGTTTAGAATCTAAGAGATCAACCAATTAATAAAAGAGGAGGTAGTTTTAATTTTAACCAATTGTTAAAAATATAAGTTTTATGTAGCCACTGTACTTCTCATATGCTTTTTTGACTAATTTTACAAAAATTTTAGTCTATGAAAGTTGCAGTTGTCGGTGCCACAGGGATGGTAGGAAATGTAATGCTAAAAGTGCTGGCAGAACAGAATTTTCCGGTAACCGAGTTAATTCCGGTTGCTTCGGAAAAATCGATTGGATCAACAGTGTTTTTCGGAGGTGAAGACTACAAGGTAGTTGGATTAGAAGAAGCCGTAAAAATGACTCCGGACATCGCTTTATTTTCAGCAGGAGGTTCCATCTCACTTGAATGGGCTCCAAAATTCGCAGAAAAAGGCTGCAGAGTAATTGATAACTCATCGGCATGGCGCATGCATCAGGATAAGAAACTTGTTATTCCTGAAGTTAATGGAGATGTGCTGACAGCAGATGATTATATCATTGCCAATCCGAACTGTTCAACCATACAGCTCTTAATGGCTCTTGCTCCCCTTCATAAAAAATACAGCGTGAAGCGCGTTGTGGTTTCTACCTATCAGTCCATCTCAGGTACAGGCGTTAAAGCAGTTGTGCAAATGAACAACGAGCGAGAAGGGAAGTCAGGTGAAATGGCTTATCCTTATCCGATCGACCAGAATTGCCTTCCACACTGCGATCAGTTTCTGGAAAACGGCTACACCAAGGAAGAAATGAAACTCACCAACGAAACTAAAAAGATTCTTGATGAAAATATAAAGGTTACTGCAACAGCCGTTCGTGTTCCTGTACAGGGCGGACATTCGGAGGCCGTAAATGTGACTTTTGAAAAAGACTTTGATTTAGCGGAAGTTCGAAAACTGCTTCACGAATCAAAAGGAATTACTTTACAAGACAATCCTTCAACCAATACTTACCCAATGCCGCTTTATGCAGCCGGAAAAGACGATGTTTTTGTGGGAAGAATCCGCAGAGATGAATCGCTTGACAACACACTGAACATGTGGGTTGTGGCAGATAATCTGCGTAAAGGAGCGGCTACCAATGCCGTTCAGATAGCCCAGCTTCTGATAAATAAGGGGATTCTTAAGATAAAACAGCTGAATTAGCTTTTTCAAGACATTCGGCACTTTGTTCTTTGGGAGAATCATGCTACATTTAAGGGTTAAGATTCCGACGCATGGTCAAATTTATGCTTAGTGCATTGTTCTTTTTTTTAGCCGCATCCTTTGCCTGGGGGCAAAAAAAGGGCTACTGCAACGGTTATGTCATTTTCGGTATAAACGATACCGTTTGGGGCCAAATAAAAGACCGACCACTGGGCTCATCGGATGGTATGTTTAGCAAAGTTAGATTCATTCCGAAAGACAGGTCCTTCAGACAAAAATTTTCCGCAAACGATCTTACAGGATATGGTTACGGCGATATTCATTTTGTCTCTATTCCATTGATCGAAACAAAGGAATTTTTAATCACGAGGTATTACATTCTCGACGGAGAAAACCGACGATTTTTAAAGGTTGTGAAAAGGTCCGATTGTCTTCACTCCTACGAAGTTGAATTCGTCCATGAAGACAACGGCATAATTGATAAATATCCCCTTTTTTATATTCCCGGAACCCGCGAAATGGTCCGTGTAACACAAGGGGTTTTCGGCCTGAAAGAAAAACGCATTGCAGAATATTTTGATAATTGCCCGGAACTTATCAAAGAAGTTGAAAACGGGACAATCAAAGAAACAATGGACTTGTATGATTTCTATTGTACCAATTGCCGTTAAAACAATGAAATGCTGAGGCCTACAGTAAAAGGATTCAGCTGTACGCTCGCCCTATTAGTAAACAAAGGAGAAAAATAATAGGCTCCATAGACCGCCCAATTTCTGATTCCCATTCTCATTGTTACTCCGTATCGGAGTTTGTTGGCGTCCGGAAAATCATACCTTTTGGATTTAATCATTTTATCGTCAACGCGCTCCGTTCTCTGAGTAAATGCATTTAACTGATAACCGATTTTTCCTCCAACCATTAGTTTAAAATGTTTATAGCCGGCGGTTCTGAACCTGAACTCCACCGGAATTTCCAGATAATTCGCCCCGAATCTATATCCATCCGGTTCCTGCCCGGGTTGAAATTCTCCAAATTCAGTAGTTTTATCGTTGAAATCACGGATCAGGCGGTTAGGATCTTGTATACTGAAATGACTGAAGGTGAGTCCCCAACCGAGTCCATACACTTTTCTTTCCTTGACAGACAAAATCTTATCAAACATAACAGACCCATTGATTCCTATAGAGTTCCAGGGCGATGGTAAAACTTTTTTATCTTGAATCCAGTTGCAGTGTGTAATATCAACGATCCAACGGTCGTATTTTCTCAGCTTTCCGGCCTTGTAAGGGCTTAGTCCACTGAAAAACCATCCCATTCCGGGCCTGTATCTCGATGTTAAACCGATCTCATCTTTATCGTACTGGGCAGTCGAGAAGAAAAGATTCGACAGAAATAACAGGACCAGAATCTGTTTAGGCATTTACACTTCTTTTATTTCGAATATACTGCTCAAATTTCCACGCCGAACGAACAGCATCGGCTACAGTGAGTCTTGAACTCCAGTTTAATTCATTTTTCGCCTTACTCGTATCTGCATAGATCGCAGGAATATCTCCGGGCCTTCTCGGTCCAATTTTATAAGGAAGTTTAACGCCGGTATTTTCTTCAAAGGAATGAATCAACTCTAGAACACTCGTTCCCTTTCCTGTTCCGATATTAAAAATTTGTAAATTTTCCTCAGATTTAGCGACCTGTTCAAGGGCACGAACATGTGCTTCAGCCAAATCTACCACATGCACAAAATCCCTGATACATGTACCGTCAGGTGTATCATAATCATTGCCAAATACGGTAATCTCGTCTCTCAATCCAATGGCCGTTTGGGTGATAAATGGCAAAAGATTATCTGGTTTTCCCTGAGGCTCATCCCCGATTTTACCGCTTTCATGAGCTCCTATCGGATTAAAGTAACGCAGAAGGCTCGCTTTGAAGTGATTTTTTGATTCTACAAATTGAGCAATCATTTCCTCGTTCACTTTTTTGGTATAGCCATATGGAGAACTGTAGGAAACAGGAAAACTTTCGTCTACGGGAATTTTTTCAGGCTCCCCGTAAACCGTGCAACTCGATGAGAAAACAAAATGATTTACATTAAACTCCTCAGCCAAACGAAGTATCGAGATAAGTCCGCCGATATTATTATCGAAATATTTTAAAGGGTTGAGAACAGATTCACTGACAGATTTATCTGCAGCAAAATGGATCACTCCCCATATTGGAAACTGAATGAAAACCCCCCGAAGCCTTTCCTCATTTTGACAAGTCATGGAAAAATAAATCAACTCATCATCAATGAGTTCGGAAAGCCGTTCTACAACGTCCAGGTTTGAATTTCGGAAGTCGTCAATGATTACCGGAATGTATCCGTTCTGATATAGCGAAACAACGGTGTGGGAACCAATGTATCCTGCGCCACCGGTAACTAAAATGTATTTTTTATTGTCATTCATCTCTCCAAAATTAAGGAAAGGAAATGACAATACATAGAATGATTAAAACATTAGGCTACAGATTCTAAATGAACTATTCGAACCTGATCGTCTACGGAAAGTTTGTAACCAAGGTCATACACCATGATGTATTTTTCACCGGACGGAGCGTGAAAGGTATGCGTATGATAATTCTTGTCGAACCCACGCGCCTTCAGAACATTCAAAGCAACAGGTGCACTGCGGTAAACACTAAACATATCTTTTAAAACGGCCCTGTTCTTATGCAGTATCTTATCCAGATTAAAAACCACACTGTTTGTGCTCCGATATTCTTCATTATGAAAATTATTTTTACACGATGTGGAACAAAATTTCTTGTTAATCCGTCCTTCAAAAGTTGACTCACAGTAAAGACATTTTTTTGTTTTCATAAATTCGTGTTTTACTCGGTTTCCGAATTTAAGTACGTTAACTTTGCAATTAAAGTTTCAGAACTTCAATCATTAAGCCATGAGCGAACAGGGAGGCAACAGAAATTCCTTCGATTTTAAACGTCATCAGGAATCCAAACAAAATTACCGAATGCTCGTTCGCTTTCTCTTATATGGAGCGGTTCTTGGCTTAATTCTTTACCTGATCTTTCAGAAAGAAAAAGAGTCTTCCCGTATTCAGAAAGACTCTTCCATAGAAAATTTTGAGATCGATTCTACTGGATCACCGTTGGAATAAGTCCCCGGATTCCCATATCAACTACTGTATCTCCGTCAAGTGGCTCAAAAACATTGTTATCAAGCGCATCCGACCATTCAAAGCTATTGTTTATAGAGAAAGAAAGCTCAACAATAATGTCTTCTGTTTCATTGCCCGTAATTGTCAAAGACGTCGGAAACTGCCCCGTAACCACGCAGCTTCCCGGAGGAATTGGGGAGGTCGCACTCAAGGGATTTGGGACGGTGGTGGCCGGTGCCTGACCGGAATTAACAATCGGAGACTGTAAAAACTGATTCGGATGAGTTTCCCATGCCCAGTAACCCTGAGGCTTGTTATCGTTCACCTGTAAGGTTTCCGTTTTGATCGTATGCTCCGTAATATATGTGTTAAACCCTACAAATGAAGCCACGGTTCCAGTCATGTTCATTCCGCTTGCTAAGAAGCTCACGTCATAATTCTGATAGGTGAGAGAAACCCTCGCCCATTCGTAGGTTCCGGGAGCAAGATCACTTATATTCATGCTGTATAGAATTTCTCCGTCTGCGACCACTGCCGCCTGATCGAAATCAACAGCTGTACTCCCTCCGGCGCTTGTTTCAGGAGCATGGTAAGCGATAGCACCATCTCCCAGCTGGGTGAAAGCGGAAGGTGCTAGCTCTATATAATGGGCCGAAATCAGATTAAACAAAGGGGTTTGTGCACCGTGACCTGCCGGTACCTGAGCCGGCTGACCCAAATTATCCAATCGTGCCTGGTTGGGATCCAGTTTTACCCTGAAAATAATCTTTGGTGGTGTATTGTTGGTATTATTATTCGTGTTTGTATTGGGTTCCGGCTCTTCTTTTTTACATGCAACAAAAGTAGTGAGGAAAGAAAAATCAGTGCTGTCTTTTTCATCAAAATGAGTTTTTAGTTAATAGTAATCGTATAACGAAGAATTTTTCGATTTGGTTGAAATAAACCAAAATTATTCCATTTTTCGGTCAAAAAAAACTCATATTTGTATCATGATCACTCCTTATTCAGATGAATATTTTATGCGTCAGGCGCTTGCTGAGGCACATAAAGCGAACGACAAAGAGGAAGTACCTATTGGAGCCGTGATCGTTGCACAAAACAAGATTATCGCCCGGGGGCATAACCTCACTGAACAGCTCAACGACGTGACCGCACACGCAGAAATGCAGTCGATCACTTCGGCGGCAGAAAATCTGGGAGGAAAATACCTAAAAAATTGTACGCTCTATGTTACTTTAGAACCTTGTGTGATGTGTGCAGGTGCACTCAATTGGTCACAAATTTCCAGGATTGTATTCGGAGCCTATGACGAAAAAAGAGGTGCCATGCGTTATGAAGGAATATTTCATCCCAAAACTGAGATCATTGGCGGACTCTTGGAAGAAGAATGCGGCGAACTCGTCAGGCAGTTTTTCAAGTCGAAGCGTTGAATCGATTTTGGATCAACGGTTCATATACTCATTGGCACGCTTTCGATCGTCTTCGTTAATTTCCACAGGAGGACAACGGTTTGGATCCTTTTTGAAAAGCCACACAAATTTCACCTTAAACATAGCCGGATAATACTTGCTTGAAAACCAGTGTATCGCTGGTGTACCTCCGTTCCACTCATAGATTCCAAGTACAGGTAGTCTGAAGCCCGGAATTATAAAAAATCCCTTATCCACTTTAGGACGGAAACCGTAACCGAAATTATAATGCAACTGGCCCAATATATCTCCCTGAAACTGTTGGGTAGAAGGATCGTGATAACCGTCATAAGCCATGTTTTTACCCAGCAACGCGTAATCCAGGTTAACACCTAAAGCATTATCCAAAAACGTATATGGACTCATTTGGAAAACATTGTGAACACTGAATCTTCCGAACAGATAACCGTTATAGAATTTTCCCTGTCCGTCTACATTACCGATCAGCGTATCCCGGTTGTCATAGACCCCGGCTTCAAACGTTTCAGTGCCTCCGTAATGTTTGTAACCAAGCCCCCAATCGTAATAATGGATGAATTTTCGCGGCCGTTTGGTTATATGTACCATGCCAATTTCCCCGAAGATCCCAATTCTTCCGGATGCCTTCTGATTGTAGCGCAACAATGTGTCTGCCGAAAGCTGTAATTCGCCTTCTTCGCTGCCTCTGGGTGTGAAGGTATAGGTGGGTCCGAACTGGAATTGAATCCCATGTCTGGAATAGTTTCCATTTACCCAACGATAAAGGGGTTGATGCAACCGCTGGTTACCGTAAAATTGTTTTTTAGAGTTCTTGGGCTTATACTGCGCCAGCGCTCCGAAGGAACTCAAAAGAATTCCCAGCAAACAAACGTATGAAATCCAAATTTTCATTTCACTAAAGATAACATTTTATCCATTACCTCGGGGCTCTCCCAGTTTTCATGGATAGCTTCCATTTTCATCACCTCATCCATGATCTTCTCTTGTCTTTTACCCGCATTCAGAGCATCCGAATAACGGATATGACTGAAAGTGACCTGAGAATATAACGGCATCCATTTGTTTGGGTACATATCGCTGAACTTTCTTTCTATTTTTTTTCTCAGAAGAAAGTCTGCATCGCCCGAAAGATCACGCATTTCAATATAGTTATAAAGTGCCAAATCTGCTATTGCATTGGCATCCGGCACCCGCTGAAGAGTATACCGATCAAAAAGGGATTCCATATCCCCGGAATGATTTTCAAACATTTCAGAAAAAACTGAACAATCCTCAAAACCGGAATTCATTCCCTGGCCATAAAAGGGAACAATGGCATGTGCTGCATCACCTAAAAGCAGAACTTTGTCTTCGTAATTCCAGGGGTTGCAGCGCACCGTAACCAGTGTTGAAGTCGGATTCTCAAAATAATCCGTTTTAAGTGTGGGCATGTGTTGAACTGCATCCGGGAAAGTACTCTTGAAAAATTCCATAACCTGTTCGCCCGTACTGATGCTTTCAAAAGAAACCTCTCCTTTCATAGGAAAGAAAAGCGTAACGGTGAAACTACCGTCTAAATTCGGCAGGGCTATAAGCATAAATTTACCGCGCGGCCAGATGTGGAGACAATTCTTATCGATCCTGTGACTGCCATCCTCATTCGGGGGTATGACCAGTTCTTTGTAGCCATGAGACAAATATTCCTGCGAATAATTGAACATGGGCGTTTTCTGTAGTCTGTATCGAACTGCCGAAAAAGCCCCGTCGGTACCAAATATATGGTCGTACTTAAAACTTACTTCCTTGTTATCAGCTGTGTTTTCAAAAAATATTTCGTTATTGTCCAGATCAATGTCCAAACATCGGTGGTTGAACCGATAATGAATATTGGAGTAATTGTCCGCAAGATTCATCAATTTCTGATTCAATCCTCCCCGGGACACAGAATAAATGGCTTCGTCTTCTTTCCCATAAGGCTGAAAAGTTAAGTTTCCTTCCAGATCATGCATTTTCCGTCCGTACATAGGGATGGATATCTTTCTGATCTCCTCAGCAATGTCTGCCATGTCAAGTGCCTTAAATCCCCTGTTGGACAAAGCAAGGTTGATGGATCTTCCTCCTATAATCTCTGCCTTTCGTAAATCCGGACGACGTTCAAAAACATCGACTTCGAATCCTTTTTTCGCCAACAAAATAGCATGCAGACTTCCTACTAAACCAGCCCCGACAACCGCAACCTTCTTCTTTTCCATGATGAATTTTCTTTAAAAAGCTTTCGAATTCAGCCATCCGAAATTTCGTTTTCCAAAAATAAACATTCCCTTGAATTGCCGTATTTCTTTCCTATACTAACAACAAGAAAATGACAAAGGTCACGTTTTATTTCCGCCAGTGCTTCGAATACTCGGATTCAAAAAAAGTGCTTCTGTTGCGTTGTGATTTTTTTCTGTTATGAAATACTGCCATCATCCGCCACAATACCAGCCCGAGAACAAGCATGGCAAATGCCTGAACAATCAGTTCAATGTATTCGGCTTCACTGTTTAGTTCTCCGGTAAATCTCTGCTGAATAAGGTCTTGAACACTCAAAATAATTTAGTTTGTATCAAAGATAGTTATTCTGAAATTAATTATTTACATCTGAGAACATCCTCTGTCCAAAAGCTTTCATAACTTTGAACAACAATGAAGAGCAGGTTTAATAAACAGTTTAATATAAAAGAAAAGGATTTCGAACTTCGTCCCTGGCAGCAAAAGATAAACGAAATCATTCACGGAACTGAAACACGAGGAGGTAAACTGTTCGATATTATTCTATTGCTGGTTATTCTGTTTTCCGTTGTAATCATCATGCTGGAAAGCATAAAAGAGCTGAATGCTAAATACGGTGAAATCTACACCATCCTCGAATGGATCGTTACAGGATTATTCACCATTGAATATGTTTTAAGGATACTGAGTCTTAAAAAACCATTCAGTTACATATTCTCTTTTTATGGGATCATTGATTTACTCGCCCTTTTACCCTCGTACTTAGGATTGTTTTATGATGGATCCAAGGCATTGGTTGTGCTTCGGGTGGTTCGTTTTCTACGGATTTTCAAGATTTTACGCATGAGTCATTACATTCAGGGGGCGAATATTCTGACGGATGCCCTCAAAAACAGTCGGGCGAAAATCATCGTGTTTCTTCTCTCTATGCTTACCATCGTGATCATCATGGGAGGAATCATGTATTTCGTGGAATCAGACGAAGCGGGATTCACAAGTATTCCGAGAAGTATCTACTGGGCAATTATTACGATTACAACAGTTGGCTATGGCGATATTGCACCGCTAACCCCCGTTGGACAGGCGCTCGCATCCATCATTATGCTTTTTGGTTATGCCATTATTGCTGTTCCTACCGGGATCGTTTCTTCCGAAATTACCAATCAAAAGAATAAAACTGCACAAGACATCAAGCCTTATGAATGCCCGACGTGCGGAGCAACCGGTCACGATAAAAATGCCAAATTCTGTAAGCAATGTGGGGAAAAATTTGAATGACGGAATGATTTCACACCTTGCGTAACCCTTTTTTCAACGGATCATTCCTTCTCTTCTTTCAGAAATTTCTTGAGATTTTTATCCCGACCAAACAGTACCAAAATATCGTCTTCTTCCATCTTGGTTTCGGCCGACGCTACCCCCTGTACTTTGGATTCCTTTCTGCTCTTGCCAAGTAAACTCTTTACCTCGCTCTGCTTGATAATTGTTAAAACCAGCACGCCAAACTTCTTCCGCAGTTCTACATCTCCTATTGTTTTGTCTATGTAATCTTTTGGAACACGGGTTTCAATCAAGCTGTAATCCTTGCTCAACTCAAAAGAGTCAACCACGCCTTTTAAACTCAATTTTTTCGCCCAGCGTTCTGCCGTTTCTTCCTCCGGATGAACGATTTCATCTACACCAATGGCCATCAAAACCTTTTCATGTAAACTGTCTATCGCCCGACTAATGAGTCTTTTTACTCCCAGGTTTTTAAATAACGCGGTAGCCATAACATTAGAACCCTGATTTTCTCCAATACCTATAATAACCGTATCAGTATCTTTCAGCGGAAGTCCCGATACAGCGGATTCATCCGTGGCATCCATATGAATGGTGTGTGAGATTTTTTCCTTATAGGTTTCAACCCGGTCTGCCCTGCTATCTACCCCAATAACCTCGTTTCCTTGTGCGGTTAGCTTTTCGGCCAAAGAGGACCCAAAATTTCCCAATCCAACAATGATGTATTTCATGTTTATTATTTAATTTATCATAATCTCCTCAGTAGGATAACTGTAATTCTTGTGTTGTACCCTTCTGAATACGGCGATCAGGACAGTAAGCATACTTACTCTTCCTACGAACATCATCACCATGATCACTATCTTTCCGGCAACACTCAGATCCGCGGTGATTCCCAAACTGAGTCCTACTGTTCCATAGGCCGAAAAACATTCAAAAGCAATGCTCATCAGTGATTTATCTTCGTCAAAAACGGCAATCAGCATTACGCCAACTCCTATTGCGATCAATGAAAGGGAAATAACTGCAAATGCACGACGTACGGAAATATCGGCGATTTGTCTTCTGAACACTTCAATACGCGATTTACCCTTGGCCTGACTGAAAATATTCAAAGTAGCCACGGCAAAGGTACTCGTTTTGATACCACCACCGGTAGAAGACGGCGAAGCACCGATCCACATGAGCAAAAAGACAATCATGAGCGTTGAAAACCCAAGCGCTGCAGTATCTACCGAATTAAAACCTGCTGTTCGGGGAGTGGCTGCCCCAAAAAAGGCGGTAACAACCTTGCCCCAAAATCCATGCTCCTCCAGGGTATTATTGTATTCGAGCACAAAAAAGAGTACAAAAGCAACAATCGTGATCGAAAAAGTGGTAATGAGGGTAATTCTACTGTTAATATTCAAAACCCAGGGTTTAATAATCTGCTTTTTACCCAGTCGAATAAGGTTCAGTATTTTATATTTCAGATACTTCAAAATATTTGCAACAATCGGAAAGCCCAGTCCGCCTATAATAAAAGTAAATGCGACAGCTAATTGTAAAAAATAATTAAACTTGAAGCCGTCTTCATAAATACTGTTGGTCAGCAAGGAAAAGCCCGCGTTACAAAAGGCGGATATGGCATGAAATACCGCGAAGAAAATCTGATCATAATTGGATTCGAACTGCCCCGGATCGAGACTAAAATAAATGACAATTCCAGAAATAAGTTCGATGATAAAGGTGATCAATATAATATACCGCAGGGTAGAAAATACTTCTCCCAGTTTTTGCGAACTGATCATATCTCTTAAGGCAAGATGATTTTCATAGGAAGATCCTCCTTTGAAGAAATAACTGAAATAACTGGTGAAGGTAAGTATCCCCAGTCCGCCAATTTGAAATAACAACATAATGACGATCTGCCCGAATTCGGTAAAATAACTTCCGGTATCTACCACGATCAATCCGGTTACACAGACTGCGCTCGTAGAGGTAAAGAGGGCATCCACCAGCGAAATACCGTCATGGGTGGCATTGGGCAACATGAGCAACAAGGCGCCGAGTGTAATAATCGATAAAAAACTGGCAATGAAAAGCTGTGCAGGGTTGAGTGTGGTTCGTTTGTAATTCAGTCTGACCTCCGAAAACTCCCGAATAAAGGTGAGAATAACGGCGAGTTTGACCCAAATGGCGTTATAGAAGAGTTCGGGAAGAAAATCAGGCTTTACCTTGAAAAGGTGAATGAGAAAAATAAAAATACTGAACAATACCGTGAGGAGATCAAAGGCAAAAACGGTTTTTTTGAAGATTTTCTTTTTCTGAATATAGCGCAGAATCGTGGTAAGAGCTCCAACAATCAGTACCACAAAATAAAACTTGTTCAGAATAAGCTGAGTTGTGGTTCTCTGAACAAATCCAAAATCACCAATAAATGCTAAAACCCCTAAAAGGCTGATCCAAAATGCGATTCTGTAAAAGGTTTTGAAAACAGTTGGCATGACCTTAAATTAACAAAGATTCTCCAATTCAGACATGAATCTTGAGAAATTTAATGCAGTGCTTATTCAAAATCAATGATGAGTTCTCCTTTTTCAACTACGTCATTATCCTTTTTCACCAGGGATTTCACAACGCCTTCACCTTCTGCTTTGATCACGTTTTCCATTTTCATGGCCTCCAGGGTGAGTAGGGGTGTTCCAACAGTCACTTCCATTCCAACCTCTACGGAGAATCCGAGTATTCGTCCCGGCATAGGAGATTTGAGCTGATTGAGCTTCTTCACTTTTTTCTTATCAAGACCCATTTCATGGATCAATTCATCGATGGCGCGGCTTTTCTTTATTTCAAAGGTACGCTGATTTACTTTTACCACCATGCGCTGATCTTCGGTAGCCGCTTCCATGACTTCTCCGTGGAACTGTTTTCCCAGAAAGTGAATTGTGAAGTAACGATCATCGATCCATTCCACCGAGCTTATGCCTTTGGCCTCGACTTTTTCGTTCCCATCTAAAATATATGTTGATTTTGCCATCCCCTGAATGTTGATATTTTTCTAAGATACAAATATAAGTGATTTGCTTAAAGAAATAACGGGTAAAAATAAAGCCGCAACATTGCTGTCGCGACTTGAAAAGTGAGTTAAATAAATCAAATTTACTGCTTCACCATCTTTTTAGTGGCAATTATTTCACCATCACAAATCAAGGTATAGGAATACGTTCCTTTACTTAATTCTGCGCCGAACACATTTATTTGTCCTGCACCTCTTTCAGTAATGTTCACTTCCCGTATCATTCTGCCCTGGTTGTTGTAGAACAATAACTTCGCGTCTCCTACCGAAGCAGGAATTTGATAGTTAATTACTGTTCTTTCAGCAAAAGGATTAGGAATATTCTGCTCCAAAATGATGTTCTCACCATCA
>JAWVYS010000046.1:0-21467 GCA_033722555.1 Brumimicrobium sp.
ATATTAAACAGTCCTTATCTAAAGAGAATCAACAAATCTGAGAACGGAGTCATCCGTGCTGAATTCTTTGAACAAAACAACGATGAAAATCTGAATGAGCTCATAATAGTTCTGGCGAGATATGGAGCTACAGAACTGAAAAAAGAACTCATAAAAATTGCTAACGATTTATAGAACCGATGCATAATTTTTCCGAAACTGAAATGTCGGCCTCTCACAAAAGAATTGAGAATAATATTCATCGTACACCGGTTCTGACGTCAAATTCTTTGAATGAAATTTCGGGCGCTGAACTTTATTTTAAATGTGAAAATTTTCAACGAATGGGGGCATTTAAAATCAGGGGTGCACTTAACGCAATTCTATTATTATCGGAGGATAAAAAAAAGAAAGGAGTAATAACACATTCCTCAGGTAATTTCGCTCAGGCTCTTGCGTTGGCCGCAAGAAGCTTAGGCGTAAAATCCTATATTGTTATGCCGGAAAACGCCCCAAGGGTAAAAATCGAAGCTGTTAAAGGTTACGGAGGAAAGATTATTTTTTGTCCCCCCACCCAAAAAGACAGGGAGGAAACAAGTCATAAACTTGTAAAAGAAACAGGAGCCACATTTATACATCCTTCCAATGATAAAAATGTCATTCTCGGACAAGGTACTGTTGCCAAGGAGTTGCTTGAAGATTATAACGGTCTTGAAATAATCGTATCCCCGGTCGGGGGGGGAGGGCTCATAGCAGGTAGCATTCTCGCTGCAGAATATTATTCGAATAACTGTAAAGTAATTGGGGCAGAACCTATGGAGGCTGATGATGCCTACAGATCACTGCTTTCGGGTAGGATTGAAACCAACGAAACTACCAATACTCTTGCGGACGGTTTGAAAACAAACCTGGGAAACATCAATTTCCCGATAATTAAAACCGGTATAGATGAGATTATCCGTGTAGATGAAAAAAGTATCTCTGAAGCTATGAAGATGATCTGGGAGAGAATGAAAATAGTTGTTGAACCTTCAAGCGCAATTGCGTTCGCGGCTGTTTTAAAAAATCCCGAAAAATTTAGATCAAAGAAAATCGGGATTCTAATCTCAGGAGGTAATGTTGATCTATCAGGTCTTCCATTTTAAAAAAATGGGTTAAGGTTTAATCGATGCTGAGGATGACTCTCCTTAAGAGATTGACAGCATATAGTTGTGTTTTAAGTAAATTTCTTCCCCGGTCATCTCCAAAAAGAAACCTTTCGGTCCTTACTCCATCCGGATGAGCCACTGCCGCCCACACAAGTCCTACTGGTTTCTCTACTGTCCCACCGGTCGGTCCGGCTATCCCCGAAACTGCAACTGCGTAATCAGTCCCGAGCTTCTTTTTACCTCCCAGCGCCATTTCGGTAACCGTTTTTTCCGATACCGCCCCATGTTTTTTCAAGGTTTCAGTCTGAACCCCGGCAAGTTTTATTTTCAGATCATTACAATATGTAATCAAACCACCATTAAAAAAATCGGAACATCCGGTTTTTTGAACAAAGGCATTGGCAATTCCGCCACCTGTACAGCTTTCCACCGTGCAAAGTGTATGGTTTCTCTGCCTAAGAAGTTCACCGGTCACCTCAAAAATACTCTCTTCGTTCATCCCATAAACGAATTCAGGAAGTCTATCACGTATCTCATCGACATATTCTTTGATCTTACCGGCATCCTTTGCGCCGTCTGAAGAAGTGATTCGCAGTTTAACCAGTCCGGGGGAAGGAAGGTAAGCCAGCCCCATTCCATCAGCATAAATGCGTTCTTCCCAATCCTTAATCTTCTCGGCAAGGAATGACTCCCCTATTCCCTGTGTCATTACAGTCTGAAAATAAACAGATGTATCACCGAATCTGGCCTTAATTCTTGGCAATACTTCATTCGTCATTATCGCTTTCATTTCGTAAGGAACTCCGGGAATGGAAACAACTATGCTACCACCCTTCTCAAACCACATCCCTGAAGCCGTTCCGAGTAAATTATCGAGTACAATCGCATCCTCCGGAAGATCAGCCTGAGTTTCATTACTGGGTAACATTTTTTTTCCCCGAGACTCGAAATAATCATTAATTCGTTTCAGAACCATATCATTCCTTAGAAGTTTTGTGTTAAAAAACTCACAAAGTGTTTGCTTCGTAATATCATCCTTCGTTGGCCCAAGTCCTCCCGTGATTATTATAATTTCTGCCTTATGGATTAAATCCCCAAGTGATTCAAGTATATCCTGTCGGTGGTCTCTGATGGTTACTGATCTGTAAATCGCTAAACCGTTTTTGGTCAATTCTTGTCCTATCCATGATGCGTTGGTATTAATGGTCTGACCGATAAGTAATTCATCTCCGATTGTAATTATTCCGACCTTCATATCTTGGTATAACTTTTGAAATAAAACAGTAAAATTATTCGTATGTTTGAAAAAAAACGAAAAGAAATGAAAAAACTTATACACTCAGTTTTCTTAGCCTCAGTCATAATGATCACCCCTTCTTGTGATGTTCTCAACGAGGCATCTAATGTTGTTCTCGATTCCACGGACCAGGGTAATAAAAACGCTCCGAAACTAACGAATCAGGAAGTTGTGGCAGGTTTGAAAGAGGCACTAACAGTAGGTGTTCGTAATGCGGTTGACGTAACATCCGTAACTGATGGATTTTTAGGAAATCCGCAAATCAAGCTCCCTTTTCCTCCCAGTGCGGAAAGAATGAAGGAAAAGGCGCTGGAGTGGGGACTTGACTCTCAGGTAGATAAAATAGTAACTACGCTAAATCGCGCTGCCGAAGATGCTTCCAAGGAAGCAGCACCAATTTTTATCGATGCCATAAAAAATATGACTGTTCAGGACGGTTTTGAAATATTAAACGGAGGTGCGAGCGCAGCAACCAATTTCCTCAGAGAAAAAACGACCGCGCAGCTTATTGAAGCTTTTTCTCCCAAGGTTAAAAATTCCATTGAGAAAGTGAAATTAACGGAATACTGGACTCCTGTTATGACAAGATATAATCAAGCAGTAACGTTCACCGGAGGAGAAAAAGTAGATACGGATCTTACACAATATGTAACAGAACGAGCCGTAAGCGGACTTTTCCTAATAGTGGAAAGAGAGGAAAATAAAATCCGGCAGGATCCGGCAGCTCGGGTTACAGATCTTCTTTCGAAGGTGTTCGGAAGTATCAACAACTGATTTTCCGGATTTTCATTCGGGAAATTTTCCAAGCAAAATAGCCAAAAGTGTCAATACTTGTGGCTATTTTTGTTTTATGGCAGATTTTTTAGCTTCAGAATTGGTTCTAACGAAAAGTGATGCAGTCTATCATCTGGGTATACATCCGGAAGAAATTGCCCATAAGATAATTATCGTTGGAGATCAGGATCGTGTCGCCACCGTTTCCGATTTTTTTGACGAGGTCATACACAGGCATCAACACCGTGAATTCGCTTGCCATACGGGCACTTATAAGGGTAAAGGTATTTCTGTAATATCGACGGGCATAGGCACGGATAATATAGATATTGTGATGAATGAACTCGATGCTCTGGTCAATATAGATCTGAAGACAAGAAAGGTTAAAGAGGAAAAAACATCGCTTGAAATTGTAAGACTGGGCACATGCGGAATACTTCAAGACAATATTCCTGTCGACAGCTTTATACTATCCACTCACGCCATGGGAATAGACAATGTCGGACATTTTTATACGTTGAGTGAAGATGAGGAGACAAATAAATTGCTTGAAGCTATAAAAAGAAATATATCTCTGCCGAAAGAAGTCGTTCCATACCTTACCCCTGCATCGAAAAAAATGAACAAACGACTCGAAAGCAAGGGGATATTTCAAGGAATAACTATCACCAGTTCCGGTTTTTACGGCCCTCAGGGTAGAAAACTACGATTACCTCTTTCCACCCCCGATATGCTGGATTCTTTTCATAATTTCTCATCGGAAAACGTGAGGTTTTCCAATCTTGAAATGGAATGTTCCGCGCTTTTTGCTCTTTCTAAAGCCTTAGGTCACGAAGCAACGGCAATATGCCTTGGTCTTGCTAATCGTAGAAAAAAAGAATTCACCAAAAATTATGACACCAAAATTGTGGAACTTATTGAATATGTGCTTGAAAAAATTTAGATATACAAAATTATTCATCTCCTTTTCAACGATCATTTCATTTTATGTCCTTAGCTCCTGCGAGGACATTAAATCGGATGAAAGTGATTCTTCGAAGGAAGTAAGCGAAAAAATCTCTTGGGAAGAGAGCATAAAACGCAAAGTTGAAGCAGCACTAAAAATAAATGCTTCGGAAAACTATGATTTACAGATAAGAAAGGAATACATAGACAGAGACACTTTACAGGATGCCGTTATTTTGGTAAACCGTGAATCCCATGCCATGGAAATGGCAAAAAAGGAAAATAGGATGAATTTTTTCGAGAAACTCGGTTTCACAGGGCCTCATAATCATGTGCTCGTCTATCTCGGGGGAAATAATCAGGTCTTGCTTACCACACCTGTAGGCTCAAGTGTTAAACATCCGCTGGAAGTTCATTTTGAATCAATTACGAATCCTTCATTGAAAGATTTTTATGTTGATTACAGGATCCGGAACAGTATTCAGAGGAATTATTACACAGTTCGCGACCAAAAAATTTACCTCACGCTAAGCTGTCCCGTACTTGATAGTGTAGGATTCGAAAAACCACGGGTTTACGACATTCAGCACAAGGAAAGTTCAGTTCGCTTATCCAAAGACATTGTGCTGTACGAAGGAAAAATTCCCGGTTATAATCCTTCGGAAATAGCGGATATCAATTCATATTCACCGAAAGAAATACTTCCGACAGATCAACTCGTCGTATTTTTTATTTTCGATGATAAAACAATGACTTATAAAACTCCGATGATTAGAAAGACACCTGACTAAACCAACGGTAGAATGATTTCGAATTGTACGCCTTTCTCCTTCTGCCCAAATGCCCGAATGGATCCTTGATGCGTTTCAACAATCTTTTTACAGATCGCTAAACCTATTCCGGTACCTTCATATTCACGCTGATTATGTAGACGCTGAAATACCTCAAATATTTTCTCATTAAAAGAACTATCGAAACCAATTCCGTTATCCAAATAAACAATCTTCAGATATTTTCTATCGGGATTCAAATTCAAATCCCTGAGTTCAGATTTCTTGACCTTGGATTTGCGAATCTGAATAAGGCACTTGCGGTCTCTTGCTCTGAACTTAATTGAGTTGCTGATCAAATTGGAGAACAACTGATCCATTTGATAAGGAATCATTTGTATGTCAGGAAAACGATCGACTTCGACGAAAATTTCCTCCTCAGGAGATTTGGCATTTTTTAAAACTTCATGAATAACATCATTCAAAGAACTTAGATGAAACACTTCTTCCTCATTCAATTTGGAATAGTTCAGTAGATCATTAATGAGCTGCTGCATTCTTTCTGCTGCAGCATCGATGCGTGAAAAGTACTTGTTCTGTACTTCACTAAGAGGGGTGTTCTCAAGCTTGATTTGATCGATGAATAATCTTATTTTACGCAGTGGTTCCTTCATATCGTGACTACTGATCCAGTTGAACTGACTAAGTTCTTCGTTGGAAATCTGAAGTTCGTGCGTTATTTGTTCAAGTTGTTCCTTTTGTTTTTTCAGGTTTCTGATATAAATCTCCCGCTCAAGATAATTCCCCATTCGAAGGCCTGCCTGTATTTCGTGACTGTACCATCGGGCACTTTTACCGGCAACGTTTTCTTCCCATGCTTTAAAAGAGTTTCGTGGAGTAAGAGAAGTGTTCTCCATTTTGTCGGTATCCTCCGGCCGACCACCCCATTTTTTTCCTTCAGAAAGTTGTTTCCTGAACCACATAAGACAACTGTCAGAATCAAAGTCAAGCGAATAGTACAACAATCCGCTAGCTATTTTCTCATATTTCAAAGCTCTCGGATAACGTTTCGAAAACTCATTGGTTAGAAAAACATCCTCCTTTCTGCTTTTCATCCAGTTATGTAGTTCTAAAATAAATTTATTGCCGGGAGTTTCTCCAAAAACATGAATTATACCATCGCGCATCAATACCCCACCTGTGGATTCCGTCAACCCTAAAAAATAGGGGGTGGAGGTCACTGTTTCAAAGGTGTTCCCGTGTTTCTCAATTTCCTCAATAATAGACAGATAGATATGTTCCTTTTCCTGAACCCTGTCATACTCTTCTGATCGTTCCCACCGCTTAATCTGAGCAGCAAAAAAATCTACCTGAACCAGTGCTGACATACGTTCGTAAAGAAGCACTTTTTTCGGTAAGCGATTATGACAAGCCACAAGTCCCCAAAGTTGATCATTGATCATAATACTTACAGTAAGTGTAGCACCTACTCCCATATTTCTTAAATACTGGATATGAATGGGTGATACGCTCCTTAAAACTGACGAACCAAGATTCAGACTCCTGTGGTCATCGGAATCATTCCTCGAGACCATCGGCACAGGAGTATAATCAACATCGGGTACGATTCTTAACTGTACTTTTTTATAAAGTTCCCTTGCTTGAGCAGGTATATCCGTATGAGGATAGTGAAGTCCCAGAAAAGGTTCCAATCCGCTGATTACACTTTCAGCAAAAACTTCTCCGTTAAAATCTTCGTCAAATCTGTAGATCATCACACGATCGAACCCAGTGATACTTTGAATCTCTTCAGCCACAACCCCTGCGAAAGATTTGAAATTCTGCGAATCATTCATTTTATGAACAAACTCAGAAGTTTTATTATATAAGTCATGTTCTGGTCTGAAACCACTTGGTAATGGTTCAATTTCAATCAGAAAATAATCCTCCGTTTTATGTAAAACAACGGTGCAAACCGATCCATTGATTTTGAATTCCGAAGGATTCTTGAAAAGTCCAATCGAGGTATCTCTTAAAAAATCTTTATCCAAAATCGGCTCAAAATAAGTAGCAAATTCCTCAAATGCGCAACCCAGAATTTTTTCAGGACTAACACCGAAAAAAATATCCGTATTCGAGCTACAATGGTGAATTGAAAAGTCTTTTTTGTCTAAGGATATGAGAGCTCCAAAAGGCTGGATGCTCCCTAAAAACTGAATGGGTTCGTCCGTACAGTTCTCCAGTGAGGTATAATCCTGATAAACTATCTTTTTCATTTAGGCAGTTTCAAAAATTTTATTCAGCGTCTCATAGTAAAACGTAAAGGCTTCGGTTCCCCCTTTGATTACCTCAGCATGTTTATCCTCCGGAATATTATTTATACGGGTCTTTAATTCATTCCATGAAATTTCCGGTTTCCCGTTTAGATAATTCAGCACTTCATTGTTAAGACCCAAATGACTTCTCAGGTGTGCTGCTATATACTTTCCCCCTAACCGAGAACCCTCCATAACATATATTGCCCCTATAACTGCGTGATCAGTTAGTTTCAGAAATTCATTACCAAGTTCAGAAGCAGTAGTTTCCAGGACTAAGGAATTCATATCCTGTTCTATTTGGGAAAGGCGAATATTATATTCTATGCCCGGGATATACTGACTACCTTTCAGATATATCCTTTCCTCAATATTCCGGTGAATAACCTGAAAGGCTTTCAGGTATTGCTTATAATCCTGAATGCTCACCTTTTCGGAAGTAATTACTTGAAGACCCGGAATCTCATCCAAAGCTTTATGCTGCGCAACCGTTGCTTCCTTTAATTTCTCAGTCAATGTCATTTCAGGCACTCACAAGGTAATTGGAAAGTTCACTCACCAATGTACTAATTTTAGATGGTTTGGTAATAAAAGCAGTAGCGCCGATCTTGAGACATTCGTTTACATCATCCGGGTTATTGGAAGTCGAATAAATGATCAAAGGCATTTTTTCGAAAACGGGATCCCGCCGTAAAAGGCTGAGACCTTCTTTGCCGTTTATTCGTGGCATATTAAGATCCAGAAATACAGCCCCAATCTCATGAGCTTTTTCGTCAAGTACCTTTTCAGCTTCCGAAAAACTCGAAAATGATAAAAAAGGATATGCAGAAAAATGCTTCTTGATCGTTGTCGAAAAAATCAACTGATCATCATCATCATCATCGATAAGCACACAAATTTTTCCTTCTGCTATCATATATTCCGGTGAATTGATGTACTAAAGTAAGGAAAATAAGACAGATGCACATGAAACGAGTGTTAAAAGACTAATTTTTCTGAATATCAGTCTTTTAAAAACTGTAAAAGCATGAATTTTGATCTGTCTCTGTTTTGTCCATGTTTTGTCCATGTCGGAAAAAAACAGAATTCATGAATTCTAGCCTATCTTTGAGACAGTGTTAAACTTACTGCAATATTAAGCGGTATTAAAGGCTCTGAAGGGGGATAAGGGTTGATTTTTTCTTCCCGATGCGGTAAACAAATCTGATGCAGTATGGTGCTGCAACCAGTATTCCCAGTAAAACCGTCCGCGTTCCCCCTTTGGTCTTTAAAATTTTTAAACCCTGAAAGGGAGCTTTAATTCACTGAAAATATATAGATTACATATATTATTGTTTAGACCGGTGCCAGTACTGAGTGCGATAAAACCAACCGATATATCCCCGTACAGCCAGAGAACCATCTTCTTTCAGCCAGATAACACAATCGTAAATATCACCCGTTTTAGGTTCCAGAATACCGTCCTCACCCGTCCATTCACCATCTTCATTTCTGGTAAGGCCCATGATAAATTCCATTCCAATTACGGGCTTATTTTTTTTATCACCCGGACATGGAATACACTTTGGATTATCCCCAATACCTTCTCTTTTATTGTATAATTCGAGGATTTCACCATACAGTCTGCCGTCTTCGACATAAAGTCTTACCTTGGACTTGAGTTCACCTGTCTCATCGCTATATGTAAACCAAATCCCTTCAATCGGATAACTGAATCCGAAAATAGAAATCAATAAAAAGATAAAAAGGAGGTATAACTTCATCACTCTTGGCTGTTTGGATAAGGTACTAAAAACGACCGTTATTACCAAAGTTAAGAAATTAAGTGACCAAAGTCAAATAAACCTCGTGCACGAAAAAAAAAGTTCAGATAATGCTCAGATGCGTTTCACCCAATTATGCTTATCTTCTACCTTCCCACATTTGATGTCATCCAAATAATGATAAACCTTGTTTGAAAAATCACGCTGAGGGATTGGAGGTAACTCCAGTTCCTCTCCTCTGAAACCTATCATTTTGATCTGAGCAATCGTAGCGGCCGTTCCTGCCCCGAAGGCTTCTGTAAGTCGTCCTTCTCGAATGGCTTTTATCACCTCTTCGACCTCAACTTTGCGCTCCTCTACAGGCATTCCCCAGTCTTCAGCAACCTCAATAACACTTCTTTTGGTAATCCCGGGAAGAATTGTATCACCTTCCTCCGAAGGAGTGATAAGTTTACCGTCAATTACAAACATGATATTCATAGTGCCCGACTCCTCGATGTATTTATGCGTCTTGGAATCAGTCCAAACAAGCTGGTGAAAACCTTTGTCACGTCCAAGTTTAGCAGGATACAAAGATGCAGCGTAATTACCGGCAGTTTTTGCACGCCCCACCCCGCCATCGGCAGCACGGGTATATTTCTCTTCTATTTTAACGTTCAATGGTTCCGAATAATAAGCTCCTACAGGACAAGTAAAGATCATAAACCTGTATTTTTCAGAAGGCTTAATACCGATGAAGTCATCGGTTGCAAACATGAAAGGTCTTATGTATAAAGAGTATCCATCTTTTTTCGGAATCCAGTTGCGATCAAAATCGACTATTTGCTCAACACAAAATTCAAACAGGTCTGTAGGCATTTCAGGCATACACATACGCTGACAGGATTCCTGAAAACGCTTTGCATTCATGTCCGGTCTGAATATAGCAATTTCATTATCCACGGTTCGATACGCCTTCAATCCCTCGAAAATCGACTGTCCATAATGAATTGCTGAAGTTGCGGGATGCAGTTTCATATCGGTGAAAGGAATGATTTCCGGTTCGCACCATTCTCCGTTTATGTAATCCATAACTAACATATGGTCAGAAAATACTTTTCCGAAAGGTAAGGTATCCCATTCAACTCTGTCGATTGTTGATTTGTCCGTACGTTTTGTTTTAATGCTATATTTTGACTGTATCATAATCACTAAATTCGCTGCGAATATACTGAATTTAAATTTTATCAACCTACCGCCTACATAAATTAGGGAGAATATTTCTAACTTTGAAATACCAAATTATTTCATCTTGACAGCGCAGCAAATACTAAAAAAATACTGGGGATTTGATGCTTTCCGAAAGAATCAGGAAGAAATTGTTCAAAGCGCTATAAACGGCAGAGATACACTGGCGCTCTTGCCCACCGGCGGTGGGAAATCTATCTGTTTTCAGGTTCCCGGAATAGCACGGGACGGTATCTGTATTGTTATTTCTCCGCTCATCGCTCTCATGCAAGACCAAGTGAAAAATTTAAGACAGCGTGGTCTGAAAGCATATGCCATAACTTCAGGCATGAGTCGAAGAGAGATCGATATCGTCCTCGATAACGCAAAATTCGGAGAGGCCGATTTCCTTTACGTATCTCCCGAAAGATTAAAGTCGGATTTGTTTCTGACAAGGTTCAAGCAAATGAATGTATCCCTGATTGCAGTGGATGAGGCCCATTGTATTTCCCAATGGGGCCACGACTTCAGACCACCATACCTCGAAATTTCTGCCCTTCGAGAGATATATCCCGAAGTACCTGTTATCGCCTTAACCGCTACCGCCACTGAACGGGTTCGTGATGATATTAAGAAATATTTAAATCTTCGAAATGTTAATTATTTTGAAGGGAGTTTTAAGCGTGAAAATATTTCATACGAGGTCTATCGTGTAGAAAACAAACGTCAGGCAATCATCAAGGCCTGCGAACTTTTCAAGGGAATGACCGGAATAGTTTACTGTCAGACGAGAAGAGATACGAAGGAAATCACGAAATTGCTACTTGCCCATAAATTCTCGGCAGGATTGTATCACGGTGGAATGACGGGGGAGGAAAGAAAAGAGAAACTGGAAGCTTGGCTCAGTGACCGTATTAAAATAATCGTGGCTACCAATGCTTTCGGTATGGGAATAGACAAACCGGACGTTCGCTTCGTTCTACACTACGAGGTCCCAAATAATCCTGAAGCTTATTTTCAGGAAGCCGGGAGATCCGGTAGAGATGGAAAGGAATCCAGAAACATGGCCTTTTACACCGAGGTAGATTTTCTCAAGCTTAGACAAAAGTTAACTGCTCAGTTTCCCGAACCCGAATTCATTAAAACGGTCTATCGTGCGATTTGCAATCATTTTGGTATTGCAATTGGCTCGGGAAAGAATGAAAGCTACGGATTGGATATAAAGGCTTTAATGACCAAATACAACCTGGAGGCTATCCCTACTTATAATGCGTTGAAAATTCTCGAATTAAACGGAACAGTAGTGCTGAACGAGGCAGTTTTTCATCCGACCAGAATTAAGTTTATTGTCGAGAATAAGACCCTTTATAATTTTCAGATTAAGAATGAGAAATATGACCCTTTAATTTCACTTCTGTCTCGAAGTTATCCCGGAATATTTTCTAATTATATCGAGGTCAACCTCAAAACAGTTTCCGAAAGACTGAAAGTCTCTCAAAAGGAACTGGAAACGCAATTAAAATATATTGAAAAACAAGGGTTGGTCGATATAATCTGGCAGTCTCATTTACCCCAGGTAACCTTCCTTCACGAACGTTTGCCGGACGATTATTTCAGCATAAACAGGGAAATATATGATCTCCGTAAGGAAGTTGCCTTCCAAAAGCTACTAGGGATGGAGGAATTTTTAACAGCTCCAAACTGCCGTTCAGTACTCTTGCTGAAATATTTTGGTCAGAAAGGAGAGCCTTGCGGCAAATGTGACATTTGTCTTTATGAAAAGAAATCCGCATATACCATGGAAGAGCTTCAATCGGCTGTCCTTAAACTACTCGATTCATCCCGCTATGATCTTTCCGGTTTAAAAAAAGAGCTCAACCTCAAGGAGGATAAACAGCTTGACACGTTGCTTAATTTTATGCTAGATGAAGAAATTATAAAATTTGAGAACGGTTTCTTCTTTCTAAAATGAAAAAAGGCATCCCTGAAATGACACCTTTTTGATCAATGAATGCGTTTATATTATTCAAACACTTCCTCGATTTCTTTAATTCCTTCTTTGAAGGCGACCATACTTTTATCGAATTTAACTTTAACTTCCTTGGCCTTTTTTTCTGTACTGTTCAATAATTCCTCGTAAAAAGAATCCATTTTATCC
This sequence comes from Brumimicrobium sp., assembly GCA_033722555.1. Taxonomy (GTDB): domain Bacteria; phylum Bacteroidota; class Bacteroidia; order Flavobacteriales_D; family Crocinitomicaceae; genus Brumimicrobium. Next base: position 12,356 of record JAWVYS010000046.1, read on the forward strand.
TTTTTTTCCTGAAGCTCCTGAATTTTTTCATTTAATTCACGTTTGGTTTCTCCGGTAGCTTCTTCTCTCCTTCTCTCGAGTTCGTTTAATCGATTAAAAGCCTCGTCAATTTTGTTCTTAAATTCTAATCTTAATTCGTCTTTGTCCATTGTGTTGTTTTTTCGGTTCACTATAAACTAATGAAATATATCGAATAAACAAAGTAAACAACAGGCTTTTACATTTTTTAACGTTGTAGAAGAAAAACGGATAAACACCAGGATTAGAATCCGAACAGTGAATTTGGAACCTGTGTGAAAAAAATATGTCGTAAATTTTCTTCAAACCGTATTCCTTCGAAATAAAAGGTCAGAATCTGACGATAATCCATTCCATAATCGGCCATATTCATTGCGCCCTCCTGACATAGTCCTATACCATGTCCGAATCCCCTCCCTTTGAGAACCACATCGTGACCATCGGGATAACAAGAAAAAAAAGTTGATTTTAGTTTGAAATGGTAACGTATATCACGGAGCGGTATCCCAAGATGAGGACTCAGGTAAAAAGCCTTTCTGTCTTTCTGATCGAAAGTATAAATCATGGATCGATAAAGGGAGTCTTCAATAGGATAGAAATAATTATTCACAAGGAAGTTACGCCATTCAACCTTAGGAATACGTGTTTCCCATGTGGCCTGACGCGTATAAATACAGAAAGTATCTACGAAGGGTTGTAGATAAGGTATATCTTCCTTCCAGACATAGTCCGAACGACTGGTTTGTCCTCCACAGTTGGCGTGAAAATAGCCATCTACTAACCTATCGGTAACCGTATCCACCATGATGATCCCCGCTGTACTCACCACTGCGTCCTCAATTGTTTCAGTATATTTGAGCATGTTATGATAGGCCTGGCAGTGAACCTGATCACAAAGATCAAAGCCTTCTTTTTTATGCTTACCAAGATGCTTTATGGCATATGTACGACTTATAACAGCCTGAGCCTTATAATACTCCGGATGTTTCCCTCCACCACCTTCAGACTCTACTACACCGCTGAGATAATTCTTGTATTTCACCTCGTTAATAACAGTCAGACCAACAGAGGAAGGCAAAATCGTAAATCCATCGCGATACTGTCTCTCTTTAAGAACAGGCGATCTGGGCCGCAACCGGAGTATGTGATCAATCCCGGTCGGAATAAGTGTTATACGATTGAACCTACCGAGAAGCCTTACCCCATGCTTGAGTTCAATAAGTTGATCATCACAGAGTCTCAGCGAGATATACTCGTTGGGTAAAATAGCACCAAAATCAATGGTATCCGCACGAATAAGATAACTTCCCTCTTTATAAGCAAAGTCTATTCGCTCGATATTATAGCCACGAAAAACTCCGATCGAAATTTCCTGGGCGGAAATCGCAAACGAAACGAAAATGAATATGACAGGAATTATAACCTTTAACACGATACAAAAATATTACAGAATGATGCTTAGTAAAGAATCGGTTCTCAAATTTATTAACATTGGATTATTTGAACCTCCAATTCAAAAAAGAATTCTAGCTATAGAAAATCTGTTATCTTTATAAGACTGACTTAAACAAAATCTTGATTAAAAGGTTACAAAAATTAGTAAAAGGTTTATAAATGAAAAATAAATTCCATTACAAAACGGTTTCTGAGGCGATTAATGAACTGAGAAAAAAAGGATTTGACACGGATTTCAACCTCGATGAAAACTGCCTGATCTGTAATAACCAAAAATATAACCTTGATGAACTTGAAATTACAGAGATTTACTTTTATGAAGGTGAATCAGATCCCGGAGATGAAGCTACCGTTTACGGTATTCAGTCAAAAAACGGTTTGAAGGGAATCCTCTTGGTAGGCGCAGGATCAGAAATGGATCAAAGAAATGTAGAAACCTTACGAAAATTGAGACTGGCTCATTAATATCCAGTCTTTGATATAAACTTTTCAACTTTTTTATTATCTTCTAGACAAACAAAAATAATCAGTATGCATCACAAAACATTTTACAAAGGCACGAAAGAAGCTATAGACATTTTGAAAGAAAAAGGGTACGAAACAGACTTCAATCTGAAAGAAGACAAGATTATTTCGGATTCCGGAAAATATTCTCCCGACGACCTCGAGATTAAAGAGGTATATTATTACGAAGGAGAGTCGAATCCCGCGGATGAATCAACGGTTTACGGCATTGAAACCACCTCAGGCGAACGAGGGATTCTCGTAGCAGGAAGTGCGTCAACACTTGATCCAAAAACGGCTGAAGTTATTCGAAAACTGGAAATAAAACATAAAAACGGCTGAGACTTAAGTCTTATACGCTTACCTCTTTAATGATCTGAGTTATTTTTTAAGCAAGGTTTATTATATTTATAAAAGATAAGAACATTTAAACCAAATATCTGTTTGAGAAAAAAAGTAAATTATGCTACAGGAATTTAAGAAGTTTATCAGTAAAGGCAACGTAATGGAGCTTGCCGTGGGTTTAATCATGGCAACTTATTTCGGGGCTATTGTAAAATCCCTTGTGAATGATATCATCATGCCGCCTGTGGGGAAGATGCTCGGCGGGGTAGATTTCTCTGAGATGAAGTATATAATTCAGGAAAAGATACCCGAATCTGCGGAAGGAGCAGGTGATGCCGTGGCTGAAATTTCGGTAAATTACGGTGTTTTCATCAACACGATAATAACATTTTTCATCGTTGCCTTCGTCATTTTTCTAGTCATTCGTTCGTATAACAAACTGATTGAAAAAATGAAGAAAAAGAAAGAAGAACAAGAGAAAGAGCCCGAAGCACCGGGTTTAAGTAAACAGGAAGAACTCTTAACCGAAATTCGGGATTTACTTAACAAAGAAAAGTCATAAAAACCAATTTAATTTTTAAAATACTGTACAAATATGATAAGAACAGCAACAGCCAACTGGAAAGGCAATGGAAAAGAGGGGAAAGGACATTTAACTACTCAGAGTACAGTACTCGAGAAAACCCAGTATTCGTTTAATACACGGTTTGAAGATGGTAAAGGAACAAATCCAGAAGAACTAATAGGCGCAGCTCACGCCGGATGTTTTTCGATGAAGCTGGCATTTAATCTCGCCGGGGCAGGTTTTCAACCGAAAGAACTGGAAACCAAATGTGAAGTTAAATTCGAGAACGGAGAAATATGTGAGTCACGCCTAATCTTAAAGGCACAGGTGGAAGCAATTCCGGAAGAAAAATTCGCTGAACTGGTTCAGGATGCAAAAGAAAATTGCCCGATTTCAAAATTACTGAATACGAAAATTGCTTTAGAATATACCTTGAACAAATAAGTCTATGAAAATAGCAGTAATTGGTACCGGCAATGTGGGTTCCTCGCTTGCAAAATCCTGGAGTAACACGGGACATCAGATCATACTGGGCGTTCGGGATTTTGATTCAAAAAATACCCAAAAAGCGAAAGAACTTGTACCGGAGGCAGCTATAAAATCGATTCGAGAGGCCGTGAATTTATCCGATGTGGTATTGCTTGCAATACCTCCGGCCGCAATCCTAGATCTTATCCCCGAAATGGGCGATATATCTGATAAAATTCTGATTGATGCCACCAATTCTTTTGGTAAAAAACCGGAGCCCTATGAAACGGTTTATCATGCGGTTAAGGAAATGAGAAAAACGGATAAAGTAGTTAAATGCTTTAATTCTACAGGCTATGAAAATATGGCAAATCCGAACTATAACGGTAGAGGTGCAGACATGTTTGCAGCAGGTAATAATGAAGAAGCAAAAAACACCGCGCAAAAACTTGCTGCCGATGCCGGATTCGAGAATTGCTACGATTTCGGTGGAGACGATAAAGTCAAACTTCTTGAGCATTTTGCCGCTTCCTGGGTAAATCTTGCTATTCAACAGGGTCTTGGAAGAAACCTTGCATTCAAAATTTTAAAACGATAAAACAAACCAAGACCTATTCGGGTCCATAAAATTCTAAAGCTGTATCAAGGAAAGGATACAGCTTTTTTTTGCGAATGGATCTGTTAAATACTGTGAAGACAATGGAATTCAACATTCATTTCTTGGAATTCCGTCGGTGAGATCCTATCTTATTGGTGAACCCAAAAAAAAAATAAAAAAAATGTACGCATCAGAATTAAATTTTGAAAAATTTGCTCAGGAAGCAAGTGAATATGCTAATGAACTGGCTGACAAATTAGATCATCCAAACGAAAAACAACGTGCTATGATCGCCTGGAAGGCAGTAATGCATACGGTTAGAGACAGAATTGAAATAGCCGAATCTTTCCACCTGATCTCACAACTTCCCTTAATCTTAAAAGGAGTTTACACGGAAGGCTGGAAATACTCAGACAAACCCCTCCTTGATTACAAAACGATCGATGAGATGAATCGTGAAGTGAAAATCTTACAGGAAAGATACGGAGAACGAGATTTTGACTGGAATATGCCTACAGAAGAAATTACATCAAGAGTGTTAGATTCTCTCGTAAAATATGTTGATTCAGGTCAGTTGACTCACGTTCGTGATCAGATGCCGAAAGAACTGCAGGAATTAGTATAAACTTTTCCTGGTTAAATAATATCTGAAGGGTGGTTAACAAGTTAATTCCTGACCACCTTTTTTATTTAGTAGTACTCATCCTTTTGAAATTTTCTTTCGTTATCAAGGATGTAAGCCACAGCGTCATGATAGGCTTCAAAAGTTCTGGCTTTCTTAATAAGTTTAAAGGTGCGGTGTGAATCCGAAAAAGAAGTAGCAAAGTATTCCCAGAAACTTTTCATCTTCACCAAAACATGACTCGAACCGGATAAGGCTGATGCATAATCGTGGTAAAGAACGTCGTGGAATTTCCCGAATATTTCCAGGCGATTTTCAGGATAAATATTTTCATCATTCTTGATCATGGTGGGTAAAAAAGGATCCGCAATAAGCCATCTTCCTATCATCCAGTGATTGATGTCCGGAAAACGTGAAACCAATCTTCGGAACTGATCAACCGAATTTATATCTCCGTTGTAATAGATGGTGTGACGGGTTCGTCCAAGGCAGTTTTCAAATGAATCAAGATCCACTCCTCCCTTATACAGTTGTTTACCGAGTCTGGCATGAACTCCAATGCTCTTTATCGGATATTTATCCAACACGGGGAGTAATGAAAGAATTTCATCAGGTCTTTCGTAACCCAGGCGCATCTTCATGGAAACGGTAATTGTTGACTCCTTATGAACCTCATCAAGAATTCTGTCAACCCTGTCTACCTCGGAAATCAGTCCGGATCCCATACATTTCTTAGTAACCATGGGATAGGGACATCCTAAATTCCAGTTAAGTTCATTATATCCTAAATTTTGAACATAATCGGCAACAAAAAGAAACTCCTCCGCATCATTCGTCATCACCTGCGGAATGAGATTTTCAACGGTATTGTTTTTAGGAAGCAGGTCTCTTTCGTAGTTGTTTTTTATTTCTCGCTTTCCATTCAGTCGAATATACGGAGCGTAAAAAACATCTATTCCTCCGAAATATTTATCGAAAGTATTTCTAAAACGATGTTCAGTAAAACTCTGTAAAGGCGAAGAAATTAAAACGTGACTCATGGTATCATCGGATGCTTATCCGAATTTCGGTGTATATCGGCCCGCGGATGACATGGCTCAGTTTTTTGTAATCCGTGTATCCACTAAATGAACGATTCTCCATAGTCCGTTCGTCTTTATCAAAGTAAAATAATTGATGCCTGAATGAATTTCCTTATCGTTCATATAAAAAGAATAAGGTGTTGAAACTCTTGCGATATCTCCATCGATATCCTCGTCATAAGATATGATCTCTTCCCTGAAATTTACATTATCAGGAATTTTCGGTAAACTACTCAAAAATTCAGTCCGCTCGGTGATGAGCAATTTATTATCGGAACCTTTTCCGTAAATTGTGTGGAAAGTCATTTCTTCAACCAAAAATCTGCTGAGAGAGGCTGTATCTTTCTCATGAAAAGCCTTGAAAAAATTGTCGATGGTAGTTTTGGGGTTCTCTTGTTGAGCGAACAGGTTGATTTGTACTATTAGAAGGGTAAATAAGAAGATGTAGTTCATAATTATCAATTAATTACTAGAATCAGTAAAAGAAGTAAGTGAACAAAAATAAGTACTCCTGGAAATAAATACCCGCTCAAGAGGTATTTAATAGGAAAATTTATTCCAGTCGGCTCATTGCCTCCTTCAGAATTGTAAGGATCTCTTTGCTAAGCTGTATCTTCCCTTCTTCAATCACGCTATCTGTTTTATAAATAGCGAGAGTGCCTACAATTCGAGCATCAAGCGTTTTCAGAGAAAACAGCAAGGATTCCATCGCGTATTTTCCTCTCGGTTCTTTAGGCGTAAACGTTATAACCAGCATGCGTTTGCCACAAAATTCACCGGAAGCGGTCATCCATTCCAACGCATTTTTTAAAACAGCAGGAATGTTATGTGTATATTCTGGTGTTGAAATAAGTACAGCATCACTGCCAAGAATTTTCTCTTTTAGTTTTTTCACTGAGCCGGGAATTGTTTTCTCTAAATCTTCGGGCCTGAACATAGGGAGCTCTCGGAGATCATTATAAACCTCAATGTCGTACTTATCAAAAAATTGTTGTTTTACTGTTTCAAGCAGTAATGTATTCGAACTTTCCAAACTTGCGGAACCTGAAATTGCCAGAATTTTCAATTTCTTACATTTTTTTTCAAATCTAATCATCAGCGAGGTTTCCTGCAAACCATAATTTTTCTCGCTCTTCAAGAAAAGGAAGCTCTTCGCACACATCCCCGATTCTTTCTATGCTAAGCATAATGATTTGAACGATTTCCTGATGTACACAGGTAAAGATTCGCTCTCCTTTCGGACCAATTATGCTTTATCGTATGTGTGATACTCTCCTCTTCCACCTTCTTCATCAGGATTTACCCAAACGGCAGAGCTACTGATTCAGATCGCTCGAGCCGTAAAAGAGAATACTGGCACTGCTTTGCCCTTCGCTCAAATTTTCGTATTTTTAAAAATAAAGAAAATTGTTATGATTTATTGTATAAAAACAACAATCGCCGGACTCTTGCTATTAGTATTACCCATGGGTTTTACAGGTTGTTCGGAAAACACTGAAATTGAAGGAGAAAACACAACCGGATCACACGGTCATGAAAGTAATCATCACGGGGAGGATCATCACGAGGGCAGCATGCATCATCAAGGAGATCATCACCACAATGATCATCATGAACATCCCCCGAGTCATTATGACACAAAGTAAATATTATATAAAGTAAATAAGCCCTCCGATTCTTATCGAAGGGCTTTTAAGCTCAAGTCACAGTATTCATCAAAACTTCCCCCCGATTCTTATCAAATCCGAATATACTCCACGGGCCGTCACCTCTCCTCCGGCACCTGCTCCCTGTATTACTATAGGCTGGTCACCGTATTCTTCTGTATAAATCTCAAAAATTGCATCGGCATTCCTAATCCCTCCAAGCGGGGTATCCTTGCCGGTTTTTACAAGGCTTACTTTCAAGATTTGATTTACTGCATCCAACTCTCCAATATAACGAAGCACCTCATCTGGTTTAAGGTCACTTTTGATTTTATCGAAATATTCATTCAAAACATCCTTTTTCGCAATAAAATCCTCAAAAGATCCCTCGTTTGAAAGTTCCTGTGGGATCAAATCTTGCAACTGAATGTCACTCAACTCCACTTCAAGTCCTATCTCGCGGGCCAGTATAATCAGTTTTCGAGCTACATCCAGACCGTTCAGATCCTCCCGGGGATCAGGTTCAGTATATCCTTTTTCCTTTGCCTCCAGCAATATTGCCGAGAAGTCCTCGCTTCTTTCCGAGTAATTATTAAAAATATAACTCAGTGATCCGCTAAAAACCCCACGTATTCGCGTGATCCTGTCTGCGGAATTATAGAGGTGTTTTATCGTATCAATAATGGGTAAGCCGGCGCCCACATTTGTTTCATAGAAGAAATGTTTATCTTTTCTTTTCAGGAGCTCGCGAATCTCCTGATAATTCGCATAAGGCCCTGAATTCGATTTTTTGTTAGAAGCTACCAGGTCAAAACCCGCTTTCAAAAAGTTCAGATAATGATCAGTGATCTCCTGCGAAGAAGTATTATCGGCTATCACAATATTTTCCAAGGCTGAATCTCTGAGCGTGGCTATGATCTTTTCTATGTCATTCCTTTTTTCGGTCCGCTGAAGTTCATTCCTCCAGCTATCCCCAAGACCTCTTTCATCAAAAACAAACCCTTTAGAATCGGCAACTCCTACCACTTTAATTCTTAATCCACGACGGGCACTTACCTCCTCAGAAGTATTCACTATCTGATCAATCAGTTTCCCTCCGACCGTTCCTTTTCCAAGAGCAAATAAATTTATCGTTTTGGTCACACCGAAAACCTGACCGTGCACCACATTAACCGCCTTCTTGAGATTTTTATTATCGATCACCAACGAAATATGGTCTCCTGAAATGCTGTTACTGATCAAATACATCCAAATCTTGTTTCTACGCAATCCCTGTATTGCCTTTTCAAGCGAGTAATTATGTCTTCCAACGATAGCTATAACCGCCATTTCACTGTTTGATTTTATTTCAGAAATCGTGTGGTCGTATAATTCCTTTTGAAATTCGCTCTTCAGAGCATTTACAGCCTGATCCGCAACTTCTTGATCGATGATAAAACCAATACCCCGCTCAGAAGAAGCCTGAGAAATCAAACGTATACTGATCTCAAGTTCACTCAAAACCCTGAAGATTCGAGCATCTATCCCTATCTTTCCTGAAAGTTCTTTTCCCTCAATTGTAATCAATGCTAAATCTTCAATTACCGAAACCGCCTTAATACCTTTTCTTGATCCTTGTTCATCGATAATAGTACCCGTACCTTTCGGGTTAAGACTGTTATAAATTTTGAGAGGAATGTTCTTTCTGATCAACGGGGTAATCGTTTTCGGATGTAAAATACTAGCTCCGAAATTTGCCAGTTCGTGCGCTTCCCGGAAACTTAGTCGCTCTATACGCTGAGCTTCGGGAACGAATTTGGGACTTGCTGC
>JAWVYS010000047.1:0-20714 GCA_033722555.1 Brumimicrobium sp.
AGTCCCTTTACCCTGCTGATCATGGGTGGCAATCACACCAAAGCCACCGCTAATGTTTGTAAAGTACTGATCATATGAAGCCGAAAAGGTTACAAAAGTACCCGATAATGCCGGCCACTGATTTCTATAGTTCAACGCAAAACGGGGACAACCATGACTCCCTGCAAACGCCGGATTCAAATAAATCGGGTTCGCGTAGAACTGCGAAAATTGAGGATCCTGAGCATTCGCTTTGTTTGATAAGAGCATGGTTATCAAACAAATAAATACCACAGGATATGTAAAAAATTTATTTTTTAGCATAGTACTAATTTGGCAAATACACAAACAACCGTCAATTTTACGAAAAAAAAAGCTGATAGTTACAAAAATATTAAAGTTCTTTTAAAATATGATTGATATTCATACGTTTTGTTCAGAGGATGCCATACATATTTTTAATATTATTTGTCTAATATATTTTTCGTTGTCAAATTTGCCACTTATGAGAGTAACAAAAGCAATATTTTTTTCCCTTCTTATCCTATCAGCAGGTTTTAATTCTGTGATTGGTCAGCAGATTAAACTGGATCTTGAATGGTCAGGATCCCAATCGGAAGTAATTACTGAAACTTCTAGAATGAAATATCCGGATCTCAAGGATGTCTTTTTTAACGGGAAAGAATTTGTATTGCTGCACAGCTGGGTAAGACCTTCCGCTCAGACGGAATGGAAACTTGAATTGACTAATTATAACCTGGCTCCAGCATCGACCTTCGAAAAACAATTTATTCAGGAAAATAATCTTAGAGTCACAGATGTTGTTGAATTTTCCGTTAAGAATGTCAGGTCTATGAATAAACCTGTAGTAAATATCAGTTTGAATCCTTTTATTAAGGTAAACGGAGAGGTGAATAAAATTGTCAGTGTTACTTTTCAAAAAACAAACGTTCCTGTAAATCAACTTAAAACAGGGCATGAATTCGCTGAAAATTCGGTCTTACGCAACGGTTCCGGGGAATGGTATAAAATAAGTGTTCGAGAAAACGGAATACATATAATCGATTATGATTTTTTACAGTCGATGGGAGTAAATCTTTCAGGTATTAATCCTACGCATATTAATATATACGGAAACGGTTTTGGTAAGCTTCCTGAGAACAATTCGGATTACCGCCCTGATGACCTGATTAAGAATGATATATTTATACAAGGTGAAACAGACGGTTCGTTCGATCAAGGTGATTTCATTCTTTTCTACGGACGCGGTCCACACAGATGGGAAGAATCTGGTTCAAGCGGATTTTCAAGAGTGTTGAATAATTACGCCACTTATTCGGCATACTATATCAATATTAATCCCTCTGAAGCTCCTGCACGGATTCAGCCGGCAGATCTCAGTAGTTCGGCACCTTCTATTACAGTGAATGATTACAATTCATACGCGGTACATGAACTGGAACGCATCAATCTCCTGAAGGGCGGGCAACGCTGGTACGGAGAAGAATTCGATGCCTCGCTTTCACAGACGTTTTCCTTTAATATTCCGAATTTAAACCCTTCCGCAGGTGCGATTGTAAAAAGTTTTATGGCATGTAGCGAAGGGAGTTCAAGCGGAAATACCAATTTCAATATTACATACAGCGGTTCTCCGGTAGGATCTACTATATTACCGGCTTCAGCAAGCGACAGTTATTCAAGATCCGGATTTACTTCTCTTCCCGGGGATTTTTCTCCAGCAGGGTCAAGTTTTGGATTAACGGTGAACTTTAATCGTGTCTCACCTTCGGATATCGCTTATTTAGATTATATTGAAGTGAATGCCCGTAGTTTTCTGACTTTTCACGGTAGTCAGTTCGAATTTCGCGACAGGTCCTCGGTTGGAATTGGAAATGTTTCTGAATTTGAAATCACTGGTGTTCCTTCTTTAGTAAAAGTATGGGAAATCACCGACCATACTAAACCAAAACTGGTAAACGGAACACTTGCTAACGGAATATTTAACTTCACTGTGGAAACGGATAGCTTAAGAAGTTTTATTTGTTTTGACGGAAGTGTTTATAAAGAACCTACCTTCATTGAAAAGGTCCGGTATCAAAATCTCCACGGGTTACCCCAGGCTGATTATTTGATCGTTACTCATCCTTCATTCCTGGCTCAGGCAAACAGACTTGCCGGCCTGCATGTAAATAACGGATTAAGTGTCCATGTGGTAACTACCGATCAGGTTTATAATGAATTTTCAGGCGGTACTCAGGATCCTACCGCTATCAAGTTTTTTGCGAAGATGTTTTATGACAGGGCAGAAGGTGACCCCGCTTTAATGCCTAAATATCTCTGCCTGTTCGGGGATGGAACCTATGATCCGCTGGGACGTGTTGCGAATAACAACTACATGGTACCTGTTTATCATACACAGGAATCGGAAGGCTATATTTCAACACTGCTCTCAGATGATTATTTCGGATTTCTTGACGATGCGGAATCTTTTTCATCCCTTGATGATCTGGATATAGCGGTTGGAAGATTAGTGGCGACCACATCTACTCACGCTGTGGAACTTGTTGATAAAATAGAACATTACATGAAAAATGGTTCCTCACTTTATGCGCAAGACAATCTTTCGTGTGGTGAGGATGGCTATATTTCTACCCATGGCGACTGGCGTCTTAAATATACAATGATTACAGATGACGAGGAAAACGGCTATTTCGTTGTTAATGATACCGAGCCTGCGTATGATTATGTGACTCAGAATCACCCGGAAATGAACGCCAGAAAAATTTATTCCGATGCTTACGATCAGATTTCAACGGCTGGGGGTGAAAGATATCCCGAGGTAAATGAAGAAATTGACAGAACGATAGAATCTGGCTCCTTGCTTATGGCCTATGTCGGACATGGAGGTGCGATGGGTGCTGCTTCAGAAAGAATTATTACAATTGGGCAGATTCAGTCATGGGAAAATATTGATCGTTTGACCTTGTTTGTTTCTGCAACTTGTGAATTTGGTAGAATTGACGATAATGAAAGAGTTTCCGCAGGAGAATTGATGGCTTTAAATCCTGTTGGAGGAGCAATAGCTCTGATGACCACTACAAGAGCGGTTTATTTCACAACAAATTCAGTAACAACCGCAAGGTTTTTTGAAAACGTTTTCCTTCGCGATTCCGATATGTTGCCTTTAACCTTCGGGGAAATAATAACACAAACCAAGAATGCTGTCTCCGGAGGGAATAATAAAAGAAGTTTTATGTTGCTCGGAGATCCGGCACTGAGAATTGCTCTTCCGTATGAAAAGGTTGTACTGGATTCTGTAAATAATGTGGACGTTAATTTAGCCAATGACACGATTCGTGCGTTATCAAAAGTGAGGATGAAAGGACACGTTGAAGATCAGTTCGGTAATAATCTGACAACTTATAACGGAATCTTGCAGCCTTCGGTTTATGATAAACCAAGGCAAAGATCAACCTTGGGACAGGACAATTTATCTCCCGTTATTAATTTCGAGGAACAGGTCAATGTTCTCTATCGAGGAAAGGTTTCCATTACAAACGGAATGTTCGATTATGAATTCATTGTTCCGAAGGATATTAACTACAATTTCGGTCCGGGTAAGGCTAGTTTTTACGGTTATGACAACAATGATAGAACATCAGGAGGTTATAGTAAGTCTTTCATTATCGGAGGGATTGATACGGCAGGTTTAAGCGATAATATAGGGCCCGAAATAATACTTTATTTAAACGATGAGAACTTCGCGAACGGTGGTATTACCGATGAGACGCCTATTCTCATCGCCGAACTTTTCGATGAAAGCGGAATAAATACGGTGGGTAATGGGATAGGTCATGACATTACGGTTATTCTGGACCAAAATACGAGCGATGCAAAGGTGCTCAATGAATTCTATGAAGCTGATCTCGATACCTATAAAAGTGGTTCGTTGAGATACCAGTTATCTAAACTTGAGCCCGGACTGCACACTCTTACTTTCAAGGCGTGGGACGTAAATAATAATTCAAGTGAAAAAACAATAGAGTTCACGGTGCAGGAAAGTACGGATTTAGCACTTGCCCATGTTTTAAATTATCCCAATCCGTTTACCACCAGTACTGAATTTTATTTTGAACATAATCAGGTATGTGCTGCCTTGGAGACACAAATTGAAATTTACACTGTTTCGGGTCGTTTGGTTAAAACAATCAATGAAATGGTTGAAACGCGCGGGTTTCGCACCGAGGGAATTCATTGGGACGGCAGAGATGAGTTCGGTGATCAGCTGGCAAAAGGGGTGTATGTTTACAGAATAACGGTACGTAATCCCGATGGTCTGGAAACAAGAGCCATGGAAAAACTTTATCTTTTAAAGTAGATAAACAATATAATTTGTCGTTTTACGTATATTTGCATAATATGCTCTTGCGATTGCCGAAAACAGCGTGTTTTGGTGAAAATGTAAGATACGTACATTTGGACGTTTTCAAGTATTGAAAAACAGAATTTAATAAGGCATGAATTTATATAAATTGTCGCTTCAGGCATCTTTTGTTACAGGACTGGGACTTTTGATCTCGGGCAATTCTTTTGCTCAAAACAGTGATGCTACGGACGCTTCGGAACTCCAGCTGAACACCATTACTACCGCAGTTCCTTTCCTTCAAATTACACCGGATTCAAGATCAGGGGCAATGGGTGATGCAGGTACTGCTCTTAGTCCCTCTTCGAGTTCCTTATTCTGGAACACTTCGATGCTCTCATTTTCCGAGGAATCATCAGAAATAGCTCTTTCTTATTCACCGTGGTTGCAGAATCTCGCCGCTGATATTAATCTTTCGCATCTTGCAGGATTTTATCGCCTGGATGAGAGAAACGTTATTGGTGCATCGCTGAGGTATTTTAGTTTGGGTGAGATTGTTTTTACTGACAATGTGGGAAACACCACTATCGAACATACTCCTACAGAATTTGAGATTCTTATGGGTTATGCATTTAAACTCAACGACAAGTTTTCATTGGGGGTTAACGGAAAATTCATCAATTCAAACCTTACAGCAGGGGTGAATGTAGAAGGTGCATCCACAAAACCCGGAAGAGCAGGTGCTGCGGATGTTTCGTTTTCATACCTCAATGACGATGTTACTTACGGTGGTACGAACGGATCACTTGCCTTTGGTGTTACGTTAAATAATATAGGTAACAAAATTGCCTATACATCCGAGAATGACAGGGATTTTTTACCTACGAACTTAAAGCTCGGCTCCGCAATGACCTTTGATCTTGATGCTTATAACAGCCTGACCTGGGCTCTTGATGTATCGAAATTACTGGTTCCAACTCCTCCTATCAGAAACAGTGATGGTGAAATTCTTTCGGGATATGACCCGAATATCGGGGTGGTGCCCGGAATGCTCCAGTCTTTCTATGATGCCCCAGGTACCTTGGCCACTGACGCAAACGGTAACTATATTCAAAATCCGGATGGTTCTTATCAGGTTGTAGATGGTACAAAATTTAAGGAGGAATTATCCGAGATCATGATTGGAACAGGTGTGGAATACTGGTACAATGAACTTTTTGCCGCTCGTGGAGGATATTTTTACGAAAGCCTGAATAAAGGAGCTCGTCAACACCTCACCTTTGGGGTTGGTCTTCGCTACAAACTGTTTGGAATTGATTTTTCTTACCTGACTTCACTCAGAAGGAATAATCCCTTACAGAACACTATCAGATTTACACTTAGGTTGCATCTGGATTCAGGAGCTTCCAACAGTGATGGTTCTGTAAAACCTCAATAATAGTGGATATTCGAATAGGTTTCGGAGTAGATGTCCATCAACTCGTTGAGAAACGTAAACTTTTTATAGGTGGAGTCCATCTGCCCTCAGAAATTGGCGCACTGGGTCATTCTGATGCTGATGTATTGTTACATGCTATCTGTGATGCTTTGCTCGGCGCACTCAACTTAAGGGATATCGGATTTCATTTTTCAGACACGGATGAAAAATACAAGGACATTGACAGTAAGATACTATTAGCAGAGACTTTTAATTTGGTTAAATCCAAAGGATACAGACTTGCGAATATTGACGCTACAGTAATCCTTGAAAGGCCTAAAGTTAATCCACATATCCCTGAAATGCAGCGAATTATCGCCGGAATTCTGGAAACCGATGCGGATAATATTTCAATCAAGGCGACCACTCATGAAAAAGTAGATTCTTTTGGTGAAGGAAGAGCTATTAAGGCTTATGCGGTTTGCCTGATTCTGAGAAGTTGAGTTTTATTCAGCAAGAATCTGATAAGTCATAAAACTGGCCAGATAAGCGATCCCGGTAAAGATTATAAACTGAAGTGCAGCGATACTCCATTTGCCTGTTTCTTGCTTCACCACAGCGATCGTACTCATACACTGGAGAGCAAAAACATAAAAAATAAGCAGGGAGAAGGCCGTAGCATAAGAAAATTGTATAGATTTCAGTCCCTTTTTCTCCTCAAGATCTTCCTTAACACTATAAATCGTGGCCATTGTCCCGACGAAAACCTCTCTGGCTGCGAAAGAAGCAACCACGGCAATACCAATTTTCCAATCGAATCCAAGCGGTTTGATTACGGGCTCAATTTGCTGTCCGATAATACCTAAATAGGAGTTTTCAAGTTTCTCGCTATTCATTTTGGCCATTAAAGAATCCTGTACTTCCGGATTATTCTCAATAAGTGAACTGTATTTTTGCTCAATATTTTCCATACGTTCTGAAGGACCGAAGTAGGCAAGAACCCACAAAATGATGGAAGCGATTAAAATTACCTTTCCCGCCTGGATTACAAATATTCTTCCTTTATTAATCATATTTGTAAGCGCATTTTTCAAGCTCGGTACCTTATAATTCGGTAATTCCAGAATAAAACTGTCATCGCTGCGGCTCCTTGAAAACTTGTGGATGAGGTATGCTATGATCAGACTCGCAGCGATTCCTAAGACATACAGTCCCATCATAAAAAGTCCCTGAACGCTTATAAAACCGAGAAGATAGTCTTCCGGAGCGATGAAGGAAACGAGAAACACATATACCGGCAACCGTGCAGAGCAACTCATTAGTGGTGTAATGAAAATAGTAATGAATCGTTCTTTTCTGTTTTCAATCGAACGCGCAGCCATCACTGCCGGGATAGCGCAGGCAAACCCTCCGACAAGAGGAACGATAGAGCGGCCGTTCATACCGAATTTTCGAAGAAGACCATCGGTCATAAAGCTTACCCGTGATAAATAACCGGTGTCCTCTAAAATGGCAATAAGGCCGAATAAGATCATGATTTGTGGTACAAATACCAATACCCCTGCAAGTCCGGCAAAAATACCCTCAGAAATGAAGTCTGCTAAAATTCCTTGGGGCATAAGTCCGGCAAACCATTCACCCAGGCTTACCACACCCTCGTTGATGGCGTCCATCGGATAGGAAGCAAAGGTGAAAATAGCTTGAAAAATGATGAAGAAAACCGCCAGAAATATGATAAGGCCCCAAAAGGGATGAGTGACGTATTTGTCAATCCTGTCTGTAATGCCTCTCTTCTCGTCATCAGCCTCTCGTTCTATGAAACCTGCAGCGACCTTGTTGGTTTCCTCAACACGTATTCCGATTTCAATAATTTCCTCCTTGAGAGGATCGTAATTCCTCTCACTAAATATATTCTCAAGTTTCTCTTTCTCCTCATCCTCAAGTCTTCTGCTTCCACGATTGATGAGCTTAAACTGCATATAAGGGGTAGTAGCCGCAAAGAGATCAGAAGTAGATGACATGATTTCGGAATATTTTTCCGAATCGAAGGTGTATTTTTCAGGTGCTGGGATATCTTTTTGAAGATAGGCCAGTAAATCATCTACACCAGTGCCCTTGCGCGCGCTGATTCCAACAACTGGAACTGCGTAATGAGAAGCTATGTTTTTAAGAATAAGCCTGGTACCTTCTTTTTCTGCCAGATCAATCATGTTGACCACAAGAAGCACGGGTAACCCCAAATCGATTACCTGAGACGCAAAAAATAGGTTCCTTGCCAGATTTGTACCGTCAGCTACGAAAATGATCTGATCGGGATAATCGGAAGATTCCGGATTCAGGAGAATGTCTTCTACGACCTTCTCATCGTCACTCTTCGCCGAAAGGCTGTAAGTGCCCGGAAGATCAATCAATTCACAAACTTCACCATTCGGAAGTTTTACAGTTCCTGATCTTTTATCGACGGTTACCCCAGGGTAGTTACCTACCTTCTGTTTTAACCCGGTCAATCGATTGAACAGGGAAGTTTTTCCAGAATTGGGATTTCCAACAAGTGCTATTTTCCGCTTTTTCCCCATCGAGGGTGCAAAAATGCCAAAAAAATACGGTTTTGATCATACCACGGAAAAGGTATTTTGATTTAAATTGCTTCGAAATTCAGGACTTGTCTAATTTTTATAGAACTTTTTTGAATCAATTATCAGAGCTGATCATACGGAAATAACTTTTCAAAATGCTTAAATTCGCCAACCAAAAAGATTTCACGAGGCATGAAAAAAATTATTACCATCATCGGCGCCAGACCACAGATAATCAAATCGGCAGCCATAAGCAGAGCTGTAAGAACCAGGTTTTCTGATGAATTATCGGAGATCGTGGTGCACACCGGACAGCATTATGATGAAAATATGTCTGAGGTATTTTTTGATGAACTCGGTATTCCTAAGCCACAATATAACCTGGGTGTAGGTTCAGGGTCTCATGGAAAGCAGACCGCTCAGATGTTGATTGGTATAGAAGAAATACTTGAGAAAGAACAGCCTCATGCGCTTTTGGTTTATGGAGATACGAATTCCACACTCGCCGGTGCTACTGCTGCAGCCAAGATGAATATTCCTGTAATTCACATTGAAGCAGGTCTAAGAAGCTTTAACAAAGCTATGCCCGAAGAAATAAATCGCGTGGTTTGTGATCATTTATCTACCTTGCTTTTTTCCCCTACACGATCAGGATATGATAATCTGATCAAAGAGGGATTCAATCCTGAAAACAAAGCCCCTTTTCATCCGGATAATCCTAAGGTCTATCATTGTGGGGATATAATGTATGATAATAGTCTCTATTTTTCTCAACTCGCTGAAGAGAAAAATACGGTACTTGCCGAACTAGGATTGAAGGAAAGACCTTTTTTTCTGTGTACGATTCACAGAGGAAGTAATACTGATTCCCCGGAAAATCTGAATGCCATTTTTGAGGCTTTTCTGGAGGTTATGAAAAATAACGAGGATAAGGTACTTATTCTCCCATTGCATCCTCGTACAAAGAATTGTATGGAGAAATTTCTTAGCAATGAAAACAGATCCGCGATAGATAATAATGACCGAATTAAAATCATTCCTCCTGTTTCTTTTCTGAATATCATCGCACTTGAAAAAAATTGTGAAATGGTGATTACAGACAGCGGGGGATTACAAAAAGAAGCATTTTTCTTCAGAAAACCGTGTGTTATACTTAGACCCGAAACGGAATGGGTTGAAATTGTGGAAAACGGCAATGCAAAAATAGTGAACGCGGATAGAGCGAAAATTATAGATGCGATAAATTACTTCAGCACTGTTAAAGACCTAAGTTATCCTCAATTTTATGGCGACGGCAGAGCCGCTGAGTTTATTTGTAAGGAAATTGTCGAAAATCTGTAAACTATGGTGCTCATTTATATCGATGAAGCTTCAAAGAGACTCAATTATATTCTGAATATAATCTTCTCCCAAAGAGGCATTGCCTATCGGTTGAGCAACGACATTCATCAGTTCAGAAATTCGGAAGGAATCAAATTTGTGTACTCGGATCGTCATTTTGATGAATCCTATCCTCAACTCTCTCCTGCAGATTTACTATTTGAAGAAAGAATAGCTCCTCAAAGAATAGACAAAGTTCAATGGAGGGGAGAGGAGATATTGTCTTTCGGCGGGAAGGTAGATGTGCTCGCGAGCATCTTTTACATTTTGACCGATTATGAAGACTATACCACGGAAGGAAGAGATTTGCATGGTCGACTGGCCGCGAACAACAGTTTAGTCTTTAAATTCGGTTGGATCAATAAACTGGTTATAGAAAGATGGACACTTGCTTTTATTGCATACCTTGAAGAAAAATCTGGTTCGAAGCTAAAGGTTGACAAAATTGCATTCAAGATGATTCCGAGTTTTGACATCGATAATTCCTATGCTTTTAAGCTAAAAACAGGCTGGAGGAAATGGATGAGTTTCGGAAAAGATCTTCTGCGTTTCGATAAAGAAAGGATCAGGGAAAGGAAAAAAGTGAATTTAGGTGAAATCAGAGATCCCTACGATACCTTCGATTATATTTCCGAAATTTCCAAAAGAGGTTTTGAGATAAAAATGTTTTGGCTTCTTGGAGATTATGCATTGTATGATCGAAATATAGGACACAATATTACTCTTCATAAAAGACTGATCCGCAAGATGACTTCTTTTGCAGAAATTGGCCTGCATCCTTCCTACAAGTCGAACGATTTTCCGGATAGCCTATTGAAAGAAAAAGAACGGCTTAGGTCTATTTTAGGTAAGGAAATTTTCTCATCTCGACAGCATTTTCTCAGACTTAAACTGCCTGTAACCTATGAAAGACTTATAAAAGCTGGATTCAAACACGACTATACTATGGGCTTTGCTGATCACACTGGATTCAGAACTGGTATTTCCCGGCCTTATAAATGGTTCAATTTAGCCTCCAATTCAGAAACAGAACTGATCATTCATCCTTTTGCATATATGGATGGCACACTCAATGAATACAGAGGATTAACTGTTGAAGAATCCAAAGTACATATCGGAGAATTGATTGATGAGGTTCGAAATTTCGGGGGAGATTTTGTTTTCATTTGGCACAATGAGACCATCGGAGATTACGGGAAATGGAAAGGTTGGTCGGAAGTTCTAGAATATACGTTGACCAAAGGGATAGAGGTACAATGAAAAAGACAGTCGTTCAAATAAAACCGGATCCTTTTATCAGTTATGACAAAAATTACTGCTTTATAGGAAGTTGTTTTTCTGAAAATCTTTCAGGGAAAATGATTCGAAACGGTTTTCAGGTAGGGATTAATCCCCTGGGGGTACTTTTTAATCCTTTGAGTATTGGCGAAGCTTTAACAAACAGTAACAAGGACAGCAGAAAACAGTTAGTAACTTCCCGTTCTGAACTTTTTTTTTCCTGGGAAGCATCAGGAACTCTTTTTGGGCATTCAGAGAAGGAGATGATGACGAAGATCGATGGTAACATATCCCGATTCAGAGATCAGCTCACTACGGCAGAAGCTTTATTTGTAACGTTTGGATCTGCCTATGTTTACAGGTTAAAAGAAAATAATAAAGTGGTGGCGAATTGTCATAAATTTCCTTCTGATATTTTCATCAAAGAACTCCTTCAGGTAGATGAAATTGTTGATCATTGGCAGGGGGTAATTTCTGAACTTAAGGGACTTAACAGAAATCTCAGGATTATTTTTACCTTGAGTCCTGTTAGACACATTAAGGATGGCCTTATAGAAAACGCCCGAAGTAAAGCCATATTGCTGGAAAGTATTCACAGGATCACCGAAAAGAAGGATAACTGTAATTATTTCCCTGCCTTTGAGATTGTTATGGATGAATTAAGAGATTACGGTTATTTCGGTAAAGACGGAATACATCCGAACGATATAGCCGTCGATTTTATCTGGGAACGTTTCAAAGATTCTTTTGTTACTCCTAAAGCCACTGAAGTCATCGAAACTGTCGAGAAACTTCGAAAAGATTTCGAGCATAGGTTTATTAATGCGGAAGGTAAGGAAGCGAGAGATTTTAAAGAGAATCGTGAGCTTCGCTTACAACAGATGAAAAAAAAATATCCCGAGGTAAACTGGGAAATTTTTATCCGGGAATAAAAAAACTCAGCCCGCAAGCTGAGTTTTTCGTTGTTGTTGTGTATGCCTTTATGCTAATTGTGAACTACAGTTCCTGCATAAACAGGTCTTTCGTTCGGTAAAGGATTGTGAATCTGAACTTTCCAGATATAAACTGTTTCTGAAGGAGTCATTTTACCTGTTCTTTGATCTATACCCGTCCATGCATTGCCTGCATCTTGAGAAGTGTAAATCACTTCATTGGTGCGCGGATCGATAATAGTCATCGTAAATTTAACGTCTCTCTGAGTCAAAGAGAAAGGCATGAATGACTTATTTCTCGGATCAGTTCCATTTGGTTTAAATGCTTCTACAGCCATAAGGTTATACTGATTTTCAATTCTAACCTGCTTACTTACTGTGTTTTCGCATCCGTTGAAATCTTTCACGGTAAGTTGTACCAGTTGATCTCCTTTATCAAAGAAATGATGTGTTACACTTTTTCCTTCCTGAACCGAGGAATTATTGAATCTCCAGGTTAGGACTTCGTAATCACCGTAGGTCTGACAGTTCGTAACCGGAAGGCCATTCTCATAGATATTTGCTTCAACTGTAAAATCAGGTTGAGGAAGATCGTTTACCCTCAAAGTGACCATTTCGATAACATTGTTTTTATCATCCATGAATCGTACATCTGTTTCCGAAGTAGGAACAAACTTGTAAGAATGGGCTTTTTTAAGCTCAATAATCTCACCGTTCACACTGAATCGTACAATATCTGATTTCGAGCCGTTGTTGGTAATCTGTATAGCTTCACCAGCACAAACCACATTCTTTGAAACATTACCGGCTATAAAATGAACTTTTGGTAGTTTTGATTCTTGAACTCCAACAGAAGCCGGTTCTTCATTTTTATGAACAGCAGGTGTACCCGGATAAACATGCTGATCCTCTTTGGTTTGTTTTCCGACAGACTCTTTCTTTTCGGTCAAAGATTCACGCTCCGAAGTTTTATTCTCAGTAAGCGAGTTTATCTGATTTACATCGGAAGGAGTTTCTTTGATGACCGGATCAACATTCTTATTTTGCTCGTCTTCAGAAACAACTTTTGGGAGTTGGTTTTCATTTTTTTCAATCTCAACTGATTCAGCAAGTGTTCGATTGGCTGGTTGTGAATGAGGATTACTTAACAGAATATAACTTCCTACAGCAACTCCCGCAACGATAATTGAGGCGGCTATCCACTTAAGAGCAGAGGAGTTTCCTCCTGCCGATGATCTGGCATCGAGTTGTTTCTCCAAAGATACCCATGCATTTTCATCATAAGGAACCTCGAAGTTCTCGAGCTGTTCTTTCAATGTCTTTTCTAAATTATTTTTCATTGGTCTAGTTTGACAAATTTTTCTTCTAAAACTTTTCTAAGATTTTGCTTCGCTTTGGCAAGGTTTGATTTCGAGGTGCCTTCTGAAATACCCAGAATTTCGGCAATCTCACTGTGTGAGTAGTTTTCAATTACATATAAATTGAAAACTGTCCGGTAGGCAGGCGAGAGGGACTGTATAGCCTCCATCGCATATTCTGCCTTTAATTTCAGGAGCATCTCATCGGAATTATCACTTTGTTCTTCACTTAAATCATTGAAGAGATAGTCTTCATCCGTTGAAAAAGGCTGCCGGTTCCTTTTTCGGATTGCGTCGATAGAGGCATTTACCATTATTCGTCGCATCCATCCTTCGAAGGAACCTTTGAAATCAAATTCACCAAGCTTATCAAAGATCTTAATGAAACCCTGTTGAACCACTTCCTGAGCCCTGTCGCGATCTTTCGTATACCGCATACAGACCCCCATCATCTTCCCGTAGAATAATTTGAAAAGCTCCTTTTGAGCTAAGCGATCATCTTTCGCACATTTTTCAATTATATCTCTGAGTCGATCGGGTTCCACTTTTTGTTTCAGTCTTTAAACGTTAACATTTTTCAACGGTTGCCATTGAATGACAATTTTTTAATAATTCTCAGAAATATATGAATTCTTATTCACCTGATAATCGATGAATTTTAATTTTTTTTGTCGTTCTCGTCATCCCTTCAACTATCTTTTTTATTTTAATTATAGTTGTCCAGAATTATTATTTTCCTATTAATTTCATTACATTCGTGCAGTACAAATTGTAAATTAAAATTAAAAATAAGATGAAAGTTACAGTCGTGGGAGCAGGTAATGTCGGAGCTACATGCGCAGATGTTCTTGCCAAAAGAGAAATTGCCAATGAAATCGTTTTGGTTGATATCAAAGAAGGTTTTGCAGAAGGAAAAGCTTTGGATATCTGGGAGACTTCACCTATAACCTTATATGATTCAAGAACCATCGGTTCAACGAATGATTATTCCAAAACAAAAGGTTCTGATGTAGTAGTTATCACCTCAGGTATTCCACGTAAACCGGGAATGTCGCGAGATGACCTTATCGCTACAAACGCAGGAATAGTAAAAGAAGTAACGGAAAAGATCATAAAGCATTCTCCAGAAGCGAAAATCATTTGTGTTTCGAATCCACTCGACGTAATGACTTATTGCGCTTACCTAACTGCGAAAGTTCCATCTTCTCGTGTTTTTGGTATGGCAGGTGTTCTTGATACAGCACGTTACCGTTCTTTCCTTGCGCTGGAACTAAATGTTTCGCCTAAGGATATTCAGGCAGTACTAATGGGTGGACACGGTGATACCATGGTTCCCCTTCCTCGATATACAACAGTAGCAGGAATTCCTGTAACGGAATTGATTGCTGAAGATAAACTAAACGATATCATTGAAAGAACTAAATTCGGTGGTGGAGAAATCGTGAAACTGCTTGGTACATCAGCATGGTATGCTCCCGGTGCGGCAGCTGCTCAGATGGTTGAAGCGATTATACGGGATCAAAAAAGGATTTTCCCTGTTTGCGCATGGCTTCAGGGAGAATACGGTATGAAGGATATCTACCTTGGAGTACCGGTAATCCTCGGAAAAAACGGTATCGAAAAAATTATCGAATTGGATCTTAATCCTGAAGAGAAAAAATTACTTGATGAATCTGCAAGCGCAGTAAGAAACGTAATGAAAGTGCTCGATGATATGAACGTTGTTGCGTAATCTGAGCCTTTAAAAATCTGCAAAGGGAACTTCGGTTCCCTTTTTTTATTTTAAATTCGTTGAAAATTTACTACTATGCTCCGATCTCTGCTTGTAATCGTATTGTTTTTTTATTCGCTTAATGGAATAAACGCTCAGGAACATCTTTTTCCTTGCAGCACTGATGAGATGCATCATCGATTATTTACTAATCATCCTGAATTTAATGCAGGAATAATTGCTGCTAATGAAGAACTAGAAGCCTTTACAGCTGCCTATATCAGTCAGGCGAATAATCATAAAAATGGTAATCCATATATAATTCCGGTTGTTTTCCATATCATTCACGACTACGGAATGGGCAATATTGATGATGCCCAGATCCTGGATGCCGTCAATCAGGTAAATCTGCAATTGAGAAAATTAAACGGTGATACCTCCGATATTGTCAATGATTTCATACCACTTGCCGCTGATACCGAAATAGAAATAAGACTTGCTCAACTGGACCCGAATGGCAACTGTACCAATGGTATTACAAGAACAGTTTCAGAGCTCACAAATATCGGTGATCATCAGGTTAAATCGTTGATTCAATGGCCACCCGATAAGTACCTCAATATTTACGTATGTAATCAGGCAGCGGGTCTGGCTGGTCACGCTCTCCTTCCGGCGGCAGCAGATACGATACCACAATGGGACGGAATTGTTATGCAGCACAGTTATGTAGGTACAATTGGTACTTCTGATTATTTCAGAAGAACGGTTCTTACACATGAAATAGGACATTATTTAAACCTTCAGCATATCTGGGGTGGAAATAATGTGCCTGGTTATTATTACCTCCCCGTAGCTCACCCCGATAACTGCAATGAAGACGACGGGGTGAACGATACACCCGAAACCATCGGCTGGCAATCCTGTAATTTGTCCGGCACCTCCTGTGGTACGCTCGACAATGTTCAAAATTATATGGATTATGCCTACTGTGCAAGAATGTTTACCGAGGGACAAAAACTTCGCATGCATGCTGCCTTGAACTCAAACGTGGCAAACAGAAATAATTTATGGAGCACGAATAATTTGATCGCGACAGGTACCTCAGGAGATACAAACTATCTCTGTCAGGCAAAATTAAGTGCCGATAAAAAAACAATATGTGTAGGGGAAACAATCACCTTCTCGGATATATCTTACCATGGTGTTAACCAGAGAAACTGGACTTTCCAGGGAGGAAATATAGCTGTATCTTCGGACTCTGTAGTTCAGGTGTCGTTTAATACCCCGGGAATCTACGACGTATCCCTCGAGGTCGGAAATGGAACGAATTCCGTGTCGGTAACGTATCTTGACTTTATTCGCGTTATGGAGAGCCCCGGAACATCCAATGGGCTCATCGAATCCTTTGAATTTCATTCACTGACCGAAAGCAGATGGATGACCGAAAATGAAGAGAACCCCTTTACGTGGGACTTTGCCGGTTCGGGTTTTAATAGTGATAGCTCCTTTTTCGTAAATAATTTCGACGGCCCTGCTGATGTTGAACATGCTTTTCATAGTACTCCTTTTAATGCCTCAGGCATGACCGAGTTGACAATACATTTTGATTACGCATTTGCCCGCAGAACTTCCGACAATAATGATATTTTACGCATACAGGTGAGTAATAACTGTGGAGACACCTGGTCTACGCGAAAAACAATCTCTACTTCAAATCTGATATCTGTTCAGGATACCGTAATAACTCCGTTTTTTCCCGGTTCTCAGGCAGATTGGAAACAGGAAGTAGTTTCTCTCTCAACCGCTTCATTTCTGGTGGATGATCTGCTTATACGATTTCTTTTTGAATCTGATGGAGGGAATAACCTGTTCGTGGACAATATCCTCATTGCTGATTCACAGTCACTCTATTTAAATGAAGAATATGTGGTGGATGAGGTGAAAATATATCCAAATCCTTCTTCAGGTACTGTTGAAATTTACTTCCCTGAAAACTTTAAAATGCAGAATATTCAAATTTATGATTCTTATGGCAAACGTGTGATGAATGAAGCGTTCAGTATATCCCTGCCATCTGTGAAGTTACCTTTGAAGGGTTTAGGAGCCGGACAGTATTTCGTTCATATATCCGATGAATCTGGACTACACAGAACTATAAAAAAATTAATAATTCTTCCATAAAGAAAAAAGGCCATCAATTTTGATGGCCTTTAGAAATTTGTTGTCAATCGTTAAACCTTTCCAAGCATGGCTTTTTTAAGGTTTTTGTCAGCAGGAGTATCGCCAAGCCAAATAGAAAACAGTGCTTTTTTAAATTCAAGGCCTTTTTGCGTGCCCAGTTCTTTACCGTTCTTATAAACTACAATCCCGGCGTTTGGTTTGTAGATCAAAATAATATCATCACCGATTTTAAATTCTCCTTTGAAGAAATCCATGAAATTCTTTATCTCCTGATCAGTAGCCTTTCCTTCGCTTGCAGTTCCAAATCCTTCCTTAACCGTTTCTACGAATTTATCACGTGTCACTTTATCGGATACAATTTTTAAACGGATAGACATCTCTTCATTCGCATTGATGATTTTCTTCGCATCCATAGACTGCTCCTTAAGGTAAAGTGCGCATACATACAGATCAAAAAAGTATTTTTCTCTTAGACCACCACCGTTATAAACAACGATCTCATCATTGATTTTCATTTTTACGGGGAAGGAAACCCCGGCTACGGTTCTCTCTTGTGCCTGTGAATTCGACGGAAGAATTAGCATTAAGGTAAATAACGCGCTAATAAAAATTTTGAAATACATAACTTTGATTTTAATGAATAATGTTTACTTTTAAACAAATGTTATTCCAAATCTACAAATAAAAATAGTATGGTAAGAATTTCTGGTCTATTGGTTTTTTCTTTAATATTAAGTTTAACTTCTTGTTCAGAAGGATGGAACGAGGAGAATAAGTCTGTTGTGCGCGACCGTTGTTTAGGTGAAGTATACGACTGTGACTGCTATATGGATAAAACTCTGGAGGTATTTAAGAATCCGGCTGAGTATAATACACAGACTCCTGAGGATAAAGAAAAATGGGAAACAGCACTGAAGGAATGCGAGAAGGAAAACGTCATCATCGACGATGGTGATATAGAATCTTTCTAATCAAGCATTCTGATTTTAGCAGAAGAAAACCTCTTAAAGCATTTTTCTTCGTTTATTCAGGAACTCAACCAAGAGCATATCAAATGCTTTATTGATGTCTGCTTGCTTGAAGTCAATTCCGAAAGAGGCACATTTCTGTTCTATTTCTTTAAAATATTCACCAATCTGAGAAATATAATGTGATCTCACTTCTTCGGGAATTAATTTGATCTTTTCCCCCGTTTCCATGTCAACCATGGTATAGGGTCTGTTTTCAAATTCGAAATTCAGCTCGTTCTTCTTATCGAGTACATGGAAGAGAATTACTTCATGTTTGTTATGCTTGAGGTGTTGTAAGGCTTCAAACAGTTTTTCCTTGTTTTCGGGATCATCGAGCATATCAGAAAAGATGATTACAAGGCTGCGTCTGTGACTAAGTTCAGCAATGTCATGCAATGCCTGAACCGCAGAGGTGGATTTTGTTTCCTTCTGATCATACGGATGAAGCAACTTCTCGAGTTCAGCATATAAAAAGCGATGATGTCTGGTTGAGGATTTAGTCTCCGTGTGTAATTCCAGTTTATCACTGAAGAGCGAGAGCCCTACGGCATCACGCTGACGTTTCAATAGTTCGATCAAAGAGGCAATGGCATAAATGCTGTATTTAATTTTACTCCAGTTGTCATTTTGCTTAAAAAACATTGAACTTGAACAGTCGAGCACCATTTGGCAACGAAGATTGGTTTCTTCTTCATACTTCTTTGTAAATAGTTTTTCAGTACGAGCATATAGTTTCCAGTCCACGTGTCTGGTGGATTCACCGGAATTATAAAGCCTGTGCTCAGCAAATTCTACGGAAAAACCGTGAAAAGGACTTTTATGAAGCCCTGTGATAAAACCTTCTACGACTTGTTTGGCAAGTAACTCCAAACTTCCGAATTGAGCAAGTTTTTCCCTCTGAATCGATTCTGACATAGGCGAAAGATAAAGAATATTCATGAAATTTAATCCTTATACTCGTTGAGTACGGATTTTCTCCCAATTTTTGCTGTGATGAAGTCCTTACTTTTTTTTGGATTTCTTGCCGGTGAATATTCACGTGCGTAATAGATGATTTGCAGGTGAAGATCATTCCACTTATCTTTTGGGAAGAGTCTTTTTGCATCCTTTTCGGTCTGACTAACACTTTTTCCATTACTCAAACCCCATCTGTACATCAACCTGTGAATGTGAGTGTCAACCGGAAAGGCAGGCACATCAAAAGCCTGAGACATTACTACGCTCGCTGTTTTGTGGCCCACGCCGGGCAGATTTTCTAGATCGTCAAAATTATCAGGTACATTTCCGTTATGTTCTTCCAGTAGTATTTCTGATAACCGATGTATAGCTATTGATTTTTGCGGGGAGAGTCCGCACGGTTTTATGATTTCCTTAATTTCGCCTACGGAAAGATCGATCATAGCTTTTGGGCTCGCGGCTTTTTCAAATAATTTCGGCGTTATTTCATTAACCTTTTTATCGGTACACTGGGCGGATAGAAGAACTGCGATCAATAAGGTGTAATTGTCCTTGTGATCGAGTGGTACGTCCGGATGAGGATACAATTTGTCCAACTCCTCCATAATGAATTCTACCTTCTCCTGCTTGGTCATCTATTTGATTTTTAATCCGTTTCTAATAAAGCGAATAAACTCTCTGAATACACTTTTCTTGGTAATTATACTCGTAAAGAGTTGCTTGCGGGAAACCGGTTTATCGGGAGTAAGTTTCTTCGGTTGGATCTTTTCCCCGATCGGTTTATTAATCTTTGAGGAAGATGACTCCATAGAGTCTTCGTGCTTCTCCATTTCTGCAAACATTTCCTTTTGAATCTTAGCCAGTTTATCTGCCTTGACGAAATTGTCTTCCGCCTTCTTTTGATAACCCTGTTTTTCGAGTAGGAGTCCTAAATTGTTATGCGAAATAGCATCTTCCGGATCAATTTCAATCGCTTTCTCATAATCCCGAATCGCACCGCTCAAATCTCCAAAAAAATCCCTGGCATAGGCGAGTGATGCATATCGATAGGCGTTTTCTCCATCCAGTTCGAGTGAAAGCATCAAATCTTCTAAACAGTTTTTTTTTTGATTCAGATGTAAATATGCCACTCCGCGATGAGACAGGATATCCGGATGTTGAGGTGACTTTTTAAGGGCCTTGTTGAAAAAAGTTAGCGCTTTTTCATATTTTCCTTCCATCAGTAATTCCTGGGCCTTTTTATGATCAGAATTGATATACATTTGTATTTCTCTATTAAATTCTAAAATTATGGACTTTCCGCAATATAGAAAACGTTTTGACAGTAAGTCTTTCTATAAAATCTTAAACGAACGACAGTTCGAAGAAGTTCAAATTGTAGGTCAGAAAATTTTCATTCACCGAATTAATGCAGATAAATATTTCGAAATCATACAGGTTCGCGACATGCTTGAGTGCAGTGGTGACATGTATCTGAGTAGTACAGAAGAAGAATTTCTCTATCATTCCGAATCCGAATAAATTTTATATTCTTACTCCCAAAATACACACGTCATCAACCTGATCGTGGTC
>JAWVYS010000048.1:0-20440 GCA_033722555.1 Brumimicrobium sp.
AGTGATCCCGCTGGGATTCGAACCCAGGACCCACGCCTTAAAAGGGCGTTGCTCTACCAGCTGAGCTACGGAATCAATTTGTCAACTGCGAAAAATTTATCAGGTGTGCTACCTTTTATTAATCTCGTTTGCGGGTGCAAATATAGTGGCTTCTTTTATATTGGCAAGTGGAATCACATCTTTTTTTACTTTTTTTTCGGGGATTTATTGAATGTTCTGATTCTGAGGATAATTTTTTGAAGGAAGGCTCCAATGGAGTTGCATCCTTTATCTTTTTGGGTATTCATGCGAATGGATACATTCAATCATGGCTTGGAATTGTATCCCGGAACACGGATAAACAGCGGTAAGGGGCTTTCGTGGTGCTGGTTTGAGATAAATCCGTATTTTTGAACGTGATGAGAAAACCTGTCTTTTTAATCGGATTTATGGGGGCCGGTAAAACTACGCTGGGTAAAAAACTGGCTAAGGCCCTGGGTGTTCCCTTCTTGGATACCGATGACCTTTTTGAAGCGAAGTATGAAATGTCTATCCCTGAATATTTCGCCCTTCACGGGGAAGAGAGGTTTCGGGTTTCCGAAAACCTGGTGCTTAAAAATGTATTAAACAGTCATGCCGTCATTTCAACAGGAGGGGGAATGCCATGCTATCAGAACAACATGGAACTGATGAATAAATGGGGAATTACCGTTTTTCTCGACAGGCCTGCGGGTGAATTATGCAACCGCTTGCTAAAGGATAAAAAAAAACGACCACTTATTGAAGGCAAAAATGAAGTTGAACTGCTGGAGTATATAGAAAACAATTTAACATATAGACTCCCATTTTATCAGCAAGCACAGATTACAGCGGGTAGAGAAGAACAGACCATTGAAAAGCTTCTGGAGCTTTTGGATCAAACGAGATAAGCCTCTTTTTTGTCCTCCAGACTTACTTCAACTCTTTCCTGAAGGGTTGTAGAAAGCGTTAATCCCACATAATCGCAACGAATTGGATAGCGGCGGTGTTTTCTGTCTACCAGCGCTACTGTTTTGATACGTTTAAGCGGTTGTTCCAGCAACTTGATCAGCGCGTACTGCATGGTCTTTCCGGAGTTGATCACATCATCCACGAGTATTACGGTATGATTGCGGGTCTGACTGAGATCCACATCGGAAGTAATGGGTTCTGAAAGCGGCTCATGTTTGTTGACGGTTATTTCGCCGGTGATGATTTTTTGGTCACTGATTTTTAGGAGGATCTCAGAAAGTTCCCGAGCGAGAATAAAACCATTTCCCTTGATGCCGAAAAGAAAGATAATTTCGGATTCAAAATTATTCTCGAGTATCTCGTAAGCAATGCGTTGAATCTTTTGCTCTATTTGTCTGGAATTTAATACAATAGTATTCATAAGCCTTTATTCTCTTTGGTTCATCCACTGTTGAAATGCCTGTGCGTTTTTGTTGTGCTGACTGAGGGTTACCGCAAAATTATGCAAACCGTCTCCCTGAGGTTTGGCACACATAAAGAGGTAGTCATTTTCGTCAGCATTCAGAACAGCGTCTACCACTTGCGATGGAGGCACGCAAATAGGGCCGGGGGGAAGCCCTGCATATTTATACGTGTTATACGGGCAATCAATATCCCTGTGGGCGTAGGTGAGCCGTTGCACTCCGTCTAGCTTATCTCCCCAGCAATAACGGAAGGTAGGGTCTGACTGCAATAACATGTTTTTCTCGAGCCGGTTGAGGTATAGTCCCGCGATAATCGGCCATTCTTCCGGGTATTTGTCTTGTTCTTTATAAACGACTGAAGCGAGTGTTACGGCATCCGACTGGCCTTTGAGACCTTTGTTTTTTAATTTCTGAAGCCTTTCGGGATTCCAGAAATTTTTGAATGCTGCAGCCATTAACTGTACGAATTCCTGTTCATCTGTATCCCAATAAGCACGGTAAGTATTGGGTAGAAAAAGCGCAGCAATTCGCTCTTCAGAGAATCCGTACTTACTCAAAATACTGTCGGAAAGGATATAATTCACAAAAGATGTACTGTCCATTTCGATCTGTCTTGAAACCTTCCCTGCGATATCGTAAATGTGTCTGCAATTGTTGAAGGTTATTTCAACTTCCTTTTCCTGATTTCCATTGCCCAGTCTGTTCAGGGTAAAACCGTTTATCAATGTTTTCAGTTCTGTATTCGGAGCTATGACGTATTTTCCTGCACCGATTTTTTGGGAGGTGAATTCCTTGTATTCAGCGACGGCGAGAAAGTCATCTTTTCCTTCAATGATGTTCTTATCTATCAATAGGTCTGTGAGCTGATCCAGGTCTGTTCCTGTGGGTATATAGATGGTTTTTTCTTCGGCGTTTTGAGTTTTCTCTTTCCCGCTGAAATACGCGTCGATTGAATCACAGGACGCCAGCATAAGTAAAGCAATGAAAAGTACTGAAAATAAAGGGAATTTGCGGAATCCGTATGAAACACTCATTACTTACAAGAATTTTTGGTAAAAATAAGCATCAATTTCCTTCTCCTTGAATATATACCATTTTTTTCGCTCTCCTGATTTTTCGAAACCTTGTTTTTCGAAGAGGTTAAAACTGTCGGTATTGTCGGACTGGATAATACAGTGCAATTGTTTCAATTCGAGAGAATCTTTGGCATATTTCTGAATGAGTACCAAAGCTTCTGCGGCAAAGCCTTTTTTTCTGTCTTCTTTGTCGGCAATCAGGATGCCCACACCGGCCCGTTTATGCTTGAAACTGATGTCGTACAGATCGATATTTCCCAGCGGTTTTTCAGTTCCATTTTCACAAATTATCATTCTGACTTGCTTGTTGTTACGGACTTCACTTGCAGCTTCAATGTAACTGATGATCTGATGCATGGAGTAGGGGGCCTCCGTTTCACTCACCCTCCAGTTCGAAATGTTGTTTTCCCAGAACAATAATGTCGTGGCATCCGACGAATCCGGCTGGCGCAAGAAAATATTCTCTCCTTTCAGCATTGTAGTTCAAAGATACGTTTTTCTATTTCATCGGCGGAATAATCCGGTATTCCTTTGTAGGCTGTTCCGGTATTCACGATGTAAATACTTTCAATACAGTCTTTAACATTCAGTGATTTCAACAAATCGCCAATTTTCCGGTGGCTTACATTGCCAAAAATAAGTTCGTCTATAGGATTCAGGCAGGTTTTACCGTTTTGCAGAAAAGTACCATACGCCAGGAAAATCTTCTCGACCTCTGACGGAGCAGGAAGTTGCAGATTCAGTTTAATAATCAGTGCAGGAATCTTTTTGCGATGAATGATTTCATTGATTTTATCCGTTTTCAGTCCGATGTCTGCGCCTTTGGCTTTGAGTGAATAGAAAAGACCGTCAACACTTAAACCTATATGTGGGGGGACTTTATCTGCATGAAAAATATAAATGAAAGCGCCTGTAGCGGGAAATTCTTCCAGACCGGAAATCTGTCTGACCTTTTCAGGGTAGGGTTCAAACTGATATTTCTCCATGATAAACGGCTTCTGCAGGTCCTGATAAATAAATTTCCCTGAATGTATTTTTCGTCCTATTTGCGGAAACTACCAGCTGACCACCCTTTACACCAATACTGATGCGAAACTTTCCATTCAATCCCCCTTTTAACGCATAAGCCAATGCTGCTGCTGTAGCTCCCGTACCGCATGAGTACGTTTCATCTTCAACGCCTCTTTCATACGTGAGCATGGTAAGGGCTTGTTTATCCGCTATTTGAACCAGATTCACATTGATTCCTTCCTTTTTATAGGCTTGTGAATAACGAATTTTTCGGCCGAATTCAACAATGTTCTCCTGTGCAAGGTTTGCGACAAATTTGATGTAATGTGGACTTCCCGTATAAATCTCGTAGTGGCTGTTTTCCTGTTTAAAGGATTCGACATCGTTCATGCGGAGGGCAACAGTGGTTCCATCGATATGTGCTGAATGAATGCCGTCAATAGCTTCAAAGGTCGTTTCAGAACCACAGAGATTCAAGCTTTCGGCGAACCTTACGGCACAGCGTGCGCCGTTCCCGCAAAAGCTTTGAGATCCGTCTGCATTGAAATAATCCATTTCAAAGTCAGTTTTATCGCTCTTTCTAATAAGGATAAGACCATCAGCACCAATTCCAAACCGCCGATCGCACAATTGCTGTATCAACTTTTTGCTGAACTTCAGGTTTTTCTCTTCCGTGGCATCCAACATAATGAAATCATTCCCGGTTCCTTGATATTTTTGAAACTTCAGGATCATTACAGGTTTAAAGATTTAAATTTTTTGGATTTTGTGAGTATCAGGTTGAGTGTTTCTGTTTTGAGAATGAGATAATCCTTGTCTTCAGCCAAGCGTAAAGTGATCGATTCATTCGGATTAAACCCAAACAGTTTTAGTTTATTTCTCGTGAGTTCATAACCCGTTAGTTCAAGGGGTGATTCCCAGAATTCGACCGTGATACTGTTGCTGAAACTGTTTGCATTGATATTCAGTAACTCAGTGGCATCGAGCGAATCCGGCACCTCTTTGATCACAGTGATGTTTCGTTTGCTAACCATCCTTTCGGTTATGATGTCTTCATCCACAATTATTTCATCCGCAGGAGGATCGAAGAGGGTATCAAGACTTTGAGCTATCAATAGTGAGTCCTCGAATGTCAGAGTGTCAGAAGGGTTGTATTTTTTGGTTGACGGTTTTGTCAAAACGACAGTATCCCGAACGGTCTTTGTGCGTATCTTCTCACGAACGACTGTTTTAACTTTTGGGGTGATTTCAATCAGAGATGTAAAGCGTAGCACCAGGAAACAACTAACTGCCCCGAGGATAAACGTGAACAAATAAATAAGTGCATTTTTCATTTTCTCTAATTGAGCGCAAATTT
Organism: Brumimicrobium sp.; assembly: GCA_033722555.1. Lineage (GTDB taxonomy): Bacteria > Bacteroidota > Bacteroidia > Flavobacteriales_D > Crocinitomicaceae > Brumimicrobium. The sequence goes on from JAWVYS010000048.1 coordinate 4,878, forward strand.
ACGAAAACAAGATGGATAATTTGAGATTATGCTTAACAACTTTTAACACGTCAAGTCTTAACAATTAGTGCCCTATGGCGTTCTTATTGTTATTACGATTCCAAAAAAATATAAGTTGATATGAATAGAAATTTGAAAACGCTGGGACTTGGACTTTTAGGAGGTCTGATCCCATTGGGAGTTTATTTTTCAATCCAGCCATTTAGTTCTGATAAAAAGCAAAACGCTTTATATAATTCGGAACAAATCCAGATACCCACCACGCCGGTAAATTATCTTGGAGCCGGTGTTCCGCCTTCGATCGATTTTACGGTTGCAAGTGCAAACAGTGTACATTCTGTAGTGCACGTAAAAACAAAGGTAGTCAGAACCACCGTGCAGACAGATCCTTTGCTTGAGTTCTTTTACGGTCCCGGTGCCGGCCGGCAGCAAAAACAATACGGTGTAGGTTCGGGTTCCGGGGTGATTGTTTCGTCGGACGGATATATCGTCACAAACAACCACGTAATACAGAATGCGAGCGAAATAGACGTTACGCTGAACGATAATTCAACCTACAAAGCAGAGGTTGTTGGGGTGGATCCGTCGACTGACATCGCTGTCATCAAGATTGATGCAAAGGATCTCAGGCCGATGGCTTTTGGTAACAGCGACGATGTTCAGGTAGGGCAGTGGGTGCTCGCCGTGGGGAATCCATTTAATCTGACTTCTACCGTAACCGCAGGAATAGTTTCAGCAAAAGCCAGAAATATAAATATTATCGGGAGTGACGATAAGAGTGTGTTGCCAATTGAATCGTTTATTCAGACAGATGCTGCCGTGAATCCTGGGAATTCCGGTGGAGCTTTGGTTAATACTGCCGGAGAACTCGTAGGTATCAATACCGCTATTGCTTCACAAACCGGAAGCTATGCAGGTTATGCATTTGCCGTACCTTCCAGGTTGGTAAGTAAAATAATGAAGGATCTGATCGATTACGGCATGGTTCAACGCGCCTTCCTGGGCGTTCAGATATCCGAAGTGAATCAGCAGTTGGTGGATGAGTATAACTTGCCGAATACCAAGGGTGTATATGTGCAGGGAGTAACTAAAGGTTCAGGTGCGGAAAAAGCAAAAATTAAAGAAGGTGACGTAATTCTGAAGGTGGGTAGTAAGGAAGTGAATTCAACAGCTCAGTTACTTGAGGAAATTGGGAAAAGACGTCCCGGTGACAAAGTAGCACTTACTGTTCGAAGAGATGGAAATACGGAAACCAAAGAAGTTGTTTTGAAGAACATGGAAGGAGGAACAGATCTTATTTCCAAGGAGGAGATCGAGAGACATTCTGCATTGGGTGCAACCTTCCGTGAACTGTCGAAAGATGAGAAAAAGGAACTCAATATTGACCACGGTGTAAAAATAAGCAACATTTCTGCAGGAAAACTAAAGGCACTCGGACTGGCTGAAGGCATGATCATCACGAAGATGAATAATGAGAAAGTGCTTACTGTTGAGCAGTTAACAACATTTCTGAACAAAAGTCATAATAAAGGAGTTTTACTAGAAGTTATGACAGAGAGCGGATCCAAAGATTATGTAGGATTCGGGCTTTAAGAGTCAGACTTCTTTGTAAAAATTATTGTGTGGGGGCAAGTACGCTTTTTATAAAATTAATTTTGCAGTAATATTTAAATAGTGTAAATTTGCCCCCACTTTATATTCATAAAAGTTAGAGGAAATCAGAGCATGAGACAGTTAAAGATAACAAAATCAATCACCAACCGCGAGAGTCAATCATTAGACAAGTACTTACAGGATATCGGTAAGGAAGAGCTCATCACCGCTGAAGAAGAGGTGAGTCTGGCCCGAAGAATCAAACAAGGAGACCAATTGGCCCTTGAGAAACTGACCCGAGCCAATTTGCGATTCGTGGTTTCCGTTGCAAAACAATATCAGAACCAGGGTTTAACCCTCCCTGACCTTATCAACGAAGGAAATTTGGGGTTGATCAAAGCTGCTCAGAAATTCGATGAAACACGAGGATTTAAATTCATTTCTTACGCCGTATGGTGGATTCGTCAATCCATTTTGCAAGCATTGGCTGAACAGGCAAGGATTGTACGTCTTCCTTTGAACCAGGTTGGTTCCTTGAACAAGATTAATAAAGCCTTCTCGCGTTTGGAACAGGAGTACGAAAGACCACCTTCTGCCGAAGAACTGGCTGAAGCTTTAGAGGTACCTGAAGACAAAATTAAGGAAAGTATGAATGTTTCCGGTCGCCACGTATCCATGGATGCTCCTTTGACAAGTAATGAAGACGGAGGAACCCTGATGGATGTAATGGCAAACACGGATTCTCCCAAAGCAGATACTTTATTGATGTCAGAATCTTTGCAGCGTGAAATTGAGCGTTCGCTATCAACACTGACTGATAAAGAGCGTGAAATCATACGTTTGTTCTTTGGAATAGGAATGAATCATGGCTTGACGCTGGAGGAGATAGGATCTAAGTTCAATCTTACCCGTGAGCGTGTAAGACAAATCAAGGAAAAGGCGATTCGTCGTCTGAGACACACCTCCCGAAACAAATTATTGAAAGCTTATTTAGGATAAGATAACTTGAAGGCTGCTCGTGTGAGTGGCCTTTTCTTTTTTATATACTTGAAATTCAACAATAAATTAATAAATAATGAATGCTGCGATAGGTTACGAAGAACAATTGGACAAGCACGTTAAGCGCGAACGCGCTGCGGTAAAACTGGCAAGTAAAACAGGTCAGTTATTATACGATCAGGGAGTAGAGCTCGTTCTCTTCCGAAATCACCTGGTCAATCTTTCCGTATCTGAGATAATGAATTTACACGATTATGCGAAAAATGTAGTAAATAAACCTATCGATGTTTTTACCACTTCCGAACTTGCAGAAAAAATGCTTAGCATGGATCTGGCTCCTTCAAAGCTGGATATTGGCAAGATTGCTTATGAATATTTGCAGGAAAGAGACAATTATGAATCCAAGACTGAATTTTTAAAGGATAAACTGAAGGACTTCATCGGAAAGGACCGTTTCAAAATGGAGCCAAGAGATGTTGTTTTGTACGGTTTCGGTCGAATTGGACGCCTTGCTGCACGTGAATTGATCAAACAAGCAGGAAAAGGACAGCAGTTAAGATTACGGGCAGTTGTTTCAAGAGATATTTCCGACAAAACGATCACGAAGCGCGCCGCTCTTTTCAGAAATGATTCCGTTCACGGTGCTTTCGATGGTACTCTCAGTATTGATCTTGAAAACAAAGCGCTGCATATCAACGGTCAAACTGTCCAGATGATAGAAGCAAAAAATCCGGAAGACGTTGATTATACTGCTTACGGAATTAACAATGCTTTGATAATCGACAATACGGGAGTTTTTTCGGACAGAGATTCACTGGGTCGTCATTTGAAATCAAAAGGCGTTTCAAAAGTTATTCTTACCGCACCGGGTAAAGGAATTCCAAACATTGTTTACGGTATTAATCAAGGTCAGCTTGACATCGAAAATGAGAACATTTACTCTGCGGCCTCGTGTACAACAAATGCTATCTCTCCGATTTTGAAAGTCATGAATGATAATTTCGGGATTGAAAGAGGACATATTGAGACCGTGCATGCATATACGAATGACCAGAACCTGCTGGACAATATGCACGATAAACCAAGAAGAGGACGTTCTGCGGCGATAAACATGGTTATCACATCCACAGGAGCAGGTAAGGCCGTTACTAAAGTAATTCCAGATCTTGAAAATAAACTGACTGCAAATGCTGTTCGGGTTCCTACTCCAAACGGGTCGCTTGCAATCATTTCTCTTGCTCTAAATAAACAAACCACAGTTGAAGAGGTGAATGAAAAAATCAGGTATGCTGCGTTGAACGGAGATCTGATTAATCAGATTCACTATTCGGTAGACGAAGAGCTTGTTTCGAATGATATTATAGGAAATACTTGCTGTTCTGTTTTCGATTCTCCAGCAACCATCATTTCACCCGATGGTAAAAATGTGGTTCTTTACACGTGGTACGACAATGAATACGGTTATACGAAACAGGTTATTCGTTTGGCTAAATACATTGCCAAAGTGAGAAGACTGATCTATTATTAATCTTTTCACAAAAGGATTTTATGGCCCCGATTATTCGGGGCTTTTTTTTTGTCTGATTTTCAACAAATAAATCAGTTATTCACTTGAAAAAAATGAAAAAACTTCTATATTGTGCCGTAAATACTGGGGAAAATGAAAGATAAGATTAAAATATTAATTGTGGATGACCACAACCTGATTGCTCAGGCGTGGATGTCGATACTGAAGGCCGAGCAAAGCATGGAGGTCGTTGGGATAGCCACAGGAGAGACCGAGGCTATTCAGATGGCGCAGGCCTACAGGCCGAATATCGTATTGATGGATATCAATTTAAAGCAGGGAGACGGATTTGAGGCCACAAAGACAATTATGAATAAACTCCCAAAAGTAAACGTTATCGGCCTTTCCATACACGATGATACTGCACTGGTAAAGAAATTGTTAAGCAACGGAGCCAAAGGATACCTAACCAAAAACAGCTCGAAGGAAGAATTAATTCGCGCCATTGAAAAGGTCGATAGTGGGGAGCAGTACATCTGTGAAGAGATCAAGGACAAATTTGTAAAAACCATGTTCGGAACCGAATCCAGTGAGCCGGAACTGACTAATCGGGAGATAGAGATCGTTAAACTGATCGCAGGAGGATTAACCTCCAAAGAAATAGGTAACATTCTTAACGTTTCCAACAGAACAGTTGATACACACCGACACAATATTCTTAAAAAACTAAACTTACCCAACTCTGCTCAGTTAAGTATCTGGGCTAAGAACAAGGGTTATATATGATAAATTATGCGATTAAAAAAATCCTTACTTGAAGCAGCAAAAAGAATTTTAATAGCCCTTTTCTTCACCGGGGTTTCTTCAGCCACTTTGAAGGCCCAGAAAACAATGGAAGAATGGGAGAGCCTGCTCGATAAAAAGGAACTTGCTGATTATTTTTCCGGAATGTTCAATAAGCTCGGTATCGTGGTAAATGAGACGAGTGAACGTTTTACGGTGATTCATCAAGGAGATCATTTTGAGCTCCGGGAAGGTATCAATGAGGAAGAGGTCGATTACGTGGTAAATTTAGGGCTTAATAATATTGCAGACATGCGGGCACATGGCGCGGACGATATTATCGATGAAAGTGAGTCGTTTAAAATCATGGCGACCCTGTTTACACCATTAACACAGGCTTCTCTTCAAATACCAACACTTTCAAGGCCTTTTTTAAGGAAAATTTCAGGAGTAGAAAACCATATCCATGTACATTTGATTTCACCGAATAAAACAGATACCGTTTCACATACGCTCATATATTTAAATAAAGACTGGATTGTGATTCCCGGCGTTCATGGCGATGCAAAACGTATTTTTCATCTCTCTGCGTCAGAAGCGATTGATTATCAGAGAAAAGTATTTGATGCTATGCAGAAAGACAGCATGAAAGGGTGGAGAAAATTCCGAAAGTGGTACCTGAATTGGAGAAAAGGTGTTTCTATCGACTGCGACTGATTCTGAGTTAGGTTTAAATCAGTTTACGGAGTGCCCGGTAATCGATTTTTGTGTGATGTCTTGGATCTCTCGGAAATTCATCAATTATCCTTAATTCATCGAAAGGAAAATCGAATAGTTTCTCCGAAATAATGCATCCTTTTTCTAACTGAATAAAAAGTACAATTTTATTCTCACTTTGAATAATACAACCGTTTTTTACGAAAGGATGAGCATTTATTTTTAGCTCTTCTATAAAAGGTGCATAATATTTATTCTCTCGTTTGATTATTTCCTGTACACGACCGGTGAGGTAAAGAATATCGTTTTTAATATATCCGCTGTCACCCGTTCTGTGCCAAAGCACTTCATTAACCTGAACCTTGTTCGTTGGTAGATTCTTTTCCGCCGGAAAATACCGATCAAGTACAGGGCTTCCGGAAATTAAAATCTCACCGATTTCTTCCTCTTTAACCTTCATTTGTTCAAACTTATCTGATTTCATTTTTTGTTCGATCTTCTCTGTCATCCGAACGATTTTTACATTTAAAGAGGGGTGAGGAACTCCTGCAGGTAATCCTTTTTGTTCCATGGTATAAAGTTCCAGTAAATTTTCAGCATCTATCAGACTGATTGGTTCAGCCTCAGTGGATCCATATACCACCTTTATTCGCGCTGATGTGAAGACAAACAGTAGCATACGCGCCTGATCCGGAAAAACGGGGCCCCCTCCGGTGAATATTTTGGTGATACCCGAAACAGTTTGATCCTTTTTGCGGAAATGATCGGCTATACCGCTTAAAAAATAGGGGGAGCCGGTAATTTGTGTTACCTTGTGAATATTCAATTGTGCAGCGATTGCATTCCAATCTGATCTGTCAGGTTGTATTGAATTATACAGAGGAATTACAGAAGAAATACCTTGTGCCAGATTAGAGAAAAGGACAACGGGTAAGTTTACCATAGCTACATCGTATCCTGAATTATTCATTTCGTTTCCGATGATTTCAAGTTGTAAGGACAGAAAACCGTGGCTGCGATCTGCTGCCTTGGGTAGTCCGGTAGAACCGGTAGTGAAGGTGATCAGCGCAGAATCATCCTTATCGACCGAAATCGGATCCATGAGGTTTTTCGCACGGCCGGAAATCAGCAATTTGATGGGAATACTGCGAGTTTCGTGATAGAACATTGAAAAAAAGCGCACCTTTAATCCTGTAATCATCGCCTTGCATTTTGCTGTTTTACAAGCCTTCAGTAAGGCTGATTTATCAGTCCATTCGTCGATAAAGACCGCTGTAGCACCTACTGAAAATATAGCGAGGACGATGCGATAAAGATCTATACCCATCGGGATAAACACCAGCACACGGTCGTTTTTACGGATTCCTTTCCCGTAAATATATTGTGCGGTTTTTTTTACCTCCGCAGCTAATTCTCCATACGTAATCGAATTATTTCCATGAATAATAGCTGATTTATCAGGATTTTTAGCTGCCTGGTCGAAGAAATAATTACTAATATTCATAACTCCGTACCGTAAAGTGAATGGCTTTTATAGGGTTTTCCCATGAAACGGTTGGAGATTTCCACAGATACGTTTTCCTGCAGGATGAAAGCATGGATTACTTCACGAAATCCTTTTTTCAAGGCGGTTTTAATCGTTTTCTGACCGAGAAAACGAACCATTCCCGGAACAGGGAAGTCTTTAGTTCTCGCCATAGTTTTAAGTATAAACCTCTGTTCCGAATGGTCGTTGAAGTCTTTTACGGGAAAAAAGAGTCCGACGATTTCCTGATCCCGGTTTTCCACGATAAGGAAAAACTCAGGATCAATTTTATCTTTAAACTTCAGGTATTTATCCAAAAAGACATCTGCTTTAATCGGTGTGAAAAGAAAGTTGTCTTTAAAAGCTGCGTTACAAAAACAAGCCATTTTGTTCAATTCCTCCCTGAAATTGGTAAGATCAATATTCCGTATACGCAGTCCGGCGTTTAGAAATTCCTCTTTTTTCTCGTCAATTTCTTTCTGATCGTAGAAAAGTTTATTGTCAAGATTAGATGCGTATTTTGCAATAATATTGAAACCTGACGCCCTAAACTGTTCCGGGTAATAAGGATGATGGTAGGGTTCCATAAAAAAAGGGCCCTCTTTGAAGTCATCGGTAAAGCGATAATTATTCCAGGTGGCTCCTTCCATAGGACCTATCAAAAAACCGTAATCTTTTGAGCGAGCAATTTCTTTTGCGAATTCAAGTGTTCTTTCGGCTATTTCCGTGTTTTTAACACATTCATAACTCCCAATACAAGCAACTTTTCTGTTATTGTAACGGAGTAGGGGGTTCTCATAAAAAGCAAATCTGGCTTTAGGTTCGTTGTTTTCAAGGTATACGAAACAACCCGTTAAATACAGGTTTACAGGATCAAATCCTAATTTAAAACGTGGACTTTCTTTAGGATATATAGTGTATGGTAAACGTTCAAAATAAACATAATCCGGCTCACCGGGTAAAGTTTTAATCCAGGTCATAATTTAAATGAGAATGGTATGTTGAATAAAATAGAGCACCAGAATGGCCCCGAGGGGTATAGTCAAATTATCGATGCCACGATGAGAAAATGCCTCGAAAACGGTTGTTACCATAGCAATACTTAGACTTATCAGAATATTGGTGTCGAAATCCATGAGTTGAAAAAGTCGAAGTATGATCAGAGAGATTACGAAACTGCTTACAAAAAAGGCGATAGATCCTCCCCAGGTTTTTTGAAGATCATGAAAACGGTAAGGTTTCCATTTTAACGTTGACCCTATCAGTTCGGCAAGCGTATCAGATACAGCAAGGATTGCCATGGGAATAAGGAAGAAAATAAGGTTCTCTTCCAGGGTGTATATATAAAAAGAAAAATATATGGATATGGGAAAATAAAGACTTCCGAGGGTTTTCCGCTTTACTTTATTTATAGAAGGTAGAAAATTGAAGTACATACTTAATAGAAGCAGCACGAAAAAGGCGGCACATAGGATCATGACAGAAAGATGATTACTGAAATAATAGGGGAAGACGAGTACTATCAGTCCGGTGACCAGGTGAACGATTTTGCGTGTTAGACCGGGTTTAAGATCCATTGCAACGTGTAAAATATCAGCCACTCCGAACAATAAAAGAAATATTGTTGCGAAGTAGAGCATATTTAACCACTCAATGTTCATCGAACTAAATTAATATGAAAACTCTTGTAAAAGAAACCTTTATCAAAAAAAATATTCATTTGCGATTTACTCACATCCTGTCTGATTTCGGAAATATCCCTGTTTACCATCAAATTCCAGTACGCAAGACGTGCACCCTTATCTGCCGACGAACATAGAATTTCAGAAGATTTATTAAACGCGTTTTCATCCATATATTCGAAAATATTGGAAAGGTTAAATTTATTATAATGGTTCATTTTTTTTGCATATTCCTCAACGGATCCTACGCCGGTATTTAGCTTGTCGATATTTTGTTTGATGCGCCCGTAGGACTCCTTCTTTACGTAATAAGGAAGTTCGTCGCCAAAACTTCCCTTCAAAATATAATGTAGGAAATAATTCTTTTGACAGCCTACAGAAGAAAGGTGTTGAGCGGTCTGTTCGTAAATAAAATCGGCAACAGAAATTTCAACCTCGTCAAATAAGGAAGGATGTCTTCCGAACCGACCAAGCACCCATTCACTGAAAAAGAGTTTAAATAACCATTTCCAGCGTTTGTTTTCCCATATATTTTTATAGAAGAGTAACTGTTCCGATTCCTCTTTGGACTTGAGCAATTTATCCACCGTCATAGAGCTATGGATCAAAGGGACTACACGTCGCGCAAAGAAACGGAAATACTTTTCGAATTTCCCACTGTGAATAAGTCCCGATTCAATAATTTTCGAGGAATTATCCCAGAATAAACGGGATTCAGCGGGTAATTCCGTACGCAAGGAATTATATACCTTCATTCTTTCCGAGGATTCCTCAAAACCGCTAAAACGCAGGTATTCTTCGCGTTCAAGTTGTCTGATGGCTTCTCTTTTCAAATTGATTAAATGAATCTGAAGTGGATTAAGATCTACTGCATCAACGATTTCAGGATCACCCGATAGCAAGGCGAATGAATTATCCCCTGCGGAACCTACCGATAATACCCTGTCACCCGGTGCGATTTTGAGACTTGACAGGAGAACATCCGGATCTTCCCAACAATTTGCATATCGGATAATATGTTTTTTAACCTGTTTCACCGATGTATCTGAATTTTACCCGTGCTACCGTCCATTGTAATCCGGTCACCATCTTTCAGTGATCTAAGTAAACCATCTACCGCAACGATACAAGGTATACCCATTTCCCTTGAAACGATGGCAGAATGACTGAGCAGACTTCCTCTTTCAACGATAATACCCGAGCATCCCGGAAATAATTTTATCCAGCCCGGATCCGTACTCGATGTCACAAGAATATCGCCCTTTAAAGAATCGACTTTATCAGGATCCCTTATAATCCGGACTTTTGCATTTACAATCCCCGGACAGCATCCGATTCCGGACAAGTCGTCTTTAACCGGTTCGAGTTTCTCAGTAGAATATATGTATTCATCGGTAAATTTATAGCCATAGGTGTAAAACCTCTCGCGGGGATCATGCTGAGATGAATATTCATCGAATTCAGTTTTACGGGTGGCGATTTTTTCTCGCAATTCTGAAATTTTAGCTGAAGAAAGTCCATTTAAGTTCAGTTCAAGCATTTCCTCCCGCTTTAAATAAAATATATCGCGCGCATGAAGCAATACATCCAGTTCGTGTAGACGCTGTCCTATCGCGGTGAACATTCTTCGGACCATTCCAAAAACCCGTGTTCTTTCATAACGTAAGTTTTCGCGGTTGCTTACGAGTTCCCTGGATTTTCTTAGTGTTTTATTAAAAAACCACCGCTTTAAAGGTTTAAATCTTAAAAAATCACTTACCTGCGCCTCTGCGTTTTTTCTCAGCTCAGCATCGATGTCTTTTTCACCGCTGAATAGGGATATATTTTCCTCAACATAATTTTTTATCAGATGAATAAATCTATCCGGTTGCTGTGTATAGGAAATCGTCTCTAGCTTCAGTTCACCTATGCACCGCTCGCCGAATTTTTGAAGATAATCATCAATCTGATGTTTGAGGTGCTTAAAGTCCGGATTATCGGTAGTTTCGAGAACATTCAAGATCTCATCAGGTTTTTTGGAAGTAAATAGAGCTTTAATTTCCGGGTGCTTCAAAATGTTTTCAGATATTTTCAGGCTTTCACGCATAGGAATGACCGAAATAATATCCCTGCTTCCACACAGAAGATTGTTGTGAATATTCGGAGATTCGGGAAAATATTTCTCCGATTGTTTTTTCAGTAAACCGAACCAAACCATGGAGAAAAAGTCGTTGATTAACGGAGCCTTCCATTCAAGAATAAGCGACTTTTCAAATCTTTTGTATTCTTCTACCTGCCTGTCAAGGGTCAGTTCACTGAAATTCATTTTTTCAAATTCAGTCATTATCTTTTCAAGATGTTTTAGAAATCGTTGCCTTTCCTTTTTGAGGTTCCGGTGTATACCCAAAATGTTGATTATCATGCCGATTACCCGGATGCGCGCCATTCCTTTGCTCAATCTTTGCTCATCATCAAGATCGAAACGTTCCTTTACTCCCATCATGGTTTCCATGAAACGTGCATTGAGTTTAAAGCCCGGTGCCATGGCCAGCATTTTATACCAGTTCCTCAAGTTATAATAAACCCTTCCCCGCACCAAGCCCAGGGTATTTGCAAAGACTTCATTATTTTCTTCAATCTCATGGTCGCGAACACCCATTAATCGCACAAACTGTTTGTATACGCTCTCATAAACCATGTTAATAAACGAGAAGGTGAGAGGAGTAGTCACTCCGGGGTAGGACTCAACAATATTGCTGTTGTCCCAGAGTATGTACTCTTCATTTTTTCTGATTGCCGAAATAGGTCTGGATTGCAGCAGATGAAGCTTGTCTTTTTCGTAGCAGAATTCAACATCCTGTGGTGAACCAAATACTTCTTTTACCTTATCGAGTAGTTCACCAACTTGAAAAATACGCGACTGATCCAGAACCTGAGATTCTTTTAATTTATATGGAATCTGAGCCCTTTCCAAGCCGCTACATTCTTTGTCGAGAACAAAAAAGAAATCCTTTTTCTTTACACTGACCTCGTTAATTTTATTGTCTTTGATCTTGTATGTATCGCCTATTAAATCACCTGAAACCAGTCCCTCACCAATTCCGAATACTGCATTTATTACCTTTGTTTCTTCGTCTCCGTTTACGGGGTTTAATCCAAATCCTACCCCTGAAATATCCGCATTAATCTGTTTCTGAATAATTACAGCCATGCCTGCAATATTCTGATCTGCCGTATTTGCGCTTCGAACGTAACTGTTAGCAACCTTACTTTTTAGTGAGTTCCTCACAGCGAGAATTTTATTTTCGAGGTCGTCGAAGTTTACATTTAAATAACTCTTGTAAATTCCTGCATATGAATAGTTTTTGCTATCTTCATTAAGCGCTGAAGAACGTACTGCAAAAGTTATCTCTTCGTCGTCGCTACTGAAAAAGATCCTGATCTCGTCCAGTATTTTTTTATCCAGTGTAAGCTTATCCTCTGTAAAACCAATCGAATTTTCAAGAATATCAGAAGGAATTACACACCAGCGAGGAATAGCAATGTTTGCAGAACTGAGGAGAAAAAGATTTCGTGCCTTTCCGCCAAATTTTTCTATTTCCTCCAGAGAAGAATTCTCACTTCGAATATATCTGTACATCAGAATAAAAGTTGTTTAATCATTGGTGTAGCTCCGAGAATCAGGTACATGAATAGTGTCCACAACGCAGAGGATGACTCAATATATTTCGCTCTCCGAGTAGTAGGAGCCTTAATAAAAAGAAGACCCGGCAAGACACAACCGATATAAAATATTATTAATAAAATGACAGATAGTATATCAAAACCTGCAAATAATGAGGCTCCTATGGCCATGATCAAAGTAGTGAACATGCTTGCAGCCCACACCGCCGGTCCTCCTCTTAAACCAAACAAAGCTGTATAGCTTACCACACCCTCTTCTTCACTATCTTTTGTTCGGATTTTTCTGCCAAATTCCAGTGTGAGACCGTTGAAATAAGAAACAGCAAAAAACCATATCAGCCCTGTATGAAAACCCTCTTCAGACAGTTTCCAGTCGAGTCCGCTCGCATAAAGATCAATCAACGGAATGATCAGCATGTGTGAAGTGATATAAGCCATCTGTCTTTTTCGTAGCCAATCAGGGACAAAGAATTCGAAACGCATCAAAAGCAGGAAGCCAAGTATCAAAAAATGCAGAAAAATCATACCGGGTTGAAAAAGGATTATAACCAGTATCTGAAGGACAATCACAACAACCGAAATAAATCGAAGTTCTTTTAAACGTATCAGTCCTCTTGGAACCGGTAAATAAGGCCGGTATTTTGCATCATCCTCTTTATCCTTTTCTTCGTCAAAAAGCCTGACCAAAAAGAAAAAAGAAACTGTTTCGAATACCGCAATCAGATAATCTGACAAAGGAATAAAACCTTCGGCTCCGCGAGAAAGAATCGAATATGAGATGGCAGAGAATGTAAAAACAGCGATCACAAGCCCGTTTTTCATAAAGGGAAACCTTTCCTTTTGGTAGATCAGAAATCTCCGTGCAAAAGAATAGCTCGTTCTATCGGTCATTCTTGGTCAATAGTTATTTCACTGAATGTGGCTAAGATATTAAAATTACCATAATAGAATGGGGTCACGGAACTTATTCCGGTGCGATCATCGGCAGAGTATAAGTGAAATCACGTAGACTATAGTCAAGAAAGTTCTTAATCGTTACACATAGAGTTCCTAAGAACTTCACTTAACACCGTATATAAGTAAACCTTTATTTTATGATCTTGGAAACACGCTGAATTGTTTTGAGTCTACAGGTCGACCTACATTTGATCAAAACAAAACCATCAGCTATGATACAGACCAATTATCCCGAGACGAAAAAAAGAATGATCGAAGAGATTACCGCTTATTCGGATTTCTACAGATCAGCGAATGAACTGAACGGAATGAGTTTTTCTCTTTTGAAATCTGTTTATCATTCATGCATGATACCATTGTTGAAAAGACTAAACTCAAATAAATCATGAAAAAGATAATGCTCATTTTTACACTCAGCATGAGTGTACTGCAGACTTATGGTGCTTCAACGAACAAGGATACCCTCGAAAAAGTTGGTAGTAATAACGCTATCAATCAAGTAGATTCTTCGGGAAGAAAGCACGGGAAATGGATTCTTTACGGAAAAGATAAGCCGGATAAAGGATATCCTACGGAAGCAAAAGTAGAAGAAGGATTTTATAAGGAGAACCGTAAGAACGGATTGTGGATCTATTATTACGAGGACGGTAAAACCCCAAAACTTAAGGGGTATTATGAAGATAATCGACCCAACGGACCATTCACGAAGTATTTTCCCAACGGAAACATTCAGGAGGAAGGCACTTTTTCAAAAAATCGGTACGTTGATTCGCTCAAAAGATATAACGAGGAAGGAACGCTGATTTTTGAAGCCGTCTATGATAGGAATGGACTCGAAAACGGTCGGGTGAGCCATTATCATCAAAATGGTAAACCTCAGTATGTTTATCATTCAGAAAGGGGAAAACCTGTTGGAGAAGCAGTGCGTTACTGGCCCAACGGTGAAATAAAAGAGAGGATATTGTATGATGCCGAAGGAAAGGTTCAAGAAACGAGTGGTGTCATCAAGCAGCAAGACATTGCTGAGGAGCAGATGATTGCTGCCGGACGGAAAGCTCCAATTCCTCCGAAAAATAAATCATTCAAAGCAAACGGTTATAACAAGCTGTTGAATAAAGCAGGTGAGTTGCTTATGGAAGGAGAGTTTAAGAACGGAAGACTCTGGGATGGGAGACTTTATGTATATGATGAAGACGGTTTACTTCTCAGGTTGGAGGTGTACAGGAATGGTATTTTCCATTCAGAAGGTCAATTATAAAACTGGAACAGAAATAAGCAAACCAGGGGGCTAAAAAGCCCCCTTTTTTTGTCTAAAAAAAATTGTTTTATCTGTCTGAATGAAGGCTAGATAGCGATCGCATATTTCACAAGGAACCTATTTCATTCTTTATCAATATACTAGGCGCTGATGGTACGTAGTAATACGTATTACGGTCTCTACGAGCTACCTAATTGAGCTTACTCAGTCACGCTTATATAAATGCTTAGATGTAGCTAAATACAATCAATGAATTCTCTCAATGCCGCTTAAAATAAAGCTTTTGAAGCACCTGTCTCCACCTAAATTTGGCTCAAAATCAGTGATAAAATGGAGGATTTAGAAAAAAAGAGAAATGAGATGATCGAAGAAATACTTCAGTATTCTGATGTCTTCGATTCAGCCCGTGAACTTGATGAACTCAGTTTTTCCAAAATAGAATCCATCTATAAGACCTGTCTGATACCGCTATTAAAAAAACTCAAGAAACAAAAAATTTAAACCATGAAATCAATTATTACTGCCGCTTTAATTACCCTTTCCGCAGCCTTCGGCTTTTCACAGTCTACCAAAGTATGGGTTACCGTAAATGATACTTCAATATTGAAGCAACTGAATTACTCTCTGGGAGTAACCGGAGCGAAACAAGCCCTCCCTGCATCGCGGAACAATGTATTAAGAAAAGTTTTCGAATTTGAGATTGAAGGGAATACCGCTCCTTTCCTTCGGTTTATCGAAACGACTGCTGCGCTAACCAATCCCGAGATCATCGAGGACTTTGAGCTGATGATGAGTCCCAACGATTATAACCTGACCTTTGCTCAGGATTACGCACTCGACCTAATCGGTGCACAAGAGGCATGGAACATCACCCAGGGG
>JAWVYS010000049.1:0-19971 GCA_033722555.1 Brumimicrobium sp.
CACCAAGATGCGCTGCTCCTACGGCAATAAAAGCTTTTTCCTTTTTAATTATTTTTTTTATTTCCGGGATCCATTTTTGATTTCTCTGAATGAGGAAATCCTGTTCAAAACTGTCCGTATTCATCGGAGAACTACTGATATAACTGTAAATTGTATCGATGTTCTGCGAAAGGTACGCATCAATAAGTTTATTCGTTTCTTCGCTGCTTTCATCAACACTACGGAGGGAACTCATGACCATTTCAACCTGTTTTTCAACTGGAATAGAATCGAAAAGCGACATTTGCTCTTCAGCCGTTTCAAGTCCAAGGACCGTAATTTCATGTTCTCTGGCTAATTTTTCCATACTTAACTCATACGAGGCCGGATTTTCTCCGAAAGATCTTTGCGTCATGAGTTGCATCAGCGCGAAAGGTTTCATTTTTCCAAAAAGCGTTCTCATCTGCTGTTCGTCGTAACCCAGTTGTTCCTTTGCGAATGTAAAAATAGAATCCGCCTGCTCCTCGGAGAAATAATCAAAGAGATTTCCCTCTTTGAGCATCAGTAATTCCATGCCCTTCATTTGCTCAGCTAATCCGCCTATTTCCATGACCAGGACCTCAGAATTCTTTATCTTTTTTTGGAGTGATTCAGGAAAAAGAAAGCGATCCGTAGGAATGAGATGCATGGTGCCGAATAAATAGGAGGGAGACTTCACTTTTTTACCTGTGATTTCCCATAATAAAGAAGAGGACGGTTCATTACTGAGTGTATCCTGACCAAAGTATATATTGGTAAAAAATATCGGGCAAATTGCCACTAACATCAGGTGTAATAACTTCATCCTTCTAAATTTTTTAAGGTTAACTCGGCAAGAAATGCCGCTTCTTCTTCGTACAGTATTTCCATATCCAAGCCGGCATTCCGGGCATGTTCAGATAATGTCTCCCCGTCAAGGTACAGCCAGTCAAACCAGTCGCTTTTACAATCCATGTATTCCATTTGGAAACGGAATTGACCGTAATAATTATTGTTTAAATCGATCCAGGTGGCGCCTTCTTCATCTTCGAAAAAATAACGGACATCGGTAGAATCACAGATTATCCGTCCACCCGGGTTCAATAAATTTTTACAATGTACTAAAAATTCCGGCAAATTTTCGAGTGTTCCGGCAAGGCCTATGCCATTCATCAGGAGCAAAATAGTATCGAAGGATTCACCGTTGTAATTTAAGAACGAACGCTCTGTCGCATCTATTCCAAGGGATTGCATATGTTTAACTGCCAGGGGTGAGGTATCGATTGCCTTTACTTCCAGTCCGTTTTTCAGCAAATACAATGCATGTGGGCCGGCACCTGCTCCGACGTCAAGTACTCTTCCGGAGGCCCGCTTAAGCGCGATCTTCTCCATCTCGGGCATTTCCTTAAAACTACGGAAAAGATAGGGTACGGGGAGAATATCATCCTCTGACAGATCACAATGTACAACAATGCTTTCAGTGCTTTTTCCCTGACTGAAGTCCCGGATAGCCCGTCCGATGGGATCTTTATCAATCATTTTCAGAAATCGTAATCATCGATGTTTTCAAAACTGTCAGAATCCAGGTCATCGTCGAAATCGTCGTAACCGAAGTCACTTGAATCATCGGATTTTTTTGTATCAAACCTCATGTTTTGAAGGGAATTCGTACCTTCTTTTCGCAGTTTATCAGGAATTTCACCTACCTTCATTACTACCTTCGGTGTGGAAATTTCCTCGGATAATATTTCCTGTAATTCTATCAGAAAGATCCACATATTGAGAAAATCATAAACGAGGATAAAACGTTGGTTGGGTGACTGGATCCTTTCCCGAATCATCAATTCAGACATTTGCTGAGGTACATCTTCTCCTTCTGAGGGGCCAAAGGTCATATCCATAAGACTGATCTCTTCACCTTTGTCCCATTCCGCATTACTCACAAAAAAGGAGGCCATTTGGTCATTTGGGAAGTCAAACGCTTCGAGTATTTCGGTATACAGTTTTTCGAAAGAGTTATCGTCGTTAATAACGATATCACAGAACACATCTCCCTCTTTGATACTGTCCAGCAATACTCTAAATTTCAGTCCGGGCATATTAATTTTTTGTTTTATCTATTCAACAAATGAGTAAGTCAACTGTTTTGAGCAGTTTTTAATCCCAATTCCTTACCGATTTTAAGCATCAAATCATAGGCCGCATCAAATTCATTGGGAATTTTTCCATCGAGTATGGCTTCTTTTATGTGCTGTTTTATTTCTCCTATTTCACTACAGGGCGATAAATTGAATGTATCCATAATCAATTTTCCATCCACAGGGGGCTGAAAATTTCGTACCTGATCTTTTTCTTCAACACTTTTCAGTTTCTCTTCGACAATCTCAAAATTCTTTTTGAATTTTCGTACTTTGAATTCATTCTTCGAGGTAATGTCTGCATTGCACAGTTTCATGAGGTCTTCGATATCGTCTCCGGCTTCATGGAGCAATCTTCGTATGGCAGAATCAGTAACATCACCTTTTACCAGTGAGATAGGGCGGAGGTGAAGCCGAACCAATTTCTGAACATATTTCATTTTGTGATCGAGGGGAAGCTTTAGTCTCCTGAATATTCCCGGAACCATTCGTGCACCGAGGTCCTCATGCCCGTGGAATGTCCAACCAGCATTTTTATTGAACCGTTTTGTAGGAGGTTTCGCAATGTCGTGCATAATGGCAGCCCATCTTAGCCAAAGGTTGTCAGAAACCGTCGCTACGTTATCGAGAACCTCAAGTGTATGATAAAAATTATCCTTGTGGGTTTTTCCTTCGATGGTTTCTACTCCGTGCAAAGCCACCATTTCAGGGAAAAATTCATTGAGGAGCTTGGTGGAAAACAATAATTTAAATCCCCTTGAGGGTATAGGACTCAAAATGATCTTGTTCAATTCTTCAGATATTCTTTCTCCTGAAATTATTTTGAGTCGTTGTGCATTGTTCAGAATTGCATTGAGGCTATCCTTTTCAATCTTAAAGTCCAACTGAGAAGCGAAGCGTATCGCTCTCATCATGCGCAGGGGATCGTCGGAATAGGTTGTATCCGGATCCAGCGGCGTTTTGATAATTCTGTTTTCCAGGTCACTTAAACCGTTGAAGGGATCCACGATATTTCCGTAGGATTCTTTCCTCAAGTCGAGTGCCAGGGCATTGATGGTGAAGTCTCTGCGTAGCTGATCGTCCTGTAAGGTACCGTTTTCCACCACCGGTTTTCGTGAATCACGGTTGTAGGATTCTTTCCGCGCACCTACAAACTCTACATCGAGTTCCTTATAATTGAAATGGGCCGTGCCAAAGGATTTAAAATAGGATACTTTCTTTACCTTGAGTTTTTCGGCAACTTTTTGTGCAAGTTCCATTCCACTGCCCACCACAACAATATCGATGTCCACGGATGGCCGTTGAAGAATAAGATCACGCACGTATCCACCAATCACATAGGCTTCCAGGTTATTTTCAGTGATGATATCACGAGTTACCTTGAAGACCGGATGAGTGAGATATTCAGCGTAATTTTCCTTCATTTGGGCTGCAAATATAAGGGTAGTTTATGGAAAAATAAAGGATATTATTGTTTGCGGTTGTGGAAATGGTTGTCCAGAAGGAAATTTTGCAGAGGAGGAAGTTGGTTGTAAAGTGAAATAAAGTCGCAGCAGTATAACTCCAGCGGAACGGGTAAAAGTTGTTATGTTTAGTTCATTATCTAACCTTGCAGTGGTAGAAGAGGTAAGGCGCATTGGGGCAAATTCATTCGTTGATAAAATTTATCTTGAAATTTTAATTGATACTGTTATTCAGGTATATAATGAAGATTATTCGTATAATAAGTTTTTTCAGGCTGATAGTTAACTTTTTCTTTCATTACCATCATCGAATTAGATAATATAATGATTACTAATCTATAAATCAATTGCAAAAATAGTTAAGAACTTTTACAAGTGAAAAAATTTAATTTAAGTCGAAATGAAAATTTTGTGGATTTTATTTTGTTCTTAATTGATTAATAGTTAGTTTTATTTTAGAAATATTGACTGCGCATAAAAATGTCTACTTAACTTAACTATTATAACAAATTCTATCTAACACACAAAACTTGCTGTGTTATTATACAGGAGTTTGTGAAGATCTGTTTGTTGAGTACGCACCTAGTTCTAAAAGCATGTTGAATGCATCTTCAAATGACACTGATATGACTATTAAAGAATCAGTTGATATAACGGTTATCCCCAATCCGAATAAAGGTGAATTTAGAGTTGAATTAAAGAAGGAAAAGGAGATACAGTCGATTCAAGTATTTGGTGTTGAAGGAAAAGATTTAGTTTTTGATAGTGAGAAAATTAATCCTTCAGTTTCGAAAATATCCTTAAAAGATTCCGCACGGGGAGTATACTGGATAAAAGTAACTACTAAAGACGGACAACAGTACTCATCTAAATTCGTGATAAAGTAAAGTTGAAACTGATAA
Source organism: Brumimicrobium sp. (assembly GCA_033722555.1). Lineage (GTDB taxonomy): Bacteria > Bacteroidota > Bacteroidia > Flavobacteriales_D > Crocinitomicaceae > Brumimicrobium. The sequence continues at coordinate 4,501 of JAWVYS010000049.1, forward strand.
AGAACGTATTACTGTTAACATGTACGCTGCTTACGAGTGGCATACATGTTTTTGGTCAGTATGGTTTTCAGAGTGGTTAAATTCTAAAGGCCTACCGAGGATACGACGATTTTATTGGATGCACCGGCCCGTGATCCGAAAAGAGTTTTGACCTCAGAAGTTCTTTACTTTTTAATCCACCCGTAAACAGGGCGATTCTTGAAGTTAAGGTGGTTAATCACCATGCTTTGTTCTTCAGCTATCCCATTGAGCATGAGTACGAAATACCAGTCTTCTTTTTCTCCGAGAATTTTATAGTAAGCACCTTTTTCGTAATGGATGATCGCATTGGTTTCAGAAAACCCTAGGAATGCATTTTTTTGTACTATTTCCGGTGACCAACGAAGTAATTTTCTTTCCTGAAGCTGATGATATTCTCCACTGAATTCGACCTTTTCAGGATAAAACGGTCCAACCATATCACCTGCGTCACGTCCGACAAAAAACTTGTCTTTTACGACCGCATCCATTTTCAGGTAGCGTACTTTGATAATGTTATGGCTGGCACTTCTGCAGCACGGGTATTTATGTATAAATAATATGATCTCGGAAGTAAAAGGATGTACCTGATACGCGAGTAAATTCCCATAGTCCGTATAGACACGCTCATTGCCTTGTCGTTTGAGGTCGTAGAGTTCAACATATGATTTTTCGTCCGAGAAGGAAGCCATTCCCTTGAAAAGAATCAAGGGCTTTTCGCCCGGCTTCAACGTTACTCTGAACCATTGATCACCCATAATTTCCCAGTACTGTTCGAAAGAACTGTTAGGATCTGTAAAATCATGACTCAGGAGTTTCTTCTTGTAGAGTAGGGCAACGTCTTTTTGCAAATCTCCATCAGTAAAGAGTATCTTTTCGAAGTCTGTCTTTCCGTTGTTTACAAATATTTCCGAAGGTACATTCACCAGAGAAACGGTTGTTTGAGATGACACTATTTTTGTCACGAACAACACGAAAAAGGCAAGCAGCAAAGTATTTCTAAACATAGATTTATAAAAAAAAGGGAGTGAAATATCACTCCCTTGTCGGTTTTAAAATGAATTTTAGTTTTTATCTTTTTTAGATTCCCCTTTTTCTTTTCCTTTGACCACTTTAGAATCCAAAGCATCGCCGGTTTTGTTGAGGCTGATCACAATTTTATCTCCCTGAGAAATTTGTGCATTGATAATCTGCTCGGCAAGCGGATCCTCTACGTATTTCTGGATTGCTCTTTTCAAAGGTCGAGCACCGAATTTGGAATCATATCCTTTATCTACGATGAAATCTTTCGCTTCCTTTTTAAGCTCTATATCGTAGCCTAAATCATTGATACGCTTATATAAGTGTTTCAATTCGAGATCGATAATTTTGTAGATGTGTTCACGGTCTAAAGATTTGAAAAGAATCATATCGTCAACACGGTTCAAAAATTCCGGTGAAAATGCCTTTCTAAGGGCATTTTGAATAACCGCTTTCTGATCATCTTCGGTTGAAGCCATTCTGGCGGCTGTACCGAAACCTACACCTGTACCGAAATCCTGTAATTGGCGCGCACCGATGTTTGAGGTCATGATGAGAATGGTGTTTTTGAAATCAATTTTTCTTCCAAGACCGTCTGTCATGTGCCCGTCATCCAGTGCCTGTAATAATAGATTGAACACATCCGGATGCGCTTTTTCAATCTCATCCAATAAGATGATGGAGTAGGGTTTTCTGCGTACTTTTTCAGTAAGCTGTCCACCTTCTTCATATCCGACATATCCCGGAGGCGCTCCGACCAATCTGGAAATAGAGAATTTCTCCATGTATTCAGACATATCGATACGAATCAGAGAATCTTCGGTATCGAACATGTGCTTGGCAAGAATTTTAGCAAGCTGCGTTTTACCAACACCTGTTGGTCCCAGGAAGAAGAAAGAACCTATTGGTTTATTGGGGTCTTTCAATCCCGCACGGTTTCGTTGAATAGCTTTCACCACTTTCTCAACCGCTTCGTCCTGACCGATTACCTGCCCTTTGATCTCTTCAGACATTTTAGCCAGTTTCCCGCTTTCCTTCTCGGCAATACGCTGTACAGGAATTCCTGTCATCATCGCAACGACGTCAGCAACGTGTTCTTCGGTAACCGTTACACGGTGTGATTTGGTTTCTTCTTCCCACTTGATTTTTTCCTCTTCCAGTTTGTCTTGAAGTTTTTTCTCTTTGTCTCTTAGTTCGGCAGCTTTTTCATACTGTTGTGATTTGATCACTTCGTTTTTATCTTCTCTTACAGCCTCGATTTTCTCCTCGATATCAAGAATTTCTTTAGGAACATTGATGTTCTTTAAATGAACACGTGAACCAACTTCGTCAAGAGCATCTATGGCCTTATCCGGTAAATGCCTGTCAGAGATGTAACGATCGGTAAGTGAAACACAAGCTTTAATGGCTTCTTTCGTATATGTTACACTGTGGTGATCCTCGTACCGTTCCTTGATGTTTTCAAGGATTTGTTCCGTTTCTTCGATACTTGTCGGTTCAACAAGCACCTTCTGGAATCTTCTCTCCAATGCACCGTCTTTTTCGATGTACTGTCTGTATTCATCGAGCGTAGTTGCACCGATTGCTTGTAGTTCACCCCTGGCAAGAGCCGGTTTAAACATGTTCGAAGCATCGAGTGAACCACTCGCGCCACCAGCACCTATAATAGTATGAATCTCATCAATGAAAAGTATGATATCCGGATTCTTTTCGATCTCGGCCATTACTGCTTTCATTCTTTCCTCAAACTGCCCACGGTATTTTGTACCTGCCACGAGCGAAGCAAGATCCAGAGAAATAATTCTTTTATTAAAAAGTACGCGACTCACTTTGCGTTGAACGATTCGAAGAGCGAGACCTTCGGCGATTGCACTTTTACCCACACCGGGTTCACCGATCAGAATAGGGTTGTTTTTCTTTCTTCGCGAAAGAATCTGGCTTACACGTTCAATTTCTTTTTCTCTTCCTACGATAGGATCCAGACGGTCAGCTTCTGCCATTTTAGTCAGGTCACGACCGAAATTGTCCAGCACGGGAGTTTTTGATTTTGCTTCGCCCGACTTTCTTGCACCGCCTCCTGAGCCACCGCTGCTAAAACCGGTATCTCCTTCATCAGCCGAGCCCGGAAATTCAGCACTGGGGCTGTTTTCTTCAAGCATAGCTTCGATCTCGTCTTTTACATTGTCGTAAATCACACCATATTTATTGAGCGTACGACAAGCCACATTGTTTTCATCCTTAAGAATAGATAACAGGAGATGGCCTGTTCCAATTACAGGACTTTTAAACAACTTGGCTTCGAGGTAAGTGATCTTGAGCACTTTTTCCGCCTGTTTAACGAGCGGAATATTAGTAAGGTCCTTCGGCGTGCTTCCTGCAGATTTTGTCAGATAGGATTCTATCTGGAAACGGATCTGTTCGAGATCGAGGTTGAACTCCTTAAGAACTCGTATGCCGAGTCCTTCGCCCTCACGGATAAGTCCGAGAAGAAAATGCTCGACACCTATATAATCGTTTCCGAGTCTCAACGCCTCTTCACGGCTGAAGTTTATGACGTCTTTAACTCTCGGTGAAAATTTTGCTTCCATAAATTGAAATATAATTAAAATAAATCATTTGACATAAAGATACATTGAAAAGAGCATACGAAATGTCAAATTCAAAAATAAAACGAATAATAGACAAAATGGTTGAAGTTGTTCACAATTTTCCACAGATTTTTGTTTATAAAATTAAATTTTGCCCACGGTTCCATGTGAATTATTTGCCTATTTTCGAACCTTCAATCCGTTCGCAAAATTCGTGCGAAAATAAATAAATGACAAGATGGCAGAAGGAGAAAGAATCGTTCAGATAAACATTGAAGATGAAATGAAGTCGGCCTACATTGACTATTCAATGTCGGTAATTGTTTCACGTGCACTTCCGGATGTTCGGGATGGTTTTAAGCCTGTACACCGAAGAGTTTTGTACGGGATGCAGGATTTGGGTGTTTATTCTAACAGGCCGCATAAAAAATCGGCCAGAATAGTCGGAGAAGTCTTGGGTAAATATCATCCGCACGGCGATAGTTCTGTGTATGATACCATGGTGCGTATGGCTCAGCATTGGTCACTTCGTTATCCGCTGGTAGACGGTCAGGGTAACTTCGGTTCTGTGGACGGTGATAGTCCGGCGGCGATGCGTTATACTGAAGCACGTTTAAGAAAGATCGCTGAGGAAATGCTTGCTGATCTCGAAAAAGAGACGGTTGATTTTGAAAATAATTTTGACGACAGTTTGCAGGAGCCTACGGTTCTTCCTACAAAAGTTCCTAACCTTTTGGTGAACGGAGCTAGTGGAATAGCAGTGGGTATGGCGACAAATATGGCGCCCCACAACCTGACTGAGGTGATCAACGGTACGATTGCCTATATAGATAACAAGGAGATAGAAGTCGAAGGACTCATGGAGCATGTAAAAGCTCCTGATTTCCCGACAGGGGGAATTATTTACGGTTACGACGGTGTTAAAGACGCTTTCGAAACCGGTAAGGGTAGAATTGTGATACGCGGAAAAGCGGAGATCGAAGAGAATCAGAACGGCAGGGAGCACATTATTGTTACCGAGATACCTTATCAGGTGAATAAGGCTGACATGATCAAGAAAACGGCCGATTTGGTTAATGATGGGAAGATCGAAGGCATTAGTGATATCAGAGACGAATCTGACAGAAACGGGATGCGTATCGTTTACGAATTAAAACGCGATGCTATTCCGAATGTTGTACTTAATAAATTATTTAAGTATACTGCATTACAGACTTCATTTTCAGTAAATAACATTTGCCTTGTTGATGGAAGACCGAACCTGCTGAACCTTAAGGAAATCATCGCCAAGTTTGTGGATTTCCGTCATGAGGTAGTTGTTCGAAGAGCGAAGTATGACCTTCGAAAAGCAGAGGAAAGGGCCCACATTCTAGAGGGGCTTATCATCGCTTCGGACAATATCGATGAAGTTATCAAAATTATTCGTGCCTCCAAAAGTCCGGATGAAGCACGTGAGGCGTTAATGGAGAAATTCGAACTCAGCGATGTTCAGTCCCGTGCGATTGTTGAGATGCGCTTACGTCAGCTTACAGGACTTGAGCAGGATAAATTAAGGTCAGAATATGAGGAATTGATGGAAACCATCAAAGACCTGAAGGATATCTTAGAAAGAGAGCCTCGCAGAATGGAGATTATCAAAGAAGAGCTCGAATATATCCGTGATAAATACGGTGACGAACGACGTTCAACGATTGAGTATTCCGCTTCAGAAATGCGTATAGAGGATTTGATTCCGGATGAAGAAGTGGTTGTGACTATCTCACATGCCGGATACATAAAAAGAACGAATTTAACTGAATACAAAGTTCAAAACAGAGGTGGAACAGGTTCTAAAGGCTCTACGACACGTGATAAAGACTTTTTGGAATCCATTTTTGTAGCCACTAACCACAATTACCTGCTTGTTTTCACTGAAAAAGGGAAATGTTTCTGGATGCGTGTGTTTGAAGTACCTGAAGGAAGTAAAACATCCAAAGGAAGAGCGATACAGAACCTGATCAATATCGAGCAGGATGACAGGATTAAGGCGTATATCAATGTTGAAGACCTAACGGATACAGATTACGTAAACAACAATTACATCGTGATGTGTACCAAGAAAGGTATCATCAAAAAGACTAAGCTTGAGGCGTATTCCAGACCAAGAACCAATGGAATTAATGCGATCAACGTGAATGAGGGTGATGAACTTCTTGAAGCTAAACTGACCAACGGAAACAATGAGATCATCCTGGCGAAACGTTCAGGTTATGCGATCCGATTCAATGAATCTACGGTTCGTACCGTGGGAAGAAATTCCATCGGTGTGAAAGGTGTAACGATGAGTCGTCCGGACGATGAAGTTGTTGGTATGATCTGCCTGGAGCCGGATAGTGAGAACACGATTCTGGTTGTATCGGAAAACGGTTACGGAAAACGTTCTTACTTCAATGATCCTGAAACGGGTGAGCCTGTTTATCGAATTACGAACAGAGGAGGTAAAGGTGTGAAAACCATTTCGGTAACACCAAAAACAGGGGATCTTATCGCAATCAAGAATGTTACTGACGAGGATGATTTGATGATTATAACCAAGAGCGGTATTACGATCAGAACGCATGTTGACCAGTTGAGAATAATGGGGCGTGCGGCACAGGGAGTGAAACTGATCAATCTTTCAAAAGGAGGGGAGATCGCTGCGGTTGCTAAAGTACCCAAATCAGAGGAGGAAGCATCTGATAATGAAGAGATGGATGAAAACGGAGAGAATAACACCGAAGAAAATGGCACGGAAAATGATAATACCGAAGCATAAATAACAAAAGTGAATGTCAATTATGAAATTAAACAGAATCAGAATTATAGGGGCAAGCTTACTTTTACTTGCCGCAGTTCAATTAAATGCTCAAAACAGCAACGTCGTTTCAGCGGCTATTGAGTACAAAAAATATCCTTCCGCTTTCTATCAGGGACAGTTTGACGAGGCTAAAAAGATTTTGCTTGAGGCTAAGAAATACATTGATCCTGCTATGGAGCATGAGGATACCAAGGCTGATGAAAAAGCACATTATTACAATGCCGTAATTAATTTTGGTTTGGCCGAACTATCAGGTATGGAGGGCAACGAAGACCTGAAGGAATTTCAGTCGGAAGAAACCATGCAGGAGATCAAGAAGTCACTAAAGATTGCGTATGAAAGCCGTAAATTTAAGAAGGACGTTGAAGATTTTGTCGGAGAAAAGGTTGGAATGGCCATGAACTACGGTAAGATGATGTTCGAAAATAAAAACTATGCAGGTGCATTCATGGCTTTTGCCGGAGCTTATGAACTGGAGGGAATGCTTGGTAAGGAGAACGAAGAAATGAAAACCAATGCAATTATCTCAGCGAAGAATGAGGTTGCGAAGCTCAAAAATGAAGGAAAGACCGAAGAGGCTTTAAAATTCATTGAATCGGTACTTGAGCAGTTTCCTAAAAATACAGACCTCGCGATCGAGGGTGTAAATATCTCTCTTGATCAGGGTAATCTGGATCGTGCTGAATCCTTCTTTAATAAGGCTGCGGAAAATGATCCGCAAAACAAACTGTTATTCAGTTCCATGGGATCTATTTACCTTTCAAATGCAGATAAATCGTATGAAAAACTGGATTCGATGAAAGTGACAGATCCAAGTTACCCGGAACTTGCGGCGCGGGTAGAGGAGATGTATTCGAAAGCGGAGAAAAACCTGAAGCGTGCTATTGAGATTGATCCTCAATATAAAGATGCTGCATACAATTTAGGTGTGCTTTATTTGAGTCGCGGAGAAAAACTGGCAAAGAAGGCTCGTCAAATGGATCTTGAAGACCCGAATTATAGTGCAACACTCGAAAAAAGTGAGGAAATGTATAAAAAAGCCATCGATCCTCTGGAGATCTTTATCGCTCAGGAGCCTAATAATGCGGGAGTTCTAAATGTATTGTTCCAGGTTCATAAACGTGCCGGAAATACTGAGAAAGCCATAGAGTACAAGAAACGTGCTGATGCAGCCGCAGCAGGTGGAGAATAAAAATTAAAAACAATACTGTTTTAAAAGAGGCTTTTTTCGAAAGGCCTCTTTTTTGTTTGGAGTAATTAAAGAAGAACCACTTTTTCCTTTTCGAGGCTGACCAGATTCCTTTTGTACAAGTTTCCAAGTCCTTTTTTAAAGGATTTTTTACTCATTCCCAGTTCGTTTCGAATGATATCCGGATCTGTGTTATCGTTCAGAGACATTTCTCCACCGTGCTTTTTAAGGTATTCCAGAATTTTTTCTGAAAATTGATCAAAGCGTTCAACACCGACCGGTACCAAAGAAATATCCAGTTTACCGTCCGTGCGGATGTACTCTACGTATCCCTTGAGCCGTTCTCCGTCCCGCAGTGGCTTTATAATTCTGTCTTTAAAAATCAAGCCTCCGAATGTGTTGTTTACTATCACTTTACGCCCTAGATCTGTCATTTCAGCAACGAATAAATCCACCTGATCGCCAACTTTTAAATCCGCAGGTTCTTTTGAAAGGAACTTATTGATCCTGGCAGAACCCACGAGCCTGTCAGTTTTCGGGTCTCTGGATAAATGGATCAGGTAGATTCCGTCGGTCTTCATTTTGACTGTTTGTTCCTTGAAAGGGATTAGTAAATCTTTTTCCAAACCCCAATCCATAAAAGCACCGAAGTCGGTAGTTTCCTTTACTTTCAGGAAGGCAAAATTATTCAGTGTTACATAAGGTTTTTCGGTGGTAGCAACGGGCCGATCTTCTGAATCCTTGTAAAGAAATATCTCTACTTCTCCGTCAAGGGTCATTTCATCGGTCAGGTATTTTTTTGGAAGCAGAACTTCAAAGCCTTCATTGTCCTTCAGGAAAGCCCCGACACTGGTAAACCGATCAATTATTAAAACATTGTATTCTCCAATTTTTGCCATACCTCGTCCAAATTTGGTGTAAAGGTAATGTATCCTGTGAATCTGTGAGAAGATTCCTTTTTAAAGCAAAAAAAATGTATTGATTCAACCGCTTAGTAGTAGAGTTTCGATAATAATTTAGAATTGACAATCAAGCATGGAATGTTATCTTCATTGGTTATCAATGACTGGGTGTATTTATCGAACTGCGGGAACAGGCTCGAAGAATGGTAGGACATTGCGATCATGTCAGCATTTGTCTCTTTGGCAAAGGCCAGCACCTTATGGTGGTATGATTTCGAACCATCCAACAAATGAACATGTGAATTTACGTGTTTCTCTGAGTACTCTTTTTTAACCAGAGAAATTCTGATTTTGATCTGTTGTGCAAGTCTAGGGTCACTTTGAGTTTCTCCAAGTACATGAACTTCGGCGTCGAAGGTCCGAGCAATCTCTCCTGCAACATTAATGATCTGAAGGCTTTCCTTCGAAAGGTCGATGGGAACAACGATTTTTTCAATTTTTGTTCGTGGGGTACCATCCTGAACAACGAGAAATGGAACGCTGGTGGATGTAACGACTTTTATGGCATAGGATCCGAAGAGTTTTTGCATTCCTGTAGCTCCATGTGTCCCCATCACAATCAGTCGAGCTTCTTTGGATTCTGCTATTTTTCCTATGTCATCAAAAATATTCCCCGTTTTTACAACGGCTTTTACGTCCACGTCGCCCACCTGTAAATCAAGGTTGTTGATGATTTCGGTGAGTTTGTCAAAAGCGGCACGTGCTTTTTCCTTGCTACTCACGATATGAAGTAATTCAATGGACGTCTTTTTAGGTTTTGCCAGGAAAAGGGCATATTTCAAAGCGGCATCCCCCACACTTGTGAAATCATGAGGAACTATAAACAGGTTTGCACTCATAAGCCGGATGTTGTTTGATCAAATATAAACAAAAAAGGCTTGTGTTCAACAAAATATTTCCATAACTTATTGGATATTAATCGTTGAAAACTTTTGAATGATTACCCCAACGAAGGATAGGAAATGAGCTTCACAAAGGTTTTATCTTTTTTTCAGTAAGTAAAATGTATGCTTGAATTGTTAAAAAATAAATTGTGAGCCAACCTTTGGAATTGTTCTTACGTCTTTTAGTCGTAAACGCATTTCCACTACTACTAATGTTTACTAACGATTAAGATGAGTCCGGAGTTTTCCGGACTTATTTTTTTGTGCAGGTGTAAATAAAAGCAGGTGGTATATTTCTTGGCGTAAAATTTACTTTCGTGTCCTCAAATACTCTTTTTATCAGTTTCTGAGACGTTAATGAATACTGAAACTGGACGTAGAGACCTCCTTCTTTCAGAAAACGGTGTGATTCCTTAAGAATAGTGAGGGTAAGTTTTTTCTTGAAATTAGCCAAAGGGAGTGAAGAAATTACAACATCCACCTCTTCCAGTCCTTGTTGATGCAGGTATTCTCCAATTTTTTCTGCACTGTCATTAATTACGATTGCACGATGATCATCCTTCAACTCTTCTTTCAGTTTTTTATAAAACGCCTCGTGCAACTCGAAAATGAGCAGCTTACTGTTTTCAGATAAAGAATTAAGTAACATGTCAGTAAATACGCCTGTTCCGGGACCGAGTTCAACCACTGCATTAACCCTTGAGAAATCAATGTCCTTCAACATTTTTTTTCCCAGGTGACGAGAACTTGGCGCAACGGATCCAACCGTCTTTTTTTCCTTGAAAAATTCTTTTAAGAAAATCCTCTTTTTACCCACCTCACTAAATTTTACGCATTAAGATTTCTCCGTTTTTGATCAGACCAATGCTGGCTCCCTGAAAGGATTTATTCAGGAAAGGGGAGTTTTTACTTTTCGAAAGGATCCTATCTTCTGTAAAGGTCCATGAAATTGATGGATCGAAAAGCGTGATATCCGCTTTATTGCCTTCTTCAATGGAGGTTTTATTACCCAATTCAGCCAATTTTCTAGCAGCAATGGAAAATTTATCCACGATCAACTGTAAGTCGGAAGAGCTGTAATCGATAAGCGAGGAAAAACAAGTCTGTAAGCTGATGTTCCCAAATTCTGCGTGGTCGAATTCCAGTTCTTTTTCTTCCGTTCCCTGTGGTTGATGATTGGATACGATTACATCGATCGTACCGTCACGGAGTCCTTTCCACAGCGCAATTCTATCATCAGCGGTTCTGTAGGGCGGATAAACCTTAAAATTGGAATCAAATCCTAGCACATCTTCTTCGGTGAATAAAAGTTGATGTGCGTGAACATCACAGGTAATATCAAGTCCTTTCTGTTTGGCTTTTCGTATGAGTTCAACACTTTCGGCACAGGAAATTCCGTTTACATGAATTTTACTGTTCGTGTATTCCAACAAACTGATATCGCGTTGAAGCTGGATTTGTTCGCTTACCGAAGGAAGTGCTTTCAAGCCGGTTTTAACAGAAGCCAACCCCTCATTAACCTGACCATTGATATTCATGGAGTTATTCTGAGGAAAAACCACTAAACGGCCTCCAAAATTCTTTATGTAAAGCAAAGCGCGGTAGGTAATACCTGCGTTTAAAGTATTTTTGTCATCACTGAAAAAGCGTACACCCTGACCGAACATGTCGTACATTTCTGCGAGGCTTTCTCCTTTTAACCCTTTGGTAATTGCTCCTATCGGATGAAGTTGAACGATATTTCCTGCCGCAGCAGATAACAGGTATTTTATCTGTCCTTTACCGTCCACCACCGGATCCGTGGAAGGAACGATGTGGACGTGTCCGAAACCGCCGTCAGCTGCAGCAGAAAGTCCAGAAAGAATATCCTCCTTGTATTCGTGTCCCGGATCGCAGAAATTCGCTTTGAGATCCACCCAGCTTTGAGAAACCCTCAGATCAGGGCTGGAAATTGTCTTCGTATCTTCGGCGGAAATATCTTTAGCTATCGATTTTATTCGACCGTTTTCAATGAGAATATCCCTCTTTTGATTAAAATGCGAGGAGCTGCTGTCCTGTATTGTTGCTTCTTTGAGTAAAATCTTCATGCTACGTTTTCCAAAATAATACGATCATCATTTCTGTCAAGAAAAATAACAGAGCCAAAATTAAGAGAATTCTCCAGTATTCGTTTGGTTTTTCCACCGATAGTTGTTCGATATCTGTAAAATTTTCGATTTCCCGCGACTGAATATTGGTTATTCCCTGTTCACTGAAAAAGCGATTAATTTCGTCGACATCCAGGCTTTCCGGCAAGGATTCTTTTCTTTCATAATTGAGGGAAAGCCATCCGAGCTGTTTGTCACCTCGCATGATGCGATAATTTCCGGCCTTGATAACTTCATTCTGCCCTGCAAGTCTCACTGATATTTTTTCAAAGTTACCCCGCGAAGAAATTTCCGGTATAAACGAGGCACTCTCACCGCTCAATTCCACCGTTTCTTCTTTAGAATTCGAAGGGGGCAGGGTGTAAGACTGTTCACTGCCTATCGTTAATTCAAGCGTATTTTGAGCCTGACTTAATTCACCGGATCTTAGTAGAAGAGCACTGAATAAAGCAGAACGACTGAAATCACTGAAACCTGCATCGAGCGCCGTGTAAAATACGCCTGCTTTCAGAGAGCCTGCCTGTCGCACGAAAAGGGGAGATCGGTTTTCAAGATCCACAAGTGTTGAATAATTGGCTGCCGTATAACTTTCCGATGCGTAGTGTTTTTTCAAGGGAGGAAGTGTTACCTTTTCCACGGATTCGTCAAACATTCCTTTAAAAAACGGATGCTCTGAGTAAATCCTTCCCAACCGTAGCTCTCGTTCCGACACCTTTCCGAGTAAAGGAAGTTTCAATTGCTGAAGAAAAGCGTTGTAGGAATTTCTGTCGATTTCTTTTCCAGGAATGAGCGTCAGTGATCCGCCGTTTTCAAGGTAACGGTTAATATTGCTGGTGAGGCCGGAGGAAATCTCTGTCAGACCGTTTAGCACAATCATATCTGCCTCTCTCAGTGTATTCATCTGTAGCTGACCCACATTGATTTCAGTCAGGTCGTAGAATTCATCGGTTTCAAACACCATTTTTGGATAAGGTGTTCCTTGTTCACCATTGACCAGCATGACCCTCAAACTGCTTTTTACCTCGTAGGAATAATAAAAAATGTCATCGAAAAACAACTGATCGTCTTTGACCTCCACCTGAGCTGCTTTTGGTCCCTCCGTCTTATCCGTGTAGTTGAACTGAACGATGGTTGATCCCTCAGCCGGAATATCCACGAGGGTTTGACGCTTGAATTTATCCACGGTAAGATTCATTTCAGCGTTTGTTATATCCGAAGAATGCGTGTTTTTAACTCTGACGTTCAGCGTATTGTTTTGGTTGACGCGACGAAACGGACTTTCAAACCAGACCGAGTCTATGAAAATATTTTTGGTCGACTGAGGAATGACTTTGAGCGGGAGATAACTGGCCAGACTGTCGGCCTGAATTTCAGTATTCTCAAAGTTAACCTTTTGAAAATCCGATAGAAATATATAGGTTCTGCTTCCCTCAAAGCCCTTTTGAACAAGATAATCCCTGATGCTGTTCAGGGGATTTCCTACTGTTCGGAAAATGGGAGAGAAACTGATTGTTTCAAGTCGATCGAGTAATTCTGTTTTAGAAATAATACGGTGTTCAATGCCCGATAAATTATTGGTTACCAGCATAAAATCACTTCCCGGATCACTTTTGTCCACGATACTTCGCACTGTTTCCTTTGAATGATTGAGCAGGTCACCGTTGGTTCCCCGTGCTGACATGGAGTACGAATTATCCAGGTAAAAAGCAGTTATATTCTCCGCGGCCTTTAATTTTTCATCTTCCAGAGGAATGTACGGTCGTGCAAAGGCAAGAACCAGGCAGGTAAACGCAAGTAGACGGCTAAGTAAAATAAGATAATGCCTGAGTTTCCTGGTGGAATTTGTTTCTTTTTCTACTTTTTTAATGAACTGCAAACTCGAGAAATAGACCGTTTTGTATCGTCTGAAATTAAACAGATGAATGATGATCGGTATGATCAGTATTGCCAGTGCCCAGAGAAAAAGCGGATGAAGAAATTTCATGACTTCAAATATAATAGTTTCTTCATGAACTTTGGCCGGAGAACAGATAATTCAGAAGGAGAACAGGGGATGGATAAAATTCTCTTCAGTGAGGTGATCAGAATTTATCAAAAGCGCCGAGTCCGAACAGTGCGAAATCATATTTCACAGGATCATGCGGATCCATTTTTCTAAGTGCCACCATGAGTTCCTCCAGTGCCTGCCAGTCGTTTTGTTTTCTTTTCAACAAACCCAGTTTACGGGCAACATTACCGGTATGAATGTCAAGCGGAATATAAAGTTCAGAAGGTTTGATGGAATTCCAGATTCCAAAGTCTACGCCCTGTTTGTCCTGTCTCACCATCCAACGCATATACATGTTTATACGCTTGGCGGCGGAATTTTTCTCCGGATTCGAGATGTGTTTTTCACTTCGTTTTTCGTGGGAAACCCGATTCATTTTTTCTCTGAACTGAATTATTCTTCCCTTTACGCCGGGAAAATTCGGGTGCGGATCGAAAGCGTTTTCCAGCGAATCATGGACTGAATAGATGTTTTGCAATCCCCTCACGATAAAATCAAGGTCGGTTCCATTGAATGTTCGATGAACAAAATCTCTTTCTTGAATACTGCCGGGTTCATAATCCCGCACGAAACGGTGGGGCCGGTAATCCATAAGTTTCATGAGTTTTTCACCGTTTCTGATAATCATGGTTCTGTTTCCCCAGGCGATCAGAGAAACCAGTAGGCCCGAGATTTCAATATCCTGTTTTTTCTCAAATCCGTGGGGAATCTGTATTGGGTCGGTAGCAACAAATTTATGTGCATTGAACTCTTCAACTTTTAGTTCAAGCAGTTCGTGTATTTCATTGAATTTCAAATCAAATGAATTTTCCGTCTGCCATTACGAGTTTCCGGTCTGAGATGGACGCCAGGTGTTCGTTATGCGTTACAATGATGAATGTATGGCCGAAATTTTCACGCAGATCAAAAAAGAGCTGGTGCAATTCTTCCGAATTTTTGGTATCCAGGTTTCCCGAAGGTTCATCGGCCAATACAACCGTAGGTTTGTTTATTAAGGCTCTGGCCACAGCAACACGCTGTTGTTCTCCTCCTGAAAGTTCTGACGGTTTGTGCGAATCGCGGTTACGCAGGTTCAGGAAACTGAATAGCTCCATTGCTCGTTTTTCGGCATCTGATCTTTTGTCTCCCCGAATCAAAGCCGGAAGAATGGCATTCTCTATCGCTGAGAACTCAGGCAGCAGCTGATGAAACTGGAAAACGAAACCGATTTGTTCGTTCCTGAACTTCGCCAGTTGGCCGGAGGAGAGCCTGAAAGGTTCAGATCCTTTGAGGGTATACGTGCCTTCGTCGGGTTTTTCCAGCGTCCCGAGAATCTGAAGGAGGGTTGTTTTACCAGCTCCCGACGCACCAACAATGGAAATAAGTTCATTTTCCTCTACGAAAATGTCGATTCCCTTAAGGACTTCCACATCGCCATATTTCTTGGTAATATTCGTCGCTGAAAGCATGGTGACGAAATTAGTATTATAATTTGTAATTGGACTGAAAATAATCTAACTTTGTTTTAAGCATTTATGGATAATTCAGATTCTTTTTACCCCTCTAAGCCTACACTTATAAGGAAAGAGACCAAAGGGCACATTTCCCTTACTGTCCTTTCAATGGTTATTTTTGCCATCACCTTTTCCCTGATCATTGATGATTATTTGCTGATTGCTATCCTTTTGGGGGTTCTTCTTTTTCATGAACTCGGTCATTTCACGGCCATGAAACTGTTTGGTTATGAAAACCTTAAAATGCTTTTCATACCTTTTTTGGGTGCGATGGTTTCAGGCAAGAA
>JAWVYS010000050.1:0-19756 GCA_033722555.1 Brumimicrobium sp.
CCTAAATAAAAGCAGTTTACAACCCATAGGGCATTCTTCCTGCACGCGGCATGGCTGGTTCAGAGTTGCCTCCATTGACCAATATTCCTCACTGCTGCCTCCCGTAGGAGTCTGGTCCGTGTCTCAGTACCAGTGTGGGGGGCCACCCTCTCAGGCCCCCTACCTATCGATGCCTTGGTAAGCCGTTACCTTACCAACTAACTAATAGGACGCATGCCCATCTTCTACCGCCAAAGCTTTAATCATAAACACTTATGTATTCATGATACTATGGAATATTAATCCCCGTTTCCGGGGGCTATCCTCCTGTAGAAGGTAGGTTGCATACGCGTTACTCACCCGTGCGCCGGTCGCCATCAGATTGCAAGCAATCTATGCTGCCCCTCGACTTGCATGTGTTAGGCCTGCCGCTAGCGTTCATCCTGAGCCAGGATCAAACTCTCCGTTGTATAAAAACTTTGAATTTTGGTATGACTCTAATTCGTTTATTTACGCTGTTTCCTTATTTCTCAATCTATCAAAGAACTTCTTTTGTGCTAATAACCCCTTTCAATTAAGTTGTTAACATCTATCTAACCCTTTTTAAACACCCCTCACTCGTCCGTTTGGGGAGGGCAAAATTAAGCATTATTTTTAACCCACAAACTTTTATTCAAAAAAAAATAAATCTTTTTCTAAACTCAAAACACTCCATCGCTCGTTTGCGGGGCGCAAAGATAATGAGCCTTTTTTAACTCGCAAGAAAAAAATTGTTTTTTTTCAACTTTTTTTATCCCAAAATCATTCAGTAATACCTCATGACACCAAAATAAAACCTCGCTCGTTTGCGGGCGGCAAAGATACTCAGCTTTTTTCGTTTCGCAAGTATCAATTGTGAAATAATTTCAGGTTTTTTTTACATTGTGGAATAAACCACTGAAAAGCACACAATTAAATCTCTGAAAAAAAATAAAATAAAATTAATCCCGAGTTGAAAGGATAGTGAATAACCTCAATATCGGTAATTCTTCAACGAATCAAAATCCAGAATAGTAATCAAAGAACCTTTTGTCTTGATATATTCATCAGCCTTGAATTCACTCAATATGCGAATTACTGATTCTGCAGCGGTGCCAACCATGCTCGCCAGTTCATCCCTGGTTACAGTTACCTCGACTCTGTCTGCCAACTTATCCTTATATTTTAAATATAATTTAACCAGGGCGTCAGCAACTCTCTTCCTCACCGTATTGTAAGCCAAGGATACCAGTTCGTTCTCCTTTTCAGAAATACTTCCAGCCAAAAGCTTTATAAAATTGACCGAAACATCTTTATCCGAAAGGATCAACTGTTCAAACTCCTCTTTGGGTATAAGCGATAATTGCGCCCCTTCAATGGCAACTGAATATTCCCTGTAATTCTGACCGTTCAAGAGATCTATATATCCAAAAAATTCGCCGGGACCATAGATTCCCGTTACCAGTTCTTTATCGTCATCAGTTACTTTATAATTTCTTACATGACCTTGGTTAACATAAAAAAGGTGTTTTGGGGAATCACCTTCAAAATAAATAGACTCCCGTTTCCCGTAAGTTTTAATCGTTGCTTTTTCCTTTAAATTCTTTAAGCCGGTAAGGTCATAAACTGTAGAACGAAAATCTATCCATTTATCCTTTGATTCATGTATCGCCTGAAATTTCTTTCGCTTATCAAGTCGTGACTCAACGGCAGCAAGCAACTCCATTTCTTCAAAAGGTTTACTAATGTAGTCATCAGCACCCATATTCATTCCCTTTCTAACATCAGCCCGCTCCGTTTTGGCTGTAAGAAAAATAAACGGAATAGCTCTTGTCTCGGGTGACTTGCTCAAATAATAAAGTACACCGTAACCATCAAGTTCGGGCATCATAATGTCACAAATCACCAGATCGGGAGTCTCTTTTTTCACCAACTCAACCCCCTCTTTCCCGTTGGAAGCGGTTACTACATCATAGTCGGCTAATTCAAGAATTTCTTCTATATTCTCCCGCATTTCATGATTGTCCTCAATAACGGCTATCTTAGGCATAGAAATTAAATTTTGGGCAATTTAATAAAAAATGTCGTTCCTTCTTCTTCAACGGAACGGAAGGAAATTGAACCGTTCAAAAGACCCAGGTATCTCTCAACTATATTCAGTCCCAGTCCCGTGCCTTCAATATTCAGAACATTTCCCGCACGAAAAAAACGACTGAACATTTTTTCTTGATCGGCTATGGGAATACCTATACCGTAATCCCTGATCGATATTTCAAGATCAGATTCATCAAAACCCGCTTTCACCTCGATCTTACTCGATTCAGGAGAATATTTAATGGCATTGGAAATAAGATTAATTAGAACATTCTTCAATAACTGAATATCAGTTCTGAAGAAAATATTTTCTTCTCCGAAATAAAGAAGGGATTGCCCTGACTTAACATTACCGCTCATTTCATCAAAAATTTCACGAATGATCGCAGTTATATTTTCCTCCTTAATATCAGCTTTAATATTTCCGCTTTCAAGTTTTTCCAACGAAAGAAAATCATTTAAAATCGAAGTGAGGTTTCGAACACTATTCTTAATACGTGAGATGTGTTTTTCCAGTTTATCGTATTCCTTTTTTTCGTGATATTTAAGAATTAAGCCGGCTGAACTATTTATAGTCGTGAGCGGTGTTCTGAACTCATGCGAAGCCATTGAAACAAACCTTGATTTAAGTTCGTTGAGCTCCCTTTCTTTTTCCAGGTTGAATTCAAGTTTACGAGCCACTTCTTTCTGCTCAGTGACATTCTTTTCAACTACGAGTATTTTATCTACCTCTCTTGATTCGTTCATTAATGGAACAGCACTGATCGAATAAGCCCTGGAGTCAACTTCGACTTCAAAACTCCTGTAATTCCCTTCAAAAACCAATTCAAGTTCTTTTTTTACTTTTTTCCTGGCTTCGGGAATCAGTCTTTCCAGATAATCCAAGCCTATAAGATCCTCGGTTTCTATACCCAATTCATACAAGCCCTGACCTTCAGCAAAGAGATATCTTAGGGATCTGTCAAATATACTAATCACCCCACCGGGGAAATTCCGCGCGATTGATTTATACAGCTGCTCACTTTCTCTCAATTCATGTGTTCTTTCTTTCACCTTTTGCTCCAGAAAATAAGTCATCTTCTCCAATTTCTCCTGAGCCTCCCTCCGAATGGTAACATCCGAGATTAGTGCTACCACGAATTGCTCACCATTATCATCTTTAAAGGGATTAAGACTAACCTCTACCGGAAAAACCGAACCGTCCTTTCGTTCACCGTTTAATCTTAAAGCTGAACCCATAGAACGTTTTACAGGCAGCTTACTGTAAGCATGCCTGTGCTCTTCATGTTTTGATCGAACCGAATTCGGAACAAGAATTTCAATCTTCTGCCCCTTTAGCTCATTTTTTTCATAACCGAATAATTCCTCTGCCGTAGAATTGTTGTCAATAATTTTACCCTTATGATCGACCAGAATCAAACCTTCCTGAATAGATTCGAAAAGGACAGCATAAATATTTTCTTTCAGTTCCATGTAATTATGAAAAAACACTAAAAATTTAATAATTTTCTGATCTCAACGGCTTCTTTGACATCATGGACACGGAGTATGTTGGCACCGTTTAAAAAAGCCAAAGTATTCAAAACAGTTGTCCCATTCAAAGCTTCGGAAGGCGTAATACCGAGTTTTTTCCAAATCATTCTCTTCCTAGATACTCCGACCAAAACAGGATAATTCAAATCCTTGAAAGCCGATAAATTTCTGAGGAGGGTATAATTCTGATCCTGATTTTTTGCAAATCCAAAACCAGGATCGATAATAATTTTCTTCACTCCAAGATTCCTGAGCCGAATTATTTTTTCCTTTAGTTCACCAATCACTTCCGAAACAACGTCCAAATATTCGGATAAATCATTCATTGTCTTAGAATTACCTCGACTATGCATAAGCACATAAGGCACTTGAAGATCAGCTACGGTTTGAAACATTTTGTGATCAAAACTACCTGCGTAAACATCATTTATAATATGAGCGCCGGCATGTACACTTTCACGTGCGACTACCGACCGAAAAGTATCAACGCTGATGAGTGTATTACCGAAATTTTCTGAGACCGACTCTATGGCAGGTACAACCCTGTCAAGTTCCTCCTCTAAAGATACGTGTTCCGCACCGGGCCTGGTAGAGTTTCCTCCAATATCGATAATATCAGCACCCTCCGCGATCATTTGTTCAACCCGCTTCAACAGAGCGTCTTTATTTGAAATTCGGCTTCCTTTGAAAAAAGAATCCGGAGTAACATTGACGATACCCATAATTTTGAGTTCTGCCAGATCAATTAATTTATCTCCGCATTTTATGGTATTATTATCTTCTATTTTATTATCTTTCCCATCCATTTTTCGCTCTATAGAAAAACATGTCAAAAACAGTTGAACAATATACAAAAGTAATTGCCAAATGTAGGTCGATTTTCGAAAAGAAAACCAAAGATTACGGGACGGCTTGGAGAATTTTAAGAACAAGTTCTCTCACCGATCAGATTTTTATTAAAGCTCAGCGCATTCGAACTATTCAGGAAACCGGCGAGAATAAGGTAGGTGAAGATATTTCAGATGAATTCATTGCGATCGTAAACTACTGTATTATGGCACTTATCCAGCTGGAAAAGAATGACAGTTTACCGATGGATCTTTCTGAAAAAGAAGCACAAAAGCTTTTTGCCTATTATGCAGATCAAGCCTTGAGTCTGATGGAAAAGAAAAACCATGATTACGGGGAAGCATGGCGGGATATGAGGGTCAGTTCCCTTACTGATCTTATTCTAATGAAGTTGTTAAGGGTTAAACAAATTGAGAACAATTCAGGTAAAACACTGATAAGTGAAGGAATTGATGCAAATTATTACGACATGCTGAATTACGCTGTTTTTGCTCTCATTCACCTTTCTAAGAAATAAATTATGGGTAAGTCTGACAAAAAAAACATTTCCGGCAAATCACTGGTTTTTAACCTTATTTCCATCGCCGTTAACTTAACGGGACTGACCTTTCTGGGAATGGGTTATCATGAAGCTTTCGAAGAATCCGCACTCACTTTCCAAATCATAGGATACGTGCTCTTTATTTTAGGTTTGGTTGCACTGATGATTTTCGAGGGTTGGCTGTTATTTGCTCAGATAGGCAGAGTAATTGTTGGGGGGCTGTTCATAGTTTCCGGACTGATCAAAGCGAATGACCCCAAGGGATTCGGTTATAAACTTGAAGAATATTTTGAGGATGGTGCCCTTGCTTACCGGGTTAAAGATATATTCGGCTGGGACACTTTTTCGCTTGAATTTCTTATCGAATACGCCCTTGCCATAAGCATCATTATTTGCATTCTTGAGATTCTTCTCGGGGTGATGATACTTCTAGGTACTAAAATGCGTTTGGCTTCCTGGCTCACCCTTCTGATGATGATTTTCTTTACATTGCTAACCTGGCATACCAGTCAGTGCGATCCCAATTCTACCTTCAAGGATGTAGATGTTTATGCTCTGAGTGATCCAGAAGGTCAGGTCAAGATTGAGCAAGCTCAGGGGGGAGATGAAAACATAAAAATTCTAAACAAGGCAGAGAATTCCGTAACGATCCAGGAGATTAAAAAACCACAATGTGTTACAGACTGTGGATGTTTTGGCGACGCTCTTAAAGGTTCAGTTGGTAGATCTTTGACCCCGGAGGAATCATTTTGGAAGGATATAATCCTGCTTTATTTGGTCATCATTATTTTTATTTCGAGACGGAGAATTCTGTCTAATACACTCCGTGAAAATCTTGTGATCGTATTTCTTGGCTGGGGCGTGGTTGCATTCTTCTGTGCCGTATTTTCCTGGATATTCCCGCTTGTCTTTGCGATTTCCACCATTCTTCTCGCATTGTGGATCAAAAAAGCAGGTGGTAAACTGTTCGGAAATGACCTCGGACTTATGCTCATAGTGATATTTACATCCGGGCTTTTTGTTACCTACGTCCTTTCTTATCGTCCACTTAAAGATTATAGACCTTATGCTGTCGGAAACGATCTCAATGCACTAATGAATGATGGCGAGGAGGGAGTATACGAGAATATCATCAAATACAAGAACAAACAGACGGGGCGTGATACAACGCTTACCAAGCTTGATTCCTCAACGAAGGCTATCTGGGGAAATCCTGATGTTTGGGAATATGTCGACAGGGAAACAATTACCGTTAAACCTGCAAAACTTGCAACAATACAACAGTTTGACCCTAAGGTTAACGTACAGGAAATAACGCAGGTTGAGAGAAGTTTTCCGTTCATAGCTCAGAAACTGAAAGAGAATATGAGTAAATACGTGGAGGTAATCGACAAAAATACGGGTGACAGATATCCACAATTGCTCGAAGATTTCTATCTCGATGACTGGGATACTTCACAATACATCATTGGAGACACCGTAAAACGTTTGGATGAATCGCTCGACGAGATCAGCCTGAAAGATTATATTCTTGAACAAGATCAGATTATTCTCATCGTCAGCAGAAATATTTCCGAAGGGAATTTCAGCCGCATTCAAAGATTGAGAGAAGTAGCTGATAAAGCGCGAGAGTATAATATCCCTGTGATAATGATTACAACCTCGTCTACTGAACAGATTAAGGCTTTCCGTGAGAAATATGAACTGAACATTCCAACCGTTATTAATGATGAGACGGAATTAAAAGCCCTCACAAGATCTAACCCAACACTCATGGTTCTCAAAAAAGGAGTAGTCTCTGGAAAATATGCTTTTCGGTCTACACCTTCCTGGGATTGGTTGGTTACGAATGTTATAGATATCAATAATAAATGAGAAAAAAAATAGTCGCCGGTAACTGGAAAATGAATCTCAGCAGGGAAGAGGCAAATACCCTTCATGAGCAGATTAGTCAGCAATTGTCTAATGAGAAGAGCGCATGCGAAATTTATCATTTTTCACCGGCTATTTATCTTACAGATCTCATTAAAAACAAAAAAAATGTTCATGTGGGAGCTCAAAACGGTTACCCGGTGGACGAAGGAGCATTCACCGGTGAGATCAGTATGAAACAACTGAAATCCATTGGTGTGGATGCTGTACTCATTGGTCACTCCGAACGAAGACAACTTTTTTCAGAAGGAAGTGAATTTTTGAGACAAAAAGTAGACAATGCTTTAAAAAACGGACTGAAGATATTTTTGTGCTGTGGTGAATCTCTTATACAGCGAGAAGGTGGGAAACATGAAGAAACCGTTATCGAACAATTACAGAATGAAATATTTCATCTTTCCATCGGCGAAGTCAAGAACGTTGTAATCGCTTATGAACCTGTATGGGCAATAGGCACAGGTAAAACAGCTTCAGCCTTTGAAGCCAATCAAATGCATAAAGCCATCCGTAAAGCAATCGCTGATAATTACTCTGATGATGTTGCCGAATCGATATCCATAATTTACGGTGGGAGTTGTAAACCTGAGAATTCTGGTGAACTTTTTGCGGAACCGGACATCGATGGGGGACTGATTGGAGGTGCGTCCCTCAAAGCAGATGATTTCTTACGTATCATTAAATCATGTAACTGACAGATGGATTATATTGAATTAACACTGACAGTTATTCCCCCGAACCCATGGAAGGATATTCTCATCGGAGAGCTTGCTGATATCGGTTTTGAAAGTTTTACAGAAGACGATGAAAAAATTCTAAACGCCTATATTCAGCTGGAACTCTTCAGCGAAAAAACAACAAAGGACCTTATCGGCAACATTCAAAACAAAGGTGCCGATCTCACATTTTCTGTGAAACACATACCTTCTCAGAACTGGAATGCCGAATGGGAATCAGGTTTTGAACCGGTAGAAATTGATAAAAAACTACTGATTAAGGCTCCCTTCCATGAGTCAGTAAAGGGCTTCGAAGAAGTCATAGAAATTCAGCCTCAGATGTCCTTTGGAACGGGGCATCATCAGACAACTTATCTACTTGCAAAAATTCTCATTGAGCGAGATCTCAGTAAGCTCTCAGTTCTGGATGTAGGAACGGGAACCGGGATTCTTGGCATTCTCTGTGCGAAAAAAGGAGCTAAAAGAGTAATAGGCACGGATATTGAAACAGGAGCATGTGAAAATGCCCTTGAGAACATAGGCAGAAATAATGTGAAGAACTTTGAAATACTTCAGGTAGATATTTCAGTTGTACCCAACGAATGTTTTGACGTTATAATCGCAAACATTAATAAAAACGTTCTGAAAAAGCATCTTCCTGAATATGCTTTGCGAAGCAATCCAAATACTGTTTTGCTGTTAAGTGGCTTCTTTATTTCCGATGCTGACGAACTCATTACAGAAGCGAAAAAAGCAGGATTCAACCATGTTGATACCCATGAAAAAGAAACCTGGGCTGTTTTAGAATTTAAAAAAATATAATTATGATGATCCGTTTATTCATGCTGATTCTGGGGATATTTCTCTCAACAACTGTATGTTCTCAAACCCTATCGAACGACAGGGAGAAGTTTCTCAAGGAATTTGAAAAATTAATGGGTACGAGTACTTCTGAAAACCTCAAACCATTTATCAGGGAGGAATTAACACCAATGCTCGCCGTCTCAGATCAGTTTCCACAGAAATATTTCGAACGTATGGTCAGCACGGCCAATCTGATGATGGAAAGGAGGGCCAAACCTTATCCAGACGTTTACAATTACGTTTATTCTATGTATTCTCTGGTCAAAAGCAAACAATCAGATGAAAGTTTTCAGGCCTGGCATGAAACTGTGGACAAGCTCCTAGATAACAGAAATCCTCGCAGATTCATCGATTTCATAGAAGTCTCAGGTGTATTTTTTTCCAGAAATGTTATTGCTTTAGATAACAACTTTGAATGGGCCTATAGCGGCGGCAAATATAAATTTATTTACAACGAGGGGGCTTTCATCGAATTCGAGAATTCAGATCTTATCTGTCGCACAATAAACAGAGGACGGGATCAGAAGGAAATCCCCTATTCTGATAGTGTTAAAATATATAAAACCAGTGGGATAGCTGATCTTACAGCCAACCGCTGGGACGGAAAAGGAGGGAAAATAACCTGGGAGAAAGTAGGTTTACCTGCAGACCAAACCTTTGCCGAACTGACCAATTACCGGACATCACTTCGATCGACAAATTTCTCATGCGATACCGTAATTTTGACGACGCCCTACTTCAATCAAAAAATAAAGGGAAAACTGAGTGACCGTGCAAAGAAAGGTGCACTCAATGAAAACCTGGAACTTCCCTACCCGCAATTCCTTTCCTTTCAGTCCTCTTTTACTATCAAAAACTTTATCGAAGATGTAAATTTCAAAGGTGGATTTGCTCTTGAGGGTGCTGAATTTGTAGGTGTTGGGGACTCTAAAACACCCGCGGAACTTACGTTTTTAAGAAAGGGAGAAACTTTTGTAAAAACGCTTTCCTCTCAGGTTCGAGTTAGTGAAAAAGAATTAACAGTACCCAATGGGCAAGTAACCATTTTTATAGGTTTAGAAGACTCAATTACCCATCCGGGTTTAAATATTTCATTGTTGAGAAAAGAAAATGAACTGAGGCTAGTACGAGGAAATTCTGGCCGTTCTCAATCACCCTTTGTAAATTCATACCACAAACTTGATATGTATGTTGAACAGATTCTTTGGGATCGGTCCAAATCTGACCTTGTTCTTTCATACAATTTTGCAACATCAGAGCAGCAGCGAGTGGCAAGATTTGAATCTGTAAGTTACTATGATGAGCGCTTATATCAGAAGCTTCAGGGAATGGAGCCCGTTCATCCCCTCACAGCTTTGTACGACTATGCCTACAAATATGATAAATTCACCATGGACGAGGGGACTGCCGCAAGCGCTCTTAAAAGAACGATTACTCAAGCGAAGCCAACCTTGCTGGATCTGTCGACATTAGGTTTTATATCCTATGATACCGAAAACGGAATTGTCACAATTACTCCGAAAACGATTCATTTTGTGCTCTCACGAACGGGAAAAAGAGATTATGATAATATTTCTTTTCTTTCGGATTTAAGTCCTATGAGAATGGAAGGAGTGTCATCCGACGAAATTCAAGCCAGCAAGGAATTACAGGACAGAATGAAACGTATCGAAAAGAGAAACCTCGAGCGTTCAAATATCAAGAATTTCGGTACCATTGACCTTGGAACGCTGGAACTTAAGGTAAAGGCTGTTGATGTCGTTCCTATCTCAGACGTTAAACGTACTTTGATTTTTCCAGATAACGATGAAATCACCGTTAAACAAAACCGCGCTATGGAATTTACCGGTTGGGTAAACAGTGGAAAATGGGAGGTCAAAATTTCTAAAGGAAATTACAGTTATGAAAAACACGGCTTTAACATTTTTGAATCAGATATTGCCCTTTTCAGAGCTTTACCACAAAGTGCCGCAGACGGCAAGCAGCCTATTCCCTTGCAAAGCACCATCAACGGTATAAAGGGTGAAATTTTGGTTGATGATCCTAAAAACAGATCCGGGCTATCTAAAAATCACTGGAATTATCCTAAACTTATTTCAAAAGAAAAGACCAGAGTTTATTATGATTATAAGAAATTACATCTGGGCGCCTACGAAAAAGACAGGTTTTATTTCGAAATAAATCCATTCGAGGTGGACAGTTTGAATACCTTTGCTGAAAAGGCCCTGAGATTACCGGGTGAGCTGACCTCAGCAGGAATATTTCCGAAATTCAAGGAAGAATTAAAACTTATGCCCGATTATTCCCTTGGATTTTCTCAAAAGGTTCCTCAAGGAGGATATACCTTTTATGGTACCGAGGCGAAATATGAAAACAAAATTCTTTTATCTAACAATGGTCTCCAAGGGGGAGGAACGATTAATTTTGTGAACTCAACTTCAACATCTCTCGATCTTTTTACATTCCTACCTGATTCTACCATCGGTGCAGCCAAATTCGTAAACAGACCTCAAGAAAAAGGAATTTCTTTCCCGGATATCGACGGACCTGATGCCTTCATTACTTTTTTACCCAAGCAACAACAGTTAAAAGCCAGGTCTAATCGTGAACTACTTGGCTTTTTCAATAATGAAGCAAAACTTCGGGGAACAGCTATAGTGCGAGAATCAGGAATTCGAGGCAACGGAATTATGGATTTTAAAGATGCTAAACTGGCATCTGATAACTTCAGTTTCAAACGATGGGACATTGATGCGGACACGGCGGCCTTTCAACTCACCAATACCTTTCGTAAGGAAGGAGATTTGACGGAAGATCCGCTCGCCTTTAAAACGGATAACGTCAATTCCCATGTAAGTTTTAAGAATAGAAAAGGTGTTTTCAAATCGAATGCCGGTGAATCTACGGTTGAATTTCCTGTGAACAAATATATATGTAAGATTGATCAGTTCACTTGGCTCATGGATAGTGACGATATTGAATTAGAAAAAGCCGAAGGTAAAGATCTTTCCATTGAGGGTAACATGGATCTCGTAGGACCAAACTTCTTTTCAACACACCCTAAACAAGACTCATTACAGTTCCGTTCACCAAAAGCAAAATTCAGTTTAAAGGAACGAACTATTTACTGCTCTGAAACGAAGTATATAGAGGTAGCTGATGCAAGAATTTTTCCGGATAGTATGAAAGTTATAATCCGTAAAAATGCCAAGATGGATCCTTTCGATAATGCTGAAATTGTTGCCAATTTCATTACTAAATACCATAAAATAATCAATGCACATGCTGAGATCACGGCAAGAAGAGCATATACCGCTTCGGGAGATTATCCATATATAGATATCGATAAAAATGAGTACCTCATTCATATGGACAACATTCATTTAGATACCACATTTCAAACGGTAGCCAGAGGAAAGGTTGAAAATAGCGCCGGATTCAAATTAAGCCCGCAATTCGATTTCTATGGAGACGTTCAAATGATGGCCGCTAATCCACTTCTGACCTTCTCAGGTGCAACGAGAATTAATCATGATTGTGATAAATTTGAGAAAAACTGGATGTCATTCTCCGCTCCTATCGATCCCGAAAACATTCAGATTCCCGTGAAAGAAAACATGCAGGACCTTGAAGGAAATAATATTTCAGTTGGAATTCTCTGGAGACACTCGGATGTCATGGATAGCGTCGCATTATATCCTACTTTCCTCTCACAGGTGCAAGGAAAAGATGACCCTGTAGTTATAACCGCATCCGGTTTCCTTCAATACAACGCAGGCGCAAAGGAATTCCAGATCGGAAGTAAGGAAAAACTGATTAACAGAGGTGCTCCCGGAAATTATATATCATTACATACTACATCGTGTTCAATGAATGGTGATGGAAGAATTAATCTGGGTATGGATTACGGAAACCTTGAAACTGCCGCCGTTGGAGTTATCAATTACAGTCAGGAAAAACAAGAAACGACCATGAATATAACTCTTGCAATACGTGCGCCTCTGGATCAGAAAATATTCGAGAATATTGGTAAACGGATCGTTGAAACACAAGGATTAAATGATGCCGACTTCAGTTCAACGACCCTAGAACAGGCTATTGCTGAATGGGTGGATCAGAAAACTGCAGATAAGATCAAGTCGGATTACACCTTAAAGAAGGAGTTCAAAAGGGTTCCGAAAGAAATGGAGGACGCCATAATTATTACAGGACTCCGGCTAACTTCCTATGAAAAATTCGGAGACCAGCAGAGAGGACTAAAAACAAGTACGGATCAAGCTGCTATAGTCAATATGTACGGACAGCCGGTTATGAAGTACGTTCCTTTGAAAATGTTTGCCGAGCAGAGAACCGCAACAGGAGATCGTTTGGGTATTCTGATCGATATTCCCGGTTCTTACCTTTATTTCATGGATTATGACAACCGTAAAACAGGAACCTTTAATATTCTCTCCAACGATACCGAACTGAATGAAAGTATCGACGGTCTGAAGCCGGATAAAAGAAAAATTAAGAAATTTATGTATCAAACTACGAAAGAGTCCGCATACAAAAGTCAATTTTTACGGGTCTTTCAGTAATTTATAAAAATGGAATTTTTTCTTTTCGGAATAGTTGGTTATCTCCTGGGGTCTGTTCCTACTGCTGTCTGGGTAGGTAAAACGTATTATAAAGTTGATATCAGAGAACAGGGAAGCAAAAATGCGGGAGCCACCAATACATTCAGGGTATTGGGTAAAAAAGCCGGTATCATCGTTTTAGCGGTAGATATCGTGAAGGGCGCATTCGCTGTATTAGCTCCCTTCCTCCTCGGAATAGCTGACTGGGGAACAGATTTTCTTATTCACCTTCAGCTCGTGGCCGGAACCTCAGCAGTTTTAGGACATATATTTCCTTTATTCGCACGTTTCAAAGGCGGTAAAGGTGTAGCCACTTCTTTGGGGATTATCACCGGAATTCACCCCCTGGCCGCCTTAACTTGTCTGACAATATTCTTAATTGTCTTCATTATTTCTTCTTACGTATCCTTGGGAGCTATAGTCGCGGCAGTCAGTTTTCCCTTGGTGGTTATCTTTATGTTTGGTAATCAGAATAATTCTCTTACCGTTTTCAGTATATTACTGAGTGTTGCGGTGATACTCGCCCACCGGAAAAACATCAAGCGCATTTTGAACGGAAATGAGAACAAGATGAACCTTTTTAAGAAGTAATCGTACATTGTTTAGAATGAATAAACTAAGAGTTCATAATTAATTGTCGTGGTTTCGGTTCCATATAATCACTTGCTTTCTCTTTCTGGGGATTTGGGTTTCTTATGCTCAGGAAACAAAGGAAGATATAGAAAAGAAAGCCGAAAGTCATTTTTCTAAAGAGGAATTTCTGGAGGCTACTCCTTTCTATCTGAGACTGCTTTCACTCGAGCCAAGAAATCCTAATTATAACTATAAATACGGAACATGTCTTTTATTCAATTCTAAAGATAAAAAGAAAGCATTCAAATACCTGAATTTTGCAGTTAGTCTGAGTGATCAGGTTGACAACGAAGCCTATTATTATTTAGGCAGGGCCTACCACCTCACCTATCAATTCAATCTGGCAATTGAGAACTATACGAAATACAAAAAAGTTGCCGGTACCAGAATACAGGGAAAGCTGAACGTAGACAGACAGATCGAGATGTGCCGTAACGCAAAATCCCTGATGGCGAATATTTCGGAAACGGTGGTGCTGAATAAACAGGAGATCGACAAGGAAAGTTTTTTTCGAATCTACGACCTGAATAACATTGGTGGAGAACTCATAGTAACTGAAGAATTTCAAACCAAACAAGACAAAAAGAATAATCACATCCCCCTGATTCATTTTCCGGCGAATTCAAACAGGATCTATTATTCGAGTTATGGCGACGGAAGAGACAACAAGGATATAGTTATGCGCACACGGCTTCCCAACGGTTCTTGGTCATTGGAACAACCTGTTTTCGGAGAAGTCAACACCCCTTATGATGAAGATTATCCATATATGCACCCCGCCGGAAATTACCTGTATTTCTGTTCAAAGGGACATAACAGTATGGGGGGCTACGATGTTTTCCGAAGCAAACTCAACAGGGAAGATAACACTTTTGAAACTCCGGAGAATATGGACATTTCAATTTCTTCCCCCGATGATGATCTTCTTTATATTGTTGATTCTCTGGATAAATATGCATATTTCGCCTCTCAGAGAGAAAGTGAAATCAATAAAGTACATGTATATCACGTGCGTGTAGAGAGGTTTCCTGTTCAAATCGCAATAATAAAAGGACAGTTCTCTTCTACGATCGATCCCTCAACAAAAAATCTTTCTATCGTAATAAAAGATGCTTCAGGAAAGGAGTTAGGGACTTTCAACACAAACGAGAAAGGAGAATATCTGATAAATCTGCCCAAGGGAGGAAAGTATGAATTTGTACTGAATGTTGACGGCAAAGAGCAAAGCTTCAGGTATCTGGTTGACATTCCTTACCTCAAAGAATTCAGACCTCTGAAACAACGGATCATTGAAACGACTAAGGAGGGGAATGAAGTGGTTCTAATTGAAAACCTCTTTGACGAAGAATTTGATGATCCGATCGCCATTCTTGCCGAAGTAATAGAGCAGAAATCTAAAATGTCTGTGAACAAGGATGAATTTGATCTTGATTCTCTCGATCGATTAAGAGAACAGAGAAAATTACTTTCAACCGTAGGACTTGAAAAATTTAGTAACACAGAAATCCTTCAGCTTGTAAACACAAAATACGAGGACTTGTCGTTAAGGCTGAAAAATACAGAAGAACAAATAAATAAAGCTCAGTTAACCCTCGGAACCGGAACGGAGAAAATAGAGAAAGCCCTCGCTAAATCCGACTCCTTGAGAGAACTCGCTCTTAAACAGGAAAACAAGGAGGATAAAGAAAGGTATCTTCGATTAGCCGATCAGGAATTAAAAAGAGTGAAACAAACCGAAGAAGATATGAGAAACGCGCTCGTTCTTCTCGAATTTCTGGAAAAAAGCATAGAGGAAACCCAAGAAATGCTTTCCAAAGCAAAAGCGCTGAATGAAGAACTGAAAACCATTGATCCCGCAAATGATCAAGCTTTATTAAACGTCCTCAATAATCATAAGGATTTTGTAAAATCAGAATTAAAAGAAAAAACTGCGCTTGATCCTCAGTTCGAATACCTGGCAGAAATCGAGAAAAAATTAAAGGAGATTGAAGAAATTGAGATTCGAAAGAAAAAACTTGAATTACAAAAAATTGAAGTGGAAAAAGATATTGCTCAATTAAAAGAGGAAATACCAAATGCTAAAAGGCGCGATAAAGAGAATCTTGAAATGCAGCTGGCAGCAAAGGAAAATTCCCTGAGCGATATAAATAAAGAAATTCAATTCACGAGTAATCAAACGAAACAGAAAGAGGAACTGATCGCTAAAAAAGAGATTATTGCGCAAGTAAACAGTTCACCTGTCAGCGACAAAATTGAAAAAATAGAAAGTGATGAAATAAAATCCAGGCTTTCAGAACAGTCCGGCCTGATTGCCGAAAAGAGCAAGAAAAATGAAGAGATCGCAAAGGAAAACAATATAATCCTTGAAACCGATCAAAGTTCTGAAATTACTGCCGACTTAAATGACGAGCAGAAAAAGCAACTCCTCACTCAGATTGATCCTCCATACAGCGAGGAAATTCAACAGATCGAACAGGAATATCAGCAAGGAAATGCTTCCATCGATGAAGTGATCGATCGCAAATCATCCTACAAAGAAAAACTGACCCAGGAACTTCAAAAGGTCGAACAAGCCATTGCCGATAAAGGCGAAACCCCTGAAAATACAGCCAAAAAGAAAGTTCTTCAGAATGAAATCAACCGCGTGGATAATGAAATCGCCGAACTCGAGCAAACAAAAGATGCTCAGGCCGGAACAGATACGCAGATATCCGAGGAACAGAAAAAAGAGATCCTCACTTCGATTAATCCTTCCTATTTGCTTGACGAACAAATACTTGAAGAAAAGTACAGTTCCGGAGAAATCAGCGCCAAGGAAATCAGTGATATTAAAAAGGAATATCTATCCTCGCTGGAGAAGGCATTGCAGGAAACGATCGACGACATTAATCGAACGGGAGCGAATGGCGACAATTCGACAAGACGATCTGTAATAGAAAAAGAAATTAAGCGAATAAGCGAAGAGATTCAGTTACTTGAGAAAGAGGTAAATTTAGAACAAAACGTTAACCTAACCAGATTCTCGGAGGAGGATAAAATCGCCGTTATCTCAGAAACAGACCCTTCTTATTTGATTGAAATAGAAGACTTAAAACAGGATTTTATCAAAGGAAACAAAGAAAGCAAGGACCTAACAAAACGTGAAGAAAAATACCTGAGTAAAATAGAAAAAAGCATTGCTGAGCTTGAGAAAAAACTGGATCAAGGGACGGAGGACAAAGAGCTCTTAAGAAAGAAAGAAATTCTTGAGGCCGAAAAAAGAAGAGTGCAAATTGAGATAGGAAATCTGAATAATGCCAAGAACATATCTGAGGAAGAAATCAGAAACCAATTAAAAGCATCAGCTGAAAACTCAGCACTCACTGCAAAAGAAAAAGAAGCACTCTACAGTTCTGATCAGGATATTCTGACTTTACAAAGCAAAGAATCCGCGTTGACAAAAATTGAAAATACACTGAGTCGTGAATTAGAAGGCACCTCGGACGTAATTGAAAAAAGAAAATTAAACGCAGCCCTGGAGTCTGTCAGAAAAGAAAAACTAAAAGCTCAAATAAGTATTGGTGAACTCTCTCAGGAAACGCTAGCAGCAAATAAAAATCCGGAAAAAATAGAAAAGGAACTTTCATCGCAGCAAAAAGAAAAAATACAAGCGAATACTGAAGAAATAGAGAAGCTTGACGCGGAAAAACAGCGTTTACTTGAAGAGAAATCTGAAACAATGAGTTCAAGTCAGGAGAAATCTCTGGATAAAAAGATCGAAAAAATTGAAAATAAGATTGCCAAACAAGAAATTGAAATATTAGAACAAACAACCACCGTTGGTGAAGAAATCGTGGAACAACAGATCAGTGAACTTGAAAATGGGGATCAAAGCTCAATGAATCTTATCGAAGCACAAAAACAACTGGCAGAATCAAAAGAACTTAAAATCCGAGCAGAAAACGCTAAAGATCCTAAGGAACAAGCCGAATTACTCAAACGTGCACAGGAAAAACAGCATGCAGCGCTTCAAAATAGCGAGGATGAGCAAAAAAGAAGAGAAGCACAAATACTTATCGGAGAAATTGTAAAATCAAACGAGCTCTCCAATATAGATCCTGAAAAGGTTGCCGGAACAACTGCCGATTTGGAAGCCGAACAAATACGAATTGGGATACGCCTGCTCGAAACACAAGAACAACTTGATCAGATAGAGCTACTTCTTCCTCAGGTCAAAGGTCGAGAGAAAGAACAACTCCTTGAGCAAAAAGAATCGCTTGAGAACATTCGTGAAAAACTACTGAAGAAACAGCAGGATAATCGAGATGAACTGGATAAGCAAAAGCTCCAAGCTCGAAAAGATTCTCAAAAAGGAGTTTCGGAAAATGCTATAGAAACTGAGATTTCTTTCCAGCAAGAAGCAGAGATTGCAAAAACAGAAGAATACAAGCAGATTTCCACCGCCGTTAATAAACTGGAGCAAAAGCAATTTGAACTTAAAGTAAAAGAAGAGCTCCTGTTAAATGAGAAAGAAAATCTAAAGGACCTTACTGATAAGATCAAATCAAAGTCAAATCCAACAGAGGAAGACGAAGCACTACTGACGGAAAAATTGGTGACAATAAATCGAATTAATGAGGATATAAACAATCTCAGGGAAGAAATCAGTGATCAGCAGAATATTATTTATCAGAATCTGCCATCAGATCCTCTAAAAAGAAGTAATTACGAAAATATGGTTGCTCGAAATGTTAAACCTATACAAGAGCTACCAACCTTACCAACAGTAAGCACAGGTTTAATTCTTACAGGTGAGAATAAGAACACCTATTCGGATGAAAACCCAATCCCGATTACAGAAACAAAACCTAAAGGCCTCGTTTATCGTGTTCAGATAGGGGCTTTCAGTCGTCCGGTGCCCAATGAAACTTTTAATGATTTTTCACCGGTTTCGGGAGAGGAGGTCAGACCCGGACTCATTCGATACATGGCCGGATATTTCGGAAGCAGAAGTTCCGCAACAACAGCCAGAGATCGCATACGGGACATGGGTTATTCGGATGCTTTCGTAGTGGCATACTGCGACGGAGAGAGAATTCCTTTATACCGTGCAGAGGAACTTCTCGCCCAGGGAGCTTGTATCCCGACGATTTCTACTCCTGAAGATCCTGTGATCATTGCCCAGGAAGGAAGTGAACCTCTGACTCAAGGAACCGGCTTTGAAAAAGAATTCGATGAATTCGCTTATAATAAAGCTCCAGGAGCGGCGGAAGCCGATGTTGCAGAGAAAAAATTAGGCCTTTACTACACCGTTCAGGTCGGAGTTTATAACACTCCGGTTAGCGCAGAACAATTAAACAATATTTCTCCGTTAATCACCAAAAGACTTCCGAATGGTCAGATTCGGTATTCATCGGGTGTATTTAACGACATACCTGCCGCAAGGGAGAAGCAAAAAGAAGCAATAGAGCGGGGAATCACAGATGCTTTTATAGTTGCGTATTATAAAGGAGAACGAATTACCGTTAGTCAGGCGCAAAATTTAATCAAGGAACACGGAGAAAAGATACTGGAACTCAGAAATCCAACTGAGGTGAAGCGGAACGAAGTTAGAAACAATCAGTCGTTGCCTGATCCTGAGCCTCAACCCTATTTAAAGGATAAAAAAATAGAGGTTCAGCTAATTTCCAAAGAAACTTTCGACTCCTATCCTACTCAGATAATGCAGAGATATAACAGCAACGGAGGATTATTCTTTTACGATTCTTCCACAGGTAAAATCAAATCATTCCTCACCGAAATGAAAACTTCCGAAAATACGGATGCATTCTGGGATGAATTTGATCGAAACATTTATTATAACGGATTCGAAATAAAAGATATTACTGCCATCAACAAAGAAAACGCTTTGATGAATCCGGAAGCCTCAATGCACCGTTTATCGGCTACAATTCTTCCAAAAGATATTAACGATGATCTAATGGCGCTCATATTAAACAGTC
>JAWVYS010000051.1:0-19590 GCA_033722555.1 Brumimicrobium sp.
GTTAAACTCCTTTTGAACGAGGTGGATAATTTACCCGTAAAAGGAAACTTAGGGGCCGTATCTACAGGTTCTCTGGTAAAAACAAACAGAGGACTTTACCTAATAGGGCCCGGCCTGGGAAAAATTACAATCGATAACGAAATAATATTTGCTATTTCAACGGCTTCACCTTTAGGCAATATATTATTTGGAAAAAGTGAGGGAGAACAGATAGAATTAAACGGAATCATTCATTCCATTCTGGAAATCGGATAATATAAAAAGCGAAACCCTCTTCGCAGAGGGTTTCTATGTGCTAAAACTACCTATTGGGTATTATAGATCATGTAGGTACAATCCCTATAAATACCACTCAAAAATCTTAATTATTCTTTTCTTAACGGGGTTTTAAATGTTAAAAAAGAAGATGAATTTTACGAAATGTTAAAATTTCACAGATTTAAGTCCCTGAATTTGTCGATTATTGGGTTTATCGACATTCAACGACCTTAAAGGGGGTAACAACAAAATCAAGAGGAATATCTGTTTCTTCAACATCTTCAATTTCGGAAGACAGCTCTTCGAACAAATACAGTCCGACAAACCTGGTTGTTGGAGAACACGCACTCAGGAATCTGTCGTAATAGCCTTTGCCGTATCCTACTCTGTTCCCTTTAGTATCTACCGTTAATAATGGAACGATGACCATATCTATTTGCTCAGGAAGAAGTTCCGGTCCATCAACCGGTTCAGGAATTCCCCAACGATTGTTGCGGATTTCACTCTCCTTTTCGAATACGACATGCTTCATGGTTCCGTTTGTGAGATCAGAAACAGGGGTACAAATGATATTATTCAAGGCATTCAGTTTTTCTATCAACGGATAGGTGTTGACCTCTTTGAACTTGAGAATAGGCAGGAATACACTAATTCTTAAGCCTTCCGGCTTGAAATAAGCAATTAGATTACCAGCTATTTCGAGGGAAAGCGTGCTTATTTCCTCAGGACTTATTTTCTCGCGTTTCGCCTTAAAGATCGTGCGTAGTTCGGACTTTTTCATGGATCACATTCCGGGTAAAAATCCCTGAGCCGCCTTGGCCATTTCTGATTCATTTACTTTGTCTGCCGCTTCGATTGCACGGTTCAAGGCTACCGTTAACAAATCCTCAAGATCTTCCTTTTCCATATTGCCGAGATCACAATTTATAGTAAGTTTCTTCAGTCTTCTGTTACCGTTCATATCAACCAGAATGAGGTTTCCCCCGGCTT
Source organism: Brumimicrobium sp. (assembly GCA_033722555.1). Lineage (GTDB taxonomy): Bacteria > Bacteroidota > Bacteroidia > Flavobacteriales_D > Crocinitomicaceae > Brumimicrobium. The sequence continues at coordinate 1,249 of JAWVYS010000051.1, forward strand.
CCCCCTGAACCGTTATCTTCTCAAGCTTTTCCTTCGTTTCAGCAGCCTGAGTTTGCATTTGCTGTAATTTAGCCATTAAATCCTTTCCGAACATTGAATCAATTATTTTGATTTGACAAATATTTAATTTCGAACTTATTTATATGCACAGGTGTTTAAATTACAAATATTTCCTATTTTACAAACCGTTGAGAGACAAAATTCGTTAGGGTTTACAGATTACAGTATGAAAATAAAATATTCCTCAATATTAATTCTTTTTCTCACGGCTCTTTTGGGTTACGGATTTTTTCATTTTTCCGATAAAGGCACTTCCGGGTTTTCAAAATTAACCCTGCGCTTTGAAGATCTTGCGGTGACAGAAATCGAAATAAAATTAGGTGCTGATGCTCCACAGCATTATATTCAATCGTACGACGAAAAACTTGCCCGAGCCGGAGAAAAACTTATTAAAGAAGGAAGTGCCGATTATAACGGGAAAAGCGGAAAAATAATTTCCTCCTATTTCAACTGTACGGACTGTCATAATTTATACAGAGAAACCGATGACCTTACGGAACAAGATCCACAAAAGAGACTCGATTACCTCGTCGAACATAAGCTCCCGTATACAGCAGGCTCTACCTTTTTCGGGATTTATAACAGAAATAGTTTTTATAACGGGGACTATGACAAAAAATACGGCGAGCTGGTTTATGATGCGAGAGATACATTAACAAATGCTGTTCAGCTTTGTGCAAAATACTGCGCATCAGGGCGATACCTTGAACAATGGGAGCTGGATGCCATCATGCATTTTTTCAAAAAAGAAGAGTTAAAAATCAGTGATCTCAGAATGACTGAAAAGGAAATAGCTACCGTGCAAAGTGCTTTCGAAAAGAATCAAAACAAAGACGAAGCGCTTAAACTCATTAGATCCAAATATCCTCGTGCCTTCGGAGCTACATTTACAGGTGCATTGCCTGAAAATGAACGAAAATACGGTGAAAACGGCGATATCAGCAACGGTGAAAAAATTTATTCATCTGCCTGCCTTTATTGTCATGAGAACTCACGGGTAACTTATTTGAACCTCAACGATGACGTCCTAAGCGGAAAATATCTATGGAAACATCGAGAAGGGTATGATGATCTTTCCATTTATCAGGTCGTACGTTGGGGAACATATCCGATCATAGGCAGAAAACAGTACATGCCTCTTTATACTAAAGAGAAAATGTCCAACAAACAGTTAGAGGACCTCATGGCATATATTAAACATTTAGCTAACAAATGAAAAAAACAGCAATCTTTTTCTTGACAGCCCTTGCAGTTTTAACCCGGGTATTTACTTTCGGACAAGAGGATAAAGAATTCGTGAATGATGATATACCTGCTAAAGAAGAGCGTAAATACGTATCAGAAACTTTTTCTAATGTCCATGTGATAAACGGCCATTCGACCCAGACGCTGAAAAAGAGAGAATGGAGATATATTATTGCACATCGTTTCGGTGACGCACTAGGTGATAATGGCGGTATACAAACAGCCTTCGGATTCGATAATGCCTCTGACATTCGTATAGGTTTTGACATGGGGCTAACAGACAACTTAATGATAGGAATAGCGCGTTTGAAGGGAGCTGCGCAACCTTATCGTTCAATTCTTGAAGGGTTTGCCAAATACAGGTTTCTAACGCAGACTGAAAACAATGAAATCCCCGTATCCGCAGCTTTTACAGGAACCATTTATGGCACTTATATGCCAAAAAGTGAGAACATTGCTTCGGTTACCCACTTTGACAGATTTGAACACCGAATAATGTATGCTTCGCAACTTTCCATATCCCGGAAACTTCATCCCCGTTTCAGCGTGATTCTCATGCCAACCTATGTTCATCGGAATCTCGTTGAACAAAATGATCAGAATGGATTGTTTGCACTTGGAGGTGCTGCGAGAGTGAGGGTAAGTAAAAGTATAGGCCTAATTGGAGAGTATTTTTACACATTCAGTAAACCCGATTTACGTGAAGGATATAAGAACAGTTTAGGTCTGGCTTTGGAATGGATTACAAACGGCCATCATTTTACTTTCAATTTTACCAACTCCAGAGGTTTCGGCGAACTCCAGTATATAGCTCTCACGGAGGCTGACTGGCTGGAAGGCGAATTCAGACTAGGCTTCACTATTACCCGAACTTTTAAATACTGATTATGAAACGTAATCTCATTCTCTTGTTTTTCATCGCATGCTCGTTTTCGGCCTGTAGAAAAGATAAAGTAAAAAGCGGTGTTATCATAGACAGTGACTGTCCCGAAGAGATCTCATTCTCCGGTGATATTTTACCCATTATTAATAACAACTGTAATACTTCGGGATGTCATAACGCCGCCGCTCAATCCGGAGGTTATGTATTCGAAACACATGCTCAGATAAGTGCAGATGCCACGATCATGTCAGACGTTATGCATCACGAAGGTGGATTTTTACCCATGCCACAAGGTCAACCGAAACTTGACGATTCTTTATTGTTGAAATTCGACTGCTGGGTGAAACAAGGGAAACAAAACAATTGATAAAAAAATAACGATGAAAAATAAATTCGAATACTTCCTTTTTGCTGTACTCATTGTGCTTGCATCCTCGGCATTTATATCGAAAGAAGGAAGGCAGGGAAAAGTTTCTGCTTTTCATGGCATGAATAAGTTAAATACCTCGGGATCCCCTGCTGCCAGGACTGGGGCACCGGGAGAAAGCAACTGTACATCCTGTCATTCCGGAAGTGTACAGGACGGCAACAATGGCATTAATAGTTTGATTTTGACCTCTGGAGGCAACGAATACCTACCCGGTCAAACCAACGAAATGATACTCACACTGAACAACAGTGCTGCAAAAAACGGTTTTCAGCTCGTGGCAATTAATACTTCGGAAGAAATGGCCGGGGCTTTTGTTATTACGGACAACACAAATACTCAAATGGTGTCAAGCGCATTTCTGAATCGCCTGTATGTTACACACAAGGCAGCCGGAACCACGACAAATTCTTGGACCTTCGACTGGGAAGCCCCGGCAGAAGGCGGTGACGTTACTTTTTATGTTGCAACAAACAAAACCAACTCTTCGAATTCCTCTTCGGGAGATGTAATTTTTCTTTCTCAGCATATCTTCACAGCTCCGGACCTAACGGGCACAAAAGAGGAAGTAAAGGAGTCTATACCCTTGAATCTGTATTTCGATAGAAAAAACAACGCACTCAATATTCATTTCGAACTTTCGGAAAGCGGACTGATTGCTTTCAATGTTGTTGGTTTGGACGGAAAGTCGGTTTACTTTGAAGAAAATAAAGTCTATGCATCCGGTAATAATCAAACAGCACTGAATCTCCCGCAGGACATCAAAAATGGAGTCTATATTCTAACGATGTTTCTAGACAATAAAGCCGTTTCGAAAAAATTCAAAATATAGGTTGGATCTGTTACCTTTTGATAATCTTATGATTTTTCAGGATCTGACCCTCGGAAACGAGTACCAGGTTATAAGTTCCCCCGGCCAGAGGAATGAGCGAGAAAGTGAACTCATTGAGACCCGATTTAGCGGGAAGTTCGGCAAGTTCTTTTACAAGTCTTCCGCGGGAATCGTATAGCAAAGCTTCTACTATTCCGTCCTGAGCCATTTCGAACTGAACAGCTGCAAAATCACCTGCAGGATTAGGATATACATTGCCGTTGTCAAGAGGACTAATCGGTACAACCAGTGATTTTGTTAATTCACATCCTCTATTATCCTTCACGGTACAAGTTATTGTATCACCGGTACAGAAACCATTTACAGAATTATCGGTTGTCGAACCACCGCCGTTCCAGGTATACGTGTATGGAGGATGGCCGTATTGCACCTGAGCGAAAATTCGGTTGTTGCAAAAATTCTGCGGTAATGCAACCGTTAGATCGAAATCAAGGGCGGTCGAATCAGGACTTTTAAGAACGGCGCAATAACCGCTGTTCGACTTGCTTTGCAATGCAAGATAACCAAAAGAATAAACCGTTCCGTCGTCATTGAATTTACGCTGTAAACCGTAATAATCTCCCCATCGTTCATAACCGGTAGGTAATCGATCAACGTAGTTATATCCTTCTTTCACCTGAAGTACCTGAGAATACATTCTCTCATTGTTACAGTATATTGCAGAGTTCCCGGGAAAATCCGTGAACGATGAATGATCGAAAGCGATGATTACCTCCCTGTCACAATCTTCGTTACCCGACCAGGCAATGTTCGGATAACCGAAATCTTTTATTGAATCTCCGATTATATTCGCTGTGACCGCAGGTGAATTAAATACGTTACTGACAAGACCGTGATAAACTGCACAAAAGCCAGTAGCCGGATTCATGGTGTTTCCGACAAACTGAATTTCATCGTCAATAAGCACGGCACCGAGAACGCGCGCATCGTTTGTTTGTAAACCGTTATTAGGATCAGATGTATCCGTATCGAACTGTCTGGCATTTGGTGGAACGCCATAAGCAACGTCGCTCACAAGAGGTTCTACTGAAAGATTCCCGTCGGTTAGTTCAAGAAAAAAAATAGTATCGTTACTCACGTCAAAATTCCTGTTCGAAAGGAGAAAAAGAGTTTCTGCATTACCGCCACCTCCTTGAACTGTATGAAGATTACGTATGTAATTACCTCCATAGGTAATATTATCATACAGCACGGCATTTATCGAGGTTTCACCTGAAAAACCGGCTTTTTTATCCATCTCCCAGATAATACTCCCGTCAAAACCCGTTTGCCACGGTTCATTAGGAATGATTAAATTCCCCGTGAAATATAGTTTATCATGCGTCAGGGAAATCGCCGGAAAGTCCGTCCAGCGATTATTGTTTAATGGATTTCCGGGTAAATTATAAATGTACCATGGATCATTAGGATCATTCGAACTGCTGAAGCATACAATCACTTCACTTTTGGAAGGATCACTGTCTTTAAGTAAAACTAGTACAAACTTATCTTCTTCGGCGTCATAGATTAGTTTCGGATCATAATAAGAGCTTGTTGAGAAGCCGTCCACAAAATCTCTCAAAAATATTCGATACGAAGGAAAAACCGCAGTATCTGAATTCATGTCATGCGCATAAACGACTGAATTCATTGCTACGACTACAATTCCTTCATTTGAAACAGCCAGTGTATTATCACTTGGTATTCCCGCAATTATAGGAAAAGGATTTCCCGAAGGATGATAATATACGGGTTCAAATGTGTTTCCGATTATGGGGGTTTCCTGTGTTTTCTCTATTGGTTTCGGTAGGTCAGGCTTTTGTTGACGCTGATATTCCCTTGCTTTAATCTTTTGATCAAGAAGGTGTGATTTCTCTGATCTGCCTCCCGGATAAGGAGCTTCCAGATTATGGATGACCGGATTAAAACTTTCCTCTATCTCCGACGGAAAAACCGTTTTATCTCTTGAAATAGAAAATTCTTTTTTACGAATCTCCTGAGCTAAAAGATCATTCTGAAATAAGGAACAGATAAAAAGTAGCGTAATCAGTCGCATCATAACATATTGTTGATAATTCTATTAAATGTATAAATTTTTTAGGGATTTTGAGAAGGAAAAAATTGCCCGTAGCTATTTCGGATCGGAATATTGCATCCTTCTAATTAGAAATGATTGAAAATATTATATTTTAAAATACTGATTTAGTGCGATTTAAGATACTACTTCTAAAAAAAGACAAAATATTTTATGGAATACGATAAAAAGGTTCCCTTTAAAGTAACAACAACACAAAAACTATAAAACAATGACTAAAACGACAAAAAAGCTCATCGCGCTCGCATCTCTATCAATATTTTTAGTAAGCTGTGGCGGACACGGCGTTTGTGACGCATATTCCTATTACGATTATAAAAAGGAAGCGAAAGAAATCAAGGAAAATACCCCTCAAAAAAACCATACTGAAAACGGCACAATTTAATACTGATAATCGAAAGAGCATGGTCGATTATCACTTCCTGGTCAACAGACCAATTCAAACAACAACAAAAGAAGCCTCGCATAAGCGGGGCTTTTTTTAAATAAAAAAACACCTCCTGAATGGAGGTGTCTGTTTTATATATTAATATCAGTTCCGTTTAATGATTCTGGAGACGGCCGGTAGTTTTTGCTAAAGAACTCTTTAGTTTCTCAAGAGCGCCGTTTACTGCCTTTTCTACTGTTTCATCGATGCAGGTCACCGCAATCGGTTTCAAACCGGCAGGTCGAGCTTCCATAACACACTTTTTATCACGCGGTCCTTCTTTGGCTGCATTTTCATCGGCAAGGTGAACCACTACCCGCATCAGGTGATCCTCATATCTTTTAAGGGTTTTAGAAACAGTGTCCTTTATATACAGTTCCAGTCGTTCGTGGCCGTCTATGTGTTTGTCGGTATTTAATTGTACTTCCATTTCTTTAAATTTTAAATTATTATTCTAAACTATTCAGCGTAATCTCTCAGTTTGGAAGCTTTGAAATCACAACAACAAAATAATAAAAAGATTTGAATAATTGATTCTTTGAAAGAATTTTCCTTTTCCAATTAATGTTAATTCCACTTCACATTAAATTGTTGCCACCAATAGGTCTAGAAGGTGATTCGGTAATTCTTTCAGGATTCTACTTTTTTCTTCGCTTACGGGATTTTCTTTTTGCTTTGTCCCGTGGCCTAATATTCTCTTTTTTCGGTTGCTTTTTGGATTTTTCAAATTTCATCCCTTCACCTACCGAATGATTCGCCTGTAAAATAGTCGGAGCATCATGAAGATCCGGCTCTTCCTCTTCAGGGATAAGTTTTTTTGATACCTCAATTTCATCGGGAAGGTTATTAGTTTCTACGCTTATTCCCATGAAATTCTCTATGGCCGAAAAGTCATCTCTTTCAGCTTCGGAAATAAATGAAACTGCGATCCCATCTTGTTCCGCTCTTCCCGTCCGTCCTATACGATGCATATACTGTTCTGGCTGATCGGGAATATCAAAATTGATGACGTGTGATACATTCTCTATATCAATACCCCTTGAAACAATATCCGTTGCTACCAGCCCCCTCAATGCTCCTTCCTTAAATTCCCTCACCATTCTTAACCGGTAATTCTGTGATTTGTTACTGTGAATAACACCAAAAGTTTCCGGAAATATTTCATCAAGCTGACTTATTAGCCTATCTGCAATCGCTCTTGACTTCACGAAGATGAAGATCTTTTCCATATCCTCCCCTTCCTCAAGAAGTTTCTTGAGCAAAGAAAGTTTAGTAAAGAAATTAGGAGCCAAATAAGCCGATTGCTTTATTTTGGAGATGGGAGTTCCTGAAGGTGCAGCTATAATTCTCTCTGTCTTTTTGAAGAAAGTTGTTATAAGTTCGTCAACATCCGACGTAATGGTAGCTGAAAATAGCAGGTTCTGGCATTTTGGGGGAAGCAGTTCAAAAATTCTCATGATTTGAGGTCTGAAACCCAGATCAAGCATTTCATCGCATTCGTCAATTATCAGTTTTTTAACTTCCTTAAGTCTTAACAAACCGGTCATTGCCAAATCGTATAATCTTCCCGGTGTGGCTACAACAATATCACAACCTTCGTGAATGGCCTGTTTTTGAGTATTTATATTCGTTCCTCCGTAGATTCCAAGTGTTCTAACGGTCATGTATGCGGAAAGCTTCTCTATTTCTGAAACCACCTGTACCACCAGTTCTCTGGTCGGGACCAGAATCAATACACGGGGTGGACGCTGGTCAGAAAATTTTAAATCACGAAGAACCGGGAGCAAATAGGCTATGGTTTTACCCGTTCCGGTTTGAGCAATGCCCACCACGTCATTACCTGAAAGAATAGACGGAATCGCCTTTCTTTGAATCCTGGTTGGCTCAGTTATGTTCTGTTCCCTTAATGCATTCAATAATGCCTTGGAAAGTTTAATATCATCGAAAGTCTTCATCAGCGTCGAATAATTTTTACTGAACTGTCAGTACCTATCTTTATAATTGAAGACGGCACGTTTAATAAACGATGGCCCGGTGGGTTTAAAACAAAGTCTGTCCTTTCAATGACCACAGGATCGATTTCCTCAAAGGATTTCGGAAAAGGTTTCCCGTGTTTGTTTGCACTGGTTGAAAGCAAAGGTTTATTCAATCCGCGGATAATCTGAGAACACAACGGATCTTTAGTTATACGAATACCTAAGCTTCCGTCTTCACCTTTAATCAAATCCGGTAATCCGTCCGGGTTATCAAAAATAATCGTTAAGGGCTTTTCTGAATTATCTATAAGATCGTAACAGACTTCGGGGAATTCCGGAACATATCTCTCTAGCATCATCACACTGTTAACCAAAACAATGAATGGTTTATTTTCCGGTCTTTCCTTGATAGAAAAAATACGTTCAACTGCTTTTTCATTCGTTGCATCACAACCCAAAGCCCACAAAGTATCCGACGGATAAAGAATGGTATTTCCACGCTTAAGCGCATCTGTAATTTCCCGGACATCCTCATTCATGGTTGCAAATTTAGAGAAAATAAACAAGGCGGTGACTGAAGTTCTTATCCTAAAGAAATCAGGATAACTCAGAAAATGATACTAACCCCTCCGTTTACATACCAGTTTGTAAATTTTAGTCCGCGGGATTGGGGTAAGATCCCTTCCGATCGCCATTTCGGATTAGTAACATCCCACTGATAACCTCCTTTCGCAAAAATCCCAACAGGACCGATTTTAAGTCTTGACCCTAACTCAAGCTTAAGGTTGAAATACGGATTTCTGTATTTGGATATTTGTTTATCGTGATCATACGTAAAGTCCGAAGGTTTTAACCCTCTGTCTTCGGTAATTTTGGCTACTCCGAAATCCATTAGATAATTTGAAAAGAGATCAAAATGCTTGCGATAGATAAAATTATATCCCCCACTCCATGAAATAAACCAGTTCGTATATTTATATTTTACCGTGTCGAGATCTTTGCTAACCGGTTGGATGAAATACAAAGCCATCTTTCCTTGCCAGCCTTCGGGATCAACGGATTCAAAACCGATTCCGTAGAAATAATTTTCTTCAGGTAATAAATCTGTCCCGAGGTCTTCATTGATATTGTTGGTAAACATAGCATAAGCAGCTCCGATCGTGAAGTGATTTTGTTCATTGATCTTTCTTTTGGAAATCTTTGGCCTGGTAAATTCTTCGTTTTTTGCTATGATGTCATCTGCGGATGCGAAAGACCAATATGAATTAATCAGTGCTATGCCGGTCTTTTTGTCTACTCCTTCAATAGATAACAGATTACTGTTTGTGCGATAAATATATACACCTTGACCAGGAATTAATTCACTCAGCTTAGCATCAGTGACCGCTTGATTAGCTGTTATTTCAGTGTTCTGAGTATAGAAGATCGGAACCACCAGGATTTTTTCCTTGAGTGTGCTATCTTCTTTCAACCGTTGAACCATTGAATTCATGCTAAAACTATAACAGTCATCCGCATAGCCTTCAAATTTGACGTGGCATCTTCCGAATTGCCCGGTAATCTTCGCAGTACTGTCACGATCCAAAATCTCCTTAATATTTTGAGCGATGTGTCTTTCTCGTTCTACATGCATCTGTATGTTGATCCCTTCCCCCTCATACCAGCGTACTGTTGCATCGAGTTCTCTAACTATTTTCGAAAAAGAAGGATAATAGGATCCTAAGCGATCCCTAAAGACTGTGCTGTCTCTGTAAAAATCGCTTACAATATTCCTTACAGAAAGTTCAAAAAGTCTGTTTCGGTAACTTTTGAATCCGTAGCGAAGGTCAAAATCCTCCCTTGCCGGCTCTCTTAAATTAACAAAACCGATACCGTCTTTACTGAGATCAGCCGAACTTACCACATTGAGATCTTCATAAAACCGGCTGAATTCTTCCTCACATTTTTTATCTTCAATAATCTTGGCCATGGCTTTGAGAGAATAAATCGGATACCTCGTATAATCCACACCAACTATTTTAACCTGCTGATTGACGGGCTTATTTTTATTGAATTCCCGGAGACCGTGTAAAAGATAATGAAGTGAGTTTTTTTGCTTAGCGGGTCTTCCCTGATTCAATAGATCAAAGGATTTTTTGTCGCCGGTGGAAATATACTCATTCGCCAAATAAGCGATTCCGGCACCCAGTTCAATGGCTACATAGCGATAACCTTTTTCGTATAAAAAAATAACCGACTTCAGTTTAATCAGCTGATTGGATCCTTCAAAAGTGTGGTTCTCTCCGAAAAAAACCATTTTTTTACTCTTGAAATAATCGTCTGCAACTTTAAAATCTTCAGAGACTAAAAGCGTATCAAGTGTTAAGCGAGGTAGACTATTCTGTGCATGAGTAATGAAGACTGATAAATAGAATACGAGGAAAAAAACACGGTAATTAATCATGGATTATTTATTCTTCTTTTTCCCTAAAGATACAGAATAATTTTCAGCATCGCCGCGGATTACAAGGTTTACGAACCTGTATTTTTTGTTAGGGTCATATTCTCCAATCTCGTCATCACTTTCTTTTCGGGAACCAAAAAGCTTATTACTTCCCGCCTTGCTGATCATTTTCCAGGGAACACTGATATAATATTCCATATTCATATTCATATCCTGTTTTCCTGAAACTTTGAGAAATCCTAAATTGGTGTTAATTATCATTTCCGGAACCGTCAGCTGCCCGTTTTTCATATCTATATGATTCTGAAGCGTATCAAATATTACCTTGTGCAGCTGTTTATCCTCGAAATATCCTGATAGGGCGAGAAGAGGAGTGTAATTCTCCAGGCTTCCACCCAAAACATTTATATCCATGTGAATTTCGGAATCATCGATAATGGGAACCAAATCGGCATGCATGTGTACCTTTCCCCACAGTTTTCCGGAGATACGGCCGTGAAGGTTTTCCGAAACAATTTCATCCTGCCCGAAATTGTCAAATTTGAGCATCAGTTTATCAAGGTCTATGTTCCGCATCGCAATATTGGGCGAGAAATATATTTTACTCCTGTCGGAAGCACTGAAATATCCTCCTATATCCATGTGTCCTCCTGCAATATCCATCTGCAGTGTATCTATGTAAAGCATGTGATTCTCCGTTGTCCTCAAATCTGCTTTGATCTCACTCAATTTATATTTATGATAATTCATTTTACCTATCTCAACGTGATAACGCATCTTTGGAAATGGAATATCGAAAATACTGAATACGCTGTCATGTTCGACTTTTGATTCGGTGCGTTTCTTTTCATTCATTTCATAACTGAAAAGAGCATCAAAATCAAGATAAGGCGAATCAAACCGGAGGTAATTCTCCTTCAAACCTTTTTTATCTCCGAAATAATAACTGAGATCTGTAACAAACGATGATTTCCCCAGAGTTCCACGGAATTTCTCCAGCGTAAGATGATCATTCTCAATATGCACACGGCCCCCGAAATCCTTCAATGCCAGAGGATGCATTTTCATTTTACCTCTTACCTCGGTCAAATAGATATCAGTTGTTTTCAGTTTTTCATTTTCGAAATGCAATACAACATCCCCATGAATTTTTAAATCTTTGAACTCCTCATGTCTGTAATCCTCAGGCACATGATTCTCTCCCTGGTATGAAAAAAGATCATGCAGTTGCAGAAGAGAACTTGTAAGATCATATTCAATTTTTGTATCTCCAGTTAACTTTTCCCTGAACCAAAGAGGATATTTCTCAACCTTACCCGAAAAATGAAAATCGCTTTTATCGATCATACCGGTAAAATCAACAATACTTAGATTTGTACTGTCTATTAAAATATCGGCGTGAAAATCATGGAGGGTGTGTGGGTAGGTGGTAAGATCAGCATAGAAATCCTGAATAAAAAATTCTCCGATCGGCAAATAAGGGGATTCAGTAATCGCCTTTGCCGAGCTATTGAATAAAAGTTTTAAACGGAGATCTTTAACATCTTCGTTAACGATTTTATCACCTTTTGCACCGGTAAGCTGGTGAATATCGATCTCTTTCGAATGAATATTGAGTGCTGCTTTGACAGGAATGGAAGTATGATGTAAAATAGCCGGCAAATCACTCACAGAACCATTAATATTGAGGTCAGATTTCCCTACTTTGACCGTGAAGGTATCAATTAATGCCTGATGACCGTCCATGTGCATTTTCAGATTGATGTTCTCGAAGCGTTCTTTAAAACCGGGGATGATGAATCCTAATTTCTCAACATTCAGTCGCGTATAATACGATTCATTCATTTTCTCTATACTTTTCTCCGGATTATCAAGATCTATGATATCATGAAAATTCATTTCCATTTCTACCTTTCCGGTTAGATCTCTAAGGTCACTTACATTGAGGAATTTAGCCAGGTAATCGAGTTCGAAATTGGTTTTTAGCTTAAGGTCGATTTCCGGCGCAGCAAAATTAATCACCGAAAGATCTATTGAAAACTTACCTGTCTCCGGTTTAGCTGAAAAATCAGAAAGTCTCAACCTCATCGTTTCGAGTCCACCGTTGAGTTCATTTTCAAATTTCCCTTTGAAATTGAGCGACTCAAGGGTTTTATCTGTTTTGGGGTTTTTGAAAAAACCGTTTGCACAACCAAAATCAGCTATAATCTTGGGGATTTTTCCATTTGCGGCAGGACCTTGAATTGAAGTTTTAAAATAAACATCCCCTTTATTTTCAAAAGAACTGAAAAGAGGAATAAGATCGTCGGGAGCAAGTGCAATGAGCAAACCGAAATCAGATTTCCGCCCGTTGACAACTATATCCAGGTCGAGTTCGTTAGCGATATCAATCTGTCCGGAAACGTTGAACTGAGAGTTCATGATTTCAAGAGTACATGGATCTAATTTAAGAACCTCGTCTTTTTTCTGATAATCCAGAATGGCAGACAGCTTGAAATCCTTATTTTTAATAAAACTCGTGTCCCCGGCTTGTATAATGCTCATATTCGCATCAAGATTGAAATCGAGAAAAAGGTCTTTTTCTTTGTTTCTGAAACTTATTTCACTTTCCTTGACGAGGCCATCAACTTTCAGGCTGTCGTAATTGGTTTTATCGATACGAACATTTTTAAGCTTCAGTTTTTTGAGATCAAAATGAAATTCTTCCTCAACATCCTCAATTTCTTCTGTTGTTTTAAAAGCATTCATTAGGTCAAATTCTCCATTTTCATACTGATGAAGGGAGATGTGGCCATTATCAAGTTCTATCATCTTAATCTCAAAATCACCACTGATCATCGTCCAGAGATTAAAGCCTAGATAAACATCTTCCAATTCCACCAGAGGCAAATCCGATTCCTTATTCTCGAAAATCTTGAAATTCTCAAGATCTACTGAGATGTAGGGGAATTTTGCAAAAGGTGCTATATGCGATTCTTTCAGAGTGACCTTGCCTTGAAAATCTTCGTTTGCCGTTTGGATGAAATGCTGTACAATATCATCTTGTTTGAAATAAAGAATGGTTGTAAGGACTAATATAAGAAACAAGGGGATAATGATAACAAACCCGATTAGTCGCTTCCAAAATTTTTTCCTTCTAAGCATGGAACGAAATTAAATCTTTTTTATCAATTATAAAGATTCATCAAAGCAAATAAAAAAACAGAGATCCGAAGATCTCTGTTCTGTAATTATTCGATTTAAATGTTATCTATTTTATAGACACTTTTCGGATAAATCTTCCATGCTCTGAGGTAAAAATAAAGGTGTACATACCAGCCTCAAATTCGGTAAGATCAATTTCCGTGGTCCCTCCTACATTGAGTTTAACCGGAGAAACGATCAACCTTCCGACAGCATCGTTCACCTGTACCATCAACTCCTCTTCATGCCCCTTTAAGTCAAGATAAACAATTCCTTCCGAAGGGTTGGGGAAAAGCATAATGGAATTTTCTTTAGCATTTTCGTCAAGTCCCGTATAATCCATTTCAAAGTTACCTGAGGTACTTGCGCTACAGTCAAATTCATTGATTATTACTGCTGTATATTGTCCGTCAGTAGTCATTGTGATTGTGGCTGTTGTTCCAATCAGGTTGCCATTCAGGTACCACTCCACCGTTTGTCCGGGTTGTAGAGTCACCGACAGATCATTGCCGCTCTGACTTATTACAGGCGCCGCGGGTACAGGGGAAACAGTGATTGAAATAGTTTCCGTAGCATTTCCACAGTTGTTTGATCCTTCCACAGTATAAGTTATATCACTTGTGGGAGTTGCCACCACAACAGAACCGGTAATGCTATTCAGACCTGTTCCCGGTGACCATGAATATGTGTTAGCCCCATTTGCACTGAGGGTTACAGATTCTCCACGACAAATCTCAGTTGAAGACGCCGTTACATTGAGTACGGGAACATCCTCTACAGTAATTACTACCGTTGCGGTATTTGTACAGCCCGCTGCAGCTGTTTCTCCGGTAACAGTATAAATAGTTGTTGCCGTAGGTGAAACAGTATGCGTTGAACCTGCACCGAGGCCGTTATCCCATGTATATGAATCAGCACCGGAGGCAGAGATATCGGCAGACTGTCCAAGGCAGATCGTTGACTGGGTTGCGGAAGCAGTAACCGACGGAGCCGGATCAACAGTAATTGTTATGGATTGAACATCCTCACAACCTGCACCGTTTGAACCAGTCACGATATACGTTGTGGTAACAGTGGGCGAAACTGTTTTATTCGCTCCGCTACCCAGGCCATTATCCCAGGTATACGTATTTGCTCCGTTAGCCATGAGCTGTGTTGAAGATCCTTCACAAATAGCGATGTCTGTGGCTGATACAGATACTGTTGGCTGTGCGTTCACAGTAATCTCGTTGGTCATGGTAATGCTCTCCGTACCGAAAGAGTTAGTCACCTCTAAGGTCACATCGTATGTACCGGCTGTTGCATAGGTAACCGTAGGATTTTGCGCCGTGGAAGTTGCAGGACTTCCACCCGGGAAAGTCCAGTTCCAGCCTGTTATATTAGCCGTTGACTGATCGGTGAAATTCACGGTTCCTCCTTCACAAATGGTATTGTTATCCGTTGAAAAATTCGGTATCGGAGGATCATTGGCGGGCACTCCATCAATGTTGATATTGTCCAGGAACAGGTTATTACCCGTTGTTCCGGCGTTGAAGGATTCAAATTTAACAATGATTTCCTGCCCGACATAAGTATCTAAATTTACCGTAAAGCACGATGCACCGATATTTCCTGAGAAACACCAGTCATCGGCAATCGATGGTGTAAACGCATTGGTATTTGTTGTTTGTGTTGCAAAAGATCCCGTTCCGTCTTCTGCAACCTGCAATACCCTTTGATAAGTCATTCCACAATCGGTAGAAATGTAAATAATCAGTGAATCGGCTGCTGTTTGGTCATACCTTCTATACGCATGATCAAAAGTTAGATCGGCAGAAGTATAACCTGCCAGACTTATTCGCGGAGAAATGAGTCCATCTCTTCGTGAGGCTTGCTGATAATTATAGAAATCGATTTTTGCAGCGGTACTTCCGGGCGTTATTCCTCCTACGCTAACCCGTTCCCAGGTAACTGAATTATCAGGATTATCTCTCGACCAGTCTCCTGAAGCGAAAACATCTGTTTCAAAGGTCTCAGTGAAAGGAAGTGAAACCGTATTGGTGTGAACTGTAATCGTTGCAGACTCATCATCATTGGATGGTGTATTGTCTGTTAGTCCGTTGGGAGATGAAGTATAAACCTGTAAAGTTATATTTCCATTACCTACTGATATGGCCGGCAGGGTAACAATTTCAGTCTGATTGGAACTCAAATTACCTGTCCAGTTGTATGTTTGAACCGGTCCATTCGTCTGATAATTAATAGTTACACTCGTTAAGGGGTCATTTCCATAATTTCTGAGTCTCACTTCCGGCTGTACAGAACTTCCGCAAAATATTCCCTGGGGACTGATAATCTCCGAAATTCCTGCGTCGTTCATGTTGTTAGGTTGTGTGATACAGAACTGATGCGATGCGGTCGTTCCGAAATCTGCATTCGGCGCTGTCATTTGAACGAGAACGTTAGAGTTTGGATCAGTGATCGTATAATCTCCATCAACGCTACAATTATTCCACTGACTGCCATACATTCCATCTCCGTACGAATCGTTGATTGTAAAAGTATAACAGCCTACAGCAAGACAAAGCGACTCGTTGACAGTTGTTCCTCCGGCAACATTTGCATATCCTCCTCCTGAGTGGATCACATTCCCGTTACTATCATCCGTAATCTCCCAGGTTATCTCGCTTCCATAGCAGTCGAGAACGAGCTGAAGATCGACAACCTGTCCTGAACCTGCTACCGAAAAGTTCACCTGAGACTGATCATTGGAAGGGTTTTGATCAGCCACACCATTTGGCGAGCTTGTGTACGCAGTAAATGTGTATGCCCCGTCCGGAGCGGTTTGAGGAGCAAGTGTCACAATTTCGGTCTGACCTGTTAACAAGCTACCACTCCAGTTATACGTTTGTAAATTACCGTTCCATTCATAACTGATCGTAACAGAAGTAAGTGTATTGCTACCGTAGTTTCTCAGTTCAACTTCAGGAGTGAAATTGTTGGAACATATATTCGAAACAGGAGTAATTACAGCTGTAATTGCGGCGTCGATCTGGGCAGAAAATCCGCTGGCACAAACCATGGAGTTATGGGCATTGATCCTTCCTGCTCCTAACTGTCCTATATAACCTGAATTCTGCGCATCAATATTATCTGCTCCACTGTATAAACAATTTATTATATCTGTATTCGTGGCATTGAGCGCATGTGATTTCATCAAACCAACCAACCCTGCGACGAGTGGCGAGGCCATTGAAGTGCCCGAGGTCGTTTGATAACCTGTTCCCTGATTTGTACTGAGAATACTTGAACCAGGAGCTGAAATATCTATCCACGAACCATATTGTGAAAAGCTTGATTTTTGATCGTTTTGATTTGTTGAAGCTACAGCGACAACGTTATTATAAGCGGCCGGATAGAACTGGGTTGACTGATTATTATTTCCTGCGGCAGCTATCAATATACAGCCCTGATTCCAGGCGTAATTACAAATATTCTGTCCGTACTGGCTGGATCCTCCTCCACCCCAAGACATGTTAATCACGTCGGCTCCATTATTTGCAGCCCACTCAATACCTTCGTATCCAGCGATAAGCGCGCCATCGGAACAACGACCGATTTTAACAGGCATTATACTTACGTTCCATCCGATGGATGCAACTCCAAGGTTATTGTCGGTCTCAGCTCCAACGATACCTGAAACGTGAGAACCGTGAAAACCGTCGTTTCCTCCACAGGGTCGAGGGTCACTGTCATTTTCGGCCACATCTCTACCTGCGACCATTTTGTTTACCAAATCGGGATGATCAACATTTATGGCATTATCGGTAACAGCCACAACGACATTTGCGTTTCCGGTGGATATTCCCCATGCATTTTCTGACTCGATCTGAAAAAGATGCCACTGGTTATTCGTGGTGAAATTCGGATCATTCGGCGTCAGTGTGGTGTAATGCAACTCCTTTAATTCGGCATATTCTATTGAGGGATGACTTTCCAGCTTTTTGGTTGCGTTATCCATTTCAAAAATATTTGACAAACGAATCTGATAGGTTTTGTTCAGCAGTCTGTCCGTACTATTCGGGTGAAGCTGCAAAACTTCTTCTATTTCAAAATCCGCGAGAAATTCTGTGAACAGAGGATATTTTTTAAAATCCACAACACGATTCTCGGAAAGGATGGGTTTAGCATTTTGCTTTAGCTGGAAAACAACAAGGCCGTCCTGATAATATTCATGAACGGTCTGGCTCATAAGAAAGCCACTGAACAACCAAAAAGCAATTAGTAGAAAAGATAATCTTTTTTTCATTTTTTCATAGTTTTAAACAGGTCTAACGTAATCGGTGGAAGGTTGTGAAGCGAATTTTCAGAAAACTCACATCTCATTCAGGAGGTAAAACATTACGAGGTATCCAGCCTTCATATTTTTCATAGTATCCGAAGTTTAATGATTTTTCGTCAATAAAATGAATTTGAAAAAGAACAATTTAGGTAAAAGGTAAAAATATGACACATTACTGCCTGGATAAGATTTTATTTAACAAGAAAAAAAAAGAAAAACCCGGAAACTTTCGTTACCGGGTAATTGGGTTAAAAGAATACTTATAAACTGTCTTATCGTCCTCCGCGCGGGTTATTAATCTCAACGTTTCTTCCCCCTGTAGGACGAGGAGACGTTCTGGGTTGGGGAGAACCGATCGGACGGAAAACACCTGTTCCTATCCTGATCTGTGGTATATTTTGATTATTGTTA
>JAWVYS010000052.1:0-18761 GCA_033722555.1 Brumimicrobium sp.
ACGTTAACGGTCATTAACTTATCGAATATGTCAGGATTTGATTCTTCAAGCGTTCCTCGTGCAGTAACTGCCGCATTATTAATGAGCAAATCTATTCCTCCGAATTTGTCGACGGCTGTTTGGCACAACTGCACACAACATTCATAATCGGAAACATCACCGGTAAATCCGGCTACGGGTAAGTTATTCTCTTCAAATTCACGAACAACCTTTTGTACTTTTTCTTCCGTCCTTGAATTAATCACCAGGTTCGCTCCAAGACCTCCAAGTTTACGGGCCAAAGCCAGCCCAATTCCCTGCGTCGAACCGGTAACTATGATGGTCTTTCCTTCAAACATGCGTTGCCAGTATAAAATAAAAAAGCCCCAACACAAGCGGGGCTTTCAAGAAGTTTAAATAATACTAATGTTCTTCCTCTCCTTCCTTCAGGGGAACAATCTGAGGAACAAAATCCTCTTCCATTCCGGGCTTAGAGTAATCATATGGCCAACGGTGTACTGTTGGAAGATCACCCGGCCAGTTTCCGTGAATGTGCTCCACAGGTGTTGTCCACTCCAGCGTATTCGAGTTCCATGGATTCTGAGGCGATTTTTGGCCTCTGAAAACACTATAAAAGAAATTGAAGAAGAATAATCCTTGTCCCAAACCTCCGACTATCGCGAAAATTGAAATTATAACGTTCAGATCCAGCATCATGTCGAAAGAACTTTGATTGAACAATTCATATACTGAATAATCATAATAACGACGAGGGGCACCACCTAGCCCAACAAAGTGCATCGGTAAAAACACTCCATATCCACAGATTATCGTGATCCAGAAATGCGCATATCCAAGGCGATTATTCATCATCTTACCGTACATTTTAGGGAACCAGTGGTAAACACCGGCAAACATACCGAAAATGGCAGAAAGTCCCATTACTACGTGGAAGTGGGCAACTACAAAGTAAGTATCGTGAACGGATATATCCAAAGCAGAATCCGCGAGGATAATTCCTGTCACACCACCTGTAATAAACGTTGATACAAGTCCAATAGCAAACAACATGGCCGGTGTATAAACGATTGATCCTCTCCAAAGCGTGGTAATATAGTTGAATACCTTAACAGCCGAAGGAATAGCAATCAGTAATGTGGTAAATACGAAAACACTACCAAGGAAAGGGTTCATTCCTGTTACGAACATATGGTGACCCCATACGATGAAGGAAAGGAATCCGATCGCAAGGATAGAACCAATCATCGCTCTGTAACCAAAAATCGGTTTTCTGGCGTTCGTTGAAATGATTTCAGAAGAAAGACCCAGTGCAGGTAAAAGTACAATATATACCTCGGGGTGACCAAGGAACCAAAACAAGTGCTGGTAAAGAATTGGTGATCCCCCTACGTTGTCGAGCATTTCGCCCCCTACGATAATATCACTTAAATAAAATGACGTTCCCATGGTTCTATCCATCAATAGCAGAAGTGCTGCAGAAAGAAGAACAGGGAAAGAAAGAACCCCAAGAATCGCTGTTACTAAAATTGCCCAAATGGTAAGAGGCATACGCGTCATAGTCATTCCTTTCGTACGAAGGTTGATAACCGTAACAATGTAGTTAAGACCACCGATCAACGACGAAGCGATGAAAAGGGTCATGGAAACCAGCCAGAGCGTCATTCCTAATCCGGAACCCGACACAGCCTGAGGCAGTGCCGACAGAGGTGGGTATATCGTCCATCCTGCCATTGCAGGTCCTGTTTCAACGAATAAAGAAACGAGCATTATTATAGAAGAAACTGCAAAAAGCCAGTATGAAAGCATATTTAACATACCTGATGCCATATCACGCGCACCAAGCTGCAATGGAATTAGCAGGTTTGCGAAGGTACCGGATAAACCACCGGTTAGTACAAAGAATACCATGATGGTACCGTGAATGGTTACGATACCTAAGTACATGTCCTGATTCAATATTCCTTCAGGAGCCCATCTTTCACCAAGGAATGTGGTAAGGAAATCGGAAGACTCCCCGGGCCACGCTAACTGAAGTCTGAAAAATATGGACAACATCATTGCAACGATTCCCATGAAAATCGCTGTGAGCAGGAACTGCTTTGAAATCATTTTATGATCATGGCTGAAGATATACTTAGATACAAAGCTCTCTTCGTGATGATCGTGTCCTTGATGTGCCCCTTGAGCTAAAGCTGCCATTTCTTATCTGTTTAATGTTTAATCAAAAATTATTTCTTTGCTACACTTGCTGCAATACTTCTGTATCTTTCCAAAAGTTCTGCTTCTTTCTCTGCACGCTCGCTTTCACTAAAATTAAGCCATGGAGAACCGTCGTAAGTAGTTTTTGTTTTCTGCCAGGCGAGATACTCTTCAGGGCCTAAAACCCGAACAGCCATTTTCATTTTATAATGCGATCCTCCGCAGATTTTATTACACATTAGGATGTACTCAAAGTTATCATCCTTCATCAGGGTTTTCATTTCCTGCGAAGTATAAATGGGTTGTAGCTTGAAATAAGTAGTCATTCCAGGAACAGTATTCATCTGTGCGCGGAAGTGCGGAAAATAGGCGCTGTGTATAACATCCTTGGATCTGAAAGAGAAGTTGTATTGCTGTCCTTTTAAAAGAACAAGACTATCTCCAACAATAACATCGTCGTTCACAAGCTGATCAAGCGAATCATTATAAGTTATGGACATTGCCTCAAGCAAACGAGCCATTCTCTCCTTTCTATCCAGTTCTTCTCTCAGTTCATCACGCTCAGAACGTGCCATCACCAGCTTTGGATCGTTCAGCTTCTCCTCGAGTAACTGAATACCTTCCTGACCAGGACTA
Source organism: Brumimicrobium sp. (assembly GCA_033722555.1). GTDB lineage: Bacteria > Bacteroidota > Bacteroidia > Flavobacteriales_D > Crocinitomicaceae > Brumimicrobium. The sequence goes on from JAWVYS010000052.1 coordinate 2,836, forward strand.
CCAACCCTCATTCCTTCGAGAGCGGCTTCAATATTTTCCTTGGTCATCAAACCATACTGATTTTCAGCGGTTGTAAGTTTATAGTCGAATTTACCTAGTTGGTTGTTTTGACCTGAGTAGCGAGCTGTCCAGCCAAACTGGTAACTAAATATCTCAATATTCTCTGATTCAGGAGAAGCTTTGGTCGTAATGTCGTTCCAGGTTCTAAGTCCCAAAATGATTATAACTGCCAGCACAGCAGCGGGAATCACCGTCCAAATCATTTCCAGTTTATTGTTGTGCGGATAGTAAAAAGCTTTTACGCCCGGTCTCTTCACATATTTCCATGCGAACATGAAAAGCAGTGTATTGGTAAGAAAGAAAACGACAGTAATGATAACCAGGTTAAGGTTCATTAACCAGTCGATGCCTTCTCCGTGAACGGTTGCAGGCGGTCCCATTTCCATATAGCCGTACTTCACAATGAGCCAGATAAATCCGACATAGAGGAAGATCATAAATGCCAACATCATATTAGCATTAAAGATGTTATCCCGATGAGGAATATCCTCTTCTTTTCTTTTAGCGTGTTTCGCCGTAAGCTCATTCACTCGCACTAATTGTGCAATCGCAAGCACTGCTAAAATGATAACCAGCAAAATTATTAACTTACTACCCATCTCTCTGTAATTAACTTATTTCTAATTTATAATACTATATTTCGTGATGTAAGGATTCGTCCAGAAAAGGATCGTTTTTCGGAGTGAGGACAGCCTTACTCAGATTCACAAGAATCACCCTTACGAAAAGTCCCGCAAACAAAATTCCCATTCCGATCTCAAGGAAGCCGATATGAGCCAAAGGACCCATAGAACCACCCATAACCATGATCCAAACATCCAGCCAGTGTCCGGCAAGGATAACTATTCCAACGAAGGTTAGAATCCCGGCGTTTCTCTTCGCATCTCTCGACATAAGTATCAGCATTGGGAAAGCAAAGTTGATGAAGAACATTCCAAAATACAGCATCTGGAAGTTTTCAATTCTGTTCAAGAAATAAGTTGTTTCTTCAGGAATATTGGCATACCAGATCAACATGTATTGAGAGAACCAAAGGTAAGACCACAGAAATGAAGTAGCAAAAGTCCATTTACCAAGATCATGGATATGACTTTCATTTACCTTAGGCAGATATCCGAGTTTCTTGAGATATATCACGAGCAATACCATCACTGTCATTGCGCTACACCATCCACCGGCAAAAACATACCATCCGTAAAGCGTAGAGAACCAGTGTACGTCAATAGACATCAACCAATCCCATGCACTCGTTGAGCTGAATACAGCAAAGAATACAAGGAAAAGTGCTCCTCTTTTATAGTTTTTAAAATGTAGGTTTACCGCCTCTGAAGGATTTTCGTCCTGCATCAAAGAACGTTTTCTGAATCCTGTCCAGAACAGATAATAAACAGCAAGGTAAACAACTGTTCGTATCCAGAAAAAAGTAAGGTTTAAGTAAGCACCTTTACCGGCCGCCAATTCATCGTAATGCGCGCCTCCTTTCTTCATAACCTCAGGATCCATCCACTGATAAACATGGCCTCCGTGCGTAAAAGAAAGTGTAAGTAAAGCTATAACCAGGAATGCGATACCGTAAGGGAGATACCCCGCCACCGATTCGATAACACGCTTCACCGCAACAAACCAAGCGGTTTCAGTTGCGTACTGGAGAGCCAAAAAGAACAAGGCACTTAAACCTATAGCAAAGAAAAAGAAACTGTTTGCCAAAAGATTCGCCATGAACTGCTGACCGACGTGGCCGTGGCCCCAGGCCATCATTATCCCGATTGCTGTAAACACGACTCCTACCACCATCAAAAGTGTAGTCCACGTTTTAGCCTTTTTAGAAACTTGAAATTCCATTATTCTCGTTTATTTTCCGTATTACAATTAATTCTGTACACTTACTGTATCAGCGCTCTGAACGTTTAATGAATCGCTCGGAGCTCCGCTCATTGCATCTCCTCCTTCGTTAAATTTTCCGTAATCCTCAAACCTGAATTTGTTTACGTAATGAACAAGTGTCCAGATTTCTTTCTTATTAAGCAGCATCGAATGAGCACCCATCGCTCCTTTACCGTAATAAATGGAGTAGAAAATCTGACCGTCGCCCAATTCTTTAAGGTTTGCATAATCAGGAACCCCTGCATATGCTCCACTTTCAACCATAGGGCCTTTACCGTCTCCTTTCTCTCCGTGACAGTGGCTACACTTCGATTCATAGATCTGTTTTCCATCCTTGAAGATAGCCTCGCTGTTCTCTGCTGTAAGTTTAATCGGATTATTGTCCATCTTAGCCAGCTCATATTCTGTATTAACGCTGTCACTAAGTCTCCAGCCCTCCCTTGGATACAATCCGTGGGTTTTGTCGGCAGCACTGCTTGCTTTCCGGTGATAAGGTAACATCAGTGAAACGTAGCTCGAATCTGTTCCATAATAAGGAATGGTATAATTCGGCGGACGCATCGCAGATTGCTGAACCTTCAGGTCTTCACGAGTCTCTCTTCGAATTTCACCGTAATCAACATAAGGTTCAATGGCCGGTGAACGATACATATCCGGCATGTATTCCAGTCCCGGGGAATCAGGATCACTGACGCATGATGAAAGTATCACCATCCCGGTTGCAAATACAAGTGCCATTTGTCCTATTGCCTTAAAATTTTTCTTCATGGCAAATTATTTAATTTCTTTTTGATCAATTTCAACAATTCCTGTCTCCTTTAACATTGCTTCGAGCTCTGAAGCACTAAAATCATGATTGTTCGATAATCGAAGTTCCATCACGAATCTATCATCTGTTGTTCTGGGATCAGGATTTTCCGCAGGCATGCCGGGAATGGTTTTGTTTCTCAGTAAATAGGTAATCGCCATACCGTGAGCAGCACATAACACAGTGAACTCGAAGCTGATCGGCACAAAAGAAAGGAAATTCTCCAAATAGCTAAAGCTTGGTTTACCTCCGATATTCATTGGCCAGTCCTGAATCATGAAATAATTCATACCTACTGTAGCCAGCATCAAACCGGTTAATCCATAAAGGAAAGCCATAATACCCAGTCTGGTATTTTTCACCCCGATAATAGGATCTATACCGTGTATAGGAAACGGAGAGAAAACCTCTGTAACTTTCACCCCTTTTGACACCAACTTTTTAGCACCTGCTTTCAGTACTTCGTCGTCGTCGTACATTGCATATATAACAGTATCTGCCATGCGCTTAATTATTATCGTTATTATTCATTATATCTCTAGCCTGAGCCGCCCAGTCATCATTTTCTGCACGATTCGCCATGTTCTCAATCAGTTTGTCCAACATAGCATATTCCTCTTTACCCATAGCTCCGATCTGAGCCAATGTGTAGATACCTATATTGTAAAGCTTTTCTTCCATAACAGCACCCAGTCCGGAAATCTGCTTGAGATCATCCTTCTCGGAAGCATCTTTTCTACCTACAGATGAAAGGAGCCTGTTCTTAATTTCTTCCTTATCGTCGGCTTTGTCCATCTCTGCTGTCGCCGGCTTTTCAGGTTCTGCTTTTTTGGAAACCTTTGCTTTACCTTGCTCCTCTAAACTGTAAGCAGGGCTCGAAGCAGTTCCATTTTTGAAAGACTCTCCGGAAGAACGTAAAATTGTTTTCACCTCGTTGAGAGCCAGTACCGGGAAGAATCGTGCGAAAAGCAAGAAGAAAACAAAGAATAAACCTATTGTTCCAATGAATACACCTATATCGATATGTGTAGGATAGAACATGCTCCATGACGAAGGCAAGTAATCTCTGTGAACAGAAGTAACAATAATTACGAAACGTTCAAACCACATTCCTATGTTTACGACGATAGAAATTATGAACGTGAATATCAGATTTCTTCTAAGCTTTCTGAACCACATCAACTGAGGAGAAACTACGTTGCATGTCATCATCGACCAGTATGCCCACCAATAAGGACCGGTTGCTCTGTTGATGAAAGCATAAGCTTCATATTCCACACCGGAGTACCAAGAAACGAAAAGCTCTGTAAGGTACGCAACACCTACTATCGATCCAGTTACCATTATAACTATGTTCATATATTCCACGTGCTTAACATGGATATAGGCTTCGAGTTTCATGGCTTTACGCATCACCAGAAGAAGTGTTTGCACCATAGCAAAACCTGAGAATACCGCCCCGGCAACAAAATAGGGGGGGAAGATAGTTGTGTGCCATCCAGGAATCACCGAAGTAGCAAAGTCAAAAGATACAATCGAGTGAACCGAGAATACAAGAGGAGTTGCAACACCGGCAAGAACGAGCGAAACAAGTTCGAATCTGTTCCATTGCTTAGCGCGCCCCGACCATCCGAAAGAAAGCATTGAATACATTCTTTTTGGAATAGGTTTTTTCACACGATCACGGATTGTAGCAAAGTCCGGAATTAGTCCAATATACCAGAAAACCAAAGAAACAGATAAATAGGTTGAGATCGCGAATACGTCCCACAGAAGTGGTGAGTTAAAGTTCACCCACAAGGATCCAAACTGGTTTGGTAAAGGAAGTACCCAATAAGCAACCCAAATTCTACCCATGTGAATAAGCGGGAACAAACCTGCCATAAATACCGCAAAGATTGTCATCGCCTCGGCAGATCGGTTTATTGCCATTCTCCATTTTTGACGGAAAAGCAAAAGTACTGCAGAAATAAGTGTTCCTGCGTGACCAATACCTACCCACCAAACGAAGTTGGTAATATCCCACGCCCAACCAATGGTTTTATTCAATCCCCAGGTACCTACCCCTGTACCAATCAGATACAGGATACACCCTACACCGTATAAACCGATGATAAGGGCTATGGTGAAAAGCACATACCACGTTCTCGGTGCTTTGTCTTCAATAGGCTTACAAACGTCTTCAGTAACCTGGTGATACGTTTTGTGTCCTAATATCAGGGGCTCTCTAATTGCTGCTTCTTTATGCATTACAATTCAATTTATCTATTAGTGATGTTGTTCCTTTTCCTTACCTTCGGAGTGATCACCGTGACCACCGCCATGAAGGCTTTCTTCCTTTTCTGTCTGAATTTCAGCCAGCAATTCGTTTTTCTCATTACGAACCTTAACCTTATACCAGATATTAGGCTTCACCCCAACTTCCTCAAGTGCCTGGTAAGCTCTCTTGTCGTCTGAAGATTTTCTTATTGCTGAACTTTTATCGTTCCAGTCACCTACAATGATCGCGTTAGCCGGACAAGCCTCAGCACAAGCAGTTGTAACATCTCCGTCCTTAACTGGGCGTTGCTCTTTCTTAGCTGTAAGCTTTCCTTCCTGAATTTTCTGAACACAGAAAGAACATTTTTCCATTACACCTCTTGAACGAACAGTTACATCAGGGTTAAGAACCATTCTACCCAGGTCATCCTGTGCAGGATTCACCTCAGTAAACTTCTTGTAAGATGGATAATTAAACCAGTTGAAACGACGCACCTTATAAGGACAGTTGTTCGCACAATAACGTGTACCGATACATCTGTTGTAAGTCATTTGATTCAAACCTTCGTTTGAGTGTGTTGTTGCAACCACCGGACAAACGGTCTCACAAGGAGCATGATTACAGTGGTGACACATCATCGGCTGATGAACAACCTTCGGATTCATCGCCGCTAACTCTGCTTTAGAGTAGCTGAACGTTTCCTTATCTTTACGCTGCCCTACAGTTGCCTCTTCTTCGGAAGCATAATATCTGTCCAGACGCAGCCAGTGCATTTCACGACCTCTTCTGACCTCGTCTTTTCCGACTACAGGAACGTTATTCTCTGATTGACAAGCAATCAGACAAGATCCACAACCGAAGCATGAGTTAAGGTCTATTGTCATTCCCCATCGGTGACCCACATTTTCCACCGGATGGGCATCCCAAAGGTCGAATTCCTCAAGATCAGCCGCCACGTGATGACCGTGTTCGTCAATCTTCTGAAGCGTCCACTTCGGATTGTATGCATCCTTGGAATGATTTTTATAAATATCAAAAGTTGTTTCCCGAACTATTGAATTTCTACCCATCACCGTCTGATGGATTTGAGTAGTTGCGATCGGATATGTCTTGCTTAATTTCTCAAGGGATGCAACCGCTGTATATTCAAGGGTCCCATTTGAAGAATGAGCAAATCTGAACACATTCTTACCGATAGGAATTCTGTTTCCTTCGCTATCCGTTTCATATCCGCCGTATTCTTTTGTTTGGAACGCCGCTTTTCCTATTTTTTCATTGTTCTCACCACGTCCGTATCCTAAAGCAATCCCTACTGTTTCAGGGGCTTGTCCGGGTGAAGGATAAACAGGAAGCTCATACGTTGTTTCTCCAACCGTAATTTTTGCAAGGGTTGCACCGTGTTCCTGATCAATCTCTGTGCTGTAACCCTGACTTTTCATTGTCGAAGGGTTCATGGTGATATAATTGTCCCAGGTTACCTTTGAAATAGGATCCGGCATTTCCTGTAACCAAGGATTGTTTGCCTGCATACCTATTCCCATCGCCGCCTTTTGGTAAAGGACAACCTCGAGATCACCTCCTTTGGGAAGCATTTTTCCTAATCCTGATAAAGCACCCTCGTTAAATACAGGAGCCGTCATCATCGCAGCATCTTTTGAAAGGACACTATTATGTACAACGTTATTCCAGTATTCATCAAATGATCCGTAAGCAGTTTGGTCAAATCCATTTTGCGACCAGGTCTCTTTCATAAAGTTCAGGAATACCTGACTGTCTTTGCCCTGACGACCAGCCTTATCCGCCCAAACCAACAACGATTCCTGCGCAGCTACAGTATCATGTAGTGGACGAATCGTTGGTTGCGCGATTGCGTATTCGTTTGCCTTGGGAGCAAAATCATTCCACGCCTCAAGTGAGTGATGATCGGGAACTACAAATTTACATCTCGATGCTGTTTCGTCAGCGAACTGAGCAGTCGAAACTGTAAGGTTAACTTTGGTAAGTGCATCGGCAAATGCTTTTCCGTTCGGCACTGAATAAACCGGGTTGGTACCTAAGAAAATTACGGCATCAGGCCCTTTTCCTCCGATAACATCAGCCACCAGTTTCATCATTTTCTCATCCTGAGATTTGAACAGCTGGATAGGGTTGTTGATGTTTATTGTTGAGGTATATGATCCAATCAGACTGTTTAATTTATTAACCAGTACCTGTATTGCAGTATTATTCGAGCCCGAAACTACCAGTGCAGCACCGGCTTTAAGGTCTTTAGCTATTTTAGCGATATCGTTCTGAGTGATAGTCTCCGGCAATTTGGCATCAACTCCGGAAACGCTTCCACCGCACGCCTTAATTAAGGAAGCGATTACAGCCGCCTCTTCGGACGGTTTAATCATAAATCTCTCGTCGGCATTTGAACCGGTGATAGACATATTTGATTCGATCTGGTAATGCTTGGACATCCAGTCATTATCCGGATTACGCCCTTTTCCGTATTGAGGAGTAAATTGAGTAGGAAGTAACCAGGAGTTTAGGAAGTCCGCTCCGAAACTCACGATTGTTTTTGCTTTCGAAAAATCATAGTCAGGAATAATGGCCTGTCCAAAAGTCATTTCGTTCGCTTTACGAATTGCAGCATAAGAAACCGCGTCGTATTCAATATGCTCAAAAGTAGCACCTGAAGCAGGTGTTGCCGGCATTTCACCCTCTATCATCTGATCAGCTGCCTGAACAGGCTGAACTCCTGTGCCTGAAATGAAACTACCGAATTCGTTTATTGCTCTATAAGTCGAAGGAGAGGCGATTGTTTTTGAAACAAGAACTACTCTTCCCTTCTTCTTAATAATATCTTTCAATCCTGCCGAAATCTCCGCATCTGCGATTGCTGTTTGAATAGCTTCTCCACCTTTGGTTGCTTTTTTCAGGCGCTCTCCATCATATAAAGAAAGGACTGATGCAATGATCTGCGGATTCACTGTACCATTGGTAAATCCAAAGTCTTTATTTCCTTTGATGAAAATCGGACGACCCTCTCTGGTTTTCACCAGAATATTGGCGTAAGAATTTCCGTCATAATAAGTAGACGCATACCAGGTAGCAACACCGGGAGTTACATCAACAGGTTTGTTTACGTAAGGAACAACTTTAGTAACAGGTGCTTCACAAGCTGCGATTGTTGCAGCAGCAACACTGAAACCTAAAAATTTTAAAAAATCTCTACGAGGAGTTGAAGACTCGCTGAGTTTATCATCGCTGAGGAATTCCTCTACCGTTAGATCTTTAGTAAACTCTCTATCTCTTTGCTCGACGAAAGCAGGGGTTTCGTCGAGTTCTTCAAGACCTTTCCAATATTTTCTGTTCATTGCCATATTCTATTTAGCTAACAACCACATTCATTAATAATGACACTTAGCACATTCCCATCCACCAAGTTCCTTGACAGTCACTTTTCCGTCCTTGAGGTAATCCTCGTACAGAGACTCGTCATTTTCAAGTAGGCGTTTGTGAATTTCATCGTAATAGCCACCTTTTCCTTCGATCGGTCCATTCGCTATTTCTTTTTCTCCATGACATTCAATACACCAGCCCATTGTAAGGGTCGGTTTGGTGAGTTGAACGTTCCCTTCAATTTTATTCAATTCCTCAACTGGAACCACACGGGCAACCTCTTTTTGTTTGGTCATGTCACCGTGACACTGCTTACAATCCACACCTCCCACAACGACGTGCTGTTGGTGGCTGAAATAAACATGATCAGGAAGAACGTGCACTTTGTTCCAAACAATGTTAGAAGTTTCAGCCGGTGAGTATAAGCCTCCTCCCTCGGGGCTAAACCCTGCAGCATCGTATATTTTCTGAATTTTCGCAACCTGGTCTCCCGAACCCTGTATTTGTTTGTGACAGTTCATACAAACGTTTACAGTAGGAATACCGGCACTTTTTGATTTATCAGCTGAATTGTGACAGTATTTACAGTCAATACCGTTTTTGCCGGCGTGAATGTCATGCGGGAATGCGATGGGTTGAGATGGCTGATAAGCAGTTACCACCCCAATTTCACCTAACCTGAGAAGAATGCCCACAATCAAAGCAATAACGAGTACCAGAACTCCTAGGCCCACAACCTTTCTGTTTCTAAAGATCCATGTCTTAATCTCATCAGCATAGGTCATTTTGTATTCACCCTCCTCATCAAGGTTTTTAAGTTGTCTTCTTACACCACCAACTGAAAGAATGATCACTATAAATACAATAGCCAAAATGTACCAGATCCATCCAAGTGAAGACTCCTCCTCTGCCACATCGGTGGCAACGCCTGCGCCCGCACCTCCATCAGCTTCAACAGTACTGGGGTCGGGTTGAGCGTCCACGTAATCAAAAATCGCGTCAATCTGTTCTTTGCTCAGATCCGGAAATACAGACATCGCAGTTGGCGACCACTGAGCTATCTCTTTGGCGTAAGGATCATTGGCTGCAGCTACCTGCCAGTTTTGAACCCACTGATAAATTGAACCTTCTTTTGCTCCATTCTGCTCCCATTTCTGACGAACTTCAAAAAGCTTGGGGCCCGTCATGTCTTTGTGGGGCTGGTGACAGGTGGCACACTTTGAGTTAAACAAAGCCTCACCCTCTTGAGCTGTAGTTGATTGAACACTCAAAATAAAGAGAGCTGACATCAACGCGATCAACCAATTATTTCCTTTATTAAACATCTGATTCTTAGATATTTTCATTTACAATTTCTTAAAAATTTACGCGACGGCGCAAGATTTCTCGGAAGCAAATTTAGCAGATTAACCATATCTCCTGACAGTTTTATGACAAATTTCATCGTTTTGAAATTAATTTAAAACCATTCTAAATAACATATTTTGGTGATGACTGAAAACTAAAAGTTGTCAAAAGATTCCCTGAGAAAGTTAGGCGTCTCATTTATATTTAACTAAAATTATGAAATTAACGCGCTCTCAGGTCTGAATACGGATATTTATACCGAACAATCGTTCGCATCGTTGTTCAATAATTAATAAAGTAAGCTCTCTTATCTGAAAGATCGCTTTTAAAGCTGAAAACCTATCCAAAGCTTGTTCATCATTTCTCCAGTCAAGTTGAATCAACATAAATACAAAAAAGTCGTGAAGTCTAATGCAACTGTTCATCAAAGTTCATACTAAACCTATAGTATTAACTGTGATCCTGATTTAATCAACGCGATAAAAACCCAATAAATTCAGTCATTTTATCGGTTTTTCCCATTTACAAACGAAAAATATTCGAAAACAAATGATAAAATACCGAATAACGATTGTAGGCTGTCTCAACTTTGCGGTGTCAATCGCTGAAAGTCAGCCAACGACAGTAACACGTTCAAATTATTAACTAAAATTTACAGACATGAACACGTTAAGAAACACAGTCAGTTTAATTGGGAATCTGGGAAAAGATCCTGAATTTAAAACAATCGATGGGGGGAATTCACTCGCTCGCTTTTCGGTAGCAACGAATGAATCGTATAAAGACAAAAAGGGTGAATGGGTGGTTAACACACAATGGCATAACATCGTTGCGTGGGGTAAAAATGCGGAGCTATGCAGTAAACTCCTAAAAAAGGGTGCTGAAGTGGTCCTTGAGGGCAAGCTCGTAAGTGACTCCTATCTTACCAAAGACGGTGAAAAAAGGTACAAAACCGAAATTAATTTAAGGGAGTTCATGGTTTTAAACCGCGAAAAATCGGACGCATCCGAGGAAGAAAATTCAGGAACCACAAAAAAATGATCTTTTCAGGGTTCTTAAAACCCTTCAAAGCATAAAGGAAATAAGTAATGCATTCGGGACAGTTTAAAAGTAAAATCTAACAACCAAAAATCAGTAATTATGATCTCAATTAATCAAATGAATCACGTGAACCTAATCGGTCAAATAACCAGTGATCCCAAAATAGTGGATCTTGGTGACGGCAAGAGAGTAGCCAGATTTTCTCTCTCAACAAAAGAAACCTACCTGGACGATGAAGGCCAGACAAAACAGGTAAATAACTGGCACCGCATAACGGCATGGGGTAAATGGGCTACCGTACTTGAAGAGATGGGTAGCAAGGGTCAAGCGCTGGCCATCGAAGGTAAGTTAAGATCGCGATTTTTCAACGGAAAAAACGGTCAGAAACAATCTTTTACAGAGGTCGAAATCAATGATATGGTCATCCTCTGAAAAAATCCTAACACCTTAATTATTAACGTATAAAAAAGTAAATTATGAAAAATCAAGTCCAATTAATCGGAAACGTAGGAATAGAGCCTGAAATTACCAATTTCGAAAGTGGCGCAAAAAAGGTAAGGTTCACCTTGGCAACCAATGAGTATTACACCTCCAAATCCGGAGAAAGAACCCAAAAAACCTTTTGGCACAATCTTTACGCCTGGGGTCCGACCGCTAGCTATATTGCTAAAGCAGGTAAGAAAGGTACTCAACTTGCGGTGACAGGTAAACTCGTTACAGAAAAATTCTTGTCGAAAGAAGGAAAATCACGCTCAATTACTGCAATAGAGGTGAAGAGAGCTGTGGCTCTTTAACCAGGTTCCCTCTTATTTTTCAACCCTACCTGAATACCAAAACGCCCGTGCTCCCGAGCCGGGTGTTTTTTATTTCATCGCTGGATACTTCGTAGAAAACTTTCTATCGAGCCATTCATGAATGATCACAACGGGAAAGAGCATGAAGAAATTATAAAAAATGTCCTCCACAGGAATGGTGTAAATTCGTGGACCCATAATGTGCTCCTCATTATACCAGACTATCGGTTGCGGCGTTATTGCACCGGTAAGTATTCCGTTCACAACCAGGAAGGGAATGAGAATGACGAGAAAGGATACTACAAAATATGGATACCAGCGCGGCGTAAAACCGAAATATACAACCCAGTTTATAATTCCCGCCCCCATAAGGGCATAAAAGGTGTAAAAGTTTTGACGAAATATTACTGCGAGGATTACCGTACTTAATGAAAAGATCAAAGCAAAATAATAAGCAAAACCGACCGGTCTGAAGTGAGGAAAATAAGCCTTCATCACTTCATAGATAAATACGCATGCGTATGGAACGGTGAAGAAGAATAAGCATTCTTCCACGGGGAGATTGAAAATCCGAATTCCGGATAGATAATCCTCGTTGAATCCCCAGATGCCTTTTTGGGTAAAAACAACATCCCAAGCTATAAAAAGAACCCCAACTATAATTATTGCGGGTAATAAGGATCTCCATTTGGTATAAAAATGAACTTTCTTGTCGAAACTCAACAGAAAAGGGAAACCAAAACTTAAAATATTTATCCAGAGATAGAGACTCATGTCTTCACTTGTTTCAGTTTTTCTGCTCTTTTGGCCTCACGGTAATATTTCTTCGGCACGATAAGCATACCGAAACATTCTCCCTTTTCCTTCCCCAAATGTTTATGATGAACCTTATGCGCTTTTCTGATCGCTTTGAAATAAGGGTGATTGATATTTCTGAGAAATTTAAGCCTTCTGTGTATATAAACATCGTGAAACATGAAATAGGTTAGCCCGTATGCAGCTATTCCGGCACCTATCCATACGCTGAAATAAGCTTCATAAATTACCCCAAGCATTATGCAAAGCCAGGATGGGACCGCAAAAACAAGAAAAAAAACGTCATTTCTTTCAAAAAATCCGTCTTCTTCTACATGATGATCCTTGTGAAATTTCCACATAAAACCGTGCATCACATATTTGTGTGTTGCCCAAGCAACAAATTCCATGAAAAGAAAAGTGGCAATAAAAACCAGAGGTCCCCACCAAAACATATTATATCAAGTTTAAAATTGCAAAAAAAGCCAACTGGATCATATACAATGAAACAGCCACTTTGTTTGGTTCAGCTAAATTAGAACGAAAATATATAACCTGCAAAACAAGAGCTACGATAAACCAGTCTATGAAATTTGAAACCGGGATATCGCCGTGCCAAATCCAATAATCGCTTTTTATGGCCACTGGTTCTATCAGCAGGTCTAAAACCAACATCAATGCCGCTGCTCCAAGGATTTTTAGTATGAAATGAATGCGAAAAAACTGCATGCAGGAAGCGGTAATTATGGTAAGCATGGCCCAATTAAGACCTATAATTACAGGAACTCCGTGCCATTTTAGTCCGAGATTTTCCCCATAGATATAATTCCCAAAAAGTTTTCCGGTATGAATGCCTATCCATTCTGCGGTCATTCCCAGAAAAAAAGCAATAAAAAGAAACGTATAGAATTTAACGCTGTGCCTTATTCTGGCTAATACAAGAATAATAAAGGAAACAGAAAGGTTGAGACTTGTAAGCCTTAGAAATTCATCCCTTTTTTCCGAAGCAAGTCCAAAAACTCCAACGGTATAAAAAATCACGAGCAGGATAATCAGGATATACGATTTATACCTGTGATACTGTTCCTGAAGGGCGGCAATCCTGATCATCGTTTTTTTCAGCCCTTAAAACAAGATACTGAAGCAATTGTTCGCTCCGGAAACCCTATCTGGTCCAGTTGGTATATCCGCCCTGAAGTTCCAGTACTCTTTTGAAGCCCATTTCCTTCATTTTCTCCAGCGCTATTTGGCTCCTTCCTCCTGATTGACAGTAAATCAAATATTTTCTTTCCTTTGGCACATTCTGAAGGGTTGCTTCAAAATTCGGATCATTTACGTCAAGAAGTTTTGCGCCTTTGATATGTCCGGCCATATATTCTTCCTCTGATCGAACATCAAATACGATGTATTCCCCGGATTCAAGGGCTTTCTTAAATTCTTCTTTGCTAACTCTTTTTATTACCTGGTCATCATTTGCCGCTTCTTGTGCGAAGCACTGACCAAACAAAAGAATTCCAAAAATTAACGTTATTGAATGGGATAGTAACTTCATAATATTTTTTTGTCTAAAATTAAGAGTTATCATTGATTTAAACGAAAATTGAAGGAATAAATTTGTATTCAGGATCGAATATGAACTAATTCAGTGGTATGAATGTTTTAATTTTAATTTTTAAAACAGTATGATTAATAAATATACCATTCTTGTAGCCGGAGGAACAGGTTTAATAGGTTCTACGCTGATCCCTGAACTGAAGAGACAGGGACACACCGTTAACATCCTCACCAGAGACGCACGTGGTAGAAAAAACCATTTCAACTGGTCGCCCAAAGAAGGCAAAATAGACAGTAAAGCCCTTGAAAAAGTAGATATAATCATCAATCTTGCAGGGACGGGAATTGCTGATAAAAGATGGACTGAAAAGAGAAGAAAAGAAATCATTGATTCACGTGTCAAAACAACAGAATTTCTCTTTGAGGTTAGCAAGGAAATCTCCGATCTCAAGCAGTACATTTCTGCCTCAGGAATCAATTGCTACGGATATGACTCTCCGGAAAGAATACACAAAGAGGATGATCCTTTCGGAACGGATTTTCTCTCTCAGGTGGTTGAAAAATGGGAAGCTTCGGCAGATCTCTTTCAGGCGAAATGTAAGGTAACGAAGGTGAGGACGGCTACGGTGTTGTCCGATAAGGGAGGGGCACTGAAAATAATCGGTAAAACAATAAAATATTACATAGGTGCTCCACTAGGTAAAGGAAACCAAAACGTTCCGTGGATCTCGTTGACTGATATTGTTAATGTTTACAGTCATTTTGTAAACAGAGGAATAGAAGGAACCTACAATGCACTTTCCGGAAGTATAACCAATAAAAAATTAACCGTTGAGACAGCAAAGGTTCTGAACAAACCATTGTGGCTTCCAAATGTGCCTGCATTTGTATTAAAAACAGTTTTGGGAGATATGTCGTCGATGGTACTTAAAGGCTTGAAAGCGGATAATTCCAAATTACTGGCTACCGGATTTGCTTTTGAACATCAGAAAATAGAAGATGCCCTTAAAGACATCTATTCCTGACATCGAAAGCATGCAGCCCTCAATCAGCAGGGTTTTGGTTTCACATATTTACCTTCCTCCCTTATACCAATGGTGCAATGTATAGGCTTCAATTTAACCGCGAAATGACAAACCAGTTCTTTGCCAAAAACGAAAGGATAAATCAGCGACTTAAATTAATAAGTTCTTTATTGAGCCAGAGCGTCGTACCGTGACTTCAGGTCACGATATATTCCTCTCAAACGATTGAGTTCGCCTTTTTCTGCTGAGGATAGTTTCATGTTCTCAAGTTCAGTAATGTGTTTTAAAGCTCCCTCCCAGTTTTCAGTAAAGATTGAAACAGCGGTAAGGTTTAAGAGAATACCCTTTTTCACCTTATCATTTATCCTCGCCTTTTTGCCTGGGCTGTATTCGTTAAGCGCATCAGACCATATTGAATACGCTTTATTCAATTTTTCATAGGCGCTGTTTGGGTCTGTGTTTAGCAGTTTTAACCCAAGTTGGGCAGACAATGAAGCCTCCTGAAGGTCGCTGTAATCATTCTTGCTTGTTGATTCGAAAGTGTAAATATTTACAAAATACTGAATGTCCTGAGTTCCAAACTGGCTGTTCAGAAGTCTGTTCACGTGTTCCAAATTTGTAATTCCAATTGTTTTCTCTTCTTCCTCGATGCGGGAAACAATGTTTTTACGAGCCGCAGCACTGTCTGAATAATCCGAGGTTTTCAACGTTTTAAAATTATCGGTCTGAGGGACTTGAATAGCATAATCACTTCCTATCGGAGAACGTGCATAAAGCATCAAGGGGTGTTTAACATCTGCACGACCATAATAAACGGTATCGACATATTCAACACCATCCACTTTTCTTTTTTTCTTGTCTTTAACCACCTTTACACGTTCCACATTATATCCGTTATACGTGATATTAATTTCAAGAGGATTCACATCCCCTTTATTCATTCCCTCAATATTGATCCTGTTTTCAAGATC
>JAWVYS010000053.1:0-18602 GCA_033722555.1 Brumimicrobium sp.
GGCATCGGCCTTACGCACCTCCGGATGATTGGCAAGTCCAAGGTAGTTATTTACAGACCATACTAACATCTCCTTTCCACGGAAAGTCATTTTGTTACTGATCGGTCCTTCCAGTTTCGGGAAGGTAAAATATCCGTGAACGCCTTTCGCAAACTGTCCTATCGGACCACGGTTTTGTTTTATTTTGTCAAATATGTCTTGTGCCATACAAGTTGTTTTGTGAATAAAGTTTTTAAACTCCTTATTAAAGGGCAAAGATAGTAAAATCTTGTGATTGCCTAATCTTCGGTAATTGAATTATTAAACCGGCACTTGTTTACAAGTCTTTTTAAAAAATCCGACATGCTAATTTCATATCTGATTCTACAAAATCAGATAATATTAACTTCTCGTTCCAGTGTGATGCCGTATTTATGCTCAATGTCCTTGATTATTTTTTCGGAGAGATCAAAGATTTCCTTGCCTGTAGCACCTCCGTAATTCACCAATACAAGTGCCTGATGGACATGTACTCCGTACTTATCAAATCGTTTTCCTTTCCATCCAGCCTGATCAATCAACCATCCTGCAGGCAGCTTAACTTCAGAGTCACTGACCGTATAGTGAGGTATATTCTCGTATCTGTTTCTGATTTTTTCAAACTGTTGTCTGCTAATCACGGGATTCTTGAAAAAACTTCCGGCATTCCCTATTTTTAGAGGGTCGGGCAGTTTGGACCGGCGGATTTTAATTACAGCATCGCTAACATCCTTTATCCCCGGGGTGGTAATGTTTTGTTTGGAGAGTTCCTCCTCAATGGCCCCGTAACTCGTGTTTAACTGATGTTTTTTAGTCAGTTTAAAGGTGACCTCGGTGATAATATACTTGTTTTTCAGTTTCTTTTTAAAAACGCTTTCGCGATATCCAAATTCGCATTCAGAATGAGTAAACCTTTGAACTTTTCCTGATCCAATTTCGTAGGCATTCAGTGAATCAAAAACATCTTTGATTTCCACACCGTAGGCACCTATATTCTGCATGGGACTTGCGCCCACACTTCCTGGAATGAGAGATAGGTTTTCAACTCCTCCCCATCCTTTTTCGATGCAGAATAAAACGAATTCATGCCAGATTTCTCCTGCTCCCGCTCTAACATAAACGAAATCCTCTGTTTCATCGACAGCAGCAATCCCTTTGATACGATTCAGAAGAACGAGGCCTGAAAAATGATCTGTAAACAGAACATTACTTCCTCCACCGATCACAAGCATTTCTTCCGTGTTGTTTTCACGGATGAGCTGATCGAGTTGCTCTATATTCTCGAAAATTGCAAGTTTTTTTGCACGGACGTTCACGCCAAACGTGTTATAAGCCTTCAGGTTTGCCTCTTCTCGAATCATATACCATTTTTTGCAAATGTAAAACACTTTTCAGTGGCACAAACGATAGAATAAATTGTTTTATCCTTATTCCACTATTGAAAACCTCAAATTGTATCTTTGTATTATGCTTAAAAAATTTAGTTTAGAGAAGATTAATTCCTTCAACAGAAATACGCTGATGGAACAGCTCGGTATTCAGTGTACTGAGGTAGGGGACGATTATATTGTGGCAACCATGCCTGTTGATCACAGGACACATCAGCCGCTCGGACTCTTGCACGGAGGAGCAAGCGCAGCTCTGATAGAAAGCATTGGCTCTATGGGGTCAACCCTATTGCTTGATCTTGATAAGGAGGTTCCGGTTGGAATTGAAATAAACGCAAATCATTTAGGAAGTGTTAAATCCGGAACTGTTCGAGCAACAGGTAGGATCGTTCATGCCGGTAAAAGGACCCACGTTTGGCAGGTGGATATTGAGGAGTTGGAGAGTAAGAAAATGATCTGTACAGGAAGACTGACAGTAATGGTTGTACCCAAAAAATAGCTCGGTGCAGGGATTTTTAGCATATAAAGAACCTGGTGGACAAATTCAGTCGGGTAGAGGAGATTGGCAGGAGACAAATTTCTCCAAATTAAACACCGATGGTTTCTTTGTTAGTGATTTCAAAAAAGACAAATGCTACGTGTTTGAAAAAGAATCTTCAAATGCTCCGACGTATCAGGATGTATTTCATTTTCGGGCAAAAAATAATCTATTTTTTATTGATCGGTCAGAATATATAAACGATCTCCGAACCATGATTCGGGATTTTTCAGAATCGGGTTTACGGAAAGCGGTTATTTCACGAATCTTGCATATGCCCTCTGAAAGCGAGCAGTCCCCTTTGGATATATTCAATGAGCTAACAGATCTTTACGGCGAGGAAGCTTTTATTTATCTGATTTCGTCCCCATTTTTCGGTACCTGGGTTGGGGCGACTCCTGAGGTACTTCTAAAAGGAGAAAAATCCGGGCTAAATTCAATGGCCTTAGCGGGCACGAAGCATAGAGAAGAGGATCCCTGGACTGAAAAAGAATACGAGGAGCAAAAGATGGTTGCCGACTACGTGAAAGATACCATTCTCAGAATAAATCCTGAATCCTTTCGTTCGTCGGAATTAAAAACAGTCAAATCGGGTTCTGTGTACCATCTCAGAAAGGATTTTTTCTTTGATATGAACACCCAAAAATGGCCTGAACTCATCAATCAGTTGCATCCAACTCCGGCCGTTTGTGGATTGCCTGCCGACGATGCGCAGAAACGTATTCGAAAGATAGAAAAACATGACCGTTCGCTATATACCGGACTCATTGGTTTTAGGGAAAATGATGTAATTTCCTTGTACGTCAATTTGCGTTGTATGGAGATACTTGAAGATGGCTATGCACTTTATGTGGGCGGAGGTATTACAGCGGATTCCGTACCTGAGAAAGAATGGGAGGAGACTAATGCTAAGTCTCAAACCTTGAAGAAAGTCATTCGTTAAATTAGTGTCGGAAGGGTATTTTTGAAACATTGAGATCTACTTTGATTCCCCGGTGATGAGGAAGGTCTGCTGACTCGGAAAATTGCCAGTGAATGATTGATGAATCACCAGGAATTCCCGGATTACCTGAATATGATGCGATCCAGAACTGATAACCGGGAAAATATCCTCGTAGTTTATTTTCGTAGAAATGCCTCGATGTATAGATGATAGGGCGCATACCCGTTGAATCTTCAACAGTTTTGAGCCATCTCAGCATTTTATGTCTTAAATCTTCGTCAGAAAAGCCCTCTGTTTCAACGTCCAGAACAGGAGGCAAATCAGTGTCCGAGGGGGTCCAGTAATTCATGAAGTGCAGGGCCTGAGGTAGAGGTAGTTTTTTAGGATTAAAGAAATGGTATGCACCTGTCCTGACATTTCGGTCTTTTAGGGAGTTTTTGTTGTAATCCCACCGGCTATCTAAGTGATCTTTGCCTTCAGTTGCTTTCAGATATACAAAATCAATATCGGGATGTGTGAGAGAGGTATCAAGGAGTATATCCCAGTTTATTTTTCCCTGGTGGTGCGAAACATCTATTCCGAAACCTGAAAACCCTGTGGGTATTTCTGCATTGAAATTGGTAGAAGTTAACCGTTGTTTCTTTAGTAAGAATAAATATCCGAAAACACCGATGAAAAGCAGAGCAAGTATAAATGGAAGATTCCTCGTTTTCATTGTTATAGATATGCGGTACAAACGTTAACAAAGAGAATTTCGTGGGGGTGATAAGGAAGGATATACTGAAGTTCAAATGAAATCAAGAAAAAAGGGATTAACCGAATATCGGCTAATCCCTTTAAAAATGATATATCGAAACTCTTAGAATCTTCTTTTTTCTTTAATACGTGCAGCTTTACCTGTTCTTTCACGGAAGTAGAATATACGAGCTCTTCTTACGGCACCGCTCTTAAGTACTTTAATTTCGTCAATGAAAGGAGATTGTACCGGAAATATTCTTTCCACACCGATATTTCCCGACATTTTTCTAACAGTAAAGGTTTCTGTTGCTCCGCTTCCTTTTCTTTGAAGCACAACTCCGGTGAACTGCTGAATACGCTCTTTTTCACCCTCCTTAATCTTATATGAAACAGCTACTGTATCTCCTGCGCTGAATACCGGGAGATCTTTTGCCGTTGAAAACTCGTTTTGAACTTCTTTAATTAAATCCATGACTTCTACTTTTATCTACTCCAAAATTGGGGTGCAATATTACGTAAAAAAGATGAAAGAAGAAGACCCTTTTTACTTTTTTTTCGAAAAAAGTTTTAATACTGTTTTCCGATCAGAACATAGTTCCGTAAACACAGGCGGTGAAAATTCTAAAAATCAATGTCTAGTTTGAATTTCTGTTGCAAAGTTTTCAAATGAGGATTACGTTCTGCCATATCCTTGAATTTGTCCTGACCAGAATATAGTTTCTTTTCACCGTTTTCGTCTGTACCCTCTTCAACCCTTAGTGTAATTGACCAGTTTTTCAACTCCCGACGTAAATAACTTAACAGGTCTGTTTCGTGGCTTTGAAGAAATCCTTTCTGAACATCGTTGTCCACATAGTGAACAATTTCAAAATTTTCCTCCATAACCGGATCTCGCATGGTGAGAGCTGTAAAAAGGGTGTCCATTCCGTTGTCTTTCGCCTGAAAAGCGTATTTGCGCCAATTCATTTTCAGTTCATCCAGAGAAAATTTTTCCTGCGGCCTGGCTGTTTCCGTGGACTGAACAATGGCTTCCTCATTCTTGTTTTCCTGCGAAAGAAGTGTTTTGATGGACAAGTAACTTGAGTTGAGCTGACCTGTAGGGTTAACCAGTTTTCGAGCCTCCTTTTTTTCAAGAATTACTTTGGGAGGAACATTTTCGTTGTTTCCTGATTTCTTATTAGAAGACTCCTTTTTACCCTGTCCGGGAAAAGGAATGATCCTTACCGGATCAGTTAAGGCTTTTTTTTTTCCAGCTCCTCTTTGATGGAACAGAGCTGCATTAAAGCCAGTTCAACGAGTAACCTTTGATTTTTGGCAGCCTTGTATGAGCCATCGGCCTGACTCAATACACCCAGGGAATGCATGATATGTTTTGCATCAAGTTTTGTTGCCTGCTCTTTATATTTGGCTTTTACGGAATCTGCTACTTCAAGAAGTTCTAAGGTTTTCGAATCCTTGCAAATAAGCAGATTTCGGTAATGTTCAGATATACCAATGATGAACTGGTGACCGTCAAAACCGTGATCCATTATTTCATGGTATAGAAGCAAACTTGATGGAATATCTTCGTCAATGGCATAATCAACCAGACGGAAATAATAGTCGTAATCAAGAACATTCAGATTATCGATAACCGCTTTATAGGTTAAGGTCCTGCCAGCAAAGCTTACGATCTGGTCAAATATTGAAAGTGCGTCTCGCAGAGCACCATCTGCCTTCTGAGCAATCAAATGTAAACCTTCACTTTCGGCGTCAATCTCTTCTTTTACAGCAATTTGATTCAGATGTTCAGCGATGTCACTCACCTTTATTCGGTTGAAATCAAATATCTGACACCTTGAAAGAATGGTTGGGATAATCTTATGCTTTTCCGTAGTAGCCAGAATGAATATGGCGTGCTTTGGCGGTTCCTCGAGTGTTTTTAAGAAAGCATTAAAGGCCGCTGTAGAGAGCATATGAACCTCATCTATGATGTAAACCTTATGCGATCCGAGCTGGGGGGCGATCCTTACCTGATCGATGAGTGATCGAATATCTTCCACACTGTTGTTGGAAGCTGCATCGAGTTCATAAACATTCAGGGATTGTCCTTCGTCGAAAGATTTACAGGAAGTGCATTCGCCACAGGCTTCTACATTCTCTGTTCGATTTGAGCAATTGATGGTTTTCGCGAGGATACGTGCGGTAGAAGTTTTTCCTACTCCTCTGGAGCCACAAAACAGAAATGCTTGAGCCAGCTGGTCATTTTTGATAGCGTTTTTAAGCGTTGTTGCTATCGATTTTTGACCAACAAGGGTATCAAAGGTTTGAGGCCTGTATTTTCTCGCCGAAACGATATAATCACTCATAAATACAAAAGTAAGGCAAATTTTCGGTTTGAATATTCCACCAAGAATAAAGTTTTTAACAGACAAGCTTGTTAGCTCATGACATGCCGAGACAGGTGTTTTTTATCGACTGTATTGAAAGATTAAGGCATTCTTTTTCCTTGGCGGTCATTTTAAAATCAGCTAAGGGTTCTATTCTTCGCTTTCCTATTTTACACGGCCAGCTAACAGCAAGTCCGCGCTCACTGATATCATTTATCCTTTCAGCAGGTAAAGATATCGGGTAAATTTTAGTTTCGTTATTTAAGAATTGTTTTGCAAGTTCTACCGAAACCATAGAAACACCCCAGCGTGTTGCATTTTCTGTTTGTCTGATCGCGGTTGCACTGCCCTTTAATTCCCTGGTATATCTTTCAAGTGTACTTTCCGAGCAAATTTCATGTATATTTTGTTCATCGATAAATGTCTGACTCCAAATTGGTGTCATTGTACTTCCGTGTTCTCCGATAACCATTGTTTTAACCTTCTCCAATGGAACCTTTCGATCAAGTCTGATTATCGATCTCAGTCGCACTGTATCAAGTGCAGTACCTGTTCCTATGACAAGATTTTTATGATCCAGAAAGTCACTGATCCAGTAGGTCATGGATTCAACAGGATTGGAAATTACAATAATCACAGCTCCGGGTTTTGGCTTAAATTCCTCAAATATACTTCTCACTATGGCTTGATTCTCTTTAGCACTTTCCGACCGACTTTCGCCGATCTTGGTTCTTCTTCCGGCTGTAAAAAATATGAAGTCTGCCTCTGATGCTTCAGTCATATCCCTGAAACTCACCGTGGAGTTATACAAGGCTCCGGCATGTTCCAGGTCCATCACCAACCCGGTAGCGTCTTTTGGTCTGTTATGAATATTGAGTTCAATATTTTGGAAATGGGCTAAAATCGTTTGACAAATGACCTTTCCTACTGCACCGGCTCCTACAACAGTGAATTTCATACTTGTTTATTCGTTTTATTCGAAAATAGAAAAAAAAATGTCCCCGGAAAGAAAATTAATCAATTTTTGAACCGATTAAGGAATTGGTTGTACTTGTGGCTAATCATAAAATTACGATGTATGAAAATTTCTATTCACCCCGTGTTTTTGCTCATTCTGGCAGTTTTTCTTAATCACAACGGATTTTTCTCGCAGTCTCTTAGTGGAAATATGAAGAACGAAAGTTCTGTTTCCCTCGGTTACGGAAATGTAGATATTTTTAAAGGAGATAAAAAAGTTGCATCGGTACTGACGGATGCTGAAGGTAACTACAGCGTTAAACTAGATACCGGACTATATCGCATTGAAATGCAGTATGCCGGTTTCAAAAAAGAAGTAAAGGAAATTCGAGTTGTGGCGGATGAAAGGTCTGATGCGAACTTGGAAAGAGATCCGGATGCTCGTGTCTATAAGGAAAAACCTGAGGCGAGAAATTCCATTTACGCCGATGATTATGTCTTTGAGGAACGGGAAGTAAAAGTAAAAGTTAAAAAGATAGAGTCCCGCGCGGATATTCTGCCGGAAATGGCTGTTGAAGTCTGGGAACGAGGTGGTCATGCTGAAGGTAAATCCGGTGTCCTAACTGCCGGAGAGATCAATGATTTTTCTAAATGGGAAATGTGGCAGGACCTTGTTTTGGATGATCTCAACAGGTTTAGAGATTTCTGGAAGCTACAACCCAATCATAGATATGCTGTTCAGCTTACGAACGAAAACGACAGACCGGTGGTTGATGCTGAGGTTCATTTGTTGAATGATTCCGGCGAAATTTTATACGTTTCGCGAACTGACAATACGGGTAAGGCTGAACTATGGGGAACACTTGGTGTCAGCAATGATGCGCAGGGTAGAGTGTCCGCAAAGGTGTATTTTGAAGATCAAGAATATGAAATTGAACGTTTGTCCGCTTTTGAACAAGGTGTGAATATTAAAAAATTGAATGTTTCATGCAATGAAAATACGCTGGTGGATATTGCTTTCGTGGTTGATGCAACCGGATCGATGAGCGATGAAATTAATTTTCTCAAAAAAGAACTGAACGATATTATTTATACAACAAAAAATAGTAATCCCGAACTCACGTTCAATTTCGCGAGTGTCTTTTACAGAGATCACGAGGATGATTACCTTACCCGCACACAGAATTTCAGCGAGATTCTTTCGGAATCCGTATCATTCATTGATAATCAGTTTGCCGGAGGTGGTGGTGATTTCGAAGAGGCTGTGGAGATTGCGCTAGACTCAGCAGTAAATTCCTTGAACTGGAGTGAAAATGCCCGTGCAAGAATTTTATTCCTCGTTCTGGATGCTCCGCCTCATAATAACCCTGAAATACGTACAAAACTGGAGAATTTAATGCGACAAGCTTCCTCCAGGGGAATTCGGATTATTCCGCTTGTGGCGAGTGGTATTAATAAAGATGCTGAGTATTTGATGCGAACGATTGCCCTGGCAACAAACGGAACCTATGCCTTCCTGACTGATCACAGCGGAATAGGAGGTAAGCACATTGAGCCTAGTACAGATGAATACGGTGTTGAACTACTGAGTGATCTGCTCACGCGAATAATAAGCGCCTATATATTTGTGCCCAAATGCGATGTTAATCTGGTAGATCAGTCCACACCACCGGATTCAATTTTAATCAGGGATCAACGTACTTATGACGAAAGGATAGATTGGTCTTTCTGGCCAAATCCGACCAGAGGCGAGATTCAGATCAAGGTCGATAGAGATATAAGTGAAATGTACCTCACAGATCTTACAGGTAAGATACTGGAAAGATATACAGACCTTAAAAAAGACCGAATACTTCGCAGAGATCTGTCCCAGTATCCAAGAGGTATCTACCTGCTGACTTTTGCGCTTGGTGAGAGAGTCGTCACGGGTAAAGTGGTCCTTCAGTAATTGGTTGGATTCGCATTTGGAATACCCTTCTATTGAGGCTTAATTATTAAGCAAGGGACTGATATGCCTTTCTTTCTTGTCTTCATAAATATCGGCTATTTTAACGATGATGGCCGTTTCCTCAACACCGCCGAACTCCGGATTCATGGCTGTTCCGAAGGTGCGCATGGTAGGAGAGAGGTGCATATAGATATTCACCAATGGGGGAACGTTTTCTCCCTTGGAGCGAATAAATTGATTTAAGACTTTGAAACCTTCCTTAAAATCTTTGTCTTTGATCATGTCATGGAATGCTTTCTCATCGAAATCCTGTTCAAGAGGAAATTTAGGTACCGCCAGCTGATCGGGATCGGGGAAGTAGAACTTCATAAAATACAACAAGAAATCCCTGCTTTCTATATCGTAATCAGGATACATTGTAACTTTCCCAAAGAAATATTCTGTTTGCGGATATATAACCGTCAGGACGGCAAGACCATCCCAGATGTTATCCAGGGCATAAAGCCCTTTTCTTGGATTTACGGCCGGCTGAAACATGGGTTGCACCCAGCTTCTACCCAGTTCAATGGTTTTAGGCAGATACCGAGTTTTAAATTCGTCTGAGAAATCGAAATAATGAGCAGTACTCAAGGCTATATTATCTGAGTCATTCTCGAGTACTTTGCCACACTGTATGAACCTGTATCCCCCAATTATTTCTTCGTCTTCCGGACTCCAGACAATGAGTTGATCATAGCAAAGTTCATTGGTGTCGTATTCGTCAAGATCAAGGGATTTTTTGGTTCCACCTCCGGCAGCCCTGAACGAAAGTTCCCGCAAGCGTCCAATTTCTTTAAGTGTATTAGGTGAGTTGTGATGATTAACAATATAGATTTCGTTTTCTCCTTTGCGGGTTGTTCGGGCAAAACGATCCTGCGTGAGTTCCTTTTTAATAAGTTCCCGCTCAACTGCAGGTATAATTTCCTCTACTTTGTCTGACATTATTATTTTTTTAATTCGTATACCTTGTTTTTAATATGTTCGGCCCACTGAGCATCACTTCTGGAATTATCCAGGGAAACAGAAGAAATTGGTTCGCCGAAAATAATTCTAATATGTTTGTCCTGCTGCTTGTATAATTCGTTAACCAAATATAGCATCTCAATGTTTGCCTTGATACCTGCAAATTTTCGAAATTTATACAGATTATAAAAAAAAGAAGATAATTCTCCGTCAATAAAAACAGGTATAATGCTTTTATTGTATTTTTTTGAACGGGTTATAAAGGTTTTTCTCCATTGAAGATCACGTACTTCTTTTCTGTGCTTCCGACTCACGAGTCCTGCAGGAAAAATGCAAAGAAGACTATCCCCGGCGAAGGCTTCATCCACTTTTTTTAAAGATTCTGCGGCCATGCCTCCGTGTTTATTTACTCCTACGAAAATTGGCCGAAGATTTTCAAGATGAAGGAGTATGTCATTTACCACGAATTTAATGTCGGGCCGCTTATCGTGAAGAACGGTAACAAGTGCCATCGCGTCCATTCCCCCAAGCGGATGGTTTACTGCCAGAACAGCACCTCCGGACTCAGGGACATGCTCCTTTCCTTCGACGCTGAGTTGAATATTGAATTTATTCATCACAGCTAGACAAAATTCTATCGGAGTATCTTCCTTGTGTTCACGAATGAATTTGTTAACGTCTTTTTCATGAAGAATACGCTGTAAATAACGTACAACAAATGATGGAAGAGTTTTTAGCAAACGAGGGTTCTTCTCCCCGATAACCTTCCTGATGTCAATAAATTTCTCTTGATCGGGCATCTCACCGTGAAACTGTAAACGTGCTTTTACTTATTGTTATACTTATAGATCCATGCGCTCGAAACGTCCTTTCGAACATTCTCAAGGTAATCCTTAGCTTCCTGAGAAGAATTGAAAGACTGTGCAGCAACAAAATATAATCCTCCGATATTACCTAAAATGTGTGCACTATGACCTTTTTCTTTTAATTCCTTTACCAAACCTTCGGCATTTGAAAGGCTACTAAAACTCCCTGCTATAATATGGTGTGAGCCTTTGTTGCCGTTCGCAACCGGGGCAGTTTTTTGTACCACAGGATCGGCAGCGGGTTTTTCCTTGACCTGATTTTCTTCAGGATTAGGTTCTTCTTTCACTGTTTCCTCCAGAACTTCCTCAACCTGATTTTCGATGTTTTCCACCGCTTTTGTGGCCGTTTCCTCAGGGTTTTCTATTTTCTGTTCGGCTACCTGAGCGGGTTTCCCTTCAAACTGATCCCACTTCATGTATGATTTCACGGCATCATAATTCAATCCTATCAGGATTCCTCCTGTGGCGAAAATCGCGAGTAAAACCATGGCTATCCAAAAAAGAACTCCTCGTTTTTTCTTTTTCCCGGGTTCTTTTTTAATCTTCTCACCCTCTTTTTTTACTTTCTTCTTATTCGATTCAGAAGCTTTAGGGCTTACCTTTTTCTCTACACTACCTTTGTTTTCAGAGACTTTTTCATCATTCTTACTTTCAGGACCGGTGTCTACAAGGCTCTCCGGAGGAGCGACATACGTATTTTCCTTAACGGAAGATTTGACGGGCGTTTCATCCTTCTTTTCCTCTTTTTCCTCAGGGTTTTCTTGGTCTTTAGGCTTTTCAACAAATTTATTTTCTTTCTTCTCAGACTCTTTCTTCTCTACAAATTTGTTTTCTTTTTTAACTTCTTTCTTTTTCTCCTTCTCCTTCTCCTTCTCCTTCTCCTTCTCCTTCTCCTTCTCTTTCTCTTTCTCCTTCTCCTTCTCCTCTTTTTTCTTTTCCTTTTTAAGGTCCTTACTTTTTACTTCAGCTTCTTTATTTCCTTCTTCACCAACCGCAAGTTTTTCTTTCAGCGACTCTTTTTTTACTTCCTTTTTTGAACCTTTTTCCGTTTTTATATTGCCGATGAATTCAATTTCGCCTTGCTCATTTTTGATGAAATGACCCAATTCATAGATATCGTAGGACTCACCTTTATCTATTTGAGCCTGAATGTCACGGATATATTTTGCCACTGTGTTCTGTGCTTCCTGTTTGTCCATGTTCGACTCTTTCTCGATCAAACTGTCAAGTTTTCCGTCGTTATAATTCAGGTATTCATTGAACATCAGATTTCCAGTCTCCTCGTTCTCAACTACGATTGCCCCGAAAGAAGGAAGTATTACCTTAGATTCCTTTTCCAGTAACTGTTTGATATATTTATCCATAACACTGTTTTGAGTTATTAAATATAGAAATTTTAGTTAAAAAAGATCTGAAAACTTAAAAGTATCTTTGAGTCTTATTCCTCTTTCCGTTTTTTCTAATGTACAGCATTCATTCGCGAAATCATGTTCGAGGAAAAGAACATAATCTTCCTCTACCGCACGGTTAAGAAATTTTTCTTTTTCAGACAGGGTAATTAGTGGTCGTGTATCGTATCCCATGACATACGGTAGAGGGATATGCCCCACCGATGGGAGAAGATCGGCCATGAAAACCAGTGTTTTTCCTTTGTACCTTATGTGCGGGATCATCTGACTTTCGGTATGACCGTCGACAAAAAAGACATCGAAATCGGGAAATACGTTTGCTGTATAATCACTTTTTCTGTCAATAAACTTGAGTTGACCGGATTCTTCGATCGGCAGAATATTCTCTTTCAGGAACGAAGCTTTCTCACGCTGATTTGGTTCAACGGCCCATTGCCAGTGTTTCTTTGTACTCCAGTAAGTTGCATTTTTAAAAACCGGTTGGAAGCTGTCAGCCCCGACTCTTTCAATCGCTCCACCACAATGGTCAAAATGAAGATGAGTAAGAAAAACATCCGTTATATCGTCCGGTGAAAAGCCAAGAGATTTTAGATTGCCTTGCAAAGTATCATCACCGAATAAATAATAATATGAAAAGAATTTTTCACTCTGTTTATCCCCGATTCCCGTATCGATCAACATCAGTCTGTTACCGTCTTCGATGAGCATACATCGCATCGCCCAACTACACATGTTATTCTCATCGGCGGGATTCGTTCTTGACCATAAAGATTTGGGAACAACTCCAAACATCGCTCCTCCATCCAATTTAAAATTTCCCGTATTCAAAGGGTATATTTTCATTTTTTCCGAGATTTTTCGGTGAAGTTATAATTTCTTGAATAAAAAATGGCCCGAGGAAAGCTTTTCCTTTCACTCTTTTTCACATTTATTTCGAATTTAAATGTTGTTTTTCACCCTTTTTTAATGAACTTTGGTGGAGAAATTCAACTGGAATTAAATGTCTGTTACACGTTCTGTTTTAAAGATTTTGGTGTATGCTGTTTTGACCGGTATTATAATTCTCATGTATAATACAGATCATCAGGCCTCTGCCTACCTGAAGAATTCACTTATTCTGAGAACTCTTGCAGGTCTGATCGTCTTTTATGCTGCCGTGAGTGTTTCAGCAATAGCCTTCAAGTGGTATTACAGCAGGAGATTCAATATTCCCAGGGGTAAAAAAAATAATGTACATTACGGAATAGATAATATTGCTAACCTCCTGAAAAGTTTCGGGGTGATCTTTGCCATTCTGAAGACCTTCGGTATCGCTCCGTTGGAACTCATCACTTCGCTCACTATCGTAGCGGCAGCTATTGCGATCGTGACTAAAGAATACATCGCTGATTTCTTGAGCGGTTTGCATCTTAGCTTTTCGAATGCTTTTGATATAGGGGATTACATCAAACTCGATACGCAGAAAGGGAAGGTTATAGGAATTAAAATGCTGAAAACAATCCTGCTCAATGATGACGATGATATAGTTATTATTCCAAACACGAAAGTCCACTATGGAGAAATCATCAATTATACGAAAAGAGATGCACGCTTCATGAGTGTTGATTTTCAGGTCGCTCTGAAGTTTATTAACAGTATAGAAGAACTCGAAGACGAACTGATTGAGAGTTTGAAGATATTTGAAGAATATATTGAACCTAAATCCTATAATTTAAAGGTAGTAGAGGTGAAGATGGATCACCTGGATTTGAAGTTTCAATACACCTTGAAAACAATTGACATGGAGTTGCAACGAAAGATCCGAAAAAAGACCATGCGACAGATATTTAATTTTATTTCGAGCAGGGGGGTAGGATCACAATTGTCTAATCACAAAAACTAATTTTCTCTCTTATCTAATCGTTAATAGAAGAGGACCAATTTAAGGGATAACAAAGACCGAACGAAAAAAATACTTTGATTAACATCCGGATGAGCCTTATTCTTTCCCGGAAATTAATGCCTCCTGATTGGGTGGTCACAAAGTAAAGCCTCTGGTTCAAGCAATTGTATTCATCTTTTCCTTAAATGTATGTTATTAGTTAGTATATTAGAAACCGGCCTACCCTTAACCAATCCGGTTTTGAAGTTTCTTTTGATTCTGATTATTATCCTGTTTGCTCCAATAATCCTCAACAAGATCAAGATTCCTCCACTGCTCGGACTGATTATCGCAGGAGCAGTTATCGGACCCCACGGATTTCATCTCATGGATAGAGACAGCAGTATTATTTTATCCGGAACGGCCGGCTTACTTTACATCATGTTCCTTGCGGGTTTGGAAATTGATCTGGTCGATTTCAAGAAAAATAGCCGTAAAAGTCTTGTGTTTGGATTTTATACGTTCATTATTCCTATGGCACTCGGCATGTTTGCTGGTTATTATTTGATGAATTTTTCTCTGCCAACAACCATTCTCCTTGCCAGTATGTTCGCTTCTCATACCTTAATAGCCTATCCTATAATTAGTAAACTCGGCGTTGCCAAGAATCGGGCGGTCAATATCACAGTGGGGGGTACCATGATCACTGACACCCTGGCCTTGTTGGTGTTGGCAGTTGTTGTCGGAATGGTTCACGGTGAGGTTAATACGGCGTTTTGGATCAAGTTAACCTTGTCCATAATTATTTTCGGAGTTTTAGTGATGTGGTTTTTTCCCATCCTTGGAAGGTGGTTCTTTAAAAGGGTATCCGACAATGTTTCCCAATATATTTTTGTGCTTGTAATGGTCTTTTTAGGTGCTGTACTGGCAGAGTTGGCAGGCATTGAAGCTATAATCGGGGCATTTCTTTCCGGATTAGCCTTAAACAGGTTGATACCCCATACTTCACCGCTTATGAACAGGGTTGAATTTGTGGGGAACGCCATATTTATTCCCTTCTTTTTGATAGGTGTGGGGATGCTCATTGATTATCGGGTGTTTTTTAAAGATTTTGAAACGATCAAAGTGGCTATCATTATGATCGTGGTGGCAACCTTAGCCAAGTTTCTTGCGGCCTGGATTACTCAAAAGACATACAATTTTACTGCAGATGAAAGAAGACTCATTTTTGGACTGAGCAATGCACAAGCGGCAGCAACTCTGGCCGCAGTGCTGGTGGGATATAATATTGTTTTAGGTAACGACGAAAACGGTAATCCTATCCGTTTACTGAATGAAAATGTGTTGAATGGAACCATATTAATGATTCTGGTAACCTGTACAATAGCTTCATTTGTGGCTCAGAAAGGTGCAAAGAACATTGCCTTGCAGGAAGCAAATGAAATGAAGCCGGATGAAAAGAATACGCATGAAAAAATCCTCATTCCGGTGAATGATTATAATCTTGTGGATGAAATGATAAGTCTGGGTATTACGGTTTCTTCCAAAGAAAACAAAACAGGGCTGTATGCCCTAAATGTAATAGACAGTAATTCAAGTGATGGTTCAGAAGAAAGGAATGCCAGAAAAATATTGAATAAAGCCGTTGTTACGGCATCGGCCACCGACAATCTGCTCCACGAACTGTTACGCTATGATATGAACGTTGTGAGTGGAATTAAGAATGTTGTCAAAGAACATAAGATCACTGATCTAATACTCGGACTCAGTTCAAATAAAGCTATTTCGAATTCTTTCCTGGGAGATCTTACCGAGGAAATTCTCGTAAAATGTAACACTACTACAATTATTTACAGACATGTTTTTCCTATGGGGATGATCAAGAGACATATAATCGTAGTTCCGGACAGAGCTGAACGGGAGATTGGTTTCCCTTTCTGGTTGATTAAGGTGTGGAATCTTGCTCGTAACTCAGGGGGTAAACTCATTTTTTATGGAACAAAGGATACCATAAAATTCATTCAGGAAGTTCAGTTGACATTCCCTGTTGAATCCGAATTCAGAGAGTTTGAAGACTGGAATGACTTTCTGATCTTGTCTGGAGCCATTCAAAAATATGATAACCTTGTGATTGTGATGAGTCGAAAGGATAAACCTTCTTATCAGCAGGTTATGAGGAAGATTCCGGCATATCTTAACAAGTACTTTCAAAACCAAAATTTCCTCATGATCTATCCGATGCAGGCCGGTGTAAATGAAAATCTTCAGGATAATCTTAAAAACCCGGCGCTTACAGAATCCATCGAAAAACTGGATGAGATCAGACAAACGATTGCGAAGATATTCAGAAGAAAATAATTCCGAAAATAACTGAGCCTGATAAAAAAAAAAAAAGCGACCCTCTGGATCGCTTTTTTCAGTTTAAACTGAATTTTATCGTTTATCAATATTTACATAATCTCTCTTTGAAGAACCAGTATATATCTGACGTGGACGACCAATCGGTTCACCGTTCTCAATCATTTCTTTCCACTGTGCGATCCATCCGGGCAGTCTTCCAAGTGCGAACATCACTGTAAACATTTCTGTAGGAATATTCAGTGCCCGATAGATGATTCCGGAATAGAAATCCACATTCGGATAAAGTCCTCTTTCTACGAAATATTCGTCTTCCAGCGCTACTTTTTCAAGTTTCTTCGCAATTTCAAGCGTAGGATCATTGATGCCTAATTTATCAAGAACATCGTCGCACGCTTTTTTAATGATTTTTGCACGCGGATCGAAGTTTTTATATACCCTGTGTCCAAAGCCCATTAGTCTGAATGGATCATCTTTATCTTTTGCTTTAGCTACCCACTTATCAAGGTCTCCGCCATCGGCTTGAATTTTGTCAAGCATCTCAATTACGGCCTGGTTTGCACCTCCGTGAAGAGGTCCCCAAAGTGCGGAAACACCCGCAGAAATTGAAGCATATAGATTTGCCTGAGAAGATCCAACTATTCTAACGGTAGAAGCAGAACAGTTCTGTTCATGATCAGCGTGAAGGATCAACAATTTGTTGAGAGCTTCCACCACCACCGGATCCGGGGAATATTCCTCCGTAGGCATTCCAAACATCATATAAAGGAAATTCTCACAATATCCGAGATCATTCTTTGGATACATGAAAGGGTGTCTCATTGCGTTCTTATACGACATCGCAGCCAGCGTAGGTAACTTTGCTATCAAACGATGGATAGTAAGATCCACGGCATCTTTCGACCTGTTAGGATCCTGAGATTCCGGATAAAAAGTAGATAAACTACAGATCATGGAAGCCAAAACTCCCATTGGATGAGCTTTTGCGGGATATGCTTCAAAAAACTGCTTCATGTCCTCGTGTACAAGTGTATGACGCGTGATGCTATCTCTGAATTTTTCCAATTCAGAAGATGTTGGCAACTCACCGTAAATGAGGAGATATGCAACTTCCAGGAAGGTAGCTTTTTCTGCGAGCTGCTCGATCGGATAACCTCGGTAACGCAAAATTCCCTTTTCTCCGTCCAAAAAGGTAATGGCACTCGTCGTACTACCGGTATTTTTGTAACCCGGATCCAGAGTTATGCATCCGGATACTGCTCTGAGGCTTTTGATATCAATCGCTTTTTCGTTTTCAGAACCTGTAATAACCGGGAATTCATAGGTTTTCCCATCAATTTCAATTTTTGCAGTCTCGCTCATTTTTTATCTGTTTTTTTATTTCTTTAATTCGGTTGCCTAAGATAATAATTTGTTTCATATAACGTCCATTTCAGTGCACGTTTTCGATAAAGGAACAAACTTCCCCATTAAAAGTTCAAGATTGACTTATAAGTTTTCAAGGGTATAATCAAGCATCATTCGAAATAAATGATTTCTCGTATTACCTCCGTATATACCGTGATCTTTGTTTGGGTAAACGAAAAGATCAAAATCCTTATCCGCCTTGACCAGCGCTTTGACCATTTCCATCGTGTTTTGAACATGCACGTTGTCGTCACCGCTACCATGAATAAGCAGATAATTTCCTTTTAATTTATCGACATGATTGATCGGAGAATTATCGTCATAACCGTGGGCATTTTCCTGCGGGGTGCGCATGAATCTTTCCGTGTATATATTGTCATAATATCTCCAGTTTGTAACCGGTGCAACGGCAATTCCCATTTTAAAAATATCAGCTCCTTTTGTCATTGCCAATGAGGTCATATAACCACCGTAACTCCATCCCATGATTCCTATTCTTTCCGGGTCAACAAAGGAAAGTCCTTGAATATGGTTAGCAACAGCAATCAGGTCCTCTGTTTCCAATTTTCCGAGTTGGAGATAAGTAGATTTTTTAAATTTCGCTCCACGGTACATCGTTCCCCTTGTATCAACACAAAAAACGATGTAACCCTTTTGGGCGAGCAACTGATGATAGGCAAAATTTCCTCCTCCGTATGAATCGCTTACCATGTTCGATCCTGGTCCGCAGTAAATGTTGAAATAAACCGGATAGGTCTGTGTGCTGTCAAAATTCGGCGGTTTTATCATCCAGGCATTCA
>JAWVYS010000054.1:0-18316 GCA_033722555.1 Brumimicrobium sp.
AAAGTGGTCCGATGATCATTACAGACCCCCTTAATCCGCTGGCTCTGGATTTAAAGTCATCCGACTTCAGATAGTCCAGATTAACATCCTTTGCCTGAAAAATATAAGTTCCTTTTTCAACCTTTTCGATCTTCACCCCCATCGCCTGAAGAAGGTTGATCAATTTGTTGACATCAATGATATCCGGTAAATTTGAAATAGTCACCTTTTCAGGAGTAAGCAGCACTGCACATAAAATTTGAAGAGCCTCATTCTTGGCTCCTTGAGGTACTACCTCTCCCTTTAATTTTTTACCTCCGTGTATTTCAAATGATGCCATACGACTATTATTTTCTTCTTTTCTTGGATTTGGTAGACTTTTTTCTTGGTTTGGTTGGGGCTACACCGATCTCTTTTAAGATCTGATTGGTCGATTTTAAATCTTCAGGATTATCAAGTGTGAGTTTTCCTTTCGACAACTCTTTCAGGTGCTGAGCAATGACTTTGTTCTCTACATTTTCCGTATGATAAGCCAGATAATTCTTCTTAAGTAAATTGCCTAAAACATCGGTGAGATATTCCTTCTCCTCTTTATTTTCAACCTCTGAGGCAGCCCGAATCATTTCTTCCGTATAATGCCCGAAATGTCCGTATTTGCTCTTATTCTTAGGATAATGCATGATCTTTGGCCGCTCCTTTAGTTTTTCTCTGTCCGGAAGCGGATAAGGTGAATCAACATCTATGTCAAAATCACTCATGATGTAAAGGTGGGTCCATAATTTATGGGTATAATCCTCAACATCACGCAAATGCGGATTGAGCTGTCCCATTACGTCGATAATCGCCCGAACAGCACGGTTTCGTTCATCTCGGGATTCAAGTTGTTTAGCATGGTCTATCATGTTTTGAACATTTCGGCCATACTCAGGAATAAGTAATTGGGGGCGCTCAGTATTATACGAAAGCGCATTCAAATTATTATCTTTCAATTTTAAGGTGTTTTTAAATTATCTTCCGATTCGGGAAACAAGGAGGAAAGCTCCCCCTTCATTTTTATCCCCAGATCAGAATACTTGCAATCACAGCCAAAGCGAAGATTGTATAAATCGTTGCTACAGCTCCTGTCGACTCATCGAAAAAATTATCAGACATAGTTGTAAATTTTTGGATAAAAATAGTAATTCTGTTGCGGAATCACTCTTTTGCAAAGATTATTTTTTCAAAAATATCGACTCCGGTCGAGGTGCTATTGCTTTGCGAACAATCTTTTTTCCTCGCGGATGCAACTGCCACTCTTCTATTATTCCATTATCAAGCTCAACTAAAAAAGTATAATACTGTTTTGTTTCAGCTTTAACCGTATAAGTGGCTTTGATTATCTGACCCGGCGTGGACAACCAAAGTTCATTGTAGGCAAGTTTGAGCTCCATTTTGGCCGCCGGCACTTCAATAGTGTCATCCTGAACGTATACCGAATAAGACTCCTGAGTCGTATTGTAATCACCTAAATACTTTTTCGGAAAAGGCTTATTACTCATAAAACAGGCAGAGAAAGAAATCAACACCAAAAACAGGAAAATGCTCTTTATCATGGATATATTAAAATCTTAGGATCTTTGAACCGAAATTAAATAAATTAACCGAAACGCGAAAGTTTTTCACATTTCAAATTCATCTATTAACATACTCAAGGCTCTTTTACATAAAAAGAGTAATTTTATTTTTTCATTGCAATAATCATGGAACAATATCATAAATTACTTAAACACATCATGGAAAATGGTGTGGACCGAGGAGACCGGACAGGAACAGGAACACGTTCAGTTTTCGGATATCAAATGCGCTTTGATCTGAATCAGGGTTTTCCGCTCGTTACAACAAAAAAACTGCATCTGAGGTCTATCATTCACGAATTACTGTGGTTTATCAGCGGTGATACAAATATCCGATATTTAAAAGAGAACAAAGTTTCTATCTGGGATGAATGGGCCGATGAAAACGGTGATCTGGGTCCCGTATACGGCCATCAGTGGCGTTCATGGCCCGACGGTAAAGGCGGTACCATTGATCAAATATCCAATCTTGTGGATCAATTAAAGAACAGTCCCAACTCGCGAAGACATATTGTCAGCGCATGGAATGTAGCCGATGTGGAAAAAATGGCTCTACCTCCATGTCATTGTCTTTTCCAGTTCTTTGTAGCAGACGGAAAACTAAGTTGTCAGCTCTATCAGCGCTCGGCAGATACTTTTCTCGGAGTTCCGTTTAATATTGCCAGCTATGCTTTGTTTACCATGATGCTTGCGCAGGTTTGTGATCTTAAGCCGGGAGAATTCATACACACGTTTGGTGATGCGCATTTGTATTCAAACCATTTTGAACAGGCAAAACTTCAGCTTTCAAGACCATTCCGACCGCTTCCTACGATGAGTATTAATCCGGAAGTAAAGAATATATTTGAATTTAAATTCGAGGATTTCGAGCTTTTAAATTATGATCCGCATCCTCACATCAAGGCAGCAGTAGCTGTATAAACAACTCCCTAAAATGAATTATTCAATCATTGTAGCAATCGGGGAAAATCGTGGTATTGGAAAAAATAATGACCTCCTTTGGCACCTGCCGAGTGATATGCGCTTTTTTAAAGAAACTACAAAAGGACATACCGTGATCATGGGAAGGAAAAACTGGGAATCAATTCCAAAACAGTATCGTCCATTGCCCGACAGAGTAAATATTGTATTGACCAGAAATAAAGACTATAACGCAGAAGGTGCTATCGTAGTAAACAGCTTCGAAGATTTACCTGAGATACTCACAACAGAAGGGAAAGGTAAATATTTCATTATCGGCGGGGCAGACATTTATAATATGGCTCTTCAAAGCGGGCTTGTAAATGAAATGTTTATAACACAAGTACACGAGAATTTTGGCGCCGATGTATTCTTTCCTTTCTTCGAAGAGAAAAACTGGAAGGTAGAAACCGTGTTGAAACACCCTGCAGATGACAGGAATGAATATTCCTTCACCATCAAGCATTACCGTAAATAATTTTTTTCTTCTATGAAGGTATGTATAGCTGAAAAGCCAAGCGTGGCCAAAGATATTGCTCAGGTAATAGGAGCTACACAACGCAAGGACGGCTATTACGAAGGCAATGGTTATCAGGTAACCTGGACCTACGGACATCTTTGTACACTTAAGGAACCGGGTGATTATGTAGACGAATGGAAATATTGGAATTTGCGATACCTCCCGATGGTTCCATCACGCTTTGGTATAAAAGTCATTGAAGACGATGGAATCAGAAGGCAGTTCATGATCATTAAACGACTTATTCAAAACTGTACAGAGGTTATAAACTGCGGCGATGCCGGACAGGAAGGAGAAGTCATACAACGGTGGGTGCTTTTGAAATCCGGTTGTAAAGTTCCCATTAAAAGACTTTGGATAAGTTCTTTAACGGAGGAAGCGATTAAAGAAGGTTTTGCCAGTCTGAAGGATGGAGAAAAATTCAATAATTTATATGCAGCCGGAAGCAGTCGCGCGATTGGTGACTGGTTACTGGGAATAAATGCTACACGTCTTTTTACGAAAAAATTCGGCCACCAGAAACAGGTGCTTTCCATCGGTAGAGTGCAAACACCGACCCTTGCAATGATTGTAAACAGACACCTAGAAATCAATAATTTCGTTCCGAGTGATTATTGGGAGCTGAGAACAATCTATAGGGATACTGAATTCAATAGCGTCCTTGGTAAAATAAAAAAGCAGGAGAAAGCTGATTATGCCCTTGAAAAAATTAAAAACGAGCCTTTCGAAATAACCTCTTTCGAACAAAAGGAGGGAAAGGAAAAACCTCCAAGACTTTTTGACCTCACGGCACTTCAGGTTGAGATGAATAAAAAAGCGGGGTTCTCGGCTGAACAGTCACTGAAATACGTTCAAAGCCTTTATGAAAAAAAACTGGTTACCTACCCGCGCGTTGATACAACCTACTTACCGGACGACATGTACCCCAAAGTACCGGGAATACTCAAAGGACTGACATATTACAGTCAACTTACAGAACCTCTATTAGGTAAAAAGATCAGAAAAAGTAAACAGGTCTTTGATAATAAAAAAGTAACTGATCACCATGCAATCGTTCCTACAGGGATCAGCCCTTCGGGTATAACGGCAGATGAACAAAAGGTGTATGACACTATTGCAAGACGATTTATTTCTGTTTTTTATCCGGACTGTACAGTCAGTAATACAACTGTTCTCGGTGAAGTTCTTAAACTCGAGTTCAAAGCTACCGGAAAGCAAATTCTCAGTGCAGGATGGAGAGTCGTTTATGAAAATGAAAAGAAAAAATCGAAAGATCAGGAGGAAAAAATAATGCCGGTTTTTGAGACCGGAGAAAAGGGTCCCCACGAACCGCGTGTCGATAAGAAAACAACAACGC
This sequence comes from Brumimicrobium sp., assembly GCA_033722555.1. Taxonomy (GTDB): domain Bacteria; phylum Bacteroidota; class Bacteroidia; order Flavobacteriales_D; family Crocinitomicaceae; genus Brumimicrobium. The sequence goes on from JAWVYS010000054.1 coordinate 4,430, forward strand.
CGCCCAAACCATATACCGAAGCTACATTGTTGAGAGCCATGGAGACCGCGGGAAAACAGGTTAAGGATGAAGAAATGCGTGAATTGTTAAAGGACAACGGTATAGGCAGGCCATCTACCCGGGCAAACATCATAGAAACCCTTTTCAGAAGAAGATACATTGAAAGAAATAAAAAATCCATTTTGGCCACTCAGACCGGGATAGACCTCATTCAGGTAATCGATAATGAAACGCTTAAATCACCCGAATTAACAGGCGACTGGGAACGTAAACTACGACTGATAGAAAAGGGTGATTATCAACCCGAACAATTCAAAAAAGAACTCATTGAAATGGTGGTTGACTTAACAAACGAAGTGCTTTTCAGTGACAAGGAAAAGAGTATTACGCTTGCAGAGGAAGAAAATAATGTATCTGAGAAAAAAGAGAAAAAGATAAGAACCAAGACCAAAAAAGTAGATATTTCAAAGTTAACTTGTCCCAAGTGCAATAATACAACCTTGATAAAGGGAAAAAGAGCTTATGGATGTTCAGATTTTAAAATTGGTTGTAATTTTATTTTACCTTACGAATTCATGGGTAAAAAATTAACCTCTAAACAGACCTCAGACCTTATTCTTAAAGGCCAGTCAGGGTTAATAAAAGGATTCATTGTTCCCGGAAACCCTGAAAAACAGGAGGGAAAACTTACTCTTACTGAAGATTTTAATATTACATTGATAAAAAATTAAGTATGGGAAATTTAATCGCACCCGTTTTATTTTTCGCAGCAGCCTTATTCATGCATCAAAGACTTGAATTTTTAGGCCTGGAAATCGGTTTGACCTTCACCTATGCCAAAATCTTACCCTATTTAATCGAGTTGGCTCTTCTTAGCTGGCTCCTGTTTGGTATTCATAAAGTTTTTCTTCAGAAATATACCCGTATGGTGAAACGTATCTTTATTATCCTGATACTGATAGCAGGGGCAGGAATAGCTTTCGTTTCAAACCCAATTTACGAGGGAGATTTCACGCATTCCTACAGGACTGTAACACTTTCTGAGGAAAAAGCTGAAATGTACAACGAAGGGCTTACGATGTTCGCTTTACCGGGTTGTCCTTACTGTATGGATCAAATCGGTACATTCAACCGAATTTACAAACACTTTCCTTCTCTTCAACTCAATGTAATCATCACCTCACGAGATTCGTCTGCCCTCAATACGTATAGGAAAGAACTGCCCGGCGAAGTTGAGGTAAGTTTTTCAGGAGATTTAGGGGCCATGGATGCTGTTATCGGAGGAAGATATCCCAGTTTCATTTATAAAGATTCACCCGAAACCCGGGAGGTTTTTCACTGGCATTCCAATGACTTCGGTGTTGCTGCGATCGACTGGATGATAGATCAGAACAAGCATTAAAAAAGCGCAGGATATTCTGCGCTTCGGGATATAATTTATTCAGTTTTTAAGCTGCTTTCATCTTCGCCATTTTTGATCTGGCAAACTGGGCCTGAGCATAATCCAAGGTAACTCTGTACTCCTTGATCTTATCCTTTTTAGAGGGTATTTCGAACATGGCTTCTGTCAAAATAGCCTCACAGATAGATCGAAGTCCTCTCGCCCCAAGTTTAAAATCGATTGCCTTTTCCACGATAAAATCAAGAACTTCACTATCAAACTTAAGATCAACGCCATCAAGCTCAAAAAGTCGAGTATATTGCTTGATGAGCGCATTTTTTGGTTCGGTAAGAATTCTTTTCAACGCTTTATCATCCAGCGGATTCAAATACGTCAACACCGGAAATCTACCAATTAGCTCAGGTATGAGGCCGAAAGTTTTAAGATCCGTTGGATTCACGAATTCAAGCAAATTGTCCTTATCCACACGTTCAGCTATTTCGTTGCTGAAACCGATGGCCTGACGATTGACGCGACGAGCGATAATTTTCTCCACACCGTCAAAAGCACCACCACAAATGAAAAGAATGTTTTGCGTGTTAATTTTTACCATTTTTTGCTCCGGATGCTTACGGCCTCCTTGTGGAGGTACATTTACCTCGGCACCCTCCAGCAATTTCAAAAGAGCCTGCTGAACTCCCTCACCGGAAACATCTCTTGTGATGGACGGATTATCGCTCTTACGGGCAATCTTATCAATCTCATCAATAAAAACTATTCCACGCTCCGCGGACTTCACATTATAATCAGCTGCTTGTAATAAGCGACTCAGAATACTCTCTACATCTTCGCCAACATATCCTGCTTCAGTCAACACTGTAGCATCGGCAATGCAAAAAGGAACATTCAGCATCTTCGCAATGGTTTTCGCCAAAAGGGTCTTTCCAGTACCAGTTCTACCGATAAGCACAACATTCGATTTATCAATCTCTACACCGTCCGGACCAACTTTCTGACCAAGTCTTTTGTAATGGTTGTAAACCGCTACGGATAAAGTCTTCTTCGCAGCGAGCTGTCCGATCACATATTCGTCGAGCCTTTCTTTAATCTCCGCAGGTTTAAATAAGTTCAACGGTGCGTCATCACCTCCCTGAGATTCTAAGCCGCTGTTCGGAATCTCCTCTTTAACAATCGATTGAGCCTGAATGATACAATTATCACAAATGTGTCCCGAAATTCCCGCAATCAGCAGTCTCACCTGATTCCTCGGGCGACCACAGAAGGAGCATGTTGTTTCTTTTTTACTCATATATAAAGCCGAAAAAAGGTCAATATAAAACTGACCTTTTAAATTCATTTACAAAAATAGTCTTTTTGGCTGGCTGTGCCAAAAGTTGAGGATATTATTAGCTGTTTTAAACCATTAATCCTTCTTTCTGGCCGACTTTCCGCTCAAAACCTCATCCACCATTCCATATTCCTTAGCTTCTTCAGCGGTCATCCAGTAATCACGATCAGAATCGTGCTCTACCTGATCATAAGACTTTTTGGAATGCAGCGCAATGATATCGTAAAGTTCTTTTTTCAGCTTTAATATCTCGCGGGCGGTGATCTCAATATCGGAAGCCTGGCCCTGTGCTCCACCGAGCGGCTGATGAATCATCACTCTGGAATGCTTGAGTGCTGTACGCTTTCCTTCTGTTCCGGCACATAACAAAACAGCTCCCATAGAGGCTGCCAGCCCTGTACAAATTGTCGCCACATCAGGAGAGATGTATTGCATGGTATCGTAGATTCCCAATCCCGCATAAACACTTCCGCCGGGAGAATTCATATAGATTTGTATATCTTTCTTAGGATCCACGGATTCAAGAAACAATAACTGAGCATTTATTATGTTCGCTACCTGATCATTGATACCCGTACCAAGAAAAATAATTCTGTCCATCATAAGCCTGGAAAAAACATCCATCTGCGTCATGTTCAGCTGGCGCTCCTCGATGATGTATGGAGTCATTGAAGACTCGATATAACTCGCTAAATGCGTGCTGTTTATTCCCAGATGCTTGGTGGCAAATTTGTTAAATTCGTCTTTATTATGCATTTGTTTTTCTTTTCATTAATAATTCAAACCTTAAATATACAATTCAAATCTAAAATAGTTGAAGTTATCTAAAATAGATTTTTAAGTTACCGGTTAAGACATTCCCCAATCGAACGCAGGTACTCTTTTTTTTATTCAGTAAACACTTAAAGTGTCTAGGTCCTTATAAAAATCGGGATAAGATTTATCAACCGCTTCTGCGTTGGCGATGTGGATTATTCCTTTCGACCGAAGTGATAAAACAGCTAAAGCCATAGCAATTCTGTGATCTCCACGGGCGTGGACATTTCCACCGGAAATGAATTTATCGGAAGAATTTCCTTTCACGTGCATTTCATCCCCTGTTAACCGAACTTCTATTCCCAGTTTTCCAAATTCTTCCTTAATCGTTAAAGACCTGTCGCTTTCCTTGTGCTTCAGGCGAGAAATACCGGTGATAACCGAAACCCCATCGGCACATGCGGCCAAAACTGCAAGCGGAGGAAAAAGATCGGGACAATGAGTGGCATCAAACCGAAAAGATTTTAAAGTTCCTTGATGAACAATGAGATCTTCTTCTTCCCATGAAAATGATCCGCCTGCTTTGGAAAGTGCGGTCAAAATAGCGATATCCGCCTGTTTTGAGTGTTTATTCAATCCTGAAAGCCTCAGATTTCCTCCTATTGCTGCAGCGGAAATAAGAAAGGAGGCGCCGCTCCAGTCCCCTTCCACCCGATACTCCTTACGCAGGGCTTTTTGGTTTCCCGGAATTTTGAAAATCTCAAAATTTTCATGATGAACAGTGATACCGAATTCCGTAAGAATATCCAGTGTCATTTCGACGTATGGAACACTTTTGAGATCCCTTACTCTCAACACGGTATCAAAGGGCAAAAAGGGTGTAACAATGAGAAGACCGGTTAAAAACTGTGAGCTCAAAGTACCATCCAGCTCTATTTCTCCGGCAGGTGGCGAAGTATTTCCTGAAATTTTGAGGGGCAAACAGTTTTCTTTGCTTTCCACAGATTTGCCAAACTGTGTAAGTGCATCAGTAACCATCTCCATCGTACGGGTTCTTATGGATCCCTGACCGTCAATTTTAAAAGGGATGTCATAAAGCAAACTGAAAGCACTGAAAAGTCTCGCACTCAATCCGGATTCTCCGCTGAACACGCTCTTTTCGCCCACATAATCAAAGTTAATACCCGCTTTAATGAGAAGATCCCGACCTCTATTTTCAATCTTTGCTCCCAGTGAACGAATAATTCCCTGAGCAGCGATTACGTCATCACATTCCGAAACATTACGCAACAAAACGGTAGCTTGAACCAAGCTTGAAAGCGCAACGGCCCGCTGTGCATAACTCTTGGAGGAAGGTACATTTAACCTGCCCTCAACCCCTTTTATTGGCATTATCTTCCCGGAAGCTGTCATATTTGCGAAATTACCAATATTCATATTATTTCCAACGGTGTTGCATTAAAGCTTATATTTAAACCATGGAAGGAGCGCAGGTTATGGCAGCAGTATACATTCTCGCAGGAACGATGCATTTTGTATTCCCTCGTACCTATGTCAAAATCATACCTCCGTACATTCCCTTACCTCGAACGATGGTTTACCTGTCCGGTTTTTTTGAGGTCTTGTTCGGCGGACTTCTGCTTTTTCCTCAAACGAGGAGTTACGCAGCGATGGGGATTATTTTACTTCTGCTGGCTGTTTTTCCTGCAAATATTTACATGGCTCAAAGAATGAAAGCCCGAAACAATCCTTACACATGGGTTGCTTATTTAAGACTCCCTCTCCAGGGCGTTCTGATCTACTGGGCTTATCTTTACATTTGAAAAGAAAAGAGCGGCTAAAATCAGAATTAATCCTTCGGAAATATATTTTTCACTAATTTTACCGCCGAAAGTGAACAGATCATTTTCAAAAGGGGATGTAGCTCAGTTGGCTAGAGCGCTACACTGGCAGTGTAGAGGTCGTCGGTTCGAGCCCGATCTTCTCCACGGGTATCATAACTCAGTAATCTTAATTGGTTGCTGAGTTTTTTGTTTATAGAAGAAGCGGGCGAGAAGTCTATGCCGACAGAAGCGAAGCGAATCGTCGGTAAGCCCGATCTTCTCCACAAATCAAGCAATCTCTGATTGCGTAGTATTTGCGAGAGTCCCGATTTTCGGGGCTCTTTTTTTTGTTATAACATATTAAGAGAAACATCGGTGGCTCCACAAATGAAAATTGAAACAGAACTCTCCGATAGCTCGGGGAGTTTTTTTTTAGATAACTACTAGAAAATGCCTTTCAAGTTTTTTACCCCATCATATTTCCTTTACCTCAAAAGGATTAAAATCGCCTATACCCTGAATTTCCCGGATGGTGTTATTTTCGACACGCAAAACGCGGCCCGGGAATTTTTCTACCAGACTCATGTCGTGGGTGGCCATGAGGAGCGTCGTTCCTTCCTGCGCAATAGCAATGAGTAACTTCATAATTGATTCCGATGTTTCAGGATCAAGGTTTCCCGTCGGCTCATCGGCAAGGATGAGTTCAGGCTTATTCAGAAGTCCCCTGGCAATTGCCACACGCTGCTGCTCCCCTCCCGAAAGTTCGTGAGGCATCCGATAGGCTTTTTCTTCAATTCCAACCATCTGTAAAACCTCCATTGCACGCTGATCCATCAGCTTTTTCTTCTTCCACCCTGTTGCTCTCAGCACAAAATGAAGATTCTTCATTACGGATCGATCCGTCAGTAGCTGGAAATCCTGAAACACAATGCCAATTTTCCGCCTCAATAAAGGCACGTCTCTCTTTTTCAACTTATTAAGATCAAAACCGGCAACAGATCCTGTACCGTCCATGAGTTTCAGTTCACCGTATAAGGTTTTAAGAAAACTGCTCTTACCGGAACCGGTTTTACCGATTAGATAAACAAACTCGCGGGGGGCAAGATTCACATTAACCTGCTGGAGAACAGTTACTTTTTTTTGCTCGATCCTGCCTTCTTCTATATGAACAACGTTTTCCACGACTTTGGTTTTTACAAAGATGACTAAAAATTAAAATCAAAAGGCAGTGCATTGAATAACAATCTTAACAGAATTGCGTTTAAAACTTTTGAAAAGCATTCCTGAACCGACCGAAATCCTCTATAATTTTAAGCTCTTAAGCAATAACGATTAATAAACAAGTCATGATATTTAAGCCACAGTTACTTGTTCTCTTTCTTGTCGTTTTTTCCCATGCGTTCCTATACGGACAAACAACAAAGAAATACAGTAGCGAATATGCTGATTTTTACCGCGGTGAGGAACTGTTCCAAAAAGAACAATTCAGTGCAGCAAGGGAAGTTTTTTCAGCATTTATCGAGAATTTCGGTAACGAAAATGATCCTCAATATATCAAAGCACGTTATTATCAGGGCATCTCAGCATTAAACTTATACAACAACGACGCCGTTCAGTTATTGCAGGAATTCAACAACGATTATCCCGAGAGTATCTACAAGAACACCATCTATTTTAAGATCGGTCAGTATTTTTATCAGTCCAAAAAATTCGGCGACGCCAAAGAATGGTTTGAAAAAACAGACCGAAGAGATATAGATACATCCTTACTTGCTGAGTACTATTTCAAACTCGGTTATTCCAATTTTCAATTGGGAGAATACAGTTCAGCCAGAAATGCCTTTTACGAAATCAAGGATGGCAATAGCAATTATTCAGCCCCGGCGCTCTACTACTACTCTCACATTGCCTATCAGAACAAAACTTTTCAAGTGGCCCTCGAAGGCTTTTTGAAATTACTGGAAGACCCAACCTTCAGCAAGGAAGTTCCTTACTACATTACCCAGATTTATTATTTGCTTGGTGATTATGAAAAGGTAACCGAGTTCGCTCCTTCTGAAAATCCTGTTGATTCCGATGAAAATTCAGCAGAAATGAATTTACTCATCGGAGATGCCTATTACAAAATAGGAAAATTCGATGAAGCTGTACCCTATTTGGAAAATTTCAGCAAACGCAAACAAACCACCCGCGAACAAGATTATGCGCTTGGATATGCATACTTCAAAAGTAAAATGTATGATCAGGCAATAAGACAATTTGATCGGGTATCCAGACAAGAAGATGAACTGGCTCAGGCTGCTCTATATCATGCTGCCGAATGTTATTTACTGAAAAATGAAGAGAATTATGCTCGAACAGCCTTCAAGGCAGCAGCAGATATGGAGTATAATGCCACGATACAGGAAGACGCCCTGTACAATTACGCTGTTCTTTCGTATAAAACCGATTACAATCCATACAACGAAGCGATAAAAGCATTTGAAGAGTTCCTGCGGAAATTCCCTCTGTCACCTAGAAAAGAAGATGTCTACAGCTATTTAGTCAATGTTTATTCAAGCACCAAAAAATACGAAGAAGCACTTGCATCCATTGAGCGCATCGAAAAAATAAACATCAAACTCAAAACAGCTTACCAGATCATTTCATACAACATGGGCGTAGAAGCTTACGAAAGAGGCAACTATTCCAAAGCGATCAGTGCTTTTCAAGGGGTTTCCAAGTACGACATAGACCCCAACCTTACCGGTCAGGCGACTTTTTGGGAAGCTGACGCTTATTATATTCTGGGACGTTATCCGGAAGCTGTAATTAAATACAGAAGTTTCCTTGGGATACCCGGAGTTAAAGACCCTGAACTTAAACAAACAGCCTATTATAACATCGCCTATGCTTATTACCAACAAAAGGACTGGGTACAGGCTATAGAAGCTTTCAGAACTTTTACTCAACTTTCCGACATTAGAGATCAGGCAAAACTTGCCGATGCCTATGCCCGCATCGGGGACTGTTATTACACGAAGGAAAGCCCTGAATTCCAAAAGTCAGCAGAAAACTACCAAAAAGCAGCTGACATGAACAAAGGAAATCAGGACAGAATTTTATTCTCCCTTGCCAGAGTGTATAAATATTTGCCCGACAGACAGGACGACAGAATAAAAACCTTATTGAATATTATCAATAATTACAGCAAATCCTCCTATGTAATTCCGGCCATTTTTGAGGTAGGGATTTCTTACAAGTATCAGGGAGACAATCAGAAGGCGATCAAATACCTTCAGCAAATAGTCAATGACTTTCCAAATAATATTTTGGTAAAGGACGCGCTTATTGAAATTGGTGATATCAAATACAAAATGAAAAAATACGAAGAATCTGAAAGTTATTTCCGCCGGGTACTTTCAGAATATTCCCTTGACAGTACAGACTGTAAAAGAGCTACTCAAGGTTTGGTGGACATCTACAGAGCCACTCGTCAGCAGGAAAAAATTAATCAGATAGGAAAACAATATGCATGTGCCGATATATCGGAAGACGACGAAGAAGTTTTCTATTATGAAACCGCCAACGACCTTTATCTCGAAGAAAAATACGACGAAGCCATTCCGGAAATCGAAAAATACCTGAACAGATATCCCGAAGGCCGATTTTCAATCCAACTGATGAGTTATCTCGCCGATATTTACTATCAGCGTGATGAAAAAGACAAAGCTTTGATTTATTATAACAAAATAATTGAACGACCAAAGTCAGGATTCACTGAAGAGGCCTTGGTACGCGCTTCAAAAATGCTTTATAATCAGGGGAAGTACGAAGAAGCACTACCGTATTACGAGCGTCTGGAAGAACTGGCGTCAAATCCTCAGGTAATTTACAACACGCGAATCGGTCTGATGCGAACCAATTTCCTTGTAGAAAATTACGAAAATGCCGTGAACGCAGCCGAGAAAGTACTCGGTGATAAGTTGCTGAGCGATCAGTCGATCAAACTAGAGGCGAATTACATCGCGGGAATGTCTCTTTTCAAAATAGGCGAATTTGAAAGAGCCCTTCCCTACCTTAAATGGACTGCAGACAATACGGGTGAAGTAAGAGGTACAGAAGCTCTTCATACCCTGGCCGAAGCACATTTCAACCTGGGGAATTACTCAAAAGCAGAAGAACTGCATAACGCACTTCTCAAGCGCAAACCAGCTTATGACTACTGGATTGCGAAATCCCTGATTTTACAAGCACGGGTACATGTTGCGAAAAATGATCTTTTTCAGGCCGAAAAAACCATCAATCTGGTTATAAACAACTATCCGAATGAAGAAGACGGAATCCTGACCGAAGCACGCCAGGTGAAGGCCGAAATCATGCAACTCAAAAATTCCCCTCAGGAAACACAAGGGGATACGAATCGTTCAATTGAAATCAATGAAGGAAACAATGAATAAAATATTTCTTTTAATCCCTATTTTCTGTATTGGTGCGGTTTACGGACAAGGCGATGTTGAAGTTGTAACGGAATCTGACCGTTCACTACCTCCCGTCAATAGAATTTCCACGCGTCCCAAAATGGTGGATACAGTAATCGTTTCCGCTATATCTGTTTATCCCTTGCTCGCTATTCAGAAAGAAACTTCTTTTGAAGTGGAAAATATTGAACCGGCCAGTGTAAAACATAAACCACAACTTTCACAGCTTTATCGGGGTTATGCCAAAATTGGTGGAGGAAGCCGACTGATGGGACTCGGTGAAGTCTATTACAATTCGCTGAGATCGAGAAAGTATCTTTGGGGAATACACGCTAAGCACCTCTCTGAATGGGGGCAGATTCCCGATTACGCGCCCTCTCAATACGATAGAACCGCATTAAAAGCATTCGGCCATGTTCAGGAAAGAAGGTATTCCTTCGGAGGTGAAATGGGATATAAAAACCAGGGACTTCATTATTACGGATTTCAGAATCCCGACGCATCGAGAGACAGTATTTCACAGCGTTACCAGTCCATAGATTTTTCGGGATATTTTAGTTCTCACAAAAAGGACAGCGCGATGCTGAATTACACGTTGGGACTGGATTATTCGAATTTCATGGATCAAAAGCCTGAACAAGACTCCCTTTCAAAGTGGAGAGGTCGCGAAAATTATGTCGGACTTAAAACACAGTGGCAATACAACATGAGTTCTAATGTTCTCCTGTCTAACATGAAAGCAGACTTTAACGTTCTTTACAATGATTACAGATACGGAATTCCGGATAGTTCTCTCAGCCTACTCGATACAGGTTATGTGTCCTCAAACACGGTAATCCAGTTAAGGCCCGTAACGCACTTTTACGGAAAAAACGAAAAGTTTCAATTCAAAATAGGCGGTGAACTGGCCATTGATGTACGTGAAAAAACAAGAGCAAGTTTGTATCCGATCGCAGAAGTAAGATACTCGTTATTCAATGATCTCTTTATTCCTTATGCAGGTGTTGAAGGTGGTCTGAAACAACAGCGTTTTCAGCTGCTTGCGGCCCGGAATGAATTTATCCGATCAAACATAGACCTTCGCAATCAGCAACGGTATGAGGTCCATTTCGGGATCAAAGGAACTTTATCAAAAAGAATTAGTTTCAACACTGCGGCTTCATTTTCAGCAAACAGAGATTTCGCCTTGTTCGTAAATGATACCTTATATTCCGGCGGAAATCAGTTTGAGGTGATTTATGACACCCTCAACATTGCGACAATTAGTGGAAGTTTAACCTATCAGCATAACGAGGAACTCAAAATTGACGGAATCGCGCGTTTCAACAGTTATCAGGCACGAAACAATCCGTATGCATGGAATCTTCCTCAGCTTGAATTCATTGCGAGAGGATCGTATAATATAGCCGACAGACTGCTGTTTAATGTGGATTTCACACTGGAAACCGGCCGAAGAGCACGGGTTTTTGATTCCACATTGGAAAATGTTCAGGAAGAAGACGGTATCTATTTTGTGCCTCTGGGGGTAATTGCAGACGCAAACATCGGTGCTGAATTCAGATACACCAAAAGAATCTCGATTTTTGCGAATTTTAATAATGTAGCGGCGCAAAGGTACAGGCGATGGTTTAATTATCCGGTGCAAGGGTTTCAGTTCATGGCAGGGGCCACATTCAGATTTTAAAAACAAGGCACACTTGGTTTATTCAAGTGTTGCATAACCGAAATACATGAAAGTTGCAGGATTCACATTTGTCAGAAACGGAATTAAATACGATTACCCGATAGTTGAAGCTATAGAATCCATCCTACCCATCTGTGACATCGTAATTGTTGCCGTAGGTGAGTCCGAGGATGAAACACTTGGGCTGATTAAAAGCATTGGGAGCGATAAAATCCGCATTATTGAAACTGTTTGGAATGATGACCTGCGTGAAGGAGGAAGAGTGCTCGCGGTAGAAACCGACAAAGCGTTTCAGTCCATTCCGGAGGAGTATGACTGGTGTTTTTATATTCAGGGGGACGAAGTTGTTCATGAGGACGATCTACCGGAAATTAAGTCAAAGATGATTACCTATAAGGACAGAGCGGATGTGGACGGATTGCTTTTTAAGTATCGTCATTTTTTCGGTTCTTATGATTACGTTGGAAATTCACCCAGGTGGTATGCCAACGAGATCCGTGTGATAAAAAATGACAAAAGTATATATTCGTTCAGAGATGCTCAGGGTTTTCGAAAAGGGAATAATGAAAAGTTACGCGTTGTGCCCATTGACGCATACATCAACCACTATGGCTGGGTAAAAGATCCGAGAACAATGCAGGCAAAACAGGAAAGTTTTAACAAACTATGGCATGACGACCAATGGATGGAAGAAAACGTTCCGAAGGTACAGCAGTATGATTATTTCAGCAATATCGACTCGCTGGCAAAATACAATCGTTCACATCCTGCGGTGATGAAAGAGCGCATTGCCCGATTAAACTGGGAGTTCAATTATGACATTAGTTTCAATAAACTGTCCGGAAAGCATCGTATGAAGAAATTATTGAAGAAAATAGGTTTTGATACCTCGTACAGGAATTATATCATTGTGCGAAAGTAAGACCTCTTCCGGAGGACTTTTTTCAACTTACCTATTTCTTCAGAATCACACCTTATTTGAATCCCGATTTTATCTTTGTGTCCTTTCATTGATTGAACTGTACTTTGATTCACTTTCAATGTGTCTTTGACCTGCTCTCTAATTCAGCGACACACCGGCAAAATCGCGTGGCACATTGACGAAATCCTGTTGAAGAACGACAAAATCACTCGGCACAGTCACGAAATCGAGTGGAAGAATGACGAAATCGAGTTGCACAACGACAAAATGAAGTGGAAGAATGACGACATCGGGTGGAACAAGAACGAAATTGAGTGGAAAAAGGACGAAATTGAGTGAAAAAGCGACGATATCGAGATGAAGAAGGGCAAAACTAACCGAAACAAAGACGAAATTCAGCGGAACGATGGCAGAATTGAGTATCCCGAGTAACAAATTGATCGGAATAAGGGCAAGATATTGTTTAAGAAAGGTCATTTACTTTCACTTCGCTGCCCAAAGATGACCACCTTTAATTGGAAAGAATAAAAAAAACCGCCTCATTGCTGAGGCGGTTTTAGTCTGCTAAAGGTTACAAACTTGTCTTGAAAGTCATTATTGTTTGATTATTTTAGCTATCACTTGTGTATTGTCCGATCCAAGAATGGTAACGAAATATACTCCGTCTTCCATACTGGTCAGATCTATACCTGTTTCTGTTGCGTTCATTGTAGCCTCAAATATCTTTCTACCCGAAGCATCACGTACTACTACAGAATGAAGCATTGTGTTATTACTTTTAATCGTTACCTTTCCGTTTGTTGGGTTCGGATAAACACTGAAGTGATTCGTTAAGTAATCGTTCAACCCAACAGTACTGTAATTCACACAGTTTGATGTATCAGAACAATTACCATCGGTCACAATTACCGCATAATCTCCGTCAGCAACTGGAGAGAACATAGCACCGGTTTCTCCGATGATCGGATTTCCGGTATTACAGTCTATCCACTGATAAGTACCTGTTCCGGTTGCGGAAAGAGTACCATCATTGTTGTTTGTAGCTCCTGCGGAAGGCACAGGATTAATTGTCAAATCCAGAGTTACCGTAGAGTCACATCCTGCTGCATTAGGCAATACAAAAGTTGCTGTATTGTTAGACATAGTGTAAGTGTTTCCATCTATCCATGTGTAACTTCCACAGTGCTCCTGTACGTCAGTTCCTGCTGAAGAATTAACTATAGTAAGATCCAGAGTCACCGTTGAATCACATCCCGCAGCATTCGTAAGTACAAAGGTAGCTGTGTTGTTGTCAGTAGTATATGTATTCCCATCAATCCAGGTGTACGAATCACACGCGGTTTGAACATCTGTTCCTGTCGATGAATTATTTACAGTAACAGTCACAATGTCGGTCATTTCGATAGGACATGCACAGTTCATGATTCCGTTCTGCCAGATCGTGTTAACATCAACGTTCTGCAACGTAGCATCATAACCGTTTACCGTCATATCCGGAGCAATTATATCACCC
>JAWVYS010000055.1:0-17802 GCA_033722555.1 Brumimicrobium sp.
GCAATGATATCTCTAGCCCCCTCGAGGGCTTCATCTGCTGAATTAACCTCTCCTTTGACAAATCTTTCTGCAGCCGCATAAACATTCTGATCATTCTGTGTCATAATAATTTTCGCAAGCCCTTCAAGACCCTTTTTTCTCGCTTTGTCGGCCCGTGTTTCTCTTTTCTTTTTAAAAGGCAGATAAAGATCCTCGAGTACATTCATATCGAAGCAAAGGCTAATTTTTTCCCGCAGCTCGCCGGTTAGCTTTCCCTGTTCTTCTATTGATTTTAAAATGGTATCCTGTCTTTTTACTATCTGCTCATACTGTTGACCACTATCGTTTATCCCTGCGATCTCAACTTCGTCCAGTCCACCTGTGGTTTCCTTCCTGTATCTAGCGATGAATGGAATCGTTGAACCCTCATTTAGTAAACTTAGCGTCTTTAAAACAATCTTTTCCGAAATTCCCGTTAGGTTGGAAACGTAGTTTTCTTTGGTCATCTTCTTATATTTGTAAACAGGCCTTAAAAGTAAAAAAATGAATCCTTTCGGCGACCTTAAAATTATAGACTTATCCACCGTGCTTGCGGGCCCGTCTGTTGGGTCATTTTTTGCAGAACTCGGTGCCGACGTACTGAAAATAGAGCATCCTGTATTCAAAGATGTTACGAGGTCGTGGAAGCTTAAAACCGAAGACCCTGACTCTGAAATATCGGCTTATTTCTCAAGCGTCAATTATCGCAAAAAATATCTTCAGCTTGATTTGAAGGATAAGAAAGATCATGCGGAACTGATGAAAATTGTGAAGGATGCAGATCTTGTCTTAATGAATTTCAAAAAAGGAGACCAGTCGAAACTAGGTATAACGGATGACCGGTTGAGAAAAATTAATAAATCGCTCATTATAGGTAAAATCAGTGGATTCGGAATTAACAGTGATCGAGTTGCTTATGATTTAATCCTGCAGGCAGAATCCGGTTTTATGTCCATGAACGGTACACCTGAGAGCGGACCTGTTAAAATGCCGGTGGCAATCATAGATGTGATGGCTGCCCATCACCTGAAAGAAGGACTGTTAATTGAACTGTATGAAAGAAAGAATAATACGCAATATTTGGGAAGAACCGTTTCTGTATCACTTTACGATGCTGCCGTTTCCTCACTCATAAATCAGGCCTCCAATTATCTGATGGCGGGTCATGTTGCGAGCAGAATTGGCTCGCTTCATCCAAATATTGCGCCTTATGGTGAAATATTCACTGCAAAGGACGGTGTACGCATTACTTTCGCAATAGGAAGTGACAGACATTTTCAGATACTTTGCGGTTATTTAAACATTCAAGATATTTATTCGGATGATCGATTCAAAACTGTTCAGAAACGTGTAGAACACCGTTTTGAACTTGAGCAAATCATACAAAGGGAGGTACAGAAGCGAAATGCGAAAGATATTATTAGCTACATGCATTCACAGTACGTACCTGTTGCTGAACTCAAAAATATCCGCGAAGTATTTGAAACACCTGAAGGCCAAAAGCTGATCCGTGAGGAAAAAATAGATGGAGTTAATACCCGACGGATAACATCGGTAGCATTCAGAACAGAATGATCAGTCCTTGTTTCTAAGATACTGGTTGATTCGTTTTGTGATCACACCGAACAATAAACGTGCGTCTTTTTCTTCCAATTTTCTACCGAAAGAATAATGCTTACCCATGTATTCGAAATGAATTCTGTTAGACCCCCTCACCCATGGTGAACGATCGTAAATATTCTGCAAAGAATTATCTTTCAAAGATAGCACACTGAATTTAGTGATATTTTCCAGAAAAAACTGTCGAGCCTGACCGTAATTACTGGTGGCAGTTTTTAATCGGAGGGCCGTTTTATCTATTTTAATAAATTCTCTTCCGAAGAACAGATACAGTAAGGTCCTGAAAACCTTTACCGCAAAATAGACCCAAAAGGACATGAAAATAATGAGTACGATTTTCTCCTTTTCGGAATAATCATAAAAAAATTGAGTAAACACATAAGCTCCTATAGCCAACCATGCTAGCGACCAGATGAGGATAAGGTATTTTTTATTACCGATATTGGGAGGATAGATCACGAAAGTAACGTATTCTTTATGATCCACAAAACTGATTCTCTCACCAATCCATTTCATGCGGCAAAGATAAATTTTAATTGAAGATTATAGTTTCTTAAAAGCAAATAAACGTATAAGCTATAATTCTATCCAGTTAACGCCTTTCTTAAGGTATAATAGGGTATTAGCTTCTTTGGAGTCCTCGGCTACTTTAAAATCATAATACCAGGAAGCATTCGTTGGTAAACTCATCAAAATTGATTCAATTCTCCCTCCCGTTTTCAAACCGAACTGAGTTCCTTTGTCATGAACCAAATTGAATTCCACATAACGACCCCGTCGGATATTTCTCCACCGCATATTCTCCTCCGAATAAGGATGGTTAAGGTTTTTGACAACCTGATATTTATATAATTCAGGAAAAATTCTACCAAGATCAACTGCAAACTCCACTAATTCCGATTTAGAAACTCCTGATTTATCAGTAAGATGGTCATAAAAAATCCCTCCAACCCCTCTTGTTTCCTCGCGATGAGGTAAAAAGAAATAATCATCTGCCCATTCCTTAAACTTCGAATAAAAACCAGTGTGGTATCGGTCACAGATCTTTTTAAGTTCTCTATGAAACGCACCGGCAAGTTCAGTGTTCACATAATGCGGGGTCATATCTATCCCTCCTCCAAACCAGTAATTACCGTTATCCATTTCAAAATACCGAATATTCATATGCATGATAGGAATAAACGGATGATGAGGATGCAGAACTATGGATACGCCCGTCGCAAGAAACTCATTGCCGTCGAGGTTGAGTTGTTTTTTCATCAGTTCGGATACCGGGCCATGGACAGCCGAAAAATTCACACCTCCCTTTTCAAAGATTTTTCCTTCCGTTATAATTCTTGTGCGTCCTCCGCCACCTTCCTGCCTTTCCCAGGGATCTTCATGAAACTTAGCCTTACCATCCAGATCTTCAAGACGGGAACATATATAATCCTGAACTTCTTTAAATCGATCAATTATGACTTCTTTAGTTGGCTCCAAAATAACTTTTCATTTTTATCAGATCAAGCAAGTGAATTTCAAAATCTTCCTGTTTGCAAATAAAGGCTGTGCCGTTTTCTTTCCCGTGAGTGGGTCCAAGATTATTCATTGAAAAATAATTAATTATACCTTCATTCCTTTCTAAATCCGGTAGTAATCTCGCTCCCTGGGAAAGTACGACATCAAACCCATGGAAAGAATACTTCGACGGATAAGCACCGTAGCGATCATTGTAATTCTTTATGAACTGAACCGTCGTATCCGAATCGTAATTTACGTAATTGGCAGAAGCATAATGAAGTTGAAAACGATTCCTGTAATAGTTGTTAAGGGAAGAAATATCCGCCCATTCCTTCGTTCCCACTACAATAACATTCGCCTTTCCATAAGTACTGGAAATATTCTTTGCTGCGTTAAGTGCATTAATGAACTGCATCACCTTCTGAGTATTCTCGGAAAGACAAACAAAAATAGTGGTTCCATCAACATCTATTTTCGCTGCAAAGTCTCTGCCTGACGAACTACCTAATGAAGTAGCCTGAATGATATTCGATTTGTTGGCAGGTGATAAACTTTCCTGATAAATTCCCCGGAAATATTCCATTCTGTCCTTCACAGCCTGATTTTCATCTTCGATGAAATATATTTTATCCGTCGAATGATGCTCCGCAAGGTATTTAGCCATCCCACCGATAAGTGTTAGATCTGACGGTACAAGCGATGTAACATACGGATTATCCTTGAGTACCATAGTCGGCGCAGAGGTCGGAATAACAAGTTCAACCTTGTTCTTTCCACACCATGATGCAGCTTCCTCCACAAGTTTAGGGAAAAACGGACCGATTACCATGTCAACATCCCGGAAAAGCTCCTGGGCGAAAACTGATTTCAGATTCTCCATATCTCCTCTGGTATCCACCATATGGACCTCAGCACTGAGTCCCAATTTCTCCAGGGAATCAAGTGCCATTTGAGCACCCATCAAAAAATCCACCGCCACATCTGTCACATAATCGAGACGTGTGTTTTCATCCAGTAAACCTGAATAAACCTTTGCATTTGACTCAAGTTTCAAAGGAAGCAGAATAGCTATCTTGTATTTATCCTTTCTGACAAGAGGTTTAATCCTGAGAGAATCTGAAAGGGAATCCGTTTTAGTGAGTTTACGGACTTCAACCCTTTCAATACGTTCTTTTTTCAAAGGAATAATCAGTTCCTGCCCGGGCTTTATTTTATCGTTTTTGATATCATTGAGTTCTGTGAGTTCTTCCACCGGCACCATAAAACGTCTCGAAATAGAATATAAGGTTTCCTTTTTCTGTACCGTGTAGCGTATTGAACTGTCTTTAAAATCCACCTGAAAATGAACTTTCGGGCTCTCTTTGGTTTGTTCGGCCACCTGATCTTCAGTTAAATGTGCATCAGCACCATGAGAATCAGAGGGAATAATCAGATTTTGTCCGATTTGCAAACCGTTCTCGACTCCTGGATTAGCCCGAATCAATTCCTCAACAGTCAGATCGTACTGCCTGGAAATTCCGAAAAGGGTTTCTTTGGGTTTAACCTCATGAGTTTGAGGGGCAGTATTTGCCGACACAGGCGTTTCATCCGTTGGGATGTAAAGCTTTTGTCCCACCAGAAGTCCCTTTTCAACTCCGGGGTTCTCTTCAATAATAGCTTCTATGGATGTATTGTATTGTTGTTTCAACCCGTATAAGGTATTACCTTGCTCCACGAGATGAATCTTGTAGATTCTGTTACCCCTAATCTCCTGACCAATCTCCTGCGACAACAGAATTCCAGAGTTCAATAATATCAATATAATATTTAACAGTATTTTCATTCCCATTCAATTGTTGCAGGTGGCTTAGAACTTATATCGTATGTAACCCGATTGATTCCTTTCACCTGATTGATTATTTTATTTGAAATTTTTCCCAGAACTTCATACGGAAGGTGACACCAGTCAGCCGTCATACCATCTGTTGAAGTCACTGCCCTTAACGCAACGGCATTTTCATAGGTTCTTTCATCACCCATCACGCCGACAGAGTTTACGGGTAGAAAAATAGCTCCGGCCTGCCACACTTCGTCATACAGTCCGGCTTCTTTCAATCCGTTAATGAATACGGCATCCACTTCCTGAAGAATAGCTACCTTCTCGGGAGTAACTTCACCAAGAATGCGAATTCCCAGTCCAGGCCCCGGAAAAGGATGTCTTGCGAGAATGGAAGTTGGTAAACCTATAGACTTACCCACTCTTCTCACCTCATCCTTAAAAAGAAGCTTTAAAGGTTCAACAACCTTTAATTTCATGAAATCGGGTAATCCTCCAACGTTGTGATGGGACTTTATGGTCTGAGAGGGTCCACCCGAAACGCTAACCGACTCTATCACATCGGGATAAATAGTCCCTTGAGCAAGCCACTTGGCGTTATCAACTTTTTTGGATTCCTCATCAAATACATCTATAAAAACCTTGCCGATTGCCTTTCTTTTAAGTTCAGGGTCCGTAATTCCCTTCAAAGCCGAATAGAATTGCTGAGAAGCATCTACACCCTTCACATTCAGTCCTAAATCCTTATAACTTTCCAAAACCTCAGAAAATTCATTTTTTCTTAAAAGGCCGTTATTTACGAATATACAATTTAATTTATCTCCGATTGCCTGATGCAAAAGCATAGCAGCAACTGAAGAATCAACCCCACCTGACAATCCGAGTATTACGCGGTCTGTACCGATCTGTTGTTTGAGTTGAGTCACAGTTGAATCAACGAAAGCATCAGGAGTCCAATCCTGGGCACAACCGGCAATATTCACAACAAAATTCTCGATGATTTTTTTCCCATCAAGGGAATGATAAACTTCGGGATGAAACTGAATTCCGTAGGTAGTTTCATTTTTAACCTTGAATCCTGCAAAATCAACATCTTCCGTACTGGCTATTTTATCAAAATCATCCGGAAGTCTGTTGATAGTATCTCCGTGAGACATCCAGACCTGAGATCCGCGATTCACACCCGTCAGTAATTCATTTTTACCATCAACGAAAGATAGGTTTGCCCTACCGTATTCTCTGGTATTCGAAGCAGTTACCTCTCCACCAAAATTGTGAGCCAGAAACTGAGCCCCAAAACAAACACCTAACAAGGGCAATTTTCCTTTAATACTTTCAAGATTCGGCCGAGGAGCACCTTCATCACGAACCGAAAAAGGACTGCCTGAAAGGATAACACCCTGTATATTTTCAGTGATTTCAGGACATTTATTCCACGGATGAATTTCACTGTACACATTGAGCTCCCGAACCCTCCTCGCAATTAACTGCGTATATTGAGAACCAAAATCAAGAATTAATATCATTTTTTGCATTCTGCAAAGATAATAAACCGTTCAAAGGAAAATGAAGCGGGAATAAAAATAGTAAGGCAAAATATTAGTAAGAGTTAAACTGCGTCAACCAGTTTTTTAAATTTTCATCATAGGTTTTACCATAAAACTCATTGAGATATCCTTTCACTTCGACAAATTTCAGTTCATCATCCTTATTACTGTATTCATCAAGAATCACCTTAACCTCTTTTTTAAGGTTCTCGTAATCCGGAAACAACGGTTCAAATGTTGTGATAAGGGTGTTTTCCTTTGTTTCTTCATTTCTATAGTAAAGGGTCATTTTTGTATTGAAAGGATTTATCTTTTTCCCGTCTATTGTGAAAAGATCATTTTCATCAATAATTAGTTTATTTCCGTCACTGGGCAGTTTTTTAGCTATTTTTTCATTTCGGTAAAGGTAGCTGAGGAAAAAGAATTTCTCTTTATTCTGAGGAAAATTAGACTCACTAACGGGTAGTTCAAGCTTGTGAAGAATAAGGTATTTTCCGTCGAAATGATTTTTGAGATCCAGTTCATTAATGAGCGCCGCAGATCGCGATGATATGTTATTTACTGCCGGAACTAAATTGGTTTTTTGAGATTTTGAAGGCGGAACCAGCACAAATCTGCCCTTGAGTTTTGAAATTACAGCTGCCCTGGAATTATCGGATTCAAATTTTAGCGGTGTATTTGCCTGAAAAACATCTCCGGTTGACATTGCCTTACCAGAATTTTTGTAAAGAATTTTACCTGTAACCTTAATGACTTTGTATTCATCCACAAGCGCATCTGCGGAAGTAAAGACCAATAGTAACGTAACCGCAATAAAAAGTAGTAAGTTCTTATTCATAACAAAATAGTTTAATTGGTATTATCAAAAATAATGCATCTCAAAGACTATACCAAATAATTGAATCAAGAGAACAAAAGTGATCTGGAACAACTGATTTAAAGCACACTATTTACTTTATATTATTGGACAACAGAAAGTTTTCAGTATTGCTGTAAATTCGGTTTTCAATGTCATTTAGATCTGCCCGGTGAAAAGGCTTTCCGGATATCTTTTCGTAGAGTTCTATATATCTCAAAGTCACAAGATCTACAAATTCGTCCGGCATTTCAGGCATTTTCTGACCTTCCAGCCCCTGAAATCCGTGTTCAATAAGCCATTGTCTAACAAACTCTTTACTTAGCTGTTTTTGTTGTTCACCTTTCCTCTGGCGCTCCTCGTAGCCGTCAGCATAAAAGTACCGTGAAGAATCCGGGGTGTGAATTTCATCCATTAACATTATCTCACCGTTTCTTAAGCCGAACTCGTATTTTGTATCTACAAGAATAAGTCCTCGTTCAGCGGCCATTTCAGTTCCTCGTTGAAACAGTTTTCTGGTATAGTCCTCAAGTTTCGAATATATCTCCTCAGAAACAATTTCCTTTTTCAGAATATCAGTTTTTGAAATGTCCTCATCATGGCCTTCTTCTGCTTTAGTTGCAGGAGTAATAATCGGAGAAGGAAAAGGATCGTTTTCTTTCATACCTTCAGGCATTTCAACCCCGCACAATACCCTTTTCCCGGATTTATATTCGCGCCAGGCGTGCCCGGTCAGATAACCCCTTATCACCATTTCGAGGCGAATAGGTTCACATTTATATCCTACGGCAACATTGGGATCAGGAACGCCGATAAGCCAGTTTGGAACGATATCTTTTGTTGCATCCAGAAACATGGTTGCTACCTGATTCAACACCTGCCCCTTAAAAGGAATTCCTTTAGGAAGAATATGATCAAAGGCTGATATTCGATCAGAAGCTATCATCACCAGATAATCTTCTCCAATGGAATATACATCTCTCACCTTTCCCTTATATACATTCGTGAGATTACTAAAGTTAAAATCGGTTTTAATCAGACTCTTTTTCATTTTCGTCTTTTTCGAATGCATCAATAATTTGTTTTACTAATTTATGTCTTATCACATCGTTGCGATTAAGTCGCACTATACCTATTCCTTCGATATCCTGCAATCTATCCAGGGCATAGATCAAACCTGATTTCTGTTTCTTCGGAAGATCGATCTGAGAAGCATCTCCTGTAATAACGAAATTCGCGTTCATCCCCATTCTGGTCAGGAACATCTTCATTTGATTCACAGTGGCATTCTGGGCTTCGTCAAGTATAACAAAAGCCTTGTCAAGTGTTCTTCCCCGCATAAAAGCAAGAGGAGCAATTTCAATTACACCCAGCTCAATGAAATCAATGAGTTTTTCAGGCGGAATCATGTCTCGTAGAGCATCATACAATGGCATCATGTATGGATCCAGTTTTTCCTTCAGATCACCCGGGAGAAAACCAAGGTTCTCTCCAGCTTCAACAGCCGGCCTGGTTAATATTATTCGCTTAACCTGTTTTGTTTTAAGAGCTCTCACCGCACAAGCAACTGCCGTATAGGTTTTTCCGGTTCCTGCCGGGCCAACTGCGAAAACCATGTCATTTTTGTTAACCGCTTCAACCAGTTTTCTCTGATTGAATGTTCTCGCCTTTATTTTAGCCCCTCCATTTCCATGGACAAGAACCTCAGATCCGTCACCGGAAAGCAATTCAATCGGATCCTCAACCATGAGATTATCGATATTACTCTCGGTCAGTCCGTCATATTTCTTAATATGTCTGATTAACTGATCAAGCTTAGATTCAAACACATCCAACATCGGATCATCACCCTGAACAGTTAGCGTATTTCCCCTGGCTACAAGCTTAAGGTCAGAGAAATATTTTTTCAGTAGTTTTAGTTTAGAATCATTAACTCCAAACAGGTCGATGGGATTGATTTCTCTTATCTCAAATTTTCTTTCTTGCAATACAATTACATTTAAGGTTTAAACATCCAAAATTAAAGTATTTTTCAAAGTAAGCGGATAATTCGTGTATAAAAAAGTAGTGGATAAATCTCACGAAACTCACACCCTATTTTATCCCTGATTCTCAAAATAAAATTTAATTTTGACAAAGAATAATTCAGGGAATTTAACGGTAGAATAATGAGCATAATTACTTTAACAACGGACATGGGGATGAGAGATCATTATGTGGCCAGTTTAAAAGGGAAAATTTTCTCACTTTTACCTGAAGCCCATGTCGTTGATGTTTCTCACGACGTCAAACCATTCAATATTCTACAGGCTTCCTATTTTCTCAAAAATATAGTGAAAGATTTCCCTGAAGGAACTATTCACGTGATCGGAGTGGATGCTGAGCCTCATGTCAACTTCAATGACCCCTCAGAAAATGCGCTCCCTACGATCCTATATTACAAAAAACAATATTTTATCGGCACAGATAACGGAATATTCAGTTTAATCCTTGAGAATAATAAGCCTGAAAAATTATGGACACTTGACGATGTTCTCTCCCAACCTGAACTGATGAATTTTCCCACTAAAAACATTCTGATACCCGCAGCTTGTAAACTTGCTTCTGGAGAAGAACCGGATAAATTCGCTTCGCGCTCAGAAAAAATCAGAAGAGCCCTGCCCCTTTCTCCTGTAATCGACGGAAACACATTAAAAGGAGCTATAATTCACATCGATCATTATGGCAATCTGATTACCAATATTAAGAAAACAGATTTTTATAGAATCGGAAGAAAAGTACCTTTTGTAATCTACTTCCGCCAAAAGGAATATTATATCGATACTATTTCGGTAGGATACAACGAGGTACCACCGGGTGAAAAAGTAGCGCTATTTAACGACAGTAACCTGCTGGAAATCGCTATAAACAAAGGTACACCTGAAAACGGCGGAGGAGCCAACAGTCTTTTCGGACTTCGCCTGGGGGATATAATACGCATTGAATTTACACCGAGAGGTTCGCGCGAAACGATAGAATCTCTCTTTTAAAAGATACGCCGTGATACGAATAGTTAAGTTGACATTACATCCGGAACACGTGAAGGATTTCCTGAACTATTTTGATAGTGTAAAACAAGAAATCAATCAATTCCCGGGCTGCAAAGGAATGAAGTTACTCAAGGACAGAAAGGAAAACAACATACTATTCACCTACAGCCGGTGGGAATCAGAAGAAGATCTGGAAAATTACAGAAATTCCGAACTTTTCGGAAAAGTATGGCCTCTAGTTAAAGGATGGTTTAAAGAAAGAGCCGAAGCCTGGTCGGTGGACACCTATTTCAATGGTTTTGAGCAAGAAATTCATTAAAACGACACGGACAGCGAGTACTTGACGCTTTCCCCCTTCCCTTTTTCGAACTGCGGCAGTTCATCAATTGCCTTCTGCAGCTGAGTCTGATGAGTCGGGTGCAGATTACCGAAAATTTTGCTTTCCTTTAATTTACCTCGGGAATTTATTTCCAGTTCTATCATTACACTGCGATCAAATTTATCCTCAGCAGCCGGAACCTGTATAGGCCTCATTTTCCCTTTGAAATAATTTACAAGCGCTTCATCTCCTCCGGGGAACGAAGGCAAATCACTCAAAGAATAGTTTGCATTTCCTGCTCTTTTCGTATCCGATCGGCCGAGCGGATTTTTGCCGTTGTATGAATTTTTAGAAGTCGTTTTAAAATCGTCGGGGTTTAATTTCGCAAGAATATGCACTTCACTCAAAGCGAGAAGCACCTTTCCGGATTTTTGTCCTGACTGCTCCTTCTCAGTAATTAAATTTTTCGAATTCGCATCCGACGAGGGGACAGCTTCCTTACCACCTTTCTTACTCGAAGAAATACCTGACTCTTTTTCCTCAAGGGGTGAACGTAGGTTCCCGACCTTTTCAGTTTGTGCACTGTTTTTATCCTGCAGTTCTGTGTTCGATAACTCCCGAACCATATCTAATGTCGAAGTTTGTCCCGGATTCAAAGGTTCTGTTACATCGATCGTTTCCTCTACCGTTGAACCGTCAGACATCAAATGTACCGGAGAGGACTTATCGGGAAAATCAATCACCAAACCGTTTTCTGCCATTATATATCTGGGCGAGTCATTTTCAGCAACAAATAAATACATCATACCCAAGATGATCGCCAAGGAACTTAATCCTATCCAACCAGCATAGTTAGACCAAAAACCTCTGTTCTTTAAGTAAGCTGAATAAATTCCCTGATTAATAGCACCTGATATTCTCTCCACTCTTTTTAAATCAGTCAGATCGCCTTCCTCAATAACCGCTGAAACCATCGGGTTTAATGCAGCAATTTTTCTTACATAAGATACCTTCTCCTCGGTAAGTTTTCCCTCCCGAAAAGCCTTTAGGTCTTTGAGTGACGGTAATTTATGATATTTTATCGATTGACTTGACATTCTTGCTTTCTAATAGTATTTTCATTTTTCGCTTACCATTCTGAACATGACTTTTAACTTCATTCTCTGAAATACTCAGAATAGTTGTAATTTCTTTATATGATTTCCCGTTTAAATAAAACAACTCGATGCATCTCGCCTGCAAGGGTTTGAGTTCAAGTAAAACCTCCTGAATGATTTTCTCCCCGTCTACCCTTTCGTCACTGAAGATTTCTTTAAATCCTTCATCATCTTCAAACCTGTCATGATAACCTTCAATTAAATCATAATGAGGCTGTGCCCCTTTCTTTCGGTTAACCTTCAGAAGATAGTTTCTTACAAGACTGTAATACCATCCTCCAAAATTCTGAACTTCCGTTTCCTTGAGGTCTTTCGACATTAATTCAAAACACTCCATCGTTGCGTCTTCAGCATCTGTTTCGTTTTTTAAATAATTCAATGCAAGGGAAACCGTCATCTCATTATATCGTTCAAACAACAATGCCGCATAATAAATGTCTTTGGTAGTCTGAAATTTATCCACCAACTGAGCATCTGATAGCTGCTTGTATTTTCGAAGAATTCTAAGTATCACTGATTTCCCGTCATAGTTATAGTTCTAAATTTAAATTAATTCTTCTTAAAAGGGAAATTCACCTATCATTTTCCATAAATTTCACCTAAAAAAACTTATTCCGAGTATAATTTTTTAGATCACCAGCAGTCGACTCAAAGTATTTAGAATAACAATTCCGGTTATTTATTATGCATACATTAGAATTTTTAGTCTCTCAAATAAATAGTTTTTATATTTTTGTGAACAGACCAAAAACATTAAAAATATAGCAATGAAAATACTTGTGTGTATTAGTAAAGCACCTGACACAACAACGAAAATATCGTTTAAGGATGGTGATACTCAGTTTGACGATAGTGGAGTTAAGTATATTGTCAATCCTTATGACGAATGGTATGCTTTGGTTCGGGGACTTGAGATCAAGGAAACGCTAGGAGGTAGTGTAACCACCATTACAGTGGGTACTGCTGAAGACGAGGCTACGATCAGAAAAGCGCTCGCTATCGGTGCCGATGAAGCAGTAAGAATCAATGCGGAAGCTACAGATGCTTATCAGGTTGCTACTGAAATAGCGAATTATGCTAAAAATGAAGGCTTTGATCTTATTCTTCTTGGAAAGGAAACGATCGATTACAACGGTTCACAAGTAGGTGGAATGGTAGCAGAACATCTCGACATTCCATTCATTTCACTGGCAAGTAAGCTTAACGTTGAAGGAAATAAAGCGACCCTCGACAAGGAAATTATTGGTGGGGTACAAACTGTGGAGGTTGAATTGCCGGTTGTAGCGAGTTGTGCGAAAGGAATGGCAGAACAAAGAATCCCGAATATGCGAGGAATCATGGCCGCCAGATCCAAACCATTGAAGGTTGTTGAGCCTTCTGGAGCATCAAAACATACAGAATTTGTTAAGTATGCTCTTCCGGCACCTAAATCAGCAGTTAAGCTCATTGATCCAGAAGACATGGATAAGTTGGTTGAATTGCTACACAATGAGGCAAAGGTGATTTAAATAAATGTTGAACAAAATTAATTTGAAATAATGTCAGTTCTAGTATATATAAACAGTAGCGGTGAGAAAATTGCCAAAAACGCATTTGAAGCCGTTACTTACGCGAAAAAATTAGGCAATGTGATTGCTGTAACCAACGGAAAGGCAGATGACTCTTCATTAGCTGAACTTGGAAAATACGGTGCAGAAAAGGTTCTGGTAGATAGATCTTTCGAAGGAATAGATGAGCAACAGATTACCAGACTTGTAGCTACCGCAGCCGATTCAATCGGAGCTACGACAATCGTATTCTCGCATGACCTGGTAGGTAAAGGTGCCGCTCCTCGTCTTTCTGTAAAGTTAAATGCAGGACTTGTAGCAGGAGCAACAGCTGTTCCTCAAGCGGATGGAACCATACCTGTGAATGTGTTTTCAGGAAAAGCTTTCGGTTTTGTAAAGATCAATACCGATAAAAAAATCATATCTCTTCTTCCAAATTCTATTCAGCCCGAAGAAACCGGAACTTCCGCTCAAGTAGAGGAATTCAACGGAAATGCCGGAGAAACGAAAGTGAAGGTCGTGGCAACCAAGAAACCCGAAGGGGATATTCCTTTGCCTGAAGCGGAACTGGTAGTTTCAGCAGGAAGAGGTTTAAAAGGTCCTGAAAACTGGGGGATTGTTGAAGATTTAGCCGAGGCACTAGGTGCCGCAACAGCCTGTTCTCGTCCCGTTGCAGATTCTGACTGGAGACCGCATCACGAACACGTGGGTCAAACAGGAGTTGCAATACGACCGAACCTGTATATCGCCGCCGGAATTTCCGGTGCTATTCAGCACCTTGCCGGTGTAAACGGATCTAAAGTAATCGTGGTTATCAACACGGACGAGGAGGCTCCATTTTTCAAAGCAGCGGATTACGGAGTAGTTGGTGATGCTTTTGAAGTATTGCCAAGACTTACCGAAGCTGTAAAAAAATTCAAGGCTTCTAACTAGTTTTCGATAATAAATATTATTTTTACATTATAGAGTTAGGGAAGCAATTTAGCTTCCCTAATTTATTACTTTAAATAAGAATGCGCAGACTTTAGCCGCTATGGAAAAAGTAAAACTTGAGATCATAGGATTATCGTATAGTCAAACACAATCGGGAGCTTACGCTCTTGTTTTATCGGAAGTAGAAGGAAACAGAAGATTGCCTATAATTATTGGAGGATTTGAAGCTCAAGCTATTGCTATCGAATTAGAAAACATGACTCCAACCCGACCGCTTACCCATGATCTTTTTAAAAATTTCGCTGTCGATTTCGGGATTAAAATAAAAGAGGTTTTGATATACAATTTGGTGGAAGGAATTTTCTATTCCAAGTTGATCTGCGAACAAAACGGAGTAGAAAAAGAAATAGACGCAAGAACATCAGACGCTATAGCTTTGGGAGTAAGATTTAAATGTCCCGTTTATACGTACGAATCAATACTCGGTTCTGCAGGAATTAAACTGGAGGAGGGAGAAGATATGGAAGCTCCGGTAGAAGTGGATACCGAGGAGACTTCCGGAGAAAAAAAGTCAGATCTCTCAACATTAACAGTAACCGAACTAGAAGAGAAACTTGAAGGTGCTGTGGAAAATGAAGATTACGAGTTGGCATCAAAAATCAGAGATGAAATTAATCGCCGTACTTCATAAACGAATCATTCTTTCCGTTATTCTTCTTTCTGTGCTCACCATAGGGTTGGGACAAGAGAATAAAAATAACAGCGCAGATGATTGGTACAGACGGAAGTTTGCTCTTCGCTTAATGCCTGACAGTACCTTTCAGAACACAGACACCATCCTGACAGATTTAAAAAAAGGAAGTTATCAGCTAACCGATCAATCCCTAAAGCTCTTTTCAAAAAATGACAGTCTTCTCGAAACTTTTCAAATCGTAGAAAGAAGTGAACGCAAGTTATCTCTTGCAAAGGAAAATGGACAGAAGATAACCTATTTAAGAGAAAATAAACAGATTCAGGCATCACTGACGTGGGAAAACATATTTCGCGGTTTTCTGGGCATGATATCACTCATCCTGATAGCGTTCCTTCTTAGCAGGAATAAAAAAGGAATTAATTGGTCACTGGTTATCAAAGGAATGATTCTGCAGGCCGTTTTAGCTATTCTGATCCTAAAAGTTCCCTTCGTGGAAAATGCTTTCGATTTCTTATCACGCGGATTTGTTCGAGTTGTAGACATGGCTCACGAAGGAGCTATGTTCGTTTTCGGAAGTGTAGTCACGGGAGAAATGTCGCCGCTGGTTAAAAATTTTGTAACCTGGATACTCCCTTCCGTGATTTTCTTTTCAGCACTTTCCAGCTTGCTATATTATTGGGGTGTGTTACAACGCGTGGTTTATGGAATGGCATGGGTAATGAAACGACTCATGGGACTTTCCGGAGCGGAGAGCGTAGCAGCAGCAGGTAACGTTTTTCTCGGTCAAACAGAAGCTCCCTTATTGGTCAAGCCTTATTTGGGAAAAATGACCGAAAGCGAAATACTCTGTTTAATGGCAGGCGGAATGGCCACCATTGCAGGGGGAGTGTTGGCTTCATACATAGGATTTCTTGGTGGTGACGATCCACAACAAAAAATATTTTTTGCCAAACACTTGCTAACAGCCTCACTGATGTCTGCTCCGGCTGCAATAATTTTTTCAAAGATTCTTGTTCCTGAAACAGAAGATATAAACAGAGATCTTACGATTTCCAAAAATAAACTTGGAACCAATTCTCTCGAAGCTATCACTAATGGAACGGTAGATGGAGTTAAACTGGCGGTTAACGTAGCAGCAATGCTGATCGTTTTTGTATCTCTTATTGCACTTGCAAACTATATGTTGGGTAAAGTGGGATACTACACCGGAATCAATGACTTAATTGCAGGTTCGGGTCAAGGATACGATGGGTTGTCATTTCAGTATTTGGTAGGGTATTTACTTTCTCCGGTTGCCTGGTTAATGGGTGTCCCGTGGGAAGACACAATGATAATCGGACAGTTGCTAGGAGAAAAGACCATCATCAATGAATTCGTCGCCTATCCGCATCTGGGAGAATTACAGGATGAAATTAGTGCTAAATCGGTGATTATGGGCACATATGTTCTCTGTGGTTTTGCCAATTTCGCTTCAATAGGTATTCAGGTAGGAGGTATTGGTGCTCTTGCGCCTGAAAAGAAACCCGTGTTGGCAAAATATGGGTTCTTGGCTCTGATCGCAGGAACGCTGGCATGTATGATGACTGCTACCATGGTTGGAATGCTTTATTAATCTTTGAATAAATGGAGTTTACCGGTGAATTAAGAAAGATGAGATCAAATCTGAATTCATTGAATTC
Organism: Brumimicrobium sp.; assembly: GCA_033722555.1. Classification (GTDB taxonomy): domain Bacteria; phylum Bacteroidota; class Bacteroidia; order Flavobacteriales_D; family Crocinitomicaceae; genus Brumimicrobium. The sequence goes on from JAWVYS010000055.1 coordinate 16,716, forward strand.
TGTTGAATATAAGCTTCTATTAGTTGATTCTAGCATCCAGGAAGAAAAAGTAATTTCAATAAATAACCATATTGGAGAGAACATAGAAATATCCTTCCTCGGGAATATTTTGTGTAAACGTTGCGGAAGAAAAACCAAAAATTCTTTTTCTCAAGGTTTCTGTTACCCTTGCTTTAAAAATGCTCCTGAAGCCGCCGAATGTATTATTAGACCGGAATTGTGCCGAGCCCATCTCGGTGAAGGCAGAGATGTGAACTGGGAAAAGGAAAACCACAATCAGCCACACTACGTGTATCTTGCAGTATCAGATGTAATTAAGGTCGGTGTTACCAGAGCCACTCAGATACCCACCCGTTGGATAGACCAAGGTGCTTCGTATGCAATCAAACTTGCTGAAACTCCAAACAGATACGAAGCGGGATTACTTGAGGTTGCGCTGAAAGATTCATTCACCGACAAAACAAACTGGAGAAAAATGTTGACCAATCAGGTTGATGAGAACATTGATCTTGCTTCGGTGAAATGGGAGTTGGAAGAGTTACTCCCTGATGACCTGTCTGATTACATTACGGATGACGAGGATGTCCTCGAACTGAATTACCCGGTTATTTCTTACCCGGAAAAAATCAAGAGTGTTTCCTTGGATAAAACACCTACGCTTATCGGAAAATTGATCGGAATAAAAGGTCAGTATCTAATTTTTGAGGGAGGTTCCGTAATTAACTTACGGAAACACGCGGGTTACGAAATCATTCTGAAAACAGAATAAAAAAAGAGGCTGCCCGAAGACAACCTCTTTAATATCGTTCTCTTTAATCTTAGAAGTAGAAAGATAGTCTCAATGATCCAGCAGGACCAAATACTGTGTTATTAGCATCAGTATCGATTCCGAAAGATGAAGATCCTCCTGTCTCAGTTGTAATCTGCTCAACAGACTCAGTACCGCTAGGGTTGAAACCAACTGACTCAGTAGTCATTGAAGAAGAACCTGTAGACATGAATACAAGACCCCATCCGAACTCACCTCCTAAAGAAAGTTTAGGAAGGATAAAGTACTCAACTCCGATGAATCCACGAAGACCAAGAC
>JAWVYS010000056.1:0-17693 GCA_033722555.1 Brumimicrobium sp.
AGATCATCATACCATTTTTTGAAGATCACCAGGTCGGTGCCGTGGGTGGTAACGTAATGGTGAGGAATTACAAAGATTCACTGGCTACGACACTTCAATCCTTCGAATACAACGATGCCATAAGTATAGGAAGAATGGTAGCCAGTTTTTTAGGGGTTTACAGAATAATTTCAGGAGCTTTCGGCGCGTTCAAAATGGAGGCTCTTCATCGGGTTCAGGGTTGGGATATCGGCCCTGGACTGGACGGAGATATCACTGTTAAAATGAGAAAATTAGGTTATAAAATTGTTTTTGAAGACCGTGCCGTATGTCAGACCAGTGTACCGAGAACCTTTAAAAAGTTAACCAAACAGCGATTGCGATGGGATAAATCCTTGATACGATTCAGATTAAGAAAACACAGGGATGTATTTATTCCCAACGAAAATTTCAGTCTGCTTAACTTTCTTTCCTTTCTGGAAAACGTGTTTTTTACCATAGTCCTGAATTTTAAATGGTACATTTATATCATAGACATTATTTTCAACTTTTCGGGCATACTTGGTATAATAATCATCATGAACTTCTTTCTTTATGTTTGTGCAAATTCCTTCAAACTTTTCGTTTACAACTTTTTCAGAGAAAGAAGGAACAGCCCAATTTACATATACATTCCTTTTATCCCCCTGATGGTTCTCTATCACGGTTATTTTCTCCGTATAGTTAGGACAATAGCCTATTTACAGGAAATATTCTTCAAAGCCTCATACAAGGATCCTTGGAACCCTGAAAAAACTTCTTTGAAGGCAAAGCAAATAGGAATTTGATATTTGCTATTTCTTATTTCGCTCCTCTAAAACCCCGAGTACATCCTTCAGCTTGTATCCCTTTTCCTGAAGCAATATCAGATAATGAAAGAACAAGTCAGCCGACTCATTCAGGAATAAATTGTCATCGCTGTCGAGTGCCTCAATTACAACCTCAACAGCCTCTTCCCCCACCTTCTGAGCTACTTTATTTATTCCGGAGCGAACAAGACTTGAAACATAGGATTTTTCGTTTGGATTATTTCGTCTGTCCTCAATAACTGATTCCAGTTTACCAATAGTACTGAATCCTGTAAATGAATGCTCTCCCCAACAAGTTGTCGTTCCTTTGTGGCATGTTGGACCTTCTGGTTCGGCTTTGATCAGCAAAGTGTCATTGTCGCAATCCACCTCAACGGAAAGCATGTTGAGAAAATTACCACTCTCCTCTCCTTTTGTCCATATTTTTTGCCTTGAACGCGAAAAAAACGTCACCTTCCCTGTGGAGAGCGTCTTGTTATAAGCTTCTTCGTTCATATAACCCAGCATCAGAACCTCCAAAGTAAATGCATCCTGAACAATTGCAGGGACAAGGCCGTTTTCTTTATCAAAATCTACTTTCATATTACAATCTTACAGGTATCTCAAAATTTGCTAATTCTTTTTTTAGAGCAGGTATTTCTATCTCTTTAAAATGAAAGACACTGGCAGCCAATGCTGCAGATACATTGGTTTCAAGAAATACTTCCGAAAAATGCACCGTTGCCCCTGCACCTCCTGATGCAATGACAGGAATGGTTAACCGATGATCAAGTTCCAGTAAAGCATCGATTGCAAATCCATCTTTTGTTCCATCGTGATCCATTGAAGTAAAGAGAATCTCTCCGGCACCAAGCTCTTCCCCTACTACCGCCCAGGAAAAAAGTTCCTTATCCGTTTCGGTTCTACCACCGTTCAAAAACACCTTCCATCCGTTGGGTGTCAACTTTGCATCTATAGCAAGCACTACACACTGATTACCAAATTTATCCGAAAGGTTCCTGATTAAATCAGGGTCTTTTATAGCAGCAGAGTTTACGGCAATTTTATCGGCTCCTGCTAGTAAAAGCTTACTTGCATCCTCCACCGAAGACACACCCCCTCCAACGGTAAAAGGTATGTTTACAACCCTTGCTACCCGTTCCACCAAATCAGCGAGGGTCTTTCTTTTTTCATTGGTAGCTGAAATATCCAGAAAAACCAGTTCGTCAGCTCCATTTTCAGAATAGAAACGAGCCAGTTCAACCGGATCTCCGGCGTCCTTCAGGTTGATAAAATTTACACCTTTCACAGTGCGACCGTTTTTTATATCCAGACAGGGGATGATTCTTTTACTCAGCATTTTTTAAAGTTTTAAGTATGAATTTCTCCAGTTCTTTCAGGGTTATCTTTCCTTCGTAGATTGCTTTTCCTATTATTGCGCCATATACACCGATAGTTGCCAGTTTGTCCAGTTCCTTCAGTGAAGAAACACCACCGCTGGCGATAAGTTTCAGGTCAGGAAATGAGGATGTGATCTTTGAATAAAGCTCTGTGGAAGACCCAGCCAACATACCGTCTTTGGATATATCCGTGCATATAACGTATTGAATGCCTTTCGAAAAATATTCTTCCAAAAAAGGAAAAAGTTCGATTTTACTTTCCTCCAGCCAGCCATTTACAGCAACTCTATTACCTTTCACATCCGCGCCAAGAATAATTCTTTCCGGGCCGTATTCCTCCATCCATTTGATAACGGTTTCGGGAGATTTTACAGCAATGCTACCCGCAGTGATCTGTGTAGCACCACTTTCAAAGACCTTTTTTATATCTTCATCCGATTTCACTCCGCCGCCGAAATCAATCTTCATATGCGTTTTGGAAGCGATTTCTTCGAGCACCTTCCAATTAATAACTCTGGACGATTTCGCACCATCCAAATCTACAAGATGTAATTGTTCGATCCCGTGATCCTGAAAAGAAAGCGCAACGTCAAGCGGATTCTCGTTATAAACAGTTTTAGAAGCATAATCACCCTGAGAGAGCCTTACACACTTTCCCTCAATAATATCTATAGCCGGTATGATCTTTATTTTGGTCATTGATTCACTGTTTTATTTCTAAAAACTTCTTAAGAATTTCCTGGCCCACGTTGCCACTCTTCTCCGGATGGAACTGGCAGCCGAAAAAGTTATCTTTTCCTATTACGGCCGAAAAATCTCCGTAATAATCACACTTGGCAATCGTGAACGGATTAATTGGTACGTAAAAACTATGAACAAAATAAACCTGCCCAACAATATTTTCTAGAAAACTGCTCGGAGAACTAAGATCATTCCAGCCGATGTGAGGTACTTTCAGATGAGGATTAAAACGTTTCACTTCGGTATCGAAAATCCCCAGACATTGGGTGGAACCTTCTTCAGAAGAATTACACATCAGTTGCATTCCCAGACAAATTCCCAAAACGGGCTGTTTCAAGGTGCGAATCACATCAGTAAGCCCTTTTTTCTCCAGAATGTCCATCGCAGGTTTTGCGTGACCAACACCGGGAAAGATGACATAATCAGCCGATCTAATCCTGTTTTCATCAGAGGAGAGTTCAGATTTATATCCAAGTCTATCCAGCGCGAAAGAAACCGATCGTACGTTGCCGGCTCCGTAATCAATTACAACAATATCTTTCATCACTATTCACTACAAAGTTCCTTTTGTTGAGGGCAAGAAAGCCTCATGAGCATTTCTCTTTTTTGCCATTTTCAGTGCCTTGGCAAAAGCCTTGAAAATACTCTCAATTTTATGATGCTCATTGTCTCCTTTCGCTTTAATATATAAGTTACTCAATGATGCATCCGAAAAGCTCTTGAAAAAATGCATGAACATTTCTGTAGGCATATCCCCTATATGTTCTCTATTGAATTTGGCCTTCCATGTCAACCAGTTTCTTCCTCCGAAATCAAGTGCAACCTTGGCCTGACAATCATCCATGGGCAGAAAAAAACCATACCTTTCAATACCTATCTTATTACCGAGCGCTTCTCTCATACAGTTACCGAGCGCTATGGCAGTGTCTTCAATCGTGTGATGCTCATCAACCTCCAGATCACCGTTAACGGTAATTTCGAGGTCAAGAGCTCCGTGTTTCGCAATCTGCTCAAGCATATGATCAAAAAACTTAAGTCCGGTATTTATCTGAGACCTTCCACTTCCGTCGAGATCAATAAAGATCGAAATATCAGTTTCCTTTGTGGTCCTTTGTGTTCGTGCTGTTCTCGCTCCTAAACGTAGAAAGGTATAGATCTCCTCCCAATCCCTGGTTTTCAGAGCAACTATCTCAAAAATGTCTTTTTTCTCAAGGCTAATCTCATCCTGTCCGGGATCATCGTCATTGGGCATGTAAATTCCCTTTGCTCCAAGATTTCTGGCTAATTCCATATCTGTTAAACGATCGCCGATCACAAAAGAATTCTTCAAGTCGTGCTCACCCTTCATATAGTCCTTTAACAATCCCGTACGGGGTTTTCTCGTAGGGGCATTATCTTCTGGAAAAGTCCTGTCAATACATTGTCGACTGAATTTAATCCCTTCTCCTTCGAGTGTATTTATGAGTAACTGATGAGGTCCTATAAAATTTTCTTCCGGAAAAGATGAAGTCCCTAATCCATCCTGATTCGTAACCAATACCAGTTCATAATCAAGTTCTTTGGCAATTTTTCCCAAACCGGAGAATACCCCCGGATAAAACTTTAATTTTTCGAAAGAATCCACCTGAAAATCTTTTGGAGGCTCTACAAGGAGTACCCCGTCCCTATCGATAAATAAAACTTTTTTCATTTCAAATTATTTGGCAATACTATTTTGAAATACCGGATTATTTTTCATTTCATCCACTATTTCCATAAATCGATTATTTTCCTCATTGGTACCAACCGTGATGCGTAAACAGTTTGTACAACCAAAATTATTCGTGCGATTCCGGATTACTATACCTTTTTCAACAAGATATTTATACCAGATATTCGCATCGTTTACCTTAAAAAGGATAAAATTGGCCTCAGTAGGATAAACCTTTATAATGTTTTCATTAGTCTGAAGATAAGTGAAAAGTCTGGATCTTTCCATTTTGATTTGAATAATCTCTTTATGAACTGTTTCAGTATTCTTCAGTCTTTCAAGAGCCACTCGTTGTGAACCGGCATTAACATTATAAGGAGGTTTTACCGTATTTAAAACCCTGATTATCTCCTCTGAGGAAATTCCAATTCCAATTCTTATACCGGCCAATCCATATGCTTTGGACAAAGTTTGACTGATAATCAGGTTAGGATAATCATCCAGTAATTCTATTGCTGAAGAAATATCTGAGAAATCGGAATAAGCTTCATCGATGACCACAATGCCATTAAAGTTCTGTAATATTTTATGTATTTCATTCCTATCCAATTCATTTCCGGTGGGATTATTTGGAGAACAAAGAATTATAAGTTTTGCTTCTTCTGCCGCTTTTAATACCGAGGATGCATCGATTTGGAATTCCGTGTTCAGCGCAACCTCAATCAGGTTAAGGTCATTCAAATCGGCCAGAACCCTATACATTCCGTACGATGGTTTAATCGTCACAACGCTGTCTTTTCCCGGTATACAAAAAGATCTGAATATCAAGTCGAGTATCTCATCAGATCCGTTGCCTAATATTATTTCGGAAGGTCGAACCCCTTTCACAGGAGCGAGCGCTTCTTTTAGTTTACGCTGAAAAGGATCGGGATAACGATTAAAATCAGACGGAAAAGGATTTTCGTTCGCATCCAGGAAAATGCCTTCATCACCGTAAAACTCGTCCCTCGCGGAGGAATATGGACTAAGGTTTTGAATATTGGGCCTTAAGAGTTTATAAATATCAAATTCCATTTTCTTCTAAATATTTAAGTCTCACGGAAACTGCATTCCTGTGAGCGGTTAAACTTTCAGCAGTAGCCATCTTTTCAACCACCGGTCCAATAATTTTTAATCCCTCAGAGGTTGCAGTCTGATAGGTAATCTTTTTCACAAAACTATCAAGAGACACACCGCTGTACATGCGGGCGAAACCGTTGGTTGGAAGGGTATGATTGGTGCCACTGGCATAATCTCCCAGACTTTCAGGCGTGTACTGACCAATAAATACCGATCCTGCATTCATAACTTCATTCAAAAGTCCATCGTTGAATTCGGTATTTAAGATCAAATGTTCAGGTGCATAAGCATTCACGATCGTCGCTAACTGATCCTTTTCAACCAGAATTAACTTCGCATACTTCAGAGATCTTTCCGCTATGTCCTTTCTTTCCAGGGATTCTAGCTGTTTATTCGTCTCCGACTGAACAGTCGAAAGCAAAGCTACATCGTCGGTTACCAAAATCACCTGACTATCTCCACCATGTTCCGCCTGAGAAAGCAAATCGGAAGCTACAAAAGAGGGATTAGCATGTTTATCGGCAACAACCATCAATTCCGAAGGTCCTGCCGGCATATCTATCGCTTTACCCAGTTGCTGTGCAAACTGTTTGGCCGCTGTAACATATTGATTACCCGGGCCAAATATTTTAAAAACTTCCGGAACGCTTTCCGTACCTAAAGTCATGGCCGCAATCGCCTGAATACCTCCCACTTTCACAATACGTGTAGTTCCAATCAGTGAAGCTGCGTATAATATAGCCGGATTAATTTCACCGTCCTTACCAGCGGGGGTACAAAGAACAATTTCCCGGCAACCAGCGATCTTGGCAGGAATCCCAAGCATTAAAACCGTAGAAAACAATGGGGCCGTACCTCCGGGGATATAAAGTCCCACTTTCTCGATAGGGACAGATTTTCTCCAGCAAAAAATTCCAGGCAAAGTTTCTATCTTAACTACCTTCTCCGTCTGAGATCGATGAAAAGCCTTAATATTTTCTGCCGCCCTTAGAATAGCACTCTTTAGTTCGTGATCCAGATATGCTTCAGCATTATCTATTTCCTCTTGTGAAACTATGAGATCAGTCAGGCGTACACCGTCAAATTTTTCAGTGTATTCCTTGAGCGCACGATCACCAAGTTTTCTAACCTTTTCAAAGACTTCACTTACAAGACCGGAAAGGTCCTCCTTATCTAGCTCGGGCCTTCTCAGAGCATTCACTAACTCTTGTTGTGTCGGATATTTTAACTGTATCATATCAGTGTTATTAACGGATCATTTTTTCGATAGGGACGATTAAAATTCCTTCAGCTCCTGCTTCACGCAGGGCATCGATATTGTCCCAAAACTTCTGTTCATTTATCACAGAATGAACAGATATCCATCCTTCTCTTGCGAGCGGGATAACCGTAGGACTTTTGATACCGGGAAGAATCCTTTTAATGGCTTCCAGTTTATCCTTCGGTGCATTAAGCAATACATATTTATTGTTCTTGGCTGCAAGCACGCTTTCTATTCGAAAAATTAATTTGGATAAAATCTGTTGCTTTTCTTCGGAGAGACCGCGGTTAGCGATAAGCACAGCCTGTGATTCCAACATAACTTCAAGTTCTTTGAGACCATTCATAAAAAGCGTATTTCCTGAGCTGACGATATCACAGATAGCATCTGCAAGCCCTATCGCAGGGGCAATCTCCACTGAACCTGAAATAGTGTGTATTTCAGCCTTAATTCCCTTTCTTTCCAGGTAATTTTTCAAGGTTACCGGGTATGACGTGGCGATTTTCTTCCCCTTGAGATCTTCTGACGATCTTAAATTCGATTGTTTGGGAACAGCCAGGGAAACCCTGCATTTCGAGAAGCCCAGACGTAATTTTATATCCACATTCGGTTCTTGCTCGAAGAGAATGTTTTCACCAATTATGGCTATATCGGCCACAGCATCCTCCACATACTGAGGTATGTCACTGTTTCGAAGAAACAAAAGATCCAGGGGAAAATTTTCAACCGAAGCCTTCAATTGACCATCGCCCTTTGGAACTTTGAGTCCGCATTCTTTTAAAATTTCCAGAGATCCATCGAGCAAACGCCCTGATTTCTGAACAGCTATTTTTAATCTTTCCATTTTATTCTATAAAGAGCCTGCATCATTCCGGCGGAAATAAAAAAACCCGCCTGAATTAAACAAGCGGGTTTAAATATGTATTTATTTACATACAACATCACCTCGCCTGTAGCGATAACCAATGATGATGATGTAAATTCTTAATGTTCATGCGCTAAAATTAATGAATTCTTTTAAAAAATGAAATTGTGTTTCAAAAAAATACCGAAAAAGTAATGGAAGGAAACAAAAAAAGGAGCGAAATCGCTCCTTTTACTTTTAAAGATAGTTTCCTAATCTCAATCTTCCTTCAGATCTTTCTTGTCCTTTACAAGGTCTGCAACCATCGGACTCGCAATACAAATAGAAGAGTATGTTCCTACGATTACACCTATCATTAAGGCAAAGATAAATCCTTTAATTGCACCGCCATCAAAAATAAAGATGGTAAGAAGTACAACGAACGTAGAAAGCGAGGTATTAAAAGTTCGGCTCAAAGTCGAGTTAATCGCATCATTGATAATTTCTTTACGTCCGCGTTTTCTGTATTTAGTAATGTACTCACGCAATCTGTCGAATACTACCACAGTATCGTTAATGGAGTAACCTACAACTGTAAGAATGGCGGCAATAAAGGCCTGGTCTACTTCCATGCTGAAAGGAAGCATTCCATGGAGTGCTGCAAACAATCCGAGAACAATAACTACGTCATGCCCCATAGCGATCAACGCACTAAGTCCATACTGCCATTTTCCAAAACGGATGAGGATATAAACGAAGATGATGATCAACGAAAGAATGATGGATATCAGCGACGATCTTTGTAATTCTCCGGAAACAGAAGGAGAAACAGATCTGCTGCTTTCTATTTTAGCCTGACCAAATACATCCTCTTTATTCGAGAGTGCAGCCATCACAGCGCTTTGACCCTCTTCTTCAGAATTTGGAACATTTAACATATAATCCGTAGATATCTCAACACGATAATCGGAATTTCGAGATTTCACTTCAACCGATGCTGAACCTGATTCAGTTTTCAGATTTTCTCTAAGAACAGCTTTGATATCTTCAATTTTATCCCCAACGGGTTTTTCAAACACCGTTTCATAGGTTCTCCCGCCTGCAAACTCAACACTTGGCTTAAGACCTCTGGTAGAAATCAGTACCAGCCCTCCAATAACAAGGAGTCCGGAGAATATGTAAAACTTCTTACGGTTTTTGATAAACTCAAAATTTATCGAGCTGAATGCGTTTTTGGTAAGTGAAGTGGAGAATGTGAACATTCTCTTCTTTGCTATCTGAGATTCGAAAATCAGACGTGTGATCACTACGGCAGAGAATACCGAGGTAAAGATACCGATGATCAAAGTAGTTGCGAAACTCTCGATAGGACCGGTTCCAAATGTCTTTAGGACGATTGCTACCAATAAAGTCGTTACGTTCGCATCCACGATCGAACTTAGCGCCTGACCGTATCCGTCCTTGATGGCTAGTTTCATACCTTTTCCTTCGGCAATTTCTTCTCTTACCCTTTCGAAAATAAGTACGTTTGCATCCACCGACATACCGATGGTTAAAACGATACCTGCGATACCCGCAAGGGTTAGAACCGCTCCAAAAGCTGCAAGGAAACCGAGAATAAAAAGTATATTTGCCAAAAGAGCTAGATCAGCGATTATACCGGCTTTTCCATAGAAGAACACCATATAAATCAGTACGAGTACCAATGCGAAAGCAAAAGAAAGCAAACCTGCTTTGGAGTTCTCCGCACCAATCGTTGGTCCGACAACAGCCTCATCCACTATAACACAAGGTGCAGGAAGTGCTCCTGCATTTAAGAGATTTGTAAGAGATTTTGCTTCTTCAGAAGTAAAACCACCGGAGATCAAAGTACTTCCACCGGTGATAGGACCTCTGATCACAGGAGCACTGAATACTTTATTGTCCATCGTGATGGCTATAAAGTTTCCGACATTCTCAGCGGTCATTTCTGCCCATTCTTCAGAACCTCTTGCGTTCATATCTACACTTACCCCTATTTCTCCTGTGTTCTGATCCACTGAAACACGGGCGTTTTCAATATCTGATCCTCCAACACGCGGTTTAAGATCTTCAGGAACCTGAAGAGCAAACAGTGTATAATATAAGGTATCGTTATCTGTAAATTTCAAGCTGTTTGAACCCCAAACAAACTTCACGTTTTGCAACATAAGTTCTTCGGCCTTCTCATAAAGGATTTCATTGATTCTTGAGGTATCGGCAGCTTTGGCAAATCCAAGTTGCGGACTTTCCTGGAAGGAATTGTTTTCGTTAATATTCACACGGAACATTCTTCCGAATTCCGAAAGAGTAACTGCAGTATCTGATTCTGTTTCCTCTTCGGCTAGAATTTCCTCCAAACTTTTCTCATCTTCAGAAGTACTAGAAGTATCCTTTGCATCTGCAGTAGTTAAGGAATCCGGTTTTTCTTCGGTCGAAAGAGAATCACTCTCCTCATCCTCAAAAAGATCTTCTAGTCCACCGTCAGCTTCAGTCTCACTTTGAACCAAGAGGTCATTAAAGAAACCTCCAAGCTGAGTTCCTTTAAGAGCTACATAAAATTCAAGGTTTGCCGTACTCTGTAATCTGTTTCGAACGGTTGCCTGATCTTTAACTCCCGGCAATTCGATATACAACCTGTTTCTTTCATTATCCTGTGTTATATTGGGTTGAGCAACACCGAACTGGTTAATTCGATTTTCCATGATCGTTTCAACACCATCAAGAGCTCCCTCAGACAAACCTCTCAGATAGCTTTTTACTTCGTCATCCGTAGCTTTGCTTCCAATTTCGGAAACCACCTGTTCGGTACTGAATTCTCTGATCAGTTTTCTGTCAGGGTATAACTCAGAATGAGCTTCTGCAAATAAATCGATAAAATCTCCTCCTACCGAATTGTATTTTTCAACCGCTTTATCAAAAGATTTTGCGAAATGAAGATCTCTTGGATTTAAGGCAGCGTTTTTCACCAGTGCTGACATTGAAAGCTCTAGTGTTACAGACATCCCTCCTTTCAGGTCAAGACCAAGGGAGATACTTTTTTCCTTTACTTCTTTAAAGGTATTTCCAAGGAAAACCTTTTCATCGTTTCTTTCCTTAAGAATTTCGTTTAGATAAGCAGCTTTTGCCAAATCAAACGCCTCGTTGTCGGTCGAAAAATTAACGGTAGTCCCATTTGGAAGCTCCTGATCTTTGTCTCCGGCCTTCTCTCTCAGTTCTTCAGCACGTTCTATTGCCTGCTGTTCTGCTTCATTCTCAATGCCTGATCCAACAAATGAAAATGTAATTTGGTAAATGCTTACTACAATGAGTAAGCCTGTAAAAAACCAAAAAAATCCTTTATTACGCATAATCGAAATGTCGTTTATTATTTAATAGCTGGCAAATATAGAATTTAGATTTATTAATCACAACACAAACTCGGATGTTATTCACATTTCGCATTTTTTTTAAAATTGATGACACTTGGAAAAACAGAACAGAATACATCCTCCACAGGACAACCGATTTGATTATTTAATAAGGACTTTTCAATTGTATCATGAAATTTATATTTTTGCCCTTCACCAATTTTAAACTAAAGTTAATCTATAATTAAACCAATATGAAAAAACAGTTAATTGTTTTCACAGTGCTTTCTTCGCTTATTATTTCTCCTTTGCTGAGAGCTGACGAAGGAATGTGGCTACCCTTTCTTTTAGGAAGGAATTATGAGGATATGAAAAAACATGGTCTCAACCTCACTCAGGAAGAGATCTACAGTATCAACAATGCCTCGATCAAAGATGCGATCGTTTCTTTCGGAGGATTCTGTACTGCTGAGGTGATCTCTAAAAAAGGATTGCTTCTAACCAACCATCACTGTGGTTACGATGCTATCGCAAATGCATCTTCAGAAGAAAACAATTATCTGGACAACGGCTTCTGGGCCACCTCCCATGATCAGGAAATACCGGTTCAGGGCCTTACGGCAACCTTTATTATTTCTATAGGTGACGTTTCTGAGCAAATAAATAAGAACCTGAATGCTTCGATGTCTGAAGACGAAAGAGCTCAAAAAATTAAAGAGATTTCGGAAGAGTTAACTGCTGAAGCGGTAAAAGGAACCAATTACAAAGCCTTTGTACGAAGCTTTTTCGAAGGGAATGAATTTTACATTTTTGTAACAGAAACCTATAACGATGTTCGTTTAACAGGTACCCCGCCCGAATCAATAGGTAAATTCGGACACGATACGGATAACTGGATGTATCCGAGGCATACAGGAGATTTTTCCATCTTTAGAATTTACGCGGGGAAAGATAATAAGCCGGCTCCGTACAGTAAGGAAAATCGGCCGTATGTACCAAAATATTCCCTTCCAATTTCATTAAAAGGTTATAAAGAAGGTGATTTTGCAATGGTTTTTGGTTTTCCAGGCAGCACCGACCGTTATCTATCCTCTTTTGGAGTTGAACAGGCCATAAATAAGGAACAACCAAAACGTGTTGATATACGTGGTAAGAAACTTGAGATCATGAAAAAATATATGGACGAAAGTACACGTGTTCGGTTGAATTACGCTTCAAAATATGCCCAGGTAGCCAATTATTGGAAATATTTCATAGGTCAGACTGAGCAGTTAAAGCGAAATAAAGTAGCAGATAAAAAAAGAGAAATAGAGAAACGTTTTGAAATTTTTGCTGCTCAGAAACCCGAATACAAAGATGTTTTCAAAACCGTTGAAAAGGCTTATGAGGTAAAAAACAATTATGTATACACAAACGTGTATCAGAGTGAATTCATTTATTCGGTAGATCTGAATCTTAATATCTTCCGATTCAGCCTTCTTGAAGATCTCCTGGAGGAAGGGGATACAGCGCGGGCCAAAATGGCATTCGTTTATTTCAAAGGACTGATGGATGAATTCTATAAAACTGCGAACATGGACCTCGAGATGGAGATCGTTCAGGAGGTACTAAAAATGTATTATAAGGATATTCCGGCTGAATACATGCCTTCTGAAATTAAAGCCCTGGGAGATAAAAACAAGATTGACAAGTATATAAAGAAAGCAAAAAAGAAATCCGTATTTGCCTCAGAAGGTAATTTTAAGAAGTTCACTGAAAAAGCCGGAGACGATCTTCCAATTGAAACCCTGAAAAAAGACCCGCTATACAGGATAATTACTGCTATCAATCAAAAATATGAGAAGGTTCAGGAAGATCCTGGTTATAAACAGGCTATTCATGATCTGGAACGTGCGAATCGTATGTTCGTAAGAGGTTATCGCGAAATGGAGCCGGACCGACTGTTTTATCCGAATGCAAACAGTACACTTCGTTTGACATACGGAAATATTTTGCCTTATTCACCGGAAGAGGGTAAAACCTACGACATCTATACAACCTTATCGCAAGGTATAAAGAAGGAGGATCCAACGAATCCTGAGTTTCATGTTTCAGATAGGCTCAAGGAACTTTATCAGAAAAAAGACTACGGTCGTTATGCCAACGAAAAAGGTGAAATGGTTGTGAACTTCATTAGCAACAATGACATTACCGGTGGTAATTCAGGTTCTCCTGTTATCAATGGTGACGGTCATCTCATAGGCACTGCTTTCGACGGAAACTGGGAAGCTATGTCGGGAGATATCTTCTTCGAAAGAGACATTCAAAGAACAATTTCATGTGACATCAGATACGTATTATTCATAATTGATAAATACGGCGGGGCTAAAAACCTAATTGACGAAATGGAAATAATTGAATAGAAATAATTATTTCTTATTAACAAAGAATCCCCGGCTTTTACCGGGGATTTTTTTTAATCTTCACACGGTAATTTTTCATCCCAGTAGAAATCCTTGAATGTTATCCTTGATTCGTACCAGATGGCTTTAGCTTCCACCTGCAACGTATCATTCTGCTGAAAAGTAATATAATGTTCAGCCTTCGGAAGCATCAGGTCACTCTTATCAAATAATATCTTTCCGCTATTCTTTAGATTTTTGATTAGAACATCCTGATCGGTTGACAATAGTCCTCTCGCCTTGCACTGAACGTAATTTGATTTATCGATGAAAACAAGTGCTGAATCTTTAGGCAATCTCAAAAAAACACCCTCCCCTTCAAAGGAACGAACCCGCTTTGCTTTTTCGCCGTTTTCGAGAAAATGGACGGTACTAATAAAACTATCTTCGAAGAGTGAGAACTGAATTCGTTTTTTATTTTCTCCTTCTCCGCGCTCAATGACATAGACCTTAGGATAAACATTCTGTTCTTTCAGGCTCTGCTCAAAATTAACATCACCCTGAGCCATGAACAAATAAAGCTCTTCGCTGGAGATGCTGTTTCTTTTAAGTTCCTCAAGTTCTTCGGAAGGAGCAACTATCACCTTATCCAAAATGGCATTTTTGACTCTGTTTTGAGGCGTCCATGCACAACCACGGTTTTGAAAAAAGAAGATTACGAATATCAGTCCGATCGTGAAGCCGACAAGATAAAATTTCAGACGTTTCCAGAAACTTCCCATTGATCAAAGTATTAAATTGACTTCAAAAATAGAAGTAAACTTACATACCCATCAATAAAAGTTCAATTTCTTTGTAACGAAGATCGAAAACCTTACCAAGAATTTCGCTGGTCAGTGTACCCTTATACATATAAACACCACTTCTGAAACCGTGGTCATTTTTTATAAGTTCCTTGCATCCGCCGTATTCGCCCATTTGTAAAAGAATCGGAGAAAAAATATTGGAAATGGCAAAAGAGGCCGTGCGGGAGACACGGGATGCAATATTCGGAACACAATAATGAGTAACCCCAAACTTATCAAAGGTTGGAGATTCATGGTTGGTCACCTCCGAAGTTTCGAAGCAGCCGCCCTGATCGATGCTCACATCGATAATTACCGCACCCTGTTTCATGTTCGCTACCATGTCCTCTGATACTATGCACGGAGTTCTTCCAAACGGAGATCGCACAGCTCCAATTACCACATCTGCCCGCATCAATGCTTTTGACAAAACTTTCGGTTGAATAATGGAGGTATACATCCTTGTTCCGATGGAACTCTGCAAACGACGAAGTTTACTCAATGAATTATCGAAAACTTTAACAGAGCTACCCAGTCCAAGAGCTGCCCTTGTTGCATATTCACCCACTGTTCCGGCTCCCAGAACAACCACCTCGGTAGGTTGAACCCCCGCAATTCCTCCCAACATAACACCCTTTCCGGCGTTAAAGGAACTGAGAAGCTCTGCTGCGATTAACAAGGAAGTGTTCCCCGCAATCTCTCCCATGGCCCTAACCACCGGATAGTGCCCCTGATTATCGCGAATATAATCCCAGGCAATGGCCGTAACTTTTTTGTTCATCAGCTGCTGCAGGATCTTTTTCGGCTGCATGGTGATCTGCAAGGCAGATATGAGCGTCTGACCCGAAGTCATCATTTCTACTTCCTCCTCTATCGGTGGAGAAACTTTAAAAACAATATCACACTGAAAAACTTCCTTTCTATCATATACTATCTGAGCACCTGCTTCACTATAATCTTTATCCGAAAACTTTGCATTTTCTCCGGCTTTGGTTTCAACCTTGATTTCATGACCATTTGCAACAAGCAGAGACACTGCTTCAGGAACCAGAGCTACCCTTCTTTCCTGAAAAGAACTCTCTCTTGGAACACCTATATTCAGTCTTCCTTTTTTTCGGGCTATTTCGAGCATCTCCTCCTGAGGAATGAGATGACCTTCTTTCATCAGGCTTTTAATAATCTCCGGATCTGTAATCATAGTGTTACCTCAATAGTACGTGTATCGTGTTCATCCTTGGTTATAGATACCCATACGCAATTATCAGGTAAAAGGTTATGAATATTTTCAGCCCATTCCAAAAAAACATAATCCTCCCCATAGAGGTATTCTTCCAAACCGATATCATAAGCTTCCTCGTCGCTAGCTATTCGGTAAAGGTCGAAATGATAAACCATTCCATAAACCGGACTTTCATATTCATTCAGATAACCATAAGTCGGAGAACTCACCTCATCGGTAATACCCATTGCACGTGCGAGATAAGAGATGAAAGTTGTTTTACCCGATCCCATCTCACCACGAAAAGCAAAAATCCTATGACCGTCATAGAGCTTAAGGAATTCGGTAGCGATTGTAATCAGATCCTTTTCAGAACGGGCTAAAAATTTCATCTTTCTCTATTTTTCACCGCTTATTTAGCAGACATTTCGACATAAGGGATAAGTATCTCCTCCAAGGATATTCCCCCGTGCTGGAAGGTATCTTTGAAATGATTCACATAATGATTGTAGTTATTCGGATACACGAAGAAATCATTGTTCCGACAGAAAACATACTGGCTTGAGAGGTTTCCCTTGGGCAGAAAAGCATCCTGAGGATTTTTTATTTCAAAAACCTTTTTCGGATTAAAATCAAGATTCCGACCTGCTTTATATCTCAGATTGGTATTCAATGATTTAGGTCCAACTATTTTAACGGGTTCATTAACTCTAACAGTGCCATGATCCGTGGTTAGAATTACCTTTCCTCCGCTCTGGGATATCTTCTTAAAAATATCCTGTAAAGGAGAATGCTCAAACCAGCTCTCCGTCAATGAACGATAGGCAGCCTCGTCATCCGCAAGTTCTCGGATTACCTTCATGTCAGTCTTGGCATGAGAAAGCATATCTACAAAATTGTAAACAATAACATTCAAATCATTATTCTTTACATGATTGAAATTATCGCTGAGTTTTTTACCTGCATCAAGATTGGTGATTTTGTGGTACCCGAGTTTTAAATTGCGACCCAGTCTTTCAAGCTGCTTCTGAAGTAATTCTTTTTCAAAATTATTCTTTCCACCTTCTTCTTCATCGTCTACCCAGTAATCCGGATATTTTTTCGCTATTTCGGAAGGGAGCAAACCTGCAAACAGTGCATTCCTGGCAAACTGGGTGGCAGTCGGAAGTATAGAAAATATCACACTTTCTTCATCGAAATTGAAGTATTTTCTCAAAGCAGGTCTCAGCATCTGATACTGATCATAGCGCAAGTTATCCACAACGATGAGAAAGAGTGGTTCGTCCAGTTTCGGATTTATCTTATCCTTGAACAATGTGTGAAGCATCTGTGGCCGCTCATCTACCCCATTGATCCAGTTGAGATAATTTTCTTCGATAAATCTGGAAAACTGGCTATTTGCTTCTTTCAACTGCATTTGAAGAACCTCCTGCATTCCCTGATCTTCGAGTTCTGAAAATTCAATATCCCAATAAACGAGTTTTTTATATATAGCCACCCATTCTTTGGCATTCAGACGCTCGGAAATCTCCATTCCGATTTGTCTAAATTCGCGCTGATAGTTGGTGTTGGTCTTTTCAGATACAAGTTTACTCTGTTCGAGATTTTTTTTCAGACTCAATAAGATCTGGTTCGGATTCACAGGTTTAATGAGGTAATCAGCAATTTTACCTCCGATTGCTTCTTCCATAATACTTTCCTCCTCGCTTTTAGTAATCATTACGACAGGAACCAACGGACGAATAGCTTTGATCCTACTCAATGCATCCAGTCCTGATATACCCGGCATATTCTCATCGAGAAAAATAATATCAAAGGCCGTTTCTTCGCATTTTTCTATGGCTTCACCCCCGCTGTTAACGGTGATTACCTCATAGCCTTTCTTTTCCAAGAAAATAATGTGTGGTTTTAAAAGATCTATTTCGTCGTCTGCCCAAAGAATTTTAGCCTGCATTGTCTGAATTATTTTAATTTTACATGGATTTTTTAAAAGTATTGATTTGCGTCCAAATCTCAGCA
>JAWVYS010000057.1:0-17508 GCA_033722555.1 Brumimicrobium sp.
CAGCGAAGGCAGCTTTTTGATGACATTCGGTTTATGGAAAGTGAACAAGGGTGGTCAATTCCCCTTGGCAGAGTCCGTCATGGTCGGAAAGTGTATTACCGGTATGAGGAGTTGTCATTTTCAATTAGCAATCAGCCTTTGAATGATTCGGAGGCAGAACAGATAAAATCAGCCCTTCAAATATTTTCCCGTTTCTCCGGCACTCCCCAATTTGAATGGGTCAATGAAATGATACCCATGCTTGAGTCTAAGTTTGGGTTGATTGAGCGTAAAAATGAAGTCATAAGCTTTGAAAGCAACATTGATTTGAAAGGACTTCATTTCTTAACACCTTTATTTAATGCTATAATCAATGAACGGGTTTTGTTGGTGAAGTACAAAGACTTCAAAAGCTCAGAACCTTATGAAATCACTTTTCATCCTCATTATTTGAAGCAGTACAACAATCGGTGGTTTGCGTTAGGGCTTAACTCTGATAATCAGGTATCCAAATGGAATCTGGCTTTGGATAGAATTGAATCTTTGTCAGAAACGAGTTTAAAATATAAGCTATCCAAAACCGATTGGGAAGAGTATTTTTATGATTTGGTAGGAGTAACCCGTCCTGAAGGTGTAGATCTTCAGGAAGTTGTTCTGAAATTTACCCCCGAAGTTGCTCCTTACGTCATAACCAAGCCAATTCACCCAAGTCAGAAGCATAAAAATGATCCAACAGGTCTTGAAGTCAGAATCAAAGTCATTCCAAATTTTGAATTGGAACGATTGGTTCTGTCGTTCGGAGAACAAGTCAAGGTAATTTCTCCACAGGATTTCAAAGAACGGATTTCTCAACGTCTCAATTCAGCTGGTCGTCTTTATTGAGCGTTGGCAAAAATTCAGGCTCTTTTGGTTTTTTGCGTTGGATTTGCGTGTCGGCAAAAACCAAATGTGCCTATTTGCGCGTTGGCCTTTTTTGCATGAAGCACAACTTCCAGCTATACGCCATGGCATATATCCGCACTATAAAATTAGTCAAAAATTTACAAACAAATGCCAGTTGTAAACTACTGACAATAAACAAACTGAAAGCTCAGTCGCTTCAAAAAGATCCAAAGAAATTAAAAGATCCTAATCGGTTCTAAACGGATGTAATTGATTGATTCAACGTTAGGGGGTTAATTCTGCTCAACATGTCTAAAGAAGATAAGCAGGAATTGAAATCAGTACTGAAACACTCAAGCACGGTATTTCAATACCGGATGATTTTTTATTGCTTAATAAACTTTATAAAATCTCTGCGATCTCCTACAATTTCAATGTAATAAATGCCATCGACAAGGTTGGCAATATTGATCGAACCACCGCTCGTTCCGACCATTATCTTTTTTCCGTTTATATCAAATATGACATAATCCGACTCACCTTCAACTCCGGTTAATTCAATAACATTCGCTGCGGGGTTGGGATACACTCGTATATCCTGATTCAATACAATGTTGCTCGTTACATGCGCCGTCGGATCGACAACATTTATGGTTCCAACCATGTTGTGGGAGGTAGCATGCGGCGTACATTCATATTCATAGAGTCCCGCAACTTGTGGTATATACTGAAAAAACGTATCAGCCGGTGCTTGCCAGATCTGATCAAAAGGCGTTGCTCCTACCGGTATATTCGTCGATGTGATTGTATGAACCATAGCGGGAGGATCATAAGGAAGCCATTGAACCGTGTCACCAAGTTGAATGGTAATATCTGAGGAAAAATTAACCTCTTCAAAAAATTGGTAGTATCCATCCCATACACGCACGACATGTATTGTTGCCCTGGAGAAAAATGCCGAAAACATTAAACACGCTATAATCATTAAATTTTTCATTCTATAATTTTAATAGTTCATACTGTATAAAGCTGTACCCCTTTCCCTTGTTTTCTATGAAAAACCATTGATTACTGCCGAATAGTACATATAACTCAACGGAGTAAATATAATCAAAATAACATCAAATCTGCGCGTTGAAAAAGTTTGATGGAAGTTTAACCGGGGAAATTATTATTCCGATGGATTTAAGGAAAGTGACCTATGTACCTTTGGATACCTTCCGCACAATCGCCTGTACACAGTTGAGGCCATCAACAGCTGCTGAAGCAATTCCTCCTGCATAACCAGCACCTTCTCCACAGGGATATAAGCCCTGTATTTCGACATGTTCGAGTCTTTCAGGATCTCTTGGTATCGATACAGGCGAAGAAGTTCTGGACTCCGGTGCGTGCAATACGGCATCGTTTGTATAATACCCTTTCATCTTCATGCCAAAAGCAACGAATGCTTTTCGAAGCCTGTAAGCTATAAAATCAGGCAATACTTTATTCAAATCGACACTTGCAATCCCGGGCTGGTAACTCGTTTGAGGAAAATCTTTCGATACTTTGCCTTCTACGAAATCAATCATACGCTGGGCGGGAACTTTCTGAGATTTTCCGGCAGCTTCCCAGCATGCCTTTTCAACGGCGGCCTGAAATCTCAGGCAAACAAAAGGATCCTTCGGATCGTAACCGGGAAGCTTTTCAGGCTCGATAGCTACAACAATTCCGGAATTCGAATAGGGATTATTTCGCTTGGATGGAGACCAACCATTCGTAACAACTTCACCGGGTTCCGTGGCACAGGGAGCGATAATCCCTCCCGGACACATACAAAAGGAATACACTCCTATCCCATCAACCTGTTCTACCAAACTGTAGGATGCCGGAGGCAAATATTCATCGTTCAAACGCCCGTGATACTGTATCTTATCGATTAATTCCTGACTATGTTCTATCCGAACTCCCAGTGCAAAACCCTTCGCCGCTATCCTAACCTTTTTTCGGTGCAAAAGATGAAAAACATCGCGCGCGGAATGACCTGTAGCAAGAATCAGGTGCCTTACAGCGTATCTTTCCTTTTCATTGATTTCAATTCCTTTTATTTCACCTTCAACAATCTCCAGATCTGTTAATCTGGCATTGAAATGAATTTCACCTCCGCATTCCAGGATCTTTTCACGGATCGCGGTGATAATCCCGGGCAGTTTGTTCGTTCCTATGTGCGGATGTGCATCAACGAGGATGTCGTGTGGGGCACCAAACCTTACGAAAAGTTCCATTACCTTCAAAACATTCCCTCTTTTCTTGGAACGGGTATATAACTTTCCGTCTGAATACGTCCCGGCTCCTCCTTCTCCAAAACAATAATTCGATTCGGGATTGACTATATGTTCTTTGTTGAGTTTGGCGAGATCTCTTCTCCTGTCACGAACGTTTTTACCCCGTTCAAAAATGATCGGTTTAAAACCGTTTTCGATGGCCTCGAGGGCTGCAAATAGTCCTGCGGGGCCTGCACCGATGATATGGATCTCAGGTTTATGCTGAACCGAAGGATAATTGAAAGCAGGAATCAGGTCTGCAACGGGATCTTTGGACAAAACAACCTGTAAATTGTACTTAACCGGCTTTTTTCTGGCATCAATGGATCGTTTACGGATCTTGAAATAAGGAAACTGTTTCGGAGAGGTATTGTTTCGCTCATTGGCCAGGGAAAGAATCTGTTGATCATCCTCCAGCTGTTCAGGCAAGACTTGAATTTGTACCGTATGCTCCATCAACCCTCAAAGGTAAGAGAAAACCACCAAACACGGTTATACAAGGCATCGATGGGTTTTGATAAACGTGTATTATCCTGAATGAGTGCATTCATTATTCCATGGGAAAGCTTAAGTTCAATACCAAACTTGAAGTAAGGAAGAAAAAAGTCAAACCCCGCCCCGATCTGGCCTTGAATATCGTCTCTTTTGATCTTTATGAATGGATCTGCAAAACTCTGTGACGCTTCTTGCTGTGACTGGAGATCCAGGGTATACTGAGCGCCGGCAACAACATAGGCTGCAAAGTTATTGTACCTCAAAGTCCGGAATTTAAACAAAAGAGGAAAGTCAAGATTGGTGGATCCAACACGTTCTTCTTCGGTTTCAAACATCTGGTCCTCCTCCTCGGAAATATACGTATAGGTAAGTACACGTTCCTGAAAGGAAAGTGACGGAATAAAGCGCAAGCGAATGCTGGGCGTTCCGAGTTTCATGGAAGAAATAATACCTAACTGAAAGCCCGGCTGACTCCGGTTATCGATGGAGTAAACACCAAACTGATTGAGCATGTCAGGTTTATATCGGGTACTGAAATCTGCGGTATTGGCACCGAGCATAAATCCGAAATGAATGAATTTTCTGTCGAAATTCCGGTAATTCTGAGTAACAGGATTTCGCTGAGCAAAGACCGATGTAGTCATTACCGAAACTAAAAAAATTGTTACAATCCTGCTCATATAGCGAAAAAACGTTGAATATAGGAAAATATTTCGTTAAGGCTCACAAATAGGGTGATCTCAGTACATTTCGTACTTCATTTCGATGCTACGGAGTTATTCATTTTCTGCCGGTATAAATGGTCGCAATTCCACCGGAAACAGGCTTGGCTTTAACATCCTTGTAACCTACTTTTTCGAGGATATCGATAAAATCCTGTCCTTCAGGAAAGGCCTCTACGGATTCCGGCAAATAAGCGTACGCCGAATCGTCTTTTGAGATGGATTTTCCCAACAACGGAATAATGCGTTTGGAGTAAAAGTTAAACAACTGTTTGATCGGAAATTTCTTCGGTTTCGAAAATTCAAGGATAACGGCCATTCCGTCATTCTTAAGTACACGGAGCATTTCTCCCAGGCCTTTCTCAAGATTCTCATAGTTTCTAACACCAAATCCAACCGTAAGCGCATCAAAATACCCATCCTCAAAAGGTAGATCTTCAGAATCACCGTAACGCATGGAAACGATATTATCGACCCCTTTCTTCTTCATTTTTTCACTCCCCTTGGCCAGCATTCCTTTGGAAATATCAATTCCCACTACCTCATCCGGATTCAGTTTCAAGGAGGCCAGAGCAAAGTCTCCCGTACCTGTTGCCAGGTCGATGATCCTTTTAGGTTTTAGCGGCTTTAAAAGTTTAACGGCTTTCTTTCTCCACAACTTATCAATACCCAAAGAAAGAAAATGATTCAGAAAATCATAGCGTCCTGAAATGTTATCAAACATCTCGGCCACCTCTTCCTTTTTCGACTTATCCGCCTTGTTGTATGGTTTCACCACCACTTTTTCCTCACTACCCATAATTAACCAATCATTGTATGTCCCGAGGGATATTTATAATTTCTACTCAAAACCTGCTTACCGAACAAATAAGCGAGCGTTAATGTTCCGACACGACCAACAAACATCGCAACTATAAGAACATACTTTCCTCCTGCACTCAGTTCTTCCGTAATTCCCGTTGATAGTCCTACCGTACTTGCTGCGGAAACGTGTTCAAAAATGATATCCGTTAAGGTAAATGTGCCATTTTCTATCATCGTATGTTCTGTAATAACGAGGATGAAAATACCTACCAGGTTTAACACTACGAAAAAAACAAATATTGAATAGGCTTTAAGTACAAGATCGTTGGACAGGGTTCTTTTGAATAATTCGACATGAGACTTACCGCGAATGGTAGAAATCACAGACGAGACCATTACGGCAAAAGTTGATACACGGATTCCTCCACCGGATGATCCTGATCCTGCGCCGACGAACATAAGAAACAAAAAGAACATTAAAACCGGCAAAGCAAGAGATCCTGTATCTACGGTATTGAATCCGGCGTTCCTTGTGGTCATTGATTCGAAAAGGGAAGTCACGAACTTCCCGAAGGAAGATTGACCCGTGAGCGTATTATGCTGTTCAAAAATGAAAAAGACAATAGCTCCTGAAAACAAAAGTCCGAGCGTAAAATAAAGGGATATTTTTGTACCGAACTGAATACTTTTCCACGGGTATTTCATACGCTCACGAAGATTCTTGATCTGAAAAAGATCGAACAGATAAATCATTCCAAACCCTCCCAGGAAAAACAGCACCAAAATAACTGTGTGAAGCAAATAATTTTGAGCGAGCATATCATTCATCAGACCACCCGGTATGATTGTGAGTCCCGCATTGTTAAAGGCTGATACCGAATGAAAAACGGCTTGAAACAATCGATCCGCAGGATTTGCAAAAATCCCTTCCGGTTCCAATAAAAAGAAAATACAAAGAATCCCAACCAACTCAATAATCAAGGCCCATTTTACGATTCGAAAAAACATCGATTCTGTGTCCAATAATGAATCTCGATTAACAAAGTCTTCAATAATATCATGTTGCTTCAGCCCTATTCCAAATTTGGCAATAAGCAAATATAAGGCTCCGAAAGCGATGGTATTCAGCCCTCCGATCTGAATAAGAATAAGAATAACCAGTTGACCTTTGTAGGTAAGCACCTGGGTTATATCGACTGTAGTTAATCCTGTTACACTTGTTGAGGAGGTCGATAAAAACAGTGCATCGGTAAAAGATATTCCTCCGTCACTTTGTGTCATTTCGGGAAGCATCAATAAACCGGTTCCTACGCAGATAATTGTGAGGATGGAAATGGTAAAGAGTAAGCCGGGATGTATCTTCATCCACTGACCAAAATCTCTTTTCTTCACAGTCTCGGTAATAATATATATGATAAAAAAGAGTTGAATCAGGATATTCGAAATATCGGCAAAACCTTTGAATCCAAGCCAAACGAAGAAATCGGAAAGAAGCAAGGTATCAAATAAGTTGTAGGAGATTCCTTCGGCGAGCAACAGGAAGATGACTATGGTTTCAAACCAGTTCCTTTTGAAAAAATCGACCGGATTAAAATCGTACACGAATTTCACAAAGAATCGGAGAATATAAAACAGAAAACTGTATTCTATGATCCTGAGAAGTGAGTCCCTGCTATCTTCCGTCTGCGGAAATCCGTAGTAATATACCAGAACACCGATCATTGAAAGAGCAACGATCACGTGAGCCACCCGGAAAAAAGAGAGTACCGTATTCTTTGAGCTGTAAAGCTTGAGATTGACCTTCTCCCGGAAATCCTTTAACATTCGATTTTAAGTTTTTGAATCTCGCTGAGTAACTTTTCCGATCGTATGGCTACCACACCGGGTTCTTCACAAACGATTCCTCCTGCAAGATTAGCAATCTCTGCGATTTTATCTGCACCGAGACCGGCCACAAGACAAAGTGTCGCAACACTGATAACTGTATCTCCTGCTCCCGAAACATCTGCGATATTTCTGACGTGCGCAGGAATATAATGTTGCTGATCATCTTTTTTAACGAAAACACCATGTTCGCTTAATGTAACCAGCAAATAATTGCATTGAATACGATTACATAGTTCATTTACTGCATCTTCGAATAATTCTCTGTTCGTGATAGGAAAATATCTGCTCAGGCCTTCCTGCAATTCTTTCAAATTCGGTTTAAAGAGCGTGGCACCTTTATAGGCGAAAAAGTTCTTTAACTTCGGATCGACGGTTGTTGGGACGCCAAATTTATTCGCAAGCCGGAGTGTTTCTGTGATCACCCGCTCTGTGAGTACACCCTTGTTATAATCCTCTAAAATTACCGCGTCACAACCATTTTTGAGCAATAACTCTATGTTTGCAAGCAACTTGTCTTCCTCCGTTTTCGAAATATCGTTGGTCTGTTCCTGATCCACGCGAAGTAACTGCTGATGGTTTCCAATGACTCTTGTTTTCACGGTGGTCTGTCTGTCTTTTGACTGAACCATCCCTTCCGCTGAGATTTCTCTCTTTCTAAGAAGTTGCATCATGGTCTCGCCATTGCTATCCTCTCCTATCACCGAGCACATTACCACTTTGGCACCTAAGCTGAGTAAATTAAGGGCCACGTTGGCCGCACCACCGAGTCGTTCTTCCCTTGAGGTGAAATCGACAATAGGAACAGGGGCTTCAGGACTCATACGTGAAACCTTACCTTCCAGGTAGGCGTCGATCATAACGTCACCCAGCACTAAAATTTTTTGTTGTCTGAACTTCTCGAAGAGTGTTTCAGCTGTCATTACTTTAATTTTTTCAAGGCTCCAGCTATACGGTCCATAGCTTTGGCAAGTATTTCTTCATTCGTGGCGTAGGAAATACGGATACAGTTATTGTCACCGAAAGCATCACCGGTTACAACAGCAACCAATGCTTCTTCCAGCAGATACAAAGATAGATCTGTGGCATTTTCTATGTTGAATTTACCGTAAGACTTTCCGAAGAAACTCGATATATCCGGAAAGAAATAGAAAGCTCCTTCAGGTTCATTCACCTTGACTCCATCCATATTCTGAAGAGCCTTTAATACAAGGGCCCGTCTGTTTTCAAAGGCCTTAAGCATATCCTTCAAATAGGAAGGATCTTTCTTCATGGCTGCGATGGATGCGCGCTGTGTAATGGAACAAGTACCGCTCGTAAATTGGCCTTGAACTTTATTACATGCCTCCGCAATCGTTGCAGGTGCTCCAATATATCCAAGTCGCCAACCGGTCATTGCCCATGCTTTTGAAACACCATTAACTGTTACCACCTGATCATAGATTTCCTCAAACTGAGCAAGACTCTCATGCTTTCCGATAAAATTGATATGTTCATAGATCTCATCACAAAGAACGATTACGTGTTTGTGCCTGGCCACTGTATCAGCGATACCTCTAAGTTCTTCTTTCGAATAAACAGACCCTGTAGGATTACAGGGAGTTGAGAACATAATCAATTTTGTCTTTTCAGAAATATGAGGAGCCAGTTGATCTCCCGAAACTTTGAAATCAGAAGCCAGATCAGCGTGTACTACAACCGGAATTCCTCCGGCAACTTTTACAATTTCAATATAGGAAACCCAGTATGGGGCAGGGATAATCACTTCATCTCCCGGATTAACCAGACTCATTACGACATTGGCTATGGACTGTTTAGCCCCCGTTGACACTACAATCTGATTTTTGTTGTATTTCAGTCCGTTATCGCGTAGAAATTTCTCGGCAATCGCCTCTCTAAGATCGTCATAACCCGGAACCGGCGTATAGCTCGTGTAGTTATCTTCCATAGCTTTTTGAGCGGCTTCCTTAATGAAATCAGGAGTATTAAAGTCCGGTTCACCCAAACTTAAGGAAATAACATCCTTCCCTTCTTCCTTGAGTTCACGACTTTTCCGGGACATCGCGATGGTCGCGGATTCTTCCATGGCCTGCAAACGGTCTGATAACTGTATCATTCTGATGATTGAATTTATAAAAGAACAAATTTATAATTTTTTTGAGCATCCCATTCAAAAGGATGGATTTTGATTCGCTTTATTTCAAATCAGCTTGAAGACCTAATCCAGTGTTCAGCTCTTGCATAGGTTCTAAACCATGATAATCTCGTATTTCTTATGACGCTTTAACTCACCAAGAAAGAAATCTATGCGCCCGAGAGCAAGTCCTGCCCAACCGACCTGATTGATCAATACCTTCTCACCCTTTTTATTCAGATGGATTTCAGGTTTTTCAAGAAAGGTATGTGTATGGCCTCCGATAATTAAATCTATGCCGGAAGTTTCTTTTGCCAAAACCGTATCACACATATCGTTGTGTCTGGGGGAATATCCAAGGTGAGAAAGACAGATTACCAGATTGCATTCCTCTTCCATCCGGAGATGCTCTGCCCACTTGTTCGCAGCAGCAACGGGGTCTGAGTAAACCGTGTCTCCATAATTCGTTTTGGCAACCAGCCCTTCAAGTTCAACACCAAGACCGAAAACACCTATCTTGAAAGGGCCTTTGTAAAACACTTTATAAGGCGAAGTAATCCCGGCCAAAACAGTATTCGAAAAGTCATAATTTGCATTTACAAAAGGAAAAGTTGCATGTGTATGAGCCTTTAGAAATCCTTCGAGCCCTGCGTCGAAGTCATGGTTCCCCATCGTTGCGCAATCATAACCCATTTCACTCATTAGTTTCATTTCAAGGATACCTTTGTAAGCATTGAAATAGGGTGTACCCTGGAAAATATCGCCTGCGTCAAGCAACAAGACATTCTTCTCTTTTTTTCTTATTTGCTGAATCAATGTAAACCGTCTGGAAACACCTCCCTGATTGGGGTATTTCGAATGTGTTGAGGGAAAAGTATCGATGTGGGAATGCGTATCATTGGTATGCAGTATTGTAATTTGCTCCAATCCCTCGGGCTTCCTGGGATGGGCGATGATTGAAGGACTGATAGCCACACCTGCGCCAACAACAATACTCCGCTGCAAAAAAATCCTCCTGTCCATCCTATAATTTTATACGTTGTTCTTCATTGCCACGAAGCGTATCTGCCTCCCTGAACTGACTGATGAGTATATCCCGTATTAAAATACGGGTATCCGTTTTATCATAGGGGTGCTGTAAAAACTTCATGTTATCTCCTCCGCCGGCAAGATAATCTGTTGTAATAACATAAAGGGTATCGCCGGTCTCCGCAGAATCATCAAGATGAAAACCATTCTCATTGATAAGGAATCCACCGATGGGCTCCCCTCCCGAGTTTTTCATGAAAGAGACCAGTTCACTGATATTTTCTGAAGGGAGTTTAAGTAAAACCAGTGTATTATCGAATGGCATCAACCTGAAAACATCACCTATGGTTACGGGGCCCTTATCAATTGGAGCCCTTAACCCACCGTAGTTCATGATACAGATATAGCGTTTATCTTCAACAAGCCGTTCTGAAAAAACATAATCCAGTGTCTGATCAACAACCAGATTCCCCAAAGAACCTGTTGGACGTGCATTGACAAAATCCGATTCCGCCCAGGCGATAACCTCATTCATTTCCTTAACCAGGGAATCACGGTAAGGCTGAATAAATTCTTCCAGTTCTTCATCCTGCCGGGCAGAAATATTCACTTCTACCTTATCCGTCTGAACGTACAAAGGAGTAACAGAAGAGCAGGCCCAAAGGCCTGCTCCTGTGCAAATCAAAAGTAGTATTTTCCGGATGTTTGTCATCTCCTCAAATACTACTGTACAATTAATTTTTTCTGAACACTCCCGTTTATAGTGTTAACATGAATGATATATGTTCCTGCATTGAGAAGGTCTGTTTTGATCTCCTCTTTCGTTTTTTTTACACTGGAACTATAAACAATTCTTCCGGTCATATCGGTCAAAGTGAGACCCTGGATTTCCATACCGTTCACCTGTACATAAACAACCTCACGCGCCGGGTTCGGGAAAACGACAAGATTTTTATCCAATGTATTCGTTTCCACAGCAAGATCACAACCGTCAGCGTCATAGATCATCTGAGAAAAATCGATGTAACAAGCAAAGTCAACACTGTCTATGAAGGGATTTCTGTTATTCTGCGTGTCAAAGATCAACTCATGGCGCGCAATTTCATAGTTATCCGGTAAATCAGTGAAATGCCAGTTCTTCAATATATCCTGATCCTGGAATTTGTTAGGCTGACTCATATTCGGAGGAAGCTGCCAGTTATCTCCTGTTCCACTAGCCCCATTGTAGGCAACAGCCATGTAGAACATTGATCGTGCAGCGTTTCCTTTCTGGCTGTCTCTAGGCTCATAGACGAGGCTTCCGTCGTTACGCTCACCCACGCTTCCTTCGAGATAGGTGAATAAAACATTTCCTGTGATTTCACCCAAAGGCAGGTTGCTTCGCGGTGTATTTGCCTGTGATAGATTCGTTGGATACAGGTTATGATAATCAGCGTATTCCAACTCCTCAGGGTTGTCGGCAGGATAAGTAGGCATCCATGAATGTGAGTAGGTATGCTCACGCGAATAACCGGTAGCCGTCCAGTCAAAAGGTCCACTGAATACTTTTCTCTCTCCGGAATAAGCACATTCTACATAAGATTCTCCGTTTACAGTATCCTTAATTTCAAACTGGTCCATCATAATGGTTTTGTAAAGGAAATACGAAGAATAAGCATGCGGGTTGATTAAAGCCGTAAGATCGTTAATCAGTGTAGGATTCTGTGAATTAATCCCGCTGTAATAGGTTCCGATCTCCTCACCTGTTGAAGAAACATTTCCTGTAAGTACTCCGGCCTGATTATAGTTTACGTAACTACCGTAACCATTGAAGGCGTAAACCGCAAAATGATAATCCGTATTGGCTCTGATTCCACGCGGAGTGAAAGAAGTTCCGGCACCCACGTAGGCTACCTGACCGTCACCCACTACATCTCCACGCAAATAAGACTGGCCGTCCGCCGGGATCCCGGTGGGAGCACTTCCTTTTTTCCAGACAACGAGGTATTTTTCTGCTGTGGCTGAGCTAACGTAAGCCGCGCTCAGGGTATACGCTTTGATATTATTAAAGGTCAGTCCTGTCGCTCCTGCAGCAGGTTCCGTAGCAAGGTTATCATTACCAATTGCATATAGGTTAATTACAAAGTTTGGATCATCCGGATCATCCGAACTGATTGTAAGAACGGCCTGACGAGATCCGTTTCCTCCCGGTACAAAAGTGATCGTATTATTTGTTTGACCACCGCCGGCAATAGGTCCTGCAGTAATGTCCGTACTAAAATCACCGGCCTGAGGTCCTGTAATCGTGGTTCCTGAGATAGTCAGGTTATTTACACCAATGTTTTTGATGGTTATAGGGGTTGATCCGTTAACCCCGATAAAAGCAGTATTTCCGTTGAGGAAGTTCTGCCCGTCCACCTCTACAACTATCTTTTTGTCGGGAGGGGTATAAGCAAAAATATCGTTCACATCACGTGGAAGTATCTGATAGTTCGTGTTGAACTGACTGCTTAAACCTACGAGAGATTGGGGCCCTGAGGGAATAGTTGTTCCTACAAGGTTTGAACCGTTCTGAATACGAAGTTGTCCGGTGTTAGTACCATCTGTAAACGTGTAGTTCGTGGCACCTGCAAAGGTTTGTCCTGCGTTGGTAAAAGTTATATCATCAATCTGTACCAAACGTCCTTCAAAGTTCTCCCCGATATCGGTAATGGTAATATTCCATGGTGCAATTTGGGTTCCTGCACCTAGCGCTGTCCATGAGTTGATCGGATCAATCTCCAGCAGTCCGTTGAAATCCTTAAGCACTCCTGTAACGGTAACAGAATCTCCCCTTCCCACCGAATTGATGGTGGTTCCGTACACAGGTAGCCCCCCGGTAGCGTCCTGAATATAACGTATTGGACCAAGTTCACCTGCATTTGCAGAAACACCGTTAATGGTAACGGTTTGTCCCACTGAAAAATTTACCCGGGCGTCATTGATGTTTGTTTGTCCGAAAGAAGTGACAAAAGCAAACAAACTACCCAGAAGAATTAGCGATTTTTTCATCTTAATTTATTTTACATTTTAGACTGAAGCACATATTCCGACTTCAATACGATTAATCATTTTTTTTAAAATTCAAATCCTACAGATACATTGAAACGAAATCCCTGTCCTACGAAAACCCCTGCAGATGTAGCATCAAAGCCACTTCCAAACCGGTTATTCGTCGCATCTGATATATATATAGTATTGAGTGCATTAAAGACATTCGTCCGGAACATCAAATTAGACTTTTCAAACTTCACCCGATATCCGGCGTGTCCTGATAAAAGCCCGTACGAGGGAATTTGCCAGGATTCGCGTCCTCCATTTCCTGAAGCTGTGCTCAAACTGAATGGATCGAAATTACTGTAATAACGATCAAAATAGGTGTACACAACTTTGATATAACCGTTCTTTACAGGCGCATAACGTAGACTCAACGCATAAGTAGACTGAGCAGCATCTCCGACATGAACACCTTTGGCATCAAATTCAAACGTTGTACCGACAACGTCAATGATCTCACTCGATTGCCAAGTCCAGTCTCCGTAGGAAATCATAGCCTCTACTGTAAGATTTTTCAGGATGTTATAAACTCCATCTAATTCTGCTCCCATATGCAATGCATCCATTCCGTTCACGTTCGCGCGAATGAATTCGGTAGGATCCATAGGATCCGGGATGGACACTCCAAAAGGAAAAGGCTTATTTTCCCAGTAGGTATAATATCCATTTACATTGAAGCTTAGTTTTTTGGAACGAAAACCATAACCTATTTCACCGGCCATGATATTCTCATTTACGATCTCCACAAAGAACTCATTGGTGTTATTGTCAATCACATTGCTATACTGAGGAGTTCTTGAAAGGTATCCAAGATTGAGAAAAACATTTTGTTTCTCGGTGATGTTAAAGTTCGCACCTGATTTGAGAGTGAATCCGGGTATCCATTTCCATTCTGTTTGGTTGTATTTTAGTTCCGGAGAATTGGGATGGTAGATTTCACCGTCATACTGAACAACATCTTCACCGCCGATAAACAATGTTGTATCGCTGAGATGCACCTCTCTTTTCTGATGATAATCAATTCCTTTATAACCGTTTACAACCGTGGATAAGTTCACGAATGCAGACCAACGACCCTTGGCATATTCAGCCTGACCGTATCCTCCTGCCCATTGTACCAGGCCGTCTCTGTAATTATGGTAAGGCTGCCAACCGACCTTATCACCTTCAGTTTTCATGTCGTTAAAACTGTTCTGATCGTGGCTGTTTACCCAATAGTTTCCGCCCAGAAGATCAGTCAGTTCATAATAATGCTCTCCACGGTAATAGCGGTAATCGAGTCCTCCGGAAATTTTCCAGTAATCATTCAGTTCATAGTCAAACTGAGATATACCTCCTATCCACATGTGATTATTTACGGCAGCCGTCATTACCTGAGTAGATTTAAGTAAGGTCGGATGATAAGCCGGATCAGTAGCCAGGTATTCATTACCGAAGAGCGTTTTTATCTGGTTATTCCTTTCAATGGCGTCCCAGTCGATGAGTCCTTCTTCGTCACGGATCAGTGCACTGTAATTACGAATTCTTTCACCGCCACCGCGGCCAATAGAAACGTAGAGCATGTTTGACCATGAGAGTTTGTTGTTCACCTTCCAAAAATCTTTTAAGGTGATCTGAGGTTTGTGATAATAGTTTCTTCTTTCCGCTCTTATTTCGCGATCACCGTTTGAGTTTGTGAAATATCCGAAATGCGGATTATGTTGAAGTCCCATATCTACATAAAGAGCATTTGCCGGTATGGTAATGCCAAGATCTCTGGCATAATCAGCGTCCCAGAATTCAATCGGTTGCTGGAAACTACGCTGAGCATGTTCCTGTGGTGCACCGAAAGCACTTAAGGATGTAAGGTGGTTTCCTGTTTTTTTCTGTATTTTCAAATAATAGAATGCACCTCTGGTAAATAATCCATCTACCCATCCGTCACCTTCCTTGTAGGAACCTGAAAACAAAATTCCCCAACCGTTCTTCATTCTCCCTGATTTATAAGACAATGAAGTTCTGAAGAAATTCCCTGTTCCGTACTCTTGATTTACCTTAATTTCACGATTTCCGGCAGCGGATTCAGTAATGATATTCATGGTTCCACCAACGGAAGGCATAGCAAGTTTTGTTGCCCCCAGACCACGCTGTACCTGAATCTGACTGGTAATCTGATCAAGTCCGAACCAGTTACTCCAGTATACCGAACCGTTTTCCATGTCATTCACAGGAACACCGTCTATCATAACACCCACGTTTCGCTGATCGAATCCACGGATACTGATACGTGCATCACCGTCTCCTCCCCCTTGTTGGGTAGCATGAACACCCGGTGTTGAATTTAGTATCATCGGAAGTTCCTGGGAACCCAATTCCTCAGCAATCTGTTTGGCAGAAATCCTACTAACCGCCACAGGCGTTTTTCTATCGGTTGCCAACTGTCCTATTACTTCAACTTCTTCCATTTCCTGCGTGTCGCCCACACGGAAATTTTCAGTTACCACAGGTTGATTGATATTTACGGTTGTATAAATGGTATCGTATGAGAACATGGAAACACGCACCTGGTATTCACCGTAGGGAATATTATTGATCTCATAAGAACCATCCATTTCAGCTTTGGCTCGATAATCATCCGAGATATAAACATAGGCACCAATGATGGGTTCACCGGAAATATGATCGGTAATTACTCCTTTCAGTGTTCCTTTCTGAGCCAGACAAATAACGGGCATCAGAAAAACAAAAAGCAAACTATTTTTTAACAAAACTCCGAGATAAAATTAAACGAAAAGGGGAAGTCTATAACTTCCCCCGAATTTAGATTATTTTATAATTACCCTTCTTGAAGCTACTTGCCCCTCCTTGGTGCGGATGTTGATCAGATAAACACCGGTTTTATCACCTAAATTCACCTGAGAAACAGCATTAAGGTCTTTTTTAGCAAAAACCACTTGTCCAACGCTGTTGTACACGGTCAATTCTTCAATGATTCCGTTTGCAGAAACAGTGAACACACCGTCCTCGGATGGGTTTGGATAAATAGAAATCTTCTGTGCTGATTCACTGTCAAGACCTGATCCCGGATCACAGTTACACTCATGAGATCCCAGTGATTCCCAGTTACCTACAAGATAACCCAATTGTTGATCAAAAACAACGGGAGGAATTGAATCCCATTCTCCAAGTGGATTGAAAAAGGAGATCGTAGGATCAGTAACACCTTTCAGCACAGTGCTTTTACGAATCAACGAGTGATCAGTAGTTACAACCACACCGGCAGGAGCCACATAAGGAAATTCTGTAGTCCATCCACAAGTACTGATAGAAGGATCACACTGTCCGTTGTCAGGATCTTCTCCGATTTTTCCGAAAATATCTATCGCCTGAGCATTCGTAGGGTTCGTGTAAGTTCCTTTTGCAAGTACCACTACATCGTTTCCGTTGAAATACATTGCATTGGAAGTATTGTAATCAGGACAGTAAAACCCATCAGCCTTTGCCTGAAGTGAGTCCCATACAGGTGCTTCCTGTCCTGTTCCGTTCGGATCTCTTTTATCGATAACTGCTACATAAACGTCATAAGGAGCAACTGTTCCGGCAAGTTGCACGGATTGTTGTGCACCTGCAGAAGTAGAACCGTTGGAATAACGTACAAGTATGTACTGGCTAAGATCAATGGATTGGTTGGTAGGGTTATAAATTTCGATCGCTTTATTATTGGACCATCCTTCCACATATTCTGAGATAAAAAGTTCAGAACAGTCCTGAGCATAAAACCCGGTTCCGATTAAAAGACTTACTGAAAGTAAAAACTGTTTCATATTATTTGATATTAGAAATTTTACAACGTTATGACGAACAAAAAAAGAGATGCGTTGAAAGCTTGAATAAACTTATAGAGAACCAACTATCTTTTAATCATTTTTTTGTTTTTATCTTTTCATGGTTTCAGTGAACGAAGTCCCATCAAGGAGAACACAAAAAGATTTTCAGGACAAAATTAAGGCATTTTAACCGAGTGTATATTATGGAATTATTAACAATGAAAGATAAAATGATAAAATTGAGGCTTTTTTAGGAACCGAAATTTCTGTTATCTTCGCTTCAATTAAATTCTCAAATCAAAATGAAATCATTTATATCAGTACTGTTCATAAGTTTTATATTTCTATCAACTCTGGCTCAGGATTCAGAAACGAACAACGAATTAACTGTTGAA
>JAWVYS010000058.1:0-17298 GCA_033722555.1 Brumimicrobium sp.
ACTTTGCATTATTCGTATTGGTCAACAAAGGTAAAGAAGGGAACGTAAAACCTGAAATAAACGCAGATTCTTGAAAAAGTAACGGATTCTCGAACTTCGCATTATAGCCCTCCGTAAGTTCCTTTACACTAAAATCCATTCGAACACTGTAACACATGAAACGAATTTAGAAATAATTCAACTAAATATGAAAAAAAGAAAACTCTTTAGAATCGTAAATATCTGAAAATAAGTGAGGATAGTATTTTTTCATTTCTTCATTCATCAATTTAACAGGCACATCGTGAAAGGTTCCGTAAAAATGAACATATTCCATGAACTTCTTACCCTTACTAAATTCCTGAAACATAGCATCATTTTTTCCGTCCCATTCCAACGGATCAACTCCGGCGGCTCTGCACACCAATGGATCAAATGCAGGAGTTGCCTTCACCCATTTATTTTCGAGATAAACTTCTACATATCCGTGGAAAACGATTTCCTCTCTTCGCAGATACCGCACCAATTTTTCTACGCCAATATGATTCACTACTATTCCAAAACCCAGTCTGCTCGGGATTTCAACAGCACGCAGAACCGAGGCCATTAGGATAGCCTTTTCAACGCACCATGCCCTTTTCTTGGATAGAATCAAAGATGCAATCAGGGCTTCCGGTCTGAGATCAAGGTGATAAGGATCATAAATAAATTTATCCCTGATCCGGTAATAAATTTCAACAGCCTTTTCACGCTCAGAGGAAATAGCTCTGAACTGATCCGCAAAATCCCGAACTTCGGGGGAATTAAAATTCAAAAAAGGAGTTTCTGTGAGATATTCATTCATTTTTCGTGCGGAGGCATTTAAAAATGTTTTCGGTGAAAATGATCTTTATCAAACATTTGAAGTTGATGTTCTTGGTACCAATCAAGAAACCTGATCCATTGTGCTGCATTGGTTCCCTCCCAGTATTCGAAGGAGGCCGTATCCCCCATCATGAAAAGCCAATAATTATATGCCTCAAAATGTCCCAGATCAATTAGACGCTTATGAAATTCAAACAGTGCGTGAATAGGGTATATACTGCTATCCCTGGACTCCATATAAAACTTGATAAAGCGGTGTCTCACATCATTGATTGTTCTTAAAGAAATGTATTCTACATCGCTCAGGGTTTTAATGAGATTAAGTTCAACTTCTTTTTGCCCAAAGCTACCGTATTCCAATTGCTCTTCCGATTGTGGATTGAAATTAGCGTTCTGACACAAACTTACCGTAACAAGGGAATCACTTTCAAAGCGTATCTCACGTTGAAGTGTTTTGTATAGAAGAGCGCTTATTTCCTCCGTTCTCGAAGTATTTCTTTCTATGTTTATGAACAGTTCACCGTATATCAATCCCCAAACCTCCTCCGTTGAACTGCAGTAAATTTTACATGCCCAATAGTAATTTGAAGGATAATTCGGATCTTTCAGTATACCCTCTTCGAAATAACTGAGCGCATTTTCATATTCCTTCTGCATCATGGCATAACGACCTGCATAGAAGTACAGTTTTCCGTCGTCCGGGAATTTTTCTATCCCCTTTTCAATGGTTGCAATTGCAGCAGAAATATTTTCCTTTAAAAGATAAACATCGCTCTTCATTTGATAGACGGAAGGATTATCCATATTATCAGCGATGATCTCATTCAAAACACCCAGTGTTTTGTCGTATTTCTCTATTTTAAGGTAAGTTTCCGCGAGATCGAATCTATATTCGATAGCTCCGGGATCCAATTTGATTAGCTTTTGCTTGTATTTAACTGATTTTTTAAAATCACCCTTTTCTTCGGCCTGTCGGATCTTTTCTTTAATCTCCGCTGTTCTCTCATCTTCAACCTGAACATATCCAGTAAGAACATGTAACAAGCCAATAATGAGGAGTATAACCGTTTTCATAGGGTTTAGCAACTATAAAATCACTTAAAAAGTTATCTTTTCAAGTGAGAAATTTAGCAAACAAATTTAATCAAATGAATTGGAATGAAGTAAAAAACCCATGGGTTCGCTACTAAGAATATTCATTTTAACAGGTAGTTTTGATTTGTTAAGAGTTGTAAAATTTTAAAAATCTTTACGTTACATTTAAATTAAATGATTAAATTATTAGCAGTAAAAATCAAAAATTAATCGATTATGGAAGTTACCGAAATTTTATTCGTTTTACTAATTGCAATCATCATTGGTTCATTGTTCCACTTCGGATTCAGGTCAAGAAATCCCTGGGGAGGATTCTGGGTATTTTTACTGATCCTCTTCTTTGCTGCCTGGGCAGGTCGTTTATGGGTAGCTCCCATTGGTCCTGTTTTCTGGGGTGTAGCATGGATACCAATCACATTCTTCGTGTTTCTGATCGCCTTAATCATAGCAGCAGCGGCAACACCGCGCTCACGCTATTTCGAAACTAAATCTGAACAGGAAGTAAGAGAAGGGGGGCGCGCAGCCGCTGTCTTTGGGATATTCTTCTGGTTTTTAATGATTTTCTTTGTAGCAGCAATCATCGTAGGGCTCTACAATGAAAGTCAGGTATCCTGATTATAAGATAAAAGATCCATCGAAATTGCAGATGGATCTTTCTTTTCAAAATTTGATAAGTTTCTTTATTTAATCATTATTTATTTGTTGATTCATAAATCCTTAGTCTGTTTTTTACCTGTTTCAATTCATTCTCAGTTTTTTCAAGCCTTTTGAGCAGGTTAAAAACGGCATCAATTCCCTCCACATTAATGTTGAGGTCTTTGTGAATACGAATTATTCTTTCCAAATCACTTACATATTCCTTTGAAATATGAGGCTTTTGCTCTATAATATGAAACTCAACCAATCCAATATCCACAAGTCCTTCGACAAATGAGTATTCGATTTCGTAATGCCTGCATAGCGTTCTGATTTCTATGAATTCTATTTCTGCCATGATTATCTGATTTTTGAAAGTTCTTTGAATAATTCCTTTTCTTTTTCAGAAAGATTAGTGGGTATAGTTACGTTATAGGTTACATACAGGTCACCAAATTTCCCTTCCTTCTTATACACCGGAAAACCTTTCCCTTTAAGTTTGACCTTGGTACCGTTCTGCGTTCCGGGTTCAACCTTGAGCTTTACTTTTCCATCCATGGTTTCTATGATGACTTCTCCTCCGAGAACCGCCGTATACAAACTAATATCTTTCGTTACATACAGATTTTCCTTATCCCTTTTGAAAGGAGTGTTATTTACAATCTTGAATGTAATATGAAGATCACCCTTCGGTCCTCCATAAACACCTTCACCTCCGTATCCTTTAATTCTGATCTGTTGACCATCCTCTACTCCGGCCGGAATTGTTAGGCGAATGTTGTTATCATTTACGTTCAGTGTTCGCTTATGGGTTTCATAGACCTCTTCCAGATTTAGCTCGAGTTGAGCACTAAAATCCTGTCCTTTGTATTTTACATTCGAACCACGCCCCCCGGCTCTTCCACCAAACATTGAATTGAAAAAATCAGAGAAATCCTCCTCTCCGAAACTACCCGATCCTCCGCCTCCGTAAGATCTTTGGTACTGCTTGCCTCGTTCTTTTTCAGCACGTTCAAACTGTTCGCTATGCTTCCACTGTTCTCCGTACTTATCGTATTTTTTCCGGTTTTCGGCATTGCTCAGCACCTCATGTGCTTCATTGATCTCTTTGAACTTCTGTTCAGCTTCTTTATCGTTGGGATTAAGATCGGGATGATATTTCCTGGCCAGTTTACGGTAAGCCTTCTTAATCTCTTGTTCATCTGCATTTTTATCGACACCCAATATTTTATAATAATCTTTGAAAGCCATATAAATTCTCAGTTATATCCTGGATATTTTTTTAAAAAATTCTTGAAATACACATGCATATAAAAATAATGATAATTCGGAAAAGAGTTTTAATCAATTAAAAAAATGCACAGGAGCAATTTCTTCTCCCATGCATTTGAACCGGGTTTTAAATACCCTTGGATTGATTACGACATCTCTGATTTCTCTACCGGGAATTCATCAAAAATATCGTCAACCATCTTTTGAATTGCCTGTGAGGAAGGCTGATCATATATTTCTCTGGAGGCTACCCCTTTCCAAACGGTTTGCTTGGTTTCCCGGTCAATTAGATCGATAACAAGCGTACCTTCCTTGTAACTGTAGGTGGTAGTATTATAACCAACTATCCGGGAGTAATTATGATACCCGTAATAATAGTAAG
The DNA here is from genome assembly GCA_033722555.1 of Brumimicrobium sp. Classification (GTDB taxonomy): domain Bacteria; phylum Bacteroidota; class Bacteroidia; order Flavobacteriales_D; family Crocinitomicaceae; genus Brumimicrobium. Next base: position 4,229 of record JAWVYS010000058.1, read on the forward strand.
GATCGTAAAAAGGACTTACTGCACCTATTCCGTAGTGATAAGGATAGGTGGCATATACAGGATCTGTATCTGCAGCGATCTCAACATCTGTGGAAGTACTGATAAGAACCAGTAAATCCGGCTTATCGCGATCGAGTTCCATTCCGTGTTCCTGAAGGTTCATTTTTACAGATTCAACTACCGCTCTGTTTATCATGGTATCGGTATAGTTTCTGCCTTCAAGTTCAATATTTGTATTCGGTAAATAAGCAAAAGATTCGTATTTACTCAAATCATTGTTGCTTGGATTAACAGTATAAACATTTGTTGCACATGCTGTCAACAGTGCTAATATGGTAGCAAAAGATAATATTTTCAGTCTTTTCATAATTCGTTTTTTTTTTTAGTTATCAATCAGTTCTTTTTTGATCTGAATTATTTCAGTCAACTGTTAATAAACTATGAAACGAATGACGGAATGTCAAGCGAAACGCCTTGTTTTTACACTGTTTTAAGAAAATTTAATACTTAAAGTACCCTTGGAGAGTTCCGGAATTGATGAATTGATCAAAAATTCAGATTACCCATTCTCTAAAATAAATTCAGTGATTTGTCCATATCTCCGCCAGTGCGACCATTGTTTTCACAGCTTTTTCCATGTCCTGAACACTCACATATTCATGACGGGAATGAATAGCCATTTCACCTGTAAACAAATTCGGACAGGGCATCCCCATAAAAGAGAGTCTTGAACCATCCGTTCCGCCACGAATGATAACGGGGCGAGGAGTAATTCCTACCTTCTTCATTGCCTGAACAGCATAATCTGTTACAAAAGGAACCTCCTTGAGAATTTCTTTCATGTTGCGGTATTGCTCCTTTACTTCAAAATCATATCGGGCGCTGTCGTGTTTGTGAACCACGTTTTTCACGATATTTTCCAACCTGGTTTCATATTCCTGAAGTTGTTTGGTATCGTGATCACGAATAATAAAAGTCAGTGTGGCCTTTTCCTGTATTCCATCAAAAGCAACAGGATGAACAAACCCTTCACGTCCTTCCGTAGTTTCCGGCGACCATGAATCTTTCGGTAAGGAAGCTAAAATTTCACCCGCTATCTTCAATGCATTCACCAGCTTTCCTTTCGCATATCCCGGGTGTGCACTAACGCCGTGAATCGTAATTTTTACCGAATCCGCAGAAAAGCTTTCATCTTCAATGGACCCGAGAACTCCACCGTCGAGTGTATAGCCGTAATCGGCATTCAATTTTTTCATATCCAGATGATCTACGCCTCTACCTACTTCTTCGTCGGGAGTGAATAAAATACGGATATCACCGTGTTTAACGGTGGGGGTTTCCTTTAAATACTGAACGAAATCCATGATACAGGCCACTCCTGCTTTATCATCGGCACCAAGGAGTGTTTTTCCGCTTGCAGTAATTATGTCATCACCTATCTTTTCCTTCAAATAAGGATGTTTTTCCACAGTTATTACCTGACTCGTATCATCCGGCAATGTGATCGGTTTGCCGTCATAGTTTTCATGAAGAATCGGTTTGACACCTTTCCCGGTAACATCCGGGGCGGTGTCCATGTGCGCACAAAAACAGATTGTTGGAATATTCTCTTTGTCAGCGTTGCTTTTAACAGTTCCGAAAACATAGCCCCATTTGTCCATTTCAGCATCACTGATGCCCAGGTCTTTCAGTTCACTCACGAGCATTTTCCCAAGGTTCTTTTGAATTTCTGTCGAAGGGAATGTATCAGAGTTGGGATCTGCTGTAGTATCTACCTGCACATAGCGCATTAAACGCTCGGCAACCGTGTGTTTGTAATTTTCTGTGGACATGCTTTTGTTTTTTTGAACGGTTTCGAAGATAGTAAAATTACAGGTATTGGTTAGGATCTTATGGGGAACTTCTTTTCAAAATGAATCTTAACTTTTCAATGGTGAAATAAAAGTAAAAAGCATTGAGGTATTATGATAATTTGCGAAGAAATTCCTCGATCTTCCCGTAGCAGTGCTGTAGTTGCTCATCAGTTGTGCAATATGGCGGATTCAGGAAGAGAACGTTCCCCAGCGGGCGCAACAGCATTCCGTTACTGTAGAAATGTTCAATCGCTTTTTCACGGACGGAGGAAAAATAAGAGCTCCCCTCTCCTATTTCGATTTCTATAGCGAGTATAGTTCCGCATTGGCGCAGATCACGAAGATTATATTTTCCATCGATTTTTTTTCGGAAGGTTTTGTGTTGCTCACAAATGCGTTGAATATTCTGTTTCGCTTCTTCCTTTTCAAATAGCTCAATCGTCGCACAAGCCGCGGCACAGGCAAGAGGATTTCCGGTGTAGGAATGTCCATGAAGCAAGGCTTTCATTTTATCGTCATCTAGGAAAGCATCGTATATATGCTGTTTTGCGACCGTAAGTCCAAGTGGAAGCGTACCTCCTGTTATTCCTTTGGATAAACACACAATGTCGGGCGTTGATTTGCAGTGATTCATCGCGAACATTTCTCCCGTTCTTCCCCAGCCCGTCATTACTTCATCAAAAATGAAGAGCACTTCGTGTTTCTTAGCCAGTTTCATCAATTCATCGAGAAATTCAGGTCGGTACATCTGCATTCCTGCGCTACCCTGTACTAATGGCTCCACAATTACACCGGCAAAATCTCCGCTTTTAAAAAGGTCGTCTGCCATCTGAATACACTCCTTTTCTTTATCTTCAGACGGAAAGGGAATATAGTCTGCGTCGAAAAAGAATTCCTCGAAAGGTTTGTTAAAATAACCCCGTTGTCCCAGACTCATTGCGCCAAAAGTATCTCCATGATAAGCGCCTTCGAGTGCCAGGAAGCGTTTCTTTTCCTTTCCTTTATTGTACCAGTACTGCATCACCATTTTTATGGCCACTTCTACCGCTGTGCTGCCGTTGTCGGAGTAAAAGACCTTTGAGAATCCCGTCGGTAAAACGTTTAAAACACGTTCCGCCAGTTCTACTACCTTGGGATGAGTCGCTCCTGCCAGAAGAACATGATCAATTTTCTGAAACTGTTCGCTGATCGCTTTTCCAATGTGTGGATGACCGTGTCCGTGTACATTTACCCACCAGGAAGAATTACAGTCGATGTATGATTTTCCGTTTTCATCAAAGAGCAGACTTCCTTCTGCTCTAACGATTGGTAAAGGGTCTCTTTCTGTTTTAGCTTGTGTAAAAGGATGCCAAACGACCTTTTTATCACGTTCAATTAAATTCATACACGAGGCCTTTGAACTTTCCGGATTGTTCTTTCACGAATTCGGGTGTGATCTCATCGACAATAGGAATACGGGCAATGGTTTTAAGATCAGTAAACCTTTCAATAATCGATTCTGTTACTTTGTTTTCATCACCCACGTAAACGATTCCTGCTATTTGAAGTTTTTCTGCTTTCAAACGATCGGCGGTAAGCAAGGTATGATTGATGCTGCCCAGGTAATGCCTTGAAACTAAAATAACAGGCAGGTGCGCCCTTTTATAAATATCCAGCAGGGTTTCATATTCCTCATTCAAAGGAACCATTAATCCTCCGGCGCCTTCCAGGACAAGGGGCTTATCTGAAACCGGTAGTACAATTTCACTCAGCCGTAATTGAACGCCGTCTATTTCTGCTGCTCCATGAGGAGCCATGGGAGTTTTAAGACGATAAATTTCCTTCGCCACCTCAACATTATCCGAGCAGTATCGGCGCACTTTCATGCTATCCGAATTATCCAGATCTCCGGCTTGTATAGGCTTGAAATAGAGGGCTCCTAAAGCTTCTGAAACTATCGCACTTACAACTGTTTTGCCGACATCCGTACCTATACCAACTATGGAGAATCCTTTTTTCATCGCAGTTCAGCGTTTAATTCCTTTTCAAGAGCGTTTCGAATGGAGGCCATCAGTTTATCAATCTGTGTATCCTTTAAAGTTTTTTCTTCATCCTGGAAGGAAAAACTCACTGCATATGATTTCTTACCTTCAGGTAATTTATCGCCCTCATATACATCGAAAAGGTTTACCTCTTTCAAAATCTTCCTGTCTGACTGAAAAGCAAGGTCTTCAATATCAGAAAAACTGGTTTTCTTATCCAGTAAAAGAGAAAAATCCCTTCTGACTGAAAAGGTTTTCGGCAAGGGAGTAAATTTCACCTTATTTCTATTTTCCAGACTTAGGATCATATCCCAGTCGAGATCCGCTACAAAAACATCCTGCTTGACGCCAAATCCTCTGTTTAATTCTTTGGAAGTCCAGCCAAGTTCTCCGATCTTATGTTTCTGCACAAATAACTGAACACCATCTTCCAACAATGATTTTTTCAAACCCTTGGTACTGCAAAAAACGTTTAATCCCAATCTTTCTAAAATATTCACAACGTGACCTTTCAGGGAATAGAATGAAACATGTCTGTTCTCTGAATTCCACTGTTCACGAAACTTTCTTCCTGAGAGAAAAAGAGTAAGTCTTTTATTCTCTTTGTATTCCTTATCAAAAACGTGATAAACCTTGCCAAATTCGAACAGTTTAAGGTCCGGATTCTGTCTGTTCTGATTGTGTGCAATGGACTGTAACCCTTGAAAAACAAGCGTCTGTCGCATTACATTGAGCTCATTGCTCAGTGGGTTGAGAATATGTACATTTCGTTCTGATGCCAGAACATCTCCACCAAATTTATCGGTCCATGCACTTGACGACAGGGAATTATTCATTGTTTCGAAAAAACCCTGTGAAACGAGTAGTTCCGCTATTTTATTCTGCCTGTTTTCCTCACTTCTTAAATTCTGTTCTGAAAGACTCACATTCCATTTAGACGGTAGATCAATCTTATTAAATCCGTAAATTCTCAGAACTTCTTCAATTACATCCGCTTCTCTGGTAACATCCACGCGATAAGTGGGGATTTTTAAACGAAGTCCATCTCCCTTCTTTTCGGAAATTTCAATATCCAGAGCGGTAAGAATACGATCAATAATTTCTTCCGGAATCTCTTTTCCAATCAGTTTATTACAGCGCGAATAGCTGAAATCAACCGTAGATGGTTGAATCTGTTCGGGATAAATATCTGTGGGCGTCATGGTAATTTTACCTCCGGCTACTTCAAGGATGAGCAAAGCCGCCCTTTTTAGAGCAAAAGGAATCATTTCCGGATCAACGCCTCTTTCAAACCGAAAAGAAGCATCCGTATTCAGTCCGTGGTGTTTGGCTGTTTTACGAATTGTTGTGGATTCAAACAGTGCTGCCTCTAAGAAAATGGCTTTGGTGCTGTCTTTCACTCCGGATTTAGAACCCCCGAAAATCCCGGCAAGACACATATTTTCCTTTCCATTGGTGATCATCAGGTCCTCGGAAGAGAGTTTTCTTTTTTCCTCATCCAGGGTTGTGAACTCCTCTCCTTCTTTTGCTTTTCTTACAACAACTTGTCCGTCCACATTCTCCAAATCAAATGCGTGCAGAGGAGTTCCAAGTTCATGCATCACATAATTCGTAACGTCAACCACGTTATTCTTCGGGGTTATCCCTATAGTCAACAAACTGTTTTTCAGCCAGTCAGGAGAAGGTTTAATCGTCAAACTGCTAATGGTTAAACCCATATAACGTGGACATGCTTCATTATTCTCTACCCTAACCTTCACAACATGATCCTCTGAGTGAACAGAAAACCCGGAGAGATCGGGAAGTTTTAAATCTGATTTATGGTTCTCATGGACCTTCAGGTAGGCGAGGATATCTCGTGCAACGCCTATATGTCCCATCGCATCGCTGCGATTCGGGGTTAAACCGATCTCAAAAACGTAATCATTACCGAGGTTGAAATATTCTGCAGCCGGCATACCTGTTTTAACATCATCAGGAAGAACGAGTATTCCTTCGTGAGAGATACCGATCCCAAGCTCGTCCTCAGCACAGATCATACCCTCCGATTCTTCACCTCTTATCTTGGATTTTTTGATCTTAAATGGTTCCTCCGGATTTGGGTACAATGTGGTTCCAGTCGTTGCCACCACAACTTTCTGTCCTGCTGCCACATTCGGAGCCCCGCATACGATTTGCACAGGTTCCTTCTCTCCAACATCTACTTTTGTTATTTTAAGTCTGTCTGCATTTGGATGAGACACACAAGTCAGCACTTTCCCGATAACAACCCCTTCAAGGCCGCCTTTTATAGCCTCAACCTTTTCGAGACCTTCAACCTCAAGGCCTGTATCCGTTAAAATTTCAGCTATTTTTTCCGGAGAAAGCGTGGTATCCACATATTTTTTCAACCATTTGTAGGAAACTTTCATTCTGACTTTTTCTTTGACAATTTTGAAAACTCAAAAATAGGGAAAACGCAAGAGTTCGAGATGAATTTCATGGATTTTTTATATGAAAATATATTAACCTTCTCTATCAATGAGACAAGGTTATATTCTCAAATTTTAGGACTTATGGAAAAGGTAAGTTTAAATAAGACTGGAGTTTAAAAAACCGCTAAATAAGCTAGCATGGTAAGTTGAATTTTAGAAAAGTAATTTTGAATTATTATCTATTCAATCACCAACTTTCCTCCCACAAAATAGACTCCGTTTTGCTCAAGACGAACAAAATAAACACCGCTTTCCAAAGCAGAAACGTCAATGCTTGGGTTGATCAATCGGTTTTTTTGAACAATTTTCCCGCTTAAATCAACGATTTGATAATTTGTTTCAGCAGTTTTTGCTCCTTCTGAAAGTTGAATGGTGATTTTATTACTTACCGGGTTGGGGTATATACTGAAATGATAGTCAGAAAGTGCATTTTCTTGAACACCCAAGCTACAATCTGCCACATCACAACCTAAACTATCTACAACCATAAACCATTCATCAACTACTGGATCATTTGAATTTCCATTATGAACGTATCCTGACATAAGATAAAAATCATTTTCTAAATCGTGTAAAAAATATAAACTGTTTTTATACGGGTAGTCTCCTTTTACCCGCAACCAATTCAGGTTTAAATCTAAATCTATACTGGCTAAATAGGAATTCCTAGGTGAAGTACCATCGTGTTTGTACCTTCCTATTAATAAAATTTCATCATTTTTTATTATTGGTTCCTCATACAAAAAAGAAAAGTAATCATCATGTTCTGAAAAATTATATATTGTGTCACTAATTAAATTTCCCTGAGCGTCCAATTTGAACAACCAAGATCTTATAAATTCTGCTCCGTCGGGATCTGAGATCCCCCCGTAACATAAAAGTGTTTCATCTGGCAACTCATAAGCACTAAATTTGCTCTCCAACCATGTACCGTTAATTCCAAATGTACGACTCCACTCGATGTTTCCTAAATCATTTGTTTTGTAAAGCACAGTTTTTATGTTTTGTGGACCACCTGAAATACTAGAGCTCACTATTAAATCTCCAGATGATAAAACGTGAAAGTTGTTAATAGTCGTATTACCATTTTCATTGAAAGTTTTGGACCATAAAAGATTTCCTGCTATATCAATTTCTCCAACAAAAGAGTAAAGAACTGTTGAATCTGGCTGGTAATTATGATATCCACCAATGAATAATCGGTTTTCGTGTTTTTTTAAGTGCGTTATCCTTGTATTTGGAATATTCTGAAAATAATCTTTTATCCAAATTTGGTTTCCTATACTATCATATTTTACAATATAAGCTTTTTCACTACCTTGGAAATTCAGACCAGTATAAAAACCTGTATAATAATAGTGATCATTCATAAAAACTATATTTGCACCTTGTTGATATGCATGTAGAGAGTCTTGAAAACGAGTTTCACGAATGACTTCGTAGTTTTCATCGTACTGTTTGAATTGAAGAATATTCCAACCACTTTGCAACCAATTTGAATCGGAAATAGTACTTATGCTAGTCAGGTAATCACCCTCAAAATTAAAAGCATAAGTAAATTCATGATCTTGTTCAGTTTCAATCACACGATCTAAATATTGAGAAACAGCAAAACTATGGATGACAAGAAAAATTCCTGTCATCCATAGTTCTTTTAATCTTATATTTTCAAAGCTATTTAGCATATATTAATTTTTTGGTACTCTGTATGGTTTCACCCTTAACGAGGTGAACCAGATAAATACCGTCTGCTATCGCACCGAACCTGTAGTCCAATTGTTTAGAGTTTACCTCAAGAAATTTTCACAAATTTTTTAATACCAATTCTATCTTTTGAAATTAGTTTAATGTGATATACCCCGTCAGGTATTTCTGAAATATTAATTTTCTTATTAAGACCTATATTACCTTCTTTGATTAGTCTTCCCCCTATAGAAAATATTTTATATTCGACTTCAATTAAATCAGATTCTACAACAATATTTTGACTCGATGGGTTAGGATGTATTTTAATCCCGATTGTTTTTAAATGCTTATCCAAACTAGATGAGGGTTCGTAGCAGGTAGAATAATCAGGGTTGTCATAAAGCAAAACGCTATCTTCTTCATAACATAATAAAACAGGGTAAAAAGCATCGAAAACAACAACACCTGTCAAACCACTTCCGAAGAGCCCAAAGGTACTGCCGATACCCTCAATCCATTCTTCAGTAATACCTGTATTTTGATCTACCCCTGATATTTTCAGTTTTCTTCTAAAAGCATTATCAATATAAATATTATCAATAGCATCTACTTTAACGTTAACAGGCCCCGAATGAACTCCATCTTCAAGAGGGAATACAGTTGTCTGATCTCCCACGTTTAACGAAAAGTCATAAAGCAAATGTTCATTAACACTGTCTTTAGAAATCGCATAAAGTTTATTTTCAACAAGGTCTTCCCTGATTAAAGCGAAAAAATTTCCAGCTGTAATAACGCTGCCATTTTCTACAAAAATTTTTTGGTAAGTAAAAGAGTTATATACTGAATCTCCCTGAATAAAGTATTTCTTGTCAGAAACCGACCAAACAGCGTTTGAATCAGCAAATTCAAATGTCTGACCATAGGAGATATTAATTACAAAGAATAAAAAAAGAAAGGATGTATATAAATAGGTTTTCATAAGGTTTTATGTAGCAACTTTATACAAACTTAAATTAAAGTTTTTAAAAAAAGCAACAAGTTAATATGAAATTAAAACAGATACATTGCACAAAAAAAATCTATTTTCATATTTTTAATAATCTGAGAATTTAGGAACATGGTTACGAATAGTATACTGCTCGTAAGAGTAATTATTCTTAAACAATATACCGTATAATCCCTTTCTCCTTCTTAATTTTGTCAACCTAAGAAAAAACACTTCTCGTTTTGCCCGAAAAAACAACATCCAATTTAACTAAACTCCATTATTTCAGCGAAGATGTTAATTCAATTCCTTTGCCAAATAAGTTCACTTTCCCTTTTTATTACGAGCCACATCCTCTCGCTAAAATTGCGGCAGAAGAACTCCAGGATTATTTGAAAAACCAAACAGATTTTGAGCATAATTTTGGCTTGGAAGAGCACAGTAAGCTTCCGGTGATCGGAAAAATGTTTGGTGTTCTAGTTGTAAAAAACGCCGATGGTCAACTGGGTTATTTAAGAGCATTTTCGGGGAAATTAGCCGGTAAAAATGAACATACGGGATTTGTTCCTCCAGTGTTCGATATGTTGAAGAAAGGTAGTTTTTTCCTTCTTGAAGAAGAATCGATAAATGCAATGAATCGCAGGATTGAAGAGCTTGAAACGGATAAGTCTTTTACAGAGCTAAAAGAAAAGATTGCTTTCAAAGAAAATGCCTATACACATGAAATGGAGGAACTTCGCAATAAGATCAAGGTTTCAAGGGCGCAGCGTAAAGAAAAGCGTATTTATGCAAAGGAAAATTTGTGTGCGGAAGATTTTGAAGCACTTATAGTTACGCTGGGTAACGAGAGCATAGAGGAAAAAATCGCATTCAAAAAAAGGTCTAACGAGCTACTGCGAGAGTTAAACAGTTTAAAGACCGACCTAACTGAGCGGGCGGAAGTTATCAGTAATCTAAAAACACAGCGATCCCGAATGTCCGCGGTTTTGCAGCGAAAACTTTTTGAACAATACTGGTTTTTGAATGGCAGGAATGAAAAGAAAAACTTGCAGTCTATTTTTGAGAAATCGGTTGCGGGAAAACCTCCGGCCGGCGCAGGAGAATGTGCCGCTCCAAAGTTGCTTCATTTCGCTTTCCAAAACAACCTGGAACCTATAGCTATTTCCGAATTCTGGTGGGGAGAATCACCACCCGGAGAGATTCGTACACACGGCAATTATTATCCGGCCTGTCAGGGTAAGTGTGGACCTATCCTCAATTTCATGCTGGAGGGATTGAATGTGGAGGAAAATCCATTTCTTATTAATCATGCAGCCGGGAAAGAGCTGGAAATTTTGTTTGAGGATGATTGGATCATTGTTTTGAGTAAGCCCGCGGAGTTTCTTTCGGTACCCGGTAAAACAATCACTGATTCGGTTCTTGTCCGGTTAAGAAAAATGTATCCGGATACCACAGGACCGTTACTCGTTCATCGGCTGGACATGTCGACGTCGGGTTTAATGATTGCTGCTAAAGATAAAGACACACACAAAAAGCTTCAAAGGCAGTTTATTAAGAGAAAGGTAATTAAACGATATACTGCCTTGATTGATGGGCATATAAGGAATCAGTCAGGAATTATCGACCTGCCGCTTCGGGTAGATCTCGATGACAGACCACGACAAATGGTATGTTTTGAACACGGTAAATCGGCCCGAACAAAATGGGAAGTAGTTGCTTATGAAGGTAACAGAACGAGGATTCATTTTTATCCGATAACGGGGAGAACACATCAACTACGCGTGCATGCAGCCCATCCCAAAGGCCTTAATTCACCTATCGTTGGCGACGATCTTTACGGAAGGAAGGAAAATCGTTTACACCTGCACGCAACATTTATTTCATTCGAGCATCCTGCAAGCAGGGAAACCTTACGCTTTGAGCAGGCCGCCGAATTCTAAAACAAACTGCTTGATCGCACGATATAAAGCTATTTAACGGTAAGACATTTTTTAACTTTCTTTTCGTGCTTCAGTCTTTCCTCAGGAGTACTGTTCGGTAAAATCAGCATTCCTTTGCATTTATTATCGATATAATCCGACCTTTCCATAATTCTGTCAAACTCACTGTCAGAGGCATTTAATAAGGCTTTATTCACGGAATCACTTTTAAGGATACACGTGCAAAAATCCCATTGAGTCCCATATTTCTCCACGATCTTCTTGTGAGATTCAAGCACTTCAGGATCTTTATATACCTCATCAACCTTGGCGGTATCCATGGGAGGTTGCTCCACCATGTTTGTATCGGTTTCTACTACTTTCAGCGTGTCTTCGTCCGAAACTGTATCTTCCCCTGACCCTGATTTACAGGAGACAAAAATTAATACTAAGGCGGTCAATAAAATATAATAGTTTGATTTCATGGCAAAATATTTGTAAATTAGAATTCGTTACTAATGTAATTTAAAAAATTCAATCCTGAAAATGAAGCGCCTCTTATTTCTAATATTTACTCTTTTGGCGGGTGTAACTTATTCCCAAACAGTTACCACCGACAGCTGTGGGAACAGGCTTCAGATTTATGAAGAATTTAAGGTGCCTAAAAATTTCAGAGCTGAATATCTGCGCACGTTGGAGAAGGTCAAAAAGGTGTATCCCCTTGCACTTCATGCTGCCAAAGTGGTAGATTCTTTAGACACTGAATTAGAGAAAACAGATAAGGCAAGACAGGAAAAAAAGATCGCGCGGCAAACACACAGAGAGTTGAAGGATGATTTTAAATTTCTTCTCAAAGAACTGTACGTTTCTGAAGGAGTTATCCTGACAAAACTGATTTATCGCGAAACCGGAATGACCGTTGAAGAAATCATTGCTAAATATAAGGGTGATGCTGAGGCTAAATTGTATACCGGAGTTGCGGGTATGTTTGGACAGGACCTTAATTCAACGTACGATCCTGAAAACGAAGATTTTATTATTGAATGCGTAATTAGGGATATTCTGTCAGGAAAAGTGGAGTTTGAGCCCAATTTTGAAATTGTGGACCGGGCGCATTACCGGGCAGACAGAAAGGAATATAAGGAAAGGGTCAGGGAATACAGGAAAAAGCAACGTGAACTCAAGAAAAAGGAACGTAAAGCTGAGAGGTCGAAAGAACAGCTGACCGCCAACAGCCCTAAAAAATAAGAAACCCTTCCGACCACCAGACCGAAAGGGTTTATACACACAGTACTTCCGTTAATTATCTGTTTGCGGCCATTTGATTTTCCACACCGTTTGATACTGCGGACTTTTCAATCCTCAATTTCGATCCTTCACAGCTTAACAATACATTTGTGTCAGTTACCTCAAGGATCTTTCCATGAATTCCTCCGATAGTAACGACCTTGTCACCCACGCTCAAACCTTCTCTGAATTTTTTCAATTCTTTTTGCTTTTTCATCTGAGGACGTATCATGAAAAAATAAAACACACCCAGAATTAGCAATAACATTATTATTTGACTTCCACCTTCACCCATAATTACTCTTGTTTATTTATTGATTTATTATTTTACATTTAATCGATCACGTTCGCCTGTATCACGACCTTAAAACTGGAAGGACGCGTATTTGCAGAAATAGTGATCGGCTTTTCTATCATCCCTGTTGAGGTTCGATCAGTATCAACCTCAGCGTTGATATAGGTCGTTTCTCCCGGTGCAATCGGATCTTTGGGATAGTCAGTTACCGTACATGCACACGAAGCATTCACGCTAGCCAGAATTAACGGATAGTCTCCCGTATTTTTTACCGGAATCTTAGCCTGAACAATCTCGCCTTTCGCAACAGTACCGGCGTCGTAGATTTCATTAAACTCTACGGTGGTGAATTCACCTATTGAAGCCTCAGATTCGCCTTCACAAGCGAAAAATAAGGAAGCCAAAACGAACATTAAAACGATTTTTTTCATCTTCAAATCTAATTATTTCATTAAACCTCTACCTACTTTTAATATCTTATTTTCCTTTTCGAGTCTGTCTACTGCCTTGTCTAATACTCCATTAATAAAAATATTACTTTTCGGAGTAC
>JAWVYS010000059.1:0-16629 GCA_033722555.1 Brumimicrobium sp.
GCCATATCTCTTAATTGATCGAAATTACCTGTACCCGGATGAGTATAAGTCCATAGTGTTATTCCATTCGAACCATTCAGTTTTTTAGCAAAAATATCGAAATCACTTGCGCCCGTTTGATGATGCCCCCCTATGATTACATCATTGTTTCCGTCCAATACGATTCCGACAGCTTCATCCAGTCCACTGAAGGGACCGTCATGCGTAACATTCCAAATCTCGTTTCCGGCCGGATCATACTTAATCGTAATGATATTGAACTGGCTTCCGTTAAAGCTTGTCCCTACTACATAAGTGTTCCCCGCATTATCGAGCACAATGTCTTTGGAGTAATCATCGTATGAATTATTGTCGAATCTGCTTTCCCAAAGTATATTTACCTGAGAATAAGCGGTTAATACGGAAAAACTAAACAAGGAAATTAATAGTAGTATTCGTTTCATATATATCACATTTAGTAAGTGTAACGCTATAAAATAAGCAAACGTTTGAACAAAATTAAGTAAAAAAATTATACCTGATGGATTCATCTACGTTTTTAGCCTATTTATAAATCCAATTTGGTGGTTAATCAAAAAAAACATTAATTTTGTTGAATTAAATAAATGCTACTTGTAATATGAAATATCTACTGCTGTTTGCATCGCTATTATTTTTTACCTATGAAACATTTGCGACCCATATAATCGGAGGTAGCTTAACTTATGAGCATCTTGGAGGATCCTCTTACAATGTTCGATTAAAGCTTTACAGAGATTGCGGACCGGGAAACGTTGCATATCCAAGTGATGTAACAATTACAGTAAGAAACGGACTGGGAAACTCCACTGGACTTAATTTTACCATGCCACGTTTAGGTATTATTGAATTAGATCCACCAATTGATTCGTGTGCCGTTGATCCCGGTATATGTGTAGAAGAGGCTGTTTTTTCAAGTATTGTAAATCTGCCCCCCTCTGCCACCGGATATCACTTATATTGGGGAATTTGTTGCCGTAACGGATCTGTTCAAAACATTGTAGATCCGTTAAATGTGACGGAGATGTTTCATACTTACATTCCTAACAATTCAATTTGGCTTACCAACTCTTCGCCATCCTGGGTTAATTTCCCACCGGTGTTCGTTTGTCAGGGTGAAGATGTGGATTTCGATCATTCTGCTACGGATGCCGATGGAGATTCTTTGGTTTACTCACTTTACACCCCTTATCAGGACAATAATCCTACATACAATGCGAGCCCTGCACCGGACAATATTCAGTTTACTCCTGTTCCCTGGGTGACAGGTTTTTCTGCCAATAATCCTTTAAATCTTTCAGGCACACCCCTGGTTATAAACCCTGTTACCGGACTTCTTACAGGAATACCTGAAGACATCGGTCAGTTTATAGTTGGGATCAAATGCGAGGAATACAGAAATGGTGTTAAAATAGGAGTAATCGTGCGGGATTTCCAATTTAATGTCGTAGACTGCCCCCCTGCCAAGGATGCCGCTATAGGACCGGTTACAGGTTGTGCCGGTAACACAGTAGATATGATAAACGCTTCTGCCGCCGGTGCGTCTGATTTTTACTGGGAATTCGGAGATGGATCTCCTGGTGTTCAGGCTTTTGAACCAACACACACTTATCCCGGCATCGGAGATTACACGATCATGCTAATAGCCCAGTACAATACGGTTTGTGCCGATACTGCTTATTATGACCTTGTCATAGGGGGTGTGACTGCAGATATGCCTCCACTCGATTCTACTTGTATTAATAGTTCCGTAAACTTTTCTGAAAATTCAACTACCGTTGGAAATATGGTTGTGGATTCATGGCAATGGAATTTTGGAGACGGATCACCCGTGAGTACCATACCCAACCCCTCTCACGTTTTTAATGCATCAGGCGACCTTACAGTACAACTCGTTGTTGGAACAGATGCAGGTTGTTACGATACCATTACAAGAGATATTTTTGTTCAAGGCTTGCCGGATGCAGACGTAGGTCCTGATACCACAGCTTGTTTCAATAACCCGAATATAAACCTAAACGGAGTAATTACCAATGCAACCGGGGGTGTTTGGGTTGGAAACGGCGGAAGTTTTAACCCAAATACGACGGATTTGAACGCAAATTACGATCCCGATCCGGCTGAAATAAGTGCAGGTAGCACCTTCGTTATACTTTCTACAACAGGAAATGGTTTCTGTCCCTCGAATCAAGACACGTTATTTATTGATTTTATTGATGGTCCTACTGTTGACGCAGGTCCTGACCAGGAAGTTTGTGCTGACACTTCTTCGGTGCCTTTAAGTGGAACTTTCCAGTATTCCGGAGGTGTAGAATGGTATACTGTTACCGGACAAGGGTCCTTTGGCAGCTCAACTTCTGCTAATACAGTTTATTTTCCTCATCCGAACGATGTAGCTGCGGATTCTGTGCAAATATTCATTCAGACAACTATTAATGGAAACTGTTTTGGAGCTACGGATTCCATGTGGATATTCTTCTTCGATCCGCCAACAATCTCTCTCGTTTATCCGGATACGATTTGTGCCAATAATCCTGTTGTTTTAGATGCTAATTCTACAACCGGAAGCGGTATCTGGTCTACAGCCGGTGACGGACAATTCACTTCCGATACATCGAATACAACAACCTACATACACGGTCCACTTGACCTGTCAAACGGGGAGGTTGAAATTTATTTCGAATCAATTAACAACGGTGGTTGTCAGATCCAGCGAGACACAATCAATGTAACCGTTTTACCATCTCCGGAAATTGATTTTACCTTCTCGGAAGAATGTTATGGTAAAGAGACTGAATTTACCAGCACAGTAACTTCAACAGATCCAATTACAGGTTATTCGTGGATTTATGACGGAACTCAATTTTCGACGGATCCGAATCCGAATTATATCCTTCCCGATGTTGGAACGAATGATGTTACGGCTATCGTTTATTCACAAAACGGATGTTCAGATACCATCACCAAACCTGTTTTTACCTTCTACTTACCAGTAGTTGATTTCAACACCCCTGCTCCATGTTTGAACGGTGGAACCCAGTATTTTGACGGAACAACAGTCGTTGGCGACTCTGCAGTTTCCTGGGAATGGAATTTTGGAGATGGTAACTCAAGCTCTGACCAGAATCCACTTCACCAATATGGAAGTGCAAATGATTACAATGTGCAGTTGATTGTTACCACGAGTCAGGGTTGTGTGGACTCATTGTCCAATTTAATCACAATCTTCCCCGGACCCGATGCGGCATTCTCAGCAACTCCGTCCAATGCTTATGTTTTTGAAAACATCAACTTCATTGACCTTTCTACAAGCGATTTTCCGCTTGTAAGCTGGTTGTGGGACTTCGATGACGGAAATTTTTCAGTGAATCAAAATACGAGTTACAACTACAGTGATGGAGGAGATTATGAGGTTATGCTCGTGGTGGAAGACTCAAACGGTTGTATTGATACCGCAAAAAACATAGTTCACATTTATCTTCCCCCAATAGTTCCAACCGGATTCTCTCCAAACGGTGATAACAACAATGACTTCCTGTTCGTTTACGGAGGGCCTTATGAAACATTGGATTTCAAGGTCTACAATAACTGGGGAGAAGTCATTTTCGAAAGTAACGATGCCTCCATTGGTTGGGACGGAAAGTACAAGGACGTTGATCAACCCATTGGAGTTTATGTTTGGACTGTTAAAGCAGTTACAAATGACGGAAAAGTACATGAGTTATCAGGAGATACTTCATTAATTAGATAAGACTGAAATATGAGCTATATTAATAAAATTTCACTACTACTCTGCTTTAGTGTTTCATTGTCTCAATTATCCTTCGGTCAGGATTTTCATTTTTCGCAGTATGACGTAGCTGCATTAAACACAAATCCTGCACTAACCGGAATGTTCGAAGGTAAACATAGGCTACATACACATTATAGAACCCAGTGGTCTGCCGTAGCAACAAAACCTTTCACGACAGGTTTGATTTCCTTTGATAGCAGAATCAATAACAAATGGAGTTTTGGAATTCAACTTTTGAATTACAGAGCCGGAGCCGGAGCGTATAATGCTGCCCAGGTACTCCCCTCTCTCTCATACAGCATCCCACTGTCTAAGAATAAATTTCACCGGATTACGCTTGGCGTTGCAGCCGGAGCTTTTCACAAAACGTTTGATCAAAACGCCCTGACATGGGGAGCACAATATGAAGCTACAGCACAGGGAGGGCAATTCAATACTGCTACGAGTTCAGGTGAGACTTTTCAGAATTCCAGCGTACTGAGACCCGACTTCAACGCCGGATTTATCTACTTCTTCGCTGCACCAGGCGCACGTGTAAATCCATTCGTTGGAGGTAGTGCCTTCCACTTGAGTACACCTGAGGAATCTTTTCTCGGAAGCGGAAATAGACTACCAATGCGTTATCTTGGACACGCAGGAGCACGAATCGGAATTAACCAGCGATTATCAATAATCCCGAAGGTATATTATCAGTATCAGGATCAGGCGATGGAACTCACTGTTTCTGCCTTGGCTCACTACTACCTGAAAGGGCCGGATGTTTTCCTTATTGGCGGTTTTACTTATAGAAATGCGGACGCTGCCATCGCTGAGATAGGATGTAAATGGGCATCATGGCAGGCAAGACTTTCCTACGATTTCAATGTTTCTACGCTGAAAGTAGCTACAAATGGTAGAGGAGCAACAGAGCTCAGTCTGACCTACATCATGTTCAAAACTGAAACTAACCCAATTCCAACATGTCCACGACTATGAAAAAATTAATTACTATATGTTGCGCCGTGATTGTATCTGTTAGTTTTGGATACAGTCAGACGAATAAAAGCCTCATCCGTTCCGGAGACCGCGAAATGGAAATGGAGAATTATGCCTCAGCAGTTTATTTTTATTCTCAGGTTATCAATAGGTTAGCCGGAGGAAATGAAGATTTAATGTATCATCCTTACGGGGTTTCTGCATTTTACAAATCCAACCCGAAAGGTGGACCTAAATCTTTTGAGCCGCCAGTAAACCCAAAAACCGACGATGAACTAACTGTTCTTCACAAATTGGCAGATGCCTACCGCCTCGCAAAGGACTATATCAATGCTGAGGAATGGTACTCAATAGCTGTTCAAAATCCAAAGGAAGAACATCCCTACGCGCTCTATTTTTATGGTTATTCACTAATGAAAAACGGAAAATACAAAGAGGCCAAAGTTCAGTTCGAAAAGATGATTGAGCAGTTGGATGAAAAAAATCTTTATTATCAGCTCTCAATGGAAAAAATTGGTGACTGTGATTTTGCACTTGAAGAGCAGGGAGAATTTACAAATGCAACAGTATCTTTATTAGACAGTGTAATAAATAACGGGACAACCTCTTTTGGAATGATGTTTCACCGTAAAGGTCTGTTATTCGCTTCAGCGCGAAAGGATACTACTGCTCCTGAAGAATATGAAGCCAGAGGTAAGTACAACAGTGATATCTATCTTACGGATAGAAAAGCCAATGGATCTTTTGAAGTACCACAGTGGTTTGAGGGTAACGTAAATTCACCTTCAATCGAAGGTGGTGCTACCCTATCCCCGGATGGTAAAGCTATTTATTTTACCCGTGTAAATCCTGAAAACCATCTGGAAACAGGAATATATGTGACTCGTTTCTTCAATGGAAGATGGACTGAACCTTTCAGATTAGGTCAGGATATCAATAAAGACGGATATAAATCAATGACGCCAAGTATGGCAGATGATGGTAAAACGCTCTATTACTCTTCCGACAGACCGGGTGGATTAGGTGGAATGGATCTTTGGGTAACAACGATTAATGAAGACGGTGAAACCACTGAACCAATCAATTTGGGTGAACTAGTTAATACCAAGGAAGATGAAATAACTCCGTTCTACCATGCACCTTCAAAAACGCTTTATTTTTCTTCTGAAGGCCACATAGGCTTTGGAGGATTGGATGTATTTAAAACAACCATAAATCCGGTTACAGAATGGTGGAGTGCCCCTGCAAATGTTGGCCAACCAATAAACTCACCACGGGATGATTCCTATTTCATTTGGGGAAAAGATATGCAAACGGGCTATCTGACTTCAGACAGGGATAATTGCGGTGAATGCGACTCTTTGAATACACTGAATACATTCTGTAACAGCATTTACCTCGTGGAAAGACCTCTGATAGAAATAACTATCAGCGGATATGTATTCGATTTTGACACCAATGAACCCATTGCCGATGCTGCGATTACCTTTAAGGATGTGAGAGGAGAAATGGAAGACATAACGCTCACGTCTGACGAATCGGGTTATTACGAAAGAACCCTCAGGGTGAATCAAGAATATTTCATAAAAGCCAGCAAGAAAAAATATTTCGCTGATGCAACGGTGAAAAATACATTGGGAATTGTTGAGTCGACCAATTTGCAACACGACTTTTATCTAACGAAAATACCGACGGGAGAAATCGAGATCAAAGGTATCGAATACGACTTTAACGCTGCTACTCTCAGAGAGCAATCAAAGAAGGAGCTGGATAAACTTGTCGACTTCCTTAATTTGAACGCCAACCTAAAAGTACAGATTCGATCTCATACCGATGAAAGGGGAAGTGACTCTTACAACATGGATCTCTCCAGAAGAAGGGCTCAAAGCGTTGTGGATTATCTAGTAGATAACGGTATTTCCCGTGAAAGATTGGAACCAAAAGGTCTGGGAGAAACTGAACCCGCAGTCATTCAGAATTCAGAAGGTCAGGAAGTTACACTCACCCCTGAATACATCAACTCTCTTTCCGACGAGGATCTGAGAGAAGAATATCATCAGCGGAACAGAAGAACTGCCTTCAAGGTTCTTGCTGAATAATCAAATGTTGCATCTTAATTAAACACAAAAAATACAATGACAAATTTAGACACCGCCACTAATGAGAAAGTAGGCCCCAATGTTGACAAAACGGTAGGAATCGTAGCTTACGTCACCCTGATCGGATTTATTATTGCTCTGGTATTGAACTCGAGTAAAACCGGAGAAGAGAAAAAATTCGGAGCATTTCATTTAAGACAAATGCTTGGACTGATTATTTTTTCTATCGGTCTCTACATCGCAGTGACAATTCTACTTTTCATTATTGCATTTGCTAGTCCTTCGCTGGCACTTACATTCGGATTACTGCTGAACCTGGTTTTTATCGGTATTCTGGTCCTTGTGGTAATTGGTATTATCAATGCTGCAAACGGTGAATACAAGGAGGTCCCATTAATTGGACAATATTCTTCGAAAATATTGGGAAATACTTTTGAATAGAAAACATTCCGGAAATTAGGAAAACCGCTTTCAAACGAAGGCGGTTTTTTTAATTTTGTAAACCCAAAAACAGATTATGGCTCAGAAACCATCCATACCAAAAGGAACACGTGATTTTCTTCCTCGCGAGGTCTACAGAAGAGAATATATTTTTCAAACCATAAAGAACGTCTTTAACAAATATGGCTTCTCTCCTATCGAAACTCCGTCTTTCGAACTATCCTCTACCCTCATGGGTAAATACGGTGAAGAAGGTGACAGACTGATATTTCGCATTCTGAATTCGGGAGAAAAATTAAAAAAAGCGGACATAAGCTCTTTGCAGGAAGATAATTTACCCCGTTTTGCTTCTTCGATTTCTGAGAAAGCACTGCGATATGACCTAACAGTTCCATTCGCACGATTTGTTGTTCAGCATCAAAATGAACTTACTTTTCCCTTTAAGAGGTACCAGATTCAACCGGTATGGAGAGCAGACAGACCCCAAAAAGGGCGTTATCAGGAATTTTTTCAGTGTGATGCGGATGTGGTGGGAAGTGACTCCTTACTTTTCGAGGTAGATTTTATCCAGATATTCGATGAAGTACTTTCGGAGCTGAACATACCTGATTTCTCAGTAAAGATAAATAACCGGAAAATCCTTTCAGGAATTGCGGAGGTTAGCGGAGAAAAAGATAATCTGATAAATATTACTGTTGCAATTGATAAACTCGATAAAATCGGCGAGGAAGGTGTAATAAAAGAACTCCGAGAAAAAGGTGTTTCTCAGGATGCAATTGATAAGATATCTCCCCTTTTCAAACTTTCCGGGGACAACAAGGAAAAACTACATTCCATCGAAAAATTTCTAGAATCAAGTGCAACCGGCATAAAAGGGATCGAGGAACTGAGAGAGGTATTTGAGAAAACTTCAGCGCTTGGCATACGAAATGCGAAACTTGAATTTGACGTTACCCTTGCTCGGGGACTGAATTACTATACAGGTGCCATTTTTGAAGTCAAGGCGAATGGTGTAGACATGGGATCGATTTGTGGAGGTGGCCGCTACGATGATCTTACCGGTTTATTCGGAATGCCCGGGATTTCGGGGGTAGGAATTTCATTCGGTGCCGATAGAATTTATGATATTCTGACGGAATTAAATCTTTTTCCTCAGGAAGTGAACAAGGACCTTGAAGTGCTTTTCGTAAATTTCGGTGAAAAAGAAACGGAATTTTGTTTGCCTCTCATTAAGTCCCTCCGAGAAGAAGGTATCAGCGTAGAAATATATCCGGATGCCTCAAAACTTAAAAAGCAATTCAAATATGCCGATGATAAAAACGTGAAATTTACAGCCATTGTAGGAGAATCTGAAATGAAAAAAAAATGCGTCACTCTCAAAAACATGAAGAGCGGTGAGCAAACAACGGTAAGCAAAGAAGAATTAATAAAATTGTTGAAGCAACTTTAACATGAAGGAATTTGAATTGAATCTGCAACATATCTCTCTCGAAGAGTTATTTGAAATAATAAACAAAGGTTACACTGTTAAACTCGGTAAAAAAGCGATCAACAAGGTACGAGCGTGTCGCGAATATCTAGACAATCGCTTAAGTCAAAAGGAGGAGATTATTTATGGCGTAAATACAGGCTTCGGATCTTTGTACAGTACATCCATTTCGAAAAACGATCTCGCACAGTTACAGATCAATTTGGTACGATCGCATGCCTGCGGGACAGGAAATCGTGTTCCTCGTGATATAGTTAAAATCATGCTGTTGTTAAAAGCCATAGGTTTATCCTTCGGACATTCCGGAGTTCAGGTGAATACGATTGAAAGAATCCTATTCTATTACAACAACAATATTCTTCCCGTTATTTACGAACAAGGAAGTCTGGGAGCGTCAGGAGATCTGGCTCCTTTAGCTCACTTAGCTTTGTCTCTTATCGGTGAAGGGGAAGTCGTTTTTGAAAATAAAGTTTTAAAAACCTCAGAAATTTTAAGTAAATTCAACCTCGAACCTGTTTCATTAAAATCAAAGGAAGGGTTAGCTTTGTTAAACGGTACACAGTTCATGAGCTCATACCTTGCTTATTCCGTTTACAGAGGTAAAAAAACAGTTGGATTTGCTAACAAAATATCAGCCCTCAGTTTGGAAGCATACGACGGAAGGATAGAGCCTTTTACCAAATCCGTTAATGCGATCAGAAATCAGGAAGGCCAAATAAAGGTGGCAGCTGAAATCGAGGCGTATCTCATAGGAAGTGAACTGATCAAACAAACGAAAAAACATGTACAGGATCCTTATTGCCTGAGATGTATTCCTCAGGTGCATGGAGCCAGCCTTGATGCCCTTATTTATGCAGAACAAATTGTTACAAGAGAGATAAATGCCGTTACAGATAATCCCACCATTTTCCCGGACGAAGACTCCGTTATCTCTGCCGGCAATTTTCACGGCCAGCCTCTTGCTATCACGCTTGATTTTTTGGCCATTGCATTGGCTGAAATAGGGAGTATATCCGAGAGAAGGGTGTATAAACTACTCGGAGGGCAAAGGGATCTTCCTGCCTTTCTCGTTGCTAATCCGGGTCTAAATTCAGGATTTATGATCGCGCAATATACAGCAGCATCCATAGTGAGTCAGAACAAACAATTATGTACCCCTGCCTCTATCGATACCATAGATTCATCCAACGGACAAGAAGATCACGTAAGTATGGGGGCTAACGCTGCAACAAAATTGCACAGGGTTATAGAAAATATAACGCAGGTCTTGGGAATTGAATTAATGACAGCTTCACAAGCGATAGAATTCAGAGGGGCAGAACGCACAAGCGCTGACCTTAAAAATTTGTTTTCTGACTTCCGAAGAGAGATTCCATTTATTTCCGAAGATAGATTCATGTCTGAATTACTGCTCAAAAGCAAATCCTTTATAGAGAATAATCTTTAAATTCACGAAAAAAAATGCTAGACAATACTTCCGAAATTCAAAACGAAAAAAGACCTGTTTTTTTGATAGTCCTTGCCGTACTCAGCTTTATCTCAATCGGTATTTCCTTTATCGTGAATCTTCTGAATCTCATTCAGGGACCTAAGAGCCCTGAAGCGCTCGAACAGGAACAAGTAAGCGCTTATGAAGCAATAGGTCCTCTAAAACAGCAGGGAATGGAATCCTTCGTTGAAATGATTGAGAAATCTATAGCAATGACGATTTATATCAATAATGAGATCTTCTATTTATACAATACCCTAACCTTGCTGAGTTTGATCGTAGGTCTCGTAGGGGTTATACTTATGCTTCGTCTGAAAAAGATAGGCTTTCACCTTTACGTAATCTACAGTTTATTACCAATCGTTTTAATGTACGCGTTGATTCCGATGAACTTTATCGTAACGTTTTATGTAATTCTGACCGTTGTATTTTCAGCGTTGTTCTGTGTACTTTACGGAATAAATCTCAAGTACATGAAATAAACCACTCTTTTGTTTTCAGTGGTATAAAGCTAACTTAAAAGGCTATTTATTCGGTTTACTGAAGGAGTCTGTTTTTTTGTCATAGCCATAAGGACAGTGTTTACAACCGCTTTTACAACAATATCCTCTTTTGCGATGGTAATGTTCTGTAAATACTATATAGCCCTCTGGACTTCTGTAAAAATCTTCCGGTTCGAGTTTAGGTTTTTTGCCAAACATCTTTTCAAATTAATCGCCTAAAGGGAAAAAGAAAGTTATTCTGTAAATTATAGGTAAATAAGCCCCCTGACCGGGTTGTGAAGGAGACTGTCTTTGGATGAAATAATTTCTTCTCAGTGGAGAAGGATTGGTTGTCAAAGGATCCTTCAGGCCGTCCACCACGTCATAAAAAAGACCGAGATTTAATCTGACAAAATCAACATCTCGAGAAATTCCTCCTCCAAGGAAAGCAGTCAAGGTCCATTTTTTATCGGGCTGAACATAATTGAAAGGGTTTTGCAGAACTTCGATATCGGTTCCCAAAAAGAACCAGTCCATAAATCTGTAGTGTAGAAAACCACCGGCTCCGAAAGTGGAGGCATTTCCTTGTACTCCAGTGACAGTATTCTTATTCCATAAATATTGATACCTTAAACTGGGTCCAAAGGCAACGGTTTCCTCTTCTACTATAGCGAACTTAACGGAACCTCCTACAGTTCCTCCAAGATTTGAAAAAGAAGCCGCCTGAACCTCAACTCCGATTTCATAATCATAATTCTGAGAGCGCCCGGCCAGAGAAAAGAAAATGCAGAAACACAAGGCTATTCTAATATGATTCATTCTGTTCAAATTTTTGTAAAGATAAAAATCTGATGCGAGTATAGGAAATTTTCACGGTTTAGTCATGTAATGTTGCGCAGCCGTCAGCATGTCTCTATAACACCAATGAATCATATGGTTCTCCTCAACAAAAGAAAGTCCGCCGTTCAAAAAGAGTTCCTGAACCTTGAAGAATAGTTTAAGATTATTCTCACCAAGCTCTTTTCTTATGAGAACCTGAAAATCCTCTGTTAGTTTTCCTGATGAAGCAAGTCTTTCTATTTTCACAGCGAATTCATTCCTCATTTTTTCGCTCTGCGCAATCAACTGGTTCAATTCACTGAGATCCCTATAGATTAGCTTTTTTCGAGATAAACCTTCATTTTCGATTTCCCTGATCAGACATTGAATAATACCTATGAACGAAGAAGCCATACAGATACGTGCAAAAGATTCAAACGGTACAGAATAAACAGCGTAATCCTTGTGGTTTTTAATCTCATTTATATTGAAAGCATATTTTTCAGGTATTATAACATTATCCACTTCAATAGAATAAGAAGATGAGTTTTTTAAACCGAAAATCGGCCATCTCTCAGGTGAAAATCTTACATGATCCCGGGGAATCACATAGGACCTGACATTTCCTGATTCGTCTGTGGCATTAACACTGAAAAGCGTAGCATAAGCAGCCCCGGTACACTTCTCCCAACGTCCCGATATAGTGATATTATTTCCGACTTTCTTTACACTTCCACTATCAAAGCCACTCCCGGCGATTACTGCATTCTGAGGCGAAAAAAGTTGTTTGGCTACCCTCTCTTCGAAAAAACCCGAAAACCAGTTTGCTCCGGCTCCCAAGTTTAAACTCCAACCAAAACCTCCTTGCATAGAGGCCGCTTGAGTGAGGATTTTCGCGCCTTCCACAAGACTCAGTTCAAGTCCTCCATAGTCCTCAGGAACAAAAATTTTAAACCAGTTTTTCCTGTATATATAAGTGAGTCGTTCCTCTGAAAGTTCATCACTTCGGTACTCTTCGAGTTGAAAATGTTCCATATCTATCAGTAGGATAATTTGAATACTCGTTTCAGGGCATCAATTATTTGACCTTCATCAACTTCAATGTTAACAGCTACCCTACCAATTTTCTCAGGTAAACTGAAGTTGATCTTTTCTCCTTCATTTTTTTTGTCGTTTTTCATCAGTCGAATCAATGACTTCAGGTCTCCTTCAGATAGTTCTATCTCCTCGTAAAGAGACCGAATAACGCGGTCAATTTCACTAAGATCACTTTCGCCCAACATTCCTAAATTATTTGCGATCTGCGCCTCTGCAACCATTCCCCAGGCGACACATTCTCCATGAGTCAGAACTCCATCTTCCATAAATAAACCCTCTAAGGCGTGTCCTACGGTATGCCCTAGGTTGAGCGTCTTTCTTAATCCTTTTTCTTCCGGATCCTGTTCAACAATGTCCATTTTTATTTCCACCGATCTGCGTATCATGGCTGAATTAACCTTATTCACAGCGATAGACTTCAGTTCATCCCAGTGCATAGAATCTGCTATCAATGCATGCTTTAACATTTCCGCCTTTCCGGATAGCCACTCTTTTTCAGGGAGGGTTTGTAAGAACCCGGGATCACAATAAGTCTTGACCGGAAACGAAAAAACTCCCAACTGATTTTTATATGAACCAAGGTTTATTCCGGTCTTGCCTCCCACAGATGCGTCGACCATTGCAAGTAAACTCGTTGGAATGTTTATAAAATTCAAGCCACGTTTATACACCGAAGCAATAAATCCACCCATATCGGTAACAACTCCTCCTCCCAAATTTATTATCAGGTCTTTGCGCTGAATACCATAATTACTGAAAGCCTCCCAGACCTGAAAACAGACCTCCATCACTTTGTTTCCCTCACCAACAGGCAAAAGAATGATCTCGGCATCATTCAAAGCTTCGTAGGACGTAATTAGCGCTGGCAGGCAAAAATCATGGGTATTTTCGTCAACCAGGATGATCTTTTTGGAATCACCGTATTTCTTATCGATTAAAGATCCGAAATCCGATTCTGAAAGAGGTCCGAACTGAATAATATTCTGCTTATCTGGAATTGTTTGTGTCATAAATTTCATTATATTATTCGGAAATCGAATATTTCACTATCCTTGTCAGACAAAAATAGAAGTTGTTCTAAAATAGTCGTAATATTTATCAAAGAGAAATTAATTTTACCGCATGATATCATTCAACAATACAGAAATTGCTTTTCAATACAAGTCTGACAAGGAACTGAAGAGAGCTTATACCATGTTTCGTCTTGTAGGTAAATCATGGCTGGTACGTTTCGGTAAGAAATTTCTTCCTATTGCTTTCAAACTTCGTCTTCCGATTAAAGGGATCATTCGGGCAACTATCTTCAGGCAATTCTGTGGAGGAGAAACAATAAATGATTGTGAAAAAACTATAGACCTCCTGTATAAATACAAGGTAGGAACCATACTTGACTATTCTGTTGAGGGCAAGACTGAGGAAGAGGGATTTGATGAAACCTGTGAGGAGATTGTTAACACCATAAAGAAAGCTAAAGGAAATCGGGCGATTCCTTTCGCGGTTTTTAAGGTCTCAGGAATAAGCAGAAACAGTTTACTTGAAAAATGTAACGATCCAAAAAATGAATTGACGGAAAGCGAAAAAAGAGAATTTGCAGACGTAGTCAGAAGGGTTAATCGCATTTGTGAGTATGCTTACGACGCAGACACCCCTGTATTCATAGATGCGGAAGAATCCTGGATACAGAATACCATCGACAGACTCGCTGAATCCATGATGATTAAATACAATACAAAAAGAGCAATCGTTTACAATACAGCTCAGATGTATCGCCACGACAGACTGGAATATTTAAAGTCAAAGATAGAAGAAGCTCGCCGAGGAAATTACAAACTGGGAATAAAAATAGTTCGAGGAGCATACATGGAAAAGGAACGGGAAAGAGCCGGAAAAATGGGCTATCCCTCACCCATACAACCCGACAAAATTTCCTGCGATAATGATTATAACGCCGGGTTGCTTATAATGATAAAAAACCTGGATGTATGTTATTTTTGTTCCGGAACGCATAACGAAGACAGTTCATTGCTTCTTACAGAATTGATGAAGGAATATCACATCGATAAAAATGATGAAAGGATTTATTTTTCTCAGCTTCTTGGAATGTCTGATCATATTTCTTTTAACCTTTCTCACAACGGCTTTCAGGTCGCCAAATACGTTCCGTACGGACCTGTTAAAGAAGTCTTACCTTATCTTTTGAGAAGAGCCGATGAGAACACTTCAGTGTCCGGACAGACAGGACGTGAACTACAGCTGATCTCTAAAGAATGGAAACGTAGAAAGGGTAAATAGTTCACACATATCTTATTTAATGAGCTTTAATCCGATTCTGTTTCTTTCGGCATCAATTTGAATAACCTCCACACTGACATGCTCATGCAGTTTGATATGATCCGATGGATTTTCAACATAGACATCTGCAAGGTTCGATTTATGAATAAGGCCGTTTTGTTTAATCCCAATATTGACAAATGCTCCGAAATCAGTTACATTAGTTACGATACCATTGAGTATTTTACCAACATTAAGATCCTCAATAGTCTTAATTGTACTGTCGAATTCAAGAACCTTTATCGTCTTCCTCGGATCTCTGCCCGGTTTGCTTAATTCGCTGATAAGATCCCTGAAAAGAAAATCATCTATGTACGGAAAATCTTTTTTAGTTAACTTGTTTAATAGTTCTGTGTTCCCGATAAGTTCATTAACCCGAACACCCATCTGAAGGGCTATTTTTTCGACCAAATGATAGGATTCCGGATGCACGGCTGAATTATCCAGAAGATTTTTACCATCTCGAATGCGCAGAAATCCAGCACACTGTTCAAAAGCTTTTGCACCTAGTCGGGGCACTTTTTTTAATTCACTTCTATCCTTAAACTGTCCTATTTCCTTTCTATAGTTAACAATATTCTGAGCCAGAACAGGACCTAAACCGGAAACATATGCCAATAGATAAGGTGAGGCTGTATTGAGATTTACTCCGACCTGATTCACGCAAGAAACCACCACCTGATCCAGACTATCTTTGAGGAGTTGCTGATTCACTTCATGCTGATACTGCCCCACTCCAATTGCCTTCGGATCAATTTTAACAAGTTCAGCCAATGGATCCATAAGTCTTCGACCAATAGAGACTGCTCCCCTGACGGTTATGTCATAATCCGGAAATTCCTCTCGTGCGATAGAACTCGCACTGTAAACCGAAGCACCATCTTCGGAAACAACAAACACCTTAACTTCCCTGTCGAAACGGATATGCTTAGTCATTTTTTCCGTTTCCCGGCTGGCCGTTCCGTTTCCAATCGCAATTGCTTCAATTTGATAAGCCTGAACAAGCTGAGCGATCTTACTCATAGCCTTCGATATTTCATTTTGCGGAGGATGCGGAAAAATCGTTTGATTTGTTAGGAGTTCGCCCGATTCATCGAGACAGACAACCTTACAACCGGTGCGGAAACCGGGATCGATAGCCAGAATACGTTTCTTTCCCAAAGGAGGTGCTAGTAGCAGCTGTCTCAAGTTATCTGCAAAGACCTTAATCGCAGAATTATCAGCCTCTTTTTTCTTTTCGGTGAGAGCTTCATTCTCCATAGAAGGATGGATCAGTCTTCTAACGGCATCTTCGTAAGCCTTTCTTATTTCTTCCGAGCAGGAGTTGTCTGCTTTCACAAAAAAGCGCTCACACAGGCGGAAGATACTTTCATCATCCACTAAAACTTTCATCCTTAAGAAGCCTTCTGATGTGGCCCGATGTATGGCCAAATAACGATAAGAGGGGCATTTGCTTAAAGATTGACTAAAATCAAAATAGTCCTTATAATTCGATGCCTCATCTTTTTTAGAACCTACAACTTTCGATTGTAGAACACCGGTTTTTTGATAAACCGAACGAATTTTGGTCCTTAATACAGCATGTTCATTGATCC
>JAWVYS010000060.1:0-14684 GCA_033722555.1 Brumimicrobium sp.
AAATAAGGAAAAGTTTCTCATAAGCTCCCGGAATGAAAGAATTTTCTCCCTTGCCGGTCTGTTTGATACATGGTTTGACAAAGATAAAAACATCGATAGGAAGACCTTTACGTTGCTTACCACAGAAGCTAATCCACTGATGGCAGAAATCCATAATTCGAAGAAGAGAATGCCTTTAATTCTCCAACCGGGAACCGAAATCGAATGGCTGCATCAGGGAAATTATGTTCCCGAAAACGATTTGAATCCGGTATCACAAGATCCTCCTGCGCAATTAAATTTATTTTAATTTTTGCAGAAAAATCCGTTGTTTTTTGGTAAAAAATGCCAGTTTCGATATAAAAAACACCGTTTTTAGTGAACATTTGGCTATTTTTGTTGTTTACATTACAAATAATAAAACAAACAAATATGACAGGTCAGAAACAAGCTTTAAAGAACGGAATACTCATTTTTTTGTTGATCGGACTATATTTTATCCTTTTAGAGGCACTGGGGTTAACCGATAATATTTCCCTGAGATTTGTAAACTTTTTCTTTGTACTCGTAGGTGTAAACAATACCCTAAAACACGTTTCAAAGGAAAAAGCAAATTATCTTCAAAAATTCAAAGCAGGTGTTCTCACTGTTTTTATTGGAATAGCCCTAAGTACTATCGCTCTGTTTGCTTACCTTGAGCTCTTCGATGCAGAATTGAACCAGTATGCAATGACTATTTTTCCTGCTCATACGAACATTGCCTTCGCAGGAACCATCTTTGTGGAAGGTTTTGTTTCTTCGTTGATGGTTGTTTTCATTATGCTCCAGTACTGGAAGAACGTGAACCCTCCGAAGGATTCTCAATAGTCTGTTTAATTTTCGAGGAGACCTAATTTTTCAGTAATCTGTCTGAAAATTTCAGGTCTCTCTGCTTTGATATCCAGGTTTTTTTTCAGAAATGGATGCATGAAACTCAGGTTTTCGGCATGCAGAAACATTTCTTTGATACCCCATTTTTCGAGGAATAACTTATTTTGTTTATTGCAACCGTGAGGCCTGTCACCAATAATCGGATGCCTCAGATGATTCAGGTGTTTTCTGATCTGGTGCATTCTTCCTGTTTTTGGCTGAGCAGTAATGAGGGAATATCTTGAAGTTTGAAAGTTGCCCGATGGAATATCTATTTCTACTTTCTTTAGACATCTGAAATAGGTTTCCGCTTCCTGTATCCTTCCTTTACTGTTCCTCAAAGGATAATTCAGATCAATTTCATCGGGAAAAAATCCTCTGACAATGGCAAAATACGTTTTAAGGGTATTCCCATGCGACAATATTTCCTGAAAGTGTTTCACAAACTCAGCTTCTTTAGCAAACATCAGTATCCCGGACGTTTTTCTATCCAGTCTGTGGATGGGGTAAACATAGTATCCTAACTGATTCCTTAAAATTTGTAATGCATATTCATCAGTGTTTCGGGCAATTGAGCTTCGATGAACAAGCAACCCCTGAGGCTTGTTGATCACCACTATCCACTCATCCTCGTATATGATCTGAAGTTTGTAAGACAAAAAATCCAGTTTTAATTATTGATGCCGAAATTTAAAATATTTTTTCAACCCGGTTTCTTTTATACTGCTTCCATTCAAATAATCTTAACTTAGTTCTCGAATGAAGCCTGCAGTATCCATACTTATTCCAGCAAAAAATGAATCCCTTTTTATTGTGGATTGTCTAAAATCCATACAGTCTCAGACATTCAAAGATTGGGAAGCTATAATAATAGATGATCATTCTGAGGATAACACGTATAATTTGGTAAGGTCTTTTAGTGAACAGGACAGCAGGGTCAGTATTTATAAAAATGAAAGTAAAGGAATAATTGAAGCACTGAGATTAGCATTTAAGAGATCAAATGGCGCGTTAATTACCCGTATGGATGCCGACGATTTGATGTTACCCGAAAAATTACAGGTGCTTAGTTCTGCGCTTTATAAATCCGGCAAAGGCCATATAGCTGTTGGAGGAGTAAAATATTTTTCTGAAGGTATGCTCGGTCCCGGATATACACGTTATGCGAATTGGCTAAATAGACTTACTCTGTTGGGAGAAAACTTTAGGGATCTTTACAAAGAATGTGTTATTCCCTCGCCATCCTGGATGCTTTTTAGGGAGGATTTTCTTGCTTCAGGTGCATTCGAATCAGCAATTTACCCTGAGGATTATGATCTTTGCTTCCGTTTTTATAGAAACGGATTGAAAGTAATCCCGAATAACCATGTAGTGCATCTTTGGAGAGATTATCCTGAAAGAACCTCAAGAAACAGTAAGGTCTATGAGGACAATACCTTCTCAGCCTTGAAGCTTTTTTATTTTTTGAAATTGCATTATCGTCAAGATTCAGAACTGGTTCTCTGGGGAACAGGTGCAAGAGGCAAAAAATTAGCCGCTGAACTGCTTGCCGAAGGCATTCCTTTTCACTGGATGTGTAACAATCCGAAAAAAATAGGGAAACATATTTATGATCAGTACATTCAGCCGTATGAAAATAGTTTCAAGCTTGGCGACAAACAGATCGTTTTAACCTCTGGAAACCTTTCCTTCAAAAAGAAGGTCCGTCACAAACTGATGGAGGAAGGGCTTACTGAATTTGAAGATTATTTCTTTTTCGCCTGATTGATTTCTGTTATTGTTTCAACGGTTCGGGACTTCTTTTCAAAAACCAGATGGTTATATCCCTATATGGATGATTCATTCTGTGGTACTCCTCGAATCCAGCGGTTTTATATAATTCAAAGGCCTTTTCGTTGGTTGTTTCTACATATATATATTCCTGAGATTTATCAGCAAGTAAAAAGGCTTCGTTCTTGATTTCATAAACGGTAGAAATGCCACTCACTTCTTCATCCGTGGCCATTAATATTCCTACCCAACCTGTTTTTGGGCGAATATCACTTACCATTTTTTGATACTTGAGTGCCCTGAGTCCATTTTTTATTCCTGTAACGAAAAAGAATATATATGTCTTAAGGATAAAATTCCGCAGGCTAAAAGGTGTTTTCTGTATTTTATGAAACAGAACCACACCTTTCTCATCATCGGTTAAGAACGCACCATTATTAACGATTCCTTCACTGAGAAGATAGAACAGTATTCGTTGAAATGATCGCTTACCTGCATTTTCGGGCAACATCCATTTCATTCCCGGTGCGTTTATGAAAGCTTTTTCAAGAATTTCAACAGCCCTGTTCTTCTCCCTTTTTTTTGTTATAGCTTTCATCAGTGGTTTTCCTTAAATGTTAAATATAACGATTTTAACGGGCCCAACATTTAGCATAATATTAAAATTGCCTAATTTTGTAACTTAAATATTTAAATTATGAGTACACCAAAAGGCATTCCTTCCGTTGATCTGTCGGAATTTTTATCCGATGATCCGAAAAAAAGAGAAAAATTCGTAAAGGAACTGGGAGCGGCCTATGAAGGGATAGGTTTTGTTGCTGTAAAGAATCATGGAATTCCGCAAAATCTAATCGACAGATTATACAGTAGAATACAGGAGTTTTTTGCTTTACCTGAAAATACTAAGAGAAAATACGATATTCCCGGAATTGGAGGCCAGCGTGGTTAC
Organism: Brumimicrobium sp.; assembly: GCA_033722555.1. GTDB lineage: Bacteria > Bacteroidota > Bacteroidia > Flavobacteriales_D > Crocinitomicaceae > Brumimicrobium. The sequence goes on from JAWVYS010000060.1 coordinate 3,608, forward strand.
ACTCCCTTTGGAAAGGAACATGCCAAGGGTAAAACAGCAGGGGATCTCAAAGAATTCTGGCATTTTGGCCAGTTCGTTGAAGACAATGACCCCATCAAAGAAGAATATCCGGACAACGTTGCAGTAGAGGAGATTCCTGATTTTCTTGAAACCGGTCGTGAGGCCTATAAAACTTTTGAAGACACGGGAAGACACCTGCTTGAAGCAATTGCCATTCATTTAGGATTGGATAAAGATTATTTCGTAGAACATATTCATAACGGAAACAGTATTCTGCGACCGATTCATTATCCTCCAATCACCGGAGAAATTGAAGAAGGTGCAGTTCGTGCAGGAGAACACGAGGATATAAATCTTATAACTCTTCTGGTTGGAGCTTCTGCTGATGGACTTCAGGTGCTGAATAAGAATAATGAATGGGTGTCAGTTACGGAAATTCAAGATCATATTGTTGTTAACGTAGGGGATATGCTTCAGCGTCTTACAAATAACAAACTAAAATCGACTACTCACCGGGTGATTAACCCTCCAAAGGAATTCCTCGGAACAAGTCGCTACTCTGTACCTTTTTTCCTGCATCCTCGTTCCGATATGCGTCTTGACTGTCTTGAATCGTGTATTGATGAAAACAACCCGAAAGCGTATGATGATATTACGGCAGGAGAATATCTCATGGAAAGACTGCGCGAAATAGGTCTTATTAAAGAAGATAAATGATTTAAGCTTTGAAGCTGAATACAATATTACAATCATTAATAGAGGCGGAGGCGAAAGCTCTTCGCCTCTTTGATTTGATAGAGGAGAGGGGGCTGATCACGGCCGGGCAAACAGAAAAAGAACTGAATGACTCCATCTATCGGCTTGCCGAAGAGGAACTGAATATTAGGAAATACTGGCATAAAAGAATCGTTCGGGCCGGGGAGAATACCTTATTTCCATATAAAGAGAATCCGCCCAATCTGGATATCACTGACGATACTATTCTTTTTTTGGATTTAGGACCTGTTTTTAACGATTTTGAAGCCGACATTGGAAGAACATATGTGCTGGGAGAAGATCCGCGTAAAATGGCATTAAAAAGCTCAGTAGAGGAAGCCTGGTTTGAAGTTAACGATCATTTTTGGTCCAATGAGAAAATCACTGCCAGTGAGCTTTATCACTTTTGTCAAACTCTGGCTTCTGATTACGGCTGGAGTTTCGGTGGAGAGATTGCAGGGCATCTGGTTGGGAAATTTCCGCATGAAAGATTAGAAGATATACCAAAAGACTGTTATATCCATGCCGAAAATAATTTACCGATGCACGAGGTTAGAAAGTGGAAAAATTCTTTCTGGATCATCGAAATACATTTTGTGGATAAGGATGATAAAATAGGTGGATTCTATGAACAGCTGGCCTTAAGAAGAATTTGAAACCAAATTTATTTTAATTCCAGATCAAGAACAAGGTCTTCATTCCATTCGTAGCACTTTAGATCGCAGTTCATTTTATATTCGGCCTCAAGCCTGTCGCCATCAACCGCCACTATTGTATTTCCATTTTCCTTATATCGCGCTTCAGCAGCGTATTTCTGACCAACAGGCATATGGAAATACTCCCTGTCTGAATTGGTGAAAAATGTATGATAAAGCTCACCGTCGTTTACATTTCCGATAAAAAATCTTACTTCTATCGGATCGCCTGAAGGATTGGGTGATAGTCTCAGTTCTATGTAAAGCGAATCAGGTTTTTCTGTGTAACAGATCATGTTGGGGTCGCAATCGTCAGAATTTTTTTTGCATGCGAGCAAAACAACCCCAAAGGAAAAGAGGAATATTAAGTTTTTCATTTTTCGGGTTTGTTAAGGAAAAAATTCAGTTTTAACTCTATGTGGTTGGGTGAGCTCTGATCAGATGTTTCCAGATGAAGATAGCCTAATCCGATCCTTACATTTTTTGCCTGCCAAACAGCCCCGGCACTTGGTGAGATCAAGAATCGACTATTTACTCCTCCTGAATAGCCCCTGTAATCTCCAAAAAGATAACCGAATTTACCTTGGGTGTATATTCCCAGTTTTTTCTCACCCTCGTATTCGAGGAAAAAGAACCTTTTCTCAAGATCAATGGACAGGAAATAAAGTTTTTCCCTGAACTGATAGTACAAAGCCTCTGCCTCCTTAATCAACACCTTTTTAAAGTAAGGCCGAAATCCAAAATTTAAGGAAGCAGAATAGTCCCAACCGAGATCATCCATTCCCATTCCGAAACTCACGAAAATATCTTCAGCACTGAAATAGGATTCTGCTCGGATGCCAAAGTGAGGTTCAAAGTATCCGTTTGCTATAGGATTTACCGGGTACATGCCTTGTGACTGAGAATAGATAAACGGATTCAGTGCAAAAACAATTAAAAAAAATACCCTGAAAGTATAATTATGAAAAAAAGACAGCATCAATTTTAAGTTATGACCCCAAAAATAGAACTTTTGGAGCTTTAATCAAAAACTTACGACCATACATTATGCCAATAAGTAAGGATTTACAAACCAAGGAACAAAAATTACTTTTCCTTACTCTGATCCCCTTCGTTCTGTTTTTTCATGGTTTCTCCAATGATATTCGAAGCCGAAAAAGATGCGATCATGTTGTTAAGCATATCGCTCCCGGCCTGTGGAGCATTGGGAAGCAGAATGAGGTTTGATTTTGACTTTTCTCCGATAGACTGTAAGGTATCGTAATGCTGCGTTACCACTATTAGGGCGGAAGCCTCTTGGGAATTGATCCCAACACGATTCAGGACGTCTACACTTTCTTCAAGACCTCGGGCAATTTCTCTTCGCTGATCCGCAATTCCTTGCCCTTGAAGTCGTTTGCTTTCTGCCTCTGCAGAAGCTTTGGCTACAATTTTGATTCGTTCTGCTTCAGCTTCAAATTCCGCAGCGACTTTTTCTCTTTCGGAAGCATTGATCCGGTTCATGGCGTCTTTTACCTGCTCGTCGGGATCTATATCGGTAACGAGTGTTTTAATAATATCGTAACCATAATCTGTCATCGCCTCATTCAGTTCTGTCTTAACGGCGTTTGCTACGTCATCTTTACGCTCAAAAACGTCGTCAAGCTTCATTTTCGGGACCTCAGCCCTTACTACATCGAATACATAGGATGTTATTTGTGCCGCCGGATTCTCAAGTTTGTAAAAAGCATCGTACACATTCATTTTTACAACCTCGAACTGCACGGATACTTTCAAACGAACGAAAACATCATCTTTGGTTTTTGTTTCAACAATAACGTCTAGCTGCTGAATTTTGAGATTGATTCGTCCTGCTACCTTGTCGATCAGTGGGATTTTAAGCTGCAATCCCGAGTTCCTAACGGAATTGAATTTTCCGAAACGCTCGATGATAACGGATGTCTGCTGTTTTACAACAAAAAAAGTCCCTGCGATAAGTAACATCAGGACTACCATTAAGATCAATGGAAAAACTAAGTCTGTAGGCATGGCATAAATTTTTCCCGAATTTAAATAAAAATGCTTTATTATTTCCTTTTCCCTATAAATTGTAAGGAAGGTCGATTATTTTCATGTCAATGACTTTTAGGAAAAGACACTTAATTCAATGTAAGCATGATTTTTTCAGAAGATTAAACAAAAAATGATTTTATATATATCTAAAGGAAATACATTCGTTCAGATTGATCTATTTTTGCTTCAAATTAATTCAGATGAGAACGGCTATTATTTTTCTTATCCTATTTTTTGCTTCCAATAAAACTGAGGCACAGTTCATCGAGAAGTTTAAGTTCTGGAAAGAAGACACCGTAAAGCAAAAAGACGGAATATTCATTTTTCCTTTGCTTTATTATACTCCTGATACTCGCTTCGCGGCGGGAATTGTAGGCGTGTATTATTTTAATACGGGTAAGATCCAGGATTCCGAAGGTCCTGAAACACGGTTGTCTTATGTAAAACTGCTTGGTGATTATACCCAAAACAGACAGCTCGATCTTTGGTCGTCATGGAACATTTTTACAAATCAGGAAAAGTATTTGTTTAAAGGAGAAATACGTTACCGTAATTTCCCGGATCGTTTCTATGGAATTGGCAATAATACTCCTGCGAGTCAGGAAGAATTCTATTCCTACGACCTCTTTAATCTCAAATTATTGGGGATGAAACAGGTTTACAGAAATTTGTTTGTGGGTCTTGACTATCAGTTAACCCGGGAATATAATTTTGAACTGGAGGAAGGAGGCATTCTTGAAACTCAGGATATAATAGGAGCTAGGGGAGGACTCGGTAGTGCTATAGGAACGGTGCTTACATACGATACGAGAGATAATGTAGTAAATGCCTACTCGGGGATGTTGTTCGAAGCATCGACTTATTTTTACGATGATTTCCTCGGAAGTGACTTTTCGTTTGTAAATATAAACCTGACCTATAATAAATACTGGCAGATAAAAAAAGATCATATTATTGGGTTCAATTCCGTGGTAAAGCTGAATTACGGTGGAGTACCCTTTCTTGACATGTCGAAAGCCGGAAGCAGCGAAATTTTGAGGGGATACGCCGAGAACAGGTTCAGAGATCATCATTTCGCCGGCTTTCAGGTGGAATACCGCTTTCCGGTATGGTGGCGTTTTGGAATGGTAGTTTTTAGTGGATTAGGAGATGTCTTTCGATACCCTTCAGATCTGCAGCTTAACACACTGAAGTATAGTTTCGGTGCGGGAATCAGATTCTCTGTTAACCCGAAAGAAAGGTTGAATGTACGTTTTGACTACGGTTTTGGAAGAAACAATAATGCCTTCTACATCATGTTAACAGAAGCATTTTAACAATGAAAAAAGCTGCCTCATCAGAGACAGCTTTAATTCATTAACCTGTAGAAGTTAATAATTGATCCGTTAAGTCCAGTTTACGGAGAAAACCCTTCCGGGTTTCAAAAACGATGAAAAAAATCAGTTTTCTTTTTCGAAGAGAGCAATTCCTTCGATGTGAGAGGTGTGCGGAAACTGATCGACGAGACTGATCTTCCGCGTTTTATATCCATATTCTTCCAATGTTTTAATATCTCTTGCCTGGGTAGATGGATTGCAACTGATGTAAACGATTCTGGGCGCCCCTAATGCGATTACTTTCAACAAGGTCTTAGGAGCAATGCCTGCTCTCGGAGGATCAAGAACGATGGTATCAATTTTTCCTGTATACTGCGGATATTCTTTCAGAAATTTACCCACATCGGCAGCAAAAAAAGAAATATTATCGATCTTATTTCGGCGTGCATTTCTTTTTGCATCATCGATGGCCTCTTCAACGATATCTACTCCTACAATCTCAGTATTCCCTGCGCGTTGAGAGAGTAGTTGACCAATGGTTCCGGTACCGCAGAAAAGATCCATTACTATTTTCCCTGTGAGATCCCTGTTTCCCGAAAAGACATAATCAAGGGCTTTCGCATAAAGCTTTTCAGCACTTTTCGGATTGGTTTGAAAGAAACTTTCCATGCTAATTTCAAAATCAAGTCCGCTGAGTTTTTCGACCACGTGATCCCTTCCGAACACCAAGGTGCAGGTACCATTTTCTATTTTCGCTCTATCTGCTACATTATCATTGATGGTATGCTGGAAACCTGCTATTCTGTCCTTGAGTTTATCTCTTAAAAATTCACCCGTTTCTCTGGCGTTAAATTTTTCTATACCCTGTGAGGAGGTCACCAGGTTGATCAGTAATTTATCTTCGTGGAATGATTTCCTGACGACGATATGCCTGAAAAATCCTTCTTTCTTTGGAGGATGCCAGGCCGGCAATCCTGTATTCTCCAGAAAAATTCTGAATTCCTTAAGAAAGTTCTCCCATTCTTGATCGAATAAACCAGAGGCTTTATCAAGGTTTTCAACTTTCCACCAGGTACCACGATGTTTGAAACCTAACGCAAAGACGTCATCGAGTTCTTTATCTTGCTCAATATCATGAGCGATGCAAGAAAAAGAATATTCCATCTTGTTTCTATAAAAGAAATGTTCAGGCGATGAAATAAAACAATCGAAAATATCGTCAACATTCTTCAGGTCCGCGAGTCTTCGGTAAACCTCGAGCGTAGTCTTCTTTTTCCAGGCCTCTTGAATATCCGTTGGAACGTGAATATAAGGAGCACCACTTATCTCTTGAAAAGCTACGGGTTTTTCTTCGGGCGAACGCTCAAGAATTTTTATCAGCTTGCATTCAGCGTGCTTTTTTCTCTTTTTGGAAACTCTCGCAAGAACTTTCTGACCGGGGAAGGTATTTTCAACGAACAAAACAAAACTACCCTTTTCATCATTCAGACGAGCTAAACCCTTTCCGCCAAATGCAAGATCTTCAATAATGAGTTCAATTTCCTCACCCCTGTTTACCACAAATAAAATCGTTTAATGATTAAAATATCTTAGAAATTAAAGCAATCCTCTGATTATACCTTTTTCACTTCCTTTAATGAAATCAGTAACCATGGATTTGAGTTCAGAAGAAGGAAGTTCCTCATCCAGAGCTTGAAGACCTTTGGATATATTATTGTTTTGAACAAAAAGTATTCTGTAAATATTTTCGATCAATTTTATATCGTCTTCCGAAAATTTTCTTCTGCGCATTCCCACAGCATTGATTCCCGCATAACTTAGGGGCTCTCTGGCTGCTCTTACAAAGGGAGGAACGTTCTTTCGAATCAGACTGGCTCCTGCTATAAATGAATGCGCTCCGACGTGCATAAACTGCTGGGCTGCTACCTTTCCTTCCAGAATCGCAAAATCGTCTATCCTGACATGTCCTGAAAGTCCTACGTAATTAGCCAGAATCACATTGTTACCGATAATGCAATCATGCGCGACATGTACATACCCCATGATCAGACAGTTTTTTCCAACCGAGGTTTTCATTTTGTCCGTTGTTCCCCTGTGAATAGTGGCACATTCCCTAATAATAGTGTTGTCTCCAATCTCAACAGTTGTATATTCTCCTCCAAACTTTAAATCTTGGGGTACAGCGCCAATGACTGCACCGGGGAAAACCTGTACATTTTCTCCTATTCGTGTACCTGGATAGATGGTTACATTTGGTCCAATATGCGTTCCTTTGCCTATGACAACATCTTCATAGATCGAAGTATATGGTTCGATGGTTACTCCTTCGCCTATGGTTGCTTCTACTGAAACTGAAGCGTTTTTACTTATCATCCTATGCTTTATCTTTTATTACCTGAGCCAACATTTCGGCTTCCACTACAACTTTTCCGTTAATATAACCTTTTCCTTCCATATTGACCAAACCTCGGCGAATAGGAGAAATTAATTTAAGCTCAAAGACAACAGTATCCCCGGGAACAATCTTCTGCTTAAATTTCACCTTATCTATTTTCATGAAATAGGTAGAATAAAGGTGAGGATCCTCTACTTTGCTCAATGAGAAAATACCTCCGCACTGAGCCATAGCCTCTATCTGCAAAACTCCCGGGAAAATTGGGTTACCCGGGAAATGGCCTGTAAACTGAGGTTCGTTCATCGTAATGTTCTTAACACCGACAATTGTATCGTCAGTGATTTCAAGCACCTTATCTACCAACAGAAAAGGATACCTGTGGGGAAGCATTTTTTCTATGGCATTGATATCATAAAGAGGTTCTTTATCAAGATCAAATTTTTTCGGTGCATTTTCCTGTTTTTTAATTTGCTCCTTCAGTACTTTGGCAAAACGCGTATTTCCCGAATGACCCGGTCTGGCAGCTAGGATATGAGCTTTTATAGGACGTCCTACCAATGCAAGGTCTCCAACAATATCGAGTAATTTGTGACGCGCCGGTTCATTCTGGAACTTCATCTGATAATTGTTCAGCGTTCCTATACCTTTAATTTCTACTTTAAGTCCTTCCTTACCAAGAATTTTTGCCAAATGGTCAAGTTCCTCCTGTTTAACATCGTTGCGTTCAACAAGAACAATTGCGTTGTCTACATCACCTCCCTTAATCAAACCATTTTTGGCAAGATATTCGAGTTCTCTCAAGAAAACGAAGGTTTTACATTTCGCTATTTGTTCCTTAAAATCTGACACCTTATAGATCGTAGCATGCTGAGTTCCTAAAACCGGTGAGTTATAGTCCACCATCACAGTCAATCGATATTCCTTGTCAGGAACTGCTAAAAACTCAATGCCTTTTTCGGTATCTTCCCAGGGAATGTTTTCATCCAGTTCAAAATAATTTCGGTCGCTTTCCTGCTCTTGATATCCTGCCTTTTCAATGGCTTCAACGAATGGCCATGAGCTACCGTCCATGATAGGGATTTCCGGTCCTGAAGTTTTTATTAAAGCATTATCAACTTCCAGTCCGTACAAAGCCGCCAGTACATGTTCGGTTGTATAAACTTTTGCTCCGTTTTGTTCGAGTGTTGTACCGCGTTCGGTTGAAACCACAAGATCGGCATCTGCATTTATGATTGGCTGTCCTTCGAGGTCTGTTCGTTGAAATTTATAACCATGATTATCCGGTGCGGGACATATTTCAAGTTCAACTTTTTCGCCAGTATGTAATCCTATTCCAGTTAGTTTTACAGAGGATTTGAGTGTTTTTTGTTTATCTGCCATAATTATCGGGAATAAACCGGTAGTGTTATTATTTAAGTTTTTCTTCTATTACTCTAATTCTTTCAAGTATGTAGGGTAGTTTTCGGAAACCGAAATAGGATTTTTTGAAATCATCTATGGCGATTCCCGGAGAGCCCATTAAGACAGTATTCGGTTTTTTTACACTGCCTGGTATGCCCGACTGTGCAACGATCTGTGTTTTATCGGCGATTTTGATGTGACCGCTGATACCAGCCTGTCCACCAATCATTACATGCTTACCAATTTTTGTTGAGCCGGCAATGCCTACCTGTGCAGCCATTGCTGAATTTTCATCTATTTCAACATTGTGAGCCACCTGAACAAGGTTATCAATTTTCACTCCTTTTCTCAGAATAGTCGAACCAAGGGTAGCTCTGTCGATCGTGCTATTCGCACCAATATCTACATGGTCCTCAAGAATAACATTCCCAATCTGTGGAACCTTCTGAAATACTCCTTTTTCGTCGGGTGCAAATCCGAAACCGTCAGCACCGATAACGGCCCCTGCATGGATCAGACAGTGTTTACCGATTTTACAGTCATGGTATATGGAAACATTCGGATGAATCGTCGTGTGGTCGCCTACCGTTACGTTGTCCCCAATAAAAGTGTTGGGGTAGATTTTGACATGATCTCCGATCACGGCATCTTCTCCAATGTAGGCATTCGCTCCAATGTAAACATCCTTACCGACTTTGGCGCTTTCAGCAATGAATGCATTTTTTTCAATTTTCGGCTGTTTCTGGCGCATCTGATTATAAACATCTAATAATTTGGCAAAACATGAATAGGCATCTTCTACCTTAACCAGTGTCAAATGAGTGGGTAAGGGTTTAGACGGTTCAAAGTCTTTGTTTACAATAGCAATTGATGCCCCTGTGGAATAAATGAACTCTTCGTATTTCTTATTGGCAAGAAAGGTCAGGGTCTCTTTCTTACCTTCTTCGATTTTAGAAAGACCCGAAACCTTGGTGTTAGGATCGCCTTCTATAGTTCCCTCAAGTATTCCGGCAATTTGTTCAGCTGAAAATTCCATTCTTCAAAAATATAAAAAGAGATAGACTCCTTTAAATTTAGTTTATTTATTTTTTAACATCCGGCTGTGTTAATTCTTATCTTTCTTAACGGAATAACAGAGGAAGTATTTTTCAACAGGGCCGGATAGAGCGTGAATATTCAGATTGTCAGCTGCCATACTCACATCGACCGTTTCACCGTTCTTCAATAAGAGATTAATCGTTTCTTTCTGTTCGTTATAAGCGTGGTTAATGAGGATATCGGTATGAACGAAGTAATTTGCTTCCTCTTCTGAGAGATGATATTCCTTCCTGATCGTCTCTCTTTCAAATGAAATCCTTTCCTCCGAAAAGGGAGTTTTATCAATTTCTATTTTAAATAACTTTCTGTTAATAATCTTATTCGAAAGGAGCGATAATACCTTGTCATCTGAGTGCTGCCAAACCTTGATTGCTCCCAATATATCCGTGTCGTCCAATTCTGCAAAAGTTTCTAATAATGATGGATTATTCTCAAAATCAGACAGCGTGAATTCTTCTTTTAGAAATGTTTCAAAGGCCGGACTGGCGAAAAGCTTTATTCCTGATTTTACAAGAAATTTAGCTCTTTTCAGCACGGCTGTGAGCATGACCTCCGATGAAACAACTGTTTTATGCATATAAACCTGCCAGTACATGAGTCTGCGGGCAACCAAAAACTTCTCTATTGAATAAATCCCCTTTTCTTCAACTACGAGTTGATTATCTTTTACATTCAACATGGCAATAATCCGATCGCTCCCTATTACTCCCTCCGATACGCCTGTATAAAAACTGTCGCGGTTCAGGTAATCCATTCTGTCCATATCCAGTTGACTGGAAACAAGTTGATGTAAAAAGGATTTATGATACCGATCTTCGAAAATTTCTATGGCCATATCAAGTTTTCCGTTAAATTCTTCGGAAAGTCTTTTCATAAACAGCAAAGAAATTTCTTCGTGACTAATATTGCGTACAATATCCTGCTCCAATGTATGGGAAAAGGGGCCATGACCGATATCATGAAGTAAAATAGCAATCAGTACAGCAGTCTCTTCTTCCTCTGTGATTTCATGTCCTTTACGCCTGATGCTCTGAATCGCCTGCATCATGAGGTGGGTGGCTCCGATAGCATGATGAAATCTTGTGTGCAGTGCTCCCGGATAGACGAGGTGAGACATGCCCAATTGCTTTATCCTTCGTAGTCGCTGATAATACGGATGCTCTATGAGATCGAAAATAATGTCGTTGGGAAGGGAAATAAAACCGTAGACAGGGTCGTTTATAAATTTATTTTTATTATTTATTAATATATTTTGTAGCAAAAAAAAAAATTTAAAAAAAAAAATTAAAAAAAAATTTTAAATTTTTTTTTTAAAAAAAATATTTTTTTTTTTAAAAAAAATAAATTTTTTAAAAAATGGAAAA
>JAWVYS010000061.1:0-13761 GCA_033722555.1 Brumimicrobium sp.
GTGTGCTCCGGAGGTATCCCAAGCGCAATAACCAATTGCTTAAATTTCGGTAATCCTTACAATCCTGAATCATACTGGCAATTCGTAGGTGCTATCAAAGGAATGTCTAAAGCTTGCCTGAAATTTAATACTCCGGTTACCGGAGGAAACGTTTCGTTTTATAATCAAACAGTAAGCGAAGGAAAAGAAGAGCCTGTATTCCCAACTCCTACAATTGGTATGATAGGACTTATTACCGATAAAGAAAATGTAATGTCGCTCGACTTCAAACACAAAGGAGATTTAATATTTATTCTTGGTGAAAACGTAGAGGATATTGCGTCATCGGAATATCTCGCTTCATACCACGGTATAAAGGCTTCCCCTGCGCCTCACTTCGACCTCGATAAAGAGTTTGAACTTCAGGAAACACTGAAAGAGCTGATCCAGACCAAATTTGTCAACGCGGTGCACGATATTTCAGACGGCGGTTTATTTGTTACGCTGGTAGAAATGGGGATTCCCCGTGAACTTGGATTCGATATAGTTACAGATGCAGAGATCAGAGAGGATGCATTCCTTTTTGGAGAAGCTGCAGGACGAGTGATTGTTACGGTTTCAGAAGATCATGAGGATGATTTCATTGAATTCATGATGGCCTCCAAAACTCCTTTTACTCTGCTCGGTCACGTAACTCAGGGAAAAATGGTAATTGATGACGAACATTTCGGATTCGTTAAAGAAGCCAAGGACATTTATGAAAATGCACTTGGAATGATCCTGGAGTCTTAAAGGTCTTCACCCTTTTAACGAATACTGTAACGGGTGAGTTTGAATTACCGGGAAATGACCAATCGGATCAGATGAAAATTAATTTCAAAATACCGGACTCTTTCGTTATTGGTCTGCTTTTCATGGTAGGTTTGGCCTATTTGCTTCCCTTCAATGAAGATTTTTCGAAGGTAGTTCCACTTCCTGCGATCATTTACTGGGGTATTACAGGAATTTTTCTGCTGTATGGCTTAAAGCTGGAATTAAATAAACTTAAAGCAGATATGAGCAATTGGCGTCTGAATCTTCTGATTCAACTCAGCACCTTCATTCTCTTTCCAGTAATATTGTTGTTGTTTTATCCTTTTCTGAAGGATACTTCCTACCATACGCTCTGGCTTGCTTCCTTTTTTCTCGCTGCTCTTCCTTCAACGGTTTCCTCTTCGGTAGTCATGGTTTCTATTGCCAAAGGAAATATTCCGGCTGCTATTTTTAATGCGAGTATCTCGGGTTTAATTGGAATTATTGTTACTCCCTTATGGATGAGCATATTTTTTAATAACGATGGAGCCGGAGCCGATTTTGCGGAAATGTTTAAGGGTTTATCCTTGCAGATTCTACTTCCCGTAACTATCGGTATCGCTTTGAATCCCTTGGTTGGAAAATATATTCGTGATCGGCGACAATATGTTAACTGGTTCGATAAGATTATTATTTTCCTTATCGTGTATAAAAGTTTTTCAGCAGCTTTTGTTCAGGGTGTTTTCTCTCAGGTTCCCGGGTGGACTTTCCTACTTTTAAGTCTACTTATTATAGGCATGTTTTTTCTTGTCTTCGGAATTATCGGGTATATCAGTTCTCTATTAAATTTCAGCAGAAAAGACAAAATCACAGCGAGGTTTTGCGGTTCAAAAAAATCACTTGTACACGGATCGGTCTTTGTCACCCTTATCGTCTCGGACCCCGGGATGCAGAGTCTATTCCTCCTTCCTGTAATGATCTACCATGCTTTTCAACTCTTCTATACAAGCCACGTATCACGGGTATATGCAAAGCAAATTTGAATAGGCAATATTTCTTTCGGATTTCCGTAACTTAGCGATTAAACAACGGAATCATTCTGGTCGTTTTCTACAAAGTAAGTAAGTTGCGAAATCTGGTCTTTTTAATTTGTTCAGTGTTAACAGGCTCCTTTCATGCTCAGGGACCCATTGACGGATTCATGAAAGAGAAGGGAGAACTCGACCTCGCGATCGGGATGGGATTCAATAATTCCAAAACCTTTTACGGAGGGTTTCAGAAAACCTATGACCTCCCCTATCGATCCGAATCACTGAATATTTTTGCACAGTTGGGTTTTACCGACCGAATAAACGGAATCATACAGATACCTTTCATATTCGGTAGAACGGAAGATAAATTTCAGGACCTGGGAATTTATCTCAAGACTCAAGCCTTATCAATAGATATTGGAAAAAGTTCAACGTGGAGTCATATAATTTCAACGGGGTATTCATTTCCGGCATCCAATTACATGCCCGATGTAATAGGAGCAATCGGACAACGAGCGAAGTGGATACCACTGCTGTATGTTACACAGCTAAAATTTGAAAACGGGCTTTTCATCAACTTCACGGGGGGATATCATTTCCGACTGGATGAACTCAGTGAGGAAACCAAAATTATGCTGAAGAATGAAAACAGTCCTCTCACTACTATGAGTCCTCCTAATCGCTATACGCTGATGGGACGCATTGGACTGGCCAAAAGGCATCATTTTTTCGAATTCTTTGCGGAATATCAGAAAACCCTTGGAGGAATAAATCATCAGGAAGGAGTTTTCCTTCCGGTAAAACTGTATGGAGTTGATTATCTGAAATTGGGAGGAACATATTATTATGGCCTCAGTGAAAACGGAATCGCCGTAAATCTTTCCTATATTCCCGCCTTGAGAAGAAACATTGGTGATTTCCTATCCGTAGGAATCTCTTTTATCATCAAGCATAAATTAAACAAATGAATTAGTACTTCGTCTCAACTGTTTAAGTAAAAGAAAATTAAAATAACTTGGGACGAGAAGAAACGATTTTGTTTTAAATTTACTAACTCATTTTTTATCTTTAATATGTTCAGTTCATCCAGAAAGAAGTATAAATTTCAGCATCTCAAATTTTACGTTAATAACCAGGGGCTATACGGAACCAAGAAATTCAGAAAGGTATTCGATCAGCAGGAAATTGGTTTTGTATACTGTGAATTTGCTTTGTTCAATATTCTTTTTGATGAGGAGGATTGGGAGGCTCAGATCCGTCTGGAAGGATTTGCCGTTGAGAATGGGAGGGAACGACATATGTTCAAAATTGATGAAAAACGGCAGGTACCCAAACAGGATAACATTTATCACTACAGAGACGGATGGGGAAAAGCGGATAAAACCTACTGGAAAAAAGGCCATTATCGCTGGAAAATATTCGTCGATGACGAACTGGTTGGTCAGGAAGAGTTCTTTATTGAACACGAAGGGCTTGTAACCGCTTCAGTAAATCCTTATTTTGATATTCTGGGGATTCGTTTCTACACACTGGATGACAATAAACGTGCAATATACTTCAACGAATTTAAAGCTGACGGCACAAAACACATTTATACCGAACTGAGTTTTAAGAATAAAGTGAATAAACCATGGCATTGTGAAGTTGAGTTTAAATATTTCAACGAAAACATGCAGAAGGTCGCGTATTTTACCGATTATTCGATTATTCAGGGAAATACAGGAATTGCGACTTACGGTTATGGTAGTTCTTCCGGGAAATGGTGGGTGGAGGGCACCTACACCTGTAAGATCATGTTCATGGGGCAGCTTATTGCTGTTTCCTCTTTTAAAGTTGGAAAAGAAAATAAGGTCGGTGAATCCAAGATACTGGACAAGAATTTTTTGAGTCCGCAACTGTCTGGTTCCGCAACAGAAACACAGCAGGAAGAAAACATTCCCGAAAAGACGCTTGATGAACTTCTTGAGGACTTCAATAAACTCATCGGCCTGAATAAAGTTAAACAACAACTGAACGAATACATCACCTTCCTGAATTTTGAAAAAATTAGGGAAGAAAAGGGATTAAAAGCCGAAACGAAAATTAATCTGCACTCCGTATTCACGGGAAATCCGGGAACAGGAAAAACCACGGTAGCAAAAAAAATGGGAGCCATATTTCATGCCATCGGATTATTGTCAAAGGGACACGTGCATGAAGTGGACAGAGCTGATCTCGTGGGGGGATTCATCGGTCAAACCGCTCCAAAAACCAAAGAACACATAGAAAAAGCCCGTGGAGGTATTCTCTTCATAGACGAAGCATATTCACTTCATCGACCCGGAACGGAGAATGACTTTGGTCGTGAGGCCATCGAAATCCTTCTTAAGGAAATGTCGGACGGACCGGGTGATCTGGCTGTTTTCGTTGCCGGTTATCCGACTGAAATGACCGGATTTATTGAATCCAATCCCGGTCTAAAATCCCGTTTCAATAAATATTTCGAATTCCAGGATTATTTACCTGAAGAATTACTCGAGATAGCAGAAGCAGCTATTAAACCATCGGAATTTGAGATTACTCAGGAAGCAAAAGATTTCCTTCTGGAGCGGGTTACCCGTGAATATCGGGAAAGAGATAAAAATTTCGGTAATGCCCGCTACGTTCTGGCCTTGATTGACGAGGCTAAAATGAATCTAGCGATGCGCCTTGCCGGAGTAAAAGATCCTTCCTCTCTCACCAAGGAAGCGCTTTCTACCATACAACTGGAAGATATACAGTCACTGTTTTTTAGCGGCAAGGATAAGAAGTTAAAATTATCCATTGATGAACCCATGCTACACGATGCGCTCAATGAACTGGAGTCTCTTATAGGAATGGAGAATATCAAACAAGAAATCCGTAATCTGGTTAAATTGGTTCGTTACTACAATGAAATAGGTAAAGATGTATTGAATAGTTTTGTTCTCCACACAGTATTTAAAGGAAATCCCGGAACGGGCAAAACCACTGTTGCACGCATATTTGCCAGAATATTCAATGCACTTGGAATTATAGAAAAAGGTCATTTGGTGGAGTGCGACCGTAGTGATCTTGTAGCAAAGTATGTTGGACAAACTGCACCCAAAACTCTGGCGAAAATCGAGGAAGCCATGGGTGGTGTCCTTTTTATAGATGAAGCATATTCCCTGACCGAAGGAAGCGGTGATGCGTTTGGCCGCGAAGCAATAAGCACATTGCTTAAGCAGATGGAGGACCGAAATAAGGAATTTATTCTGATCGTGGCGGGTTATCCGCACAACATGGACGAGTTTCTCCTGTCAAATCCCGGGTTGAAATCGCGCTTCGAACGCACGATGATTTTCGAGGACTACAGCAGTGATGAACTCATCAATATCGCTGAGCTGATGTTTAGAAAAGAAGACCTGAGGCTATTACCCGAAGCCAGAAAACAGCTTATGGAGTATTTCGATGACCTTCATGAAACCAGAGATGCTCATTTCGGAAATGCGAGAGAGGTTAGAAAAACGGTTCAGGAAATAATCCGATTTCATCACCTCAGAATGGCCGATCTTCCGGCTGACGAACGAACAGTTGATGAAATAACGACCATAGACCTTAAGGATCTTGAGTCACTGCCTTCCGTTGATGCTGCTAAAAAACAGTCAGGCATTGGCTTTCGTATCAACAGGTAATTTCTTTTCAGAACAGAACCTCTCTTCCGGTAAAACGTTCTACAGGTGTAATTAAAACTTATAACTCACCCCTAAACTCGGAATTATCGGTAACTGATAGATTTTCTCATTGGTTACCCTGTTCACGTAGAATATATTTTCTCGGTCGTAAATGTTCGTAACACCGGCAGTAACCTCAAGCATTGTTTTATTCTTGAATTCAAAGCGTTTCTTCAGGGTCACATCAAAACGATGGTAGGTTGGCAGCCTTTTGCTGTTTATCGGCCCAAGAAGCAAACTGAGTTCATTAACGTTCGAAGTAGTATAATCCGTGGTTACACCATCATCAAAAGTTTCTCCCTGATAATAACCTGCCGTAGGTGTAAAAGGAAGACCGGATCCGAAATTCCAGCGAAGATCAAGCTCAAGAGATTTATCTTTGAGAAAAGTATAACTCGCTACAAGGTTTACATTGTGTCTTCTGTCAAAAAGCGGAGGATAATAAGTGAATCCGTCCCATCGCTCGGTTTTACCCAGCGAATAAACTCCCCAGAGGAAAAGTCTGTTTTTCGCATATTTCAACAAAACGTCAACCCCCATAGCATATCCGGATTCGATGATAAAATCCTTTTTGTAGACATCATCTATATCATTAAATTCAGCAATATCGTCATACAGTTTGTTTTGATTGATGTTGGTTAGTTTCGGGAAGTACTTATAATATCCTTCTACATTGAGTGACCAGTAACGACTCAAGTCGTATTCAAAACCAAATATCCCGTGCCAGCTTGTTTGAATTCCGTTTCTAGGGTCAATCTGTTCACCGTCCGGTTTTGTAAATGTGGATTGCACATCGCTCGGTGCACCTAAGAATCCGTAGAAAAGTGTAACAACGTCCCTGTCTGATGCTGCCGAAGTAAAGTTCTGGGAATAATAACCTCCAGAGAATTTCAGTCTGAAATCTTCCGTTGCATTGAACTTCAGAGCAAGTTTTGGTTCGGGAACAATTGCCGGAACGGATGGATAGGCCTGGATACGAAATCCGGGATTGATCACCCAAAGTCCTTTTACAAGTCTGTAATTGATGTATCCGCTCAATTCCGTGTTATAATTATTACGTTCAATTACCCTGTCTACCTCATTCACTGTTCTAAACTCCGTTGAAAATCCACCGATGTTGATACCATAAGTAATTTCAGACTGATTTTTCAGGAAATATGTGAAATCAAAACCTAGGTCAAAGCCCGAAATGGAACTGGTACGAGGCGCAGAACCGTTTTCTTCCTGGAAGAAAATTTCATAGTTCGAAGCGTTTAAGTGTCCTTTAATGATTACCGGATTCGAGCTTGGTACCAGGGTGAAATTCATTCCCCCACCATACGAACTCCAGTTCAGTTCCGCAATATCCACATAATTTACCGCATCGTTATTACTAAATCCGAATGCTGAAAATTTACTTCCTTCACTACTTTTCAATGTTACTTTACCATATATATCCGTAAAGCTGAATGGTAATCCTTCTCCGTCATTCGTATACGGGTAAAGCGTTTGAGAAGTATAATCCAATAGGGAATGCTTGGCAGAGAAAATGTAAGAGCCACCATTACCGACACCTTTTGGTTTGAAAAGCGGACCTTCGAGAACCGCCTTGGCCATGAAAGGAGAAACCGAAACTTTACCTCCGAATTCCTTCATATTTCCGTCGCGGTAAGTAATATCCATAATCGATGATATTCGTCCACCATATTCAGCAGAATAACCACCGGTATAGATATCGGCACTTTTTACAAGTTCTGTCTCAAAAACCGAAAAGAATCCGATTGAATGGAAGGGGTTGTATATGGTCATCCCGTCGAGAAGTATTTTATTTTGAATAGGTGTTCCACCGCGCACGTAAAGTTGTCCACCCTGGTCACCGGTCATTACCACTCCCGGAGTAACGGCAAAAGCCGAAACGATATCATTCTCTGCTCCAAAGCTAGGTAAACGTTCAAGTCCTTGCTGGTCTAATTTATTTACTGAAATTTCCACATTTGTTCTTTTGGATCTATCGTCTGCAAAAATCTCAACACCTTCCATTTCCTTCACCTCGGATTTTTTTTCCAGTTCATAGCGCAGTGAAAGAATTGGTTTATCACCTACTGAAATTTCATCGGTTATTTCTTCATGATCAAGACTTCTTACCTCCAAGATATACTCACCTGCAGGAACCTTTGAAAACTGGAATAAACCGTCCATATCTGTAGTTGCACCAATTACATCAGCATTTTCACCGGCATCTTTCTTTTTAAGAACCACTTTGAGGTAAGGCAAAGGTTCCCCGCTTTCACCGTCGAATAAAAAACCACGAACCGTATATTCCTGAGCAACGAAAGAAAAAGAAACTATTATAAAGAATAGTGTTAATAAGAAGGGTCTTTTCAAAACTTAAAATTTAGAGATAAATTCGGCCACATAGATACTAATTTTTTCAGGATTAGCTGACTATTTAAATCTAAAAAGTATCAATTATTGATTAATCGGACGAAATCAGCCTACCTCCTTTTTAGCTCTTTCCCAGAAAACATCCATTTCGCTCAGGTTCATTTCAGAAAATTCCTTTTTTTCGAGCTTCAGCATATCTTCCATTGCCTGAAAACGCCGGATAAACTTCTTATTGGTCCTTTCAAGTGCAGATTCCGGATTAACACCGATAAAACGGGCATAATTGATCATGGAAAAAAGAACGTCTCCGAATTCGTCCTCCATTTTATCCGATCGCTTATCAACTTCATGCTTGAGTTCTCCCATTTCTTCATGAAGTTTGTCCCAAACCTGAGCTTCCTCATCCCAATCAAAACCTATCCCCCTCACCTTTTCCTGAATCCGTGCAGCTTTAATGAGTGCAGGCAAGGAACGTGGAACTCCTTCCAGAACTGATTTTTTGCCTTCCTTTAACTTAAGCTTCTCCCAGTTAGCCTTTACTTCTTCTTCACTTTCAGCTTGAACATCTCCGTAAATATGAGGATGACGATGTACCAGTTTATCACATATACCATTGAGAACATCCGTAATATCAAACTCTCCTTTTTCACTGGCAATCTTGCTGTAAAAAACCATATGAAGCATAAGGTCTCCAATTTCTCCCTTGAGTTCTTTAAAATCCTTGTCAAGTATAGCATCGGCAAGTTCATAGGTTTCCTCAATGGTAAGATGACGCAGTGATTCGAGCGTTTGCTTCTTATCCCACGGACATTTTTCCCTAAGATCATCCATTATATTGAGTAATCGTTCAAATGCTTTAAGCCTCTCATCCATATTAAACAGTCTTTGAAGGCAAAGTTACAAGGAATATTTAATCCGGGTTCTCTTGAATCAATATGCATACAGGCATCATATTTTTTTGGTGAATCTTCGTATTTTTGCAACCGAATGATTTGTCGTATTTTTTTTATTGTCATACTATTTTCTTCTGTCTCTCAGGGCTTCTGTCAGGCTTTTACCCAAAATACCGGTCTGGAAGTATCCCCAAAATTCGGATTTCTGATTCCTCATCGTGCGACAATGCAACATCTGGCAAAGGGTCATATTGCAGGAATCGATCTAAGTATTGTAAATCAGACAGACGGAAGCAAACAGTGGCACGAAGATTTTCTGTTACCGAAATACGGTGTTTCTCTTTATTTTTCAAATCTTGGTTATGAAGAGGTTCTTGGAAATGCTTTCGGTGCGAGAGGTTTTCTGGCGCTTCCCTTTGTAAAAAGCAAATCTTGGAGTTTCGGAAGTCGATTGGGAGCAGGTCTCGCCTATGCTACCAAAAGATTCGATCAGATCATCAATCCTAAAAACAATGCACTTGGATCCAGACTTAACTGTTTCATATCATTGGGTGTCGAAACGGAAAAACAGTTTAAGCAGTCAGCCTTGACCCTCGGTTTGGATATGTCGCACATGTCAAACGGCGCGATCAGGTTGCCCAACCTCGGTTTGAACATAGTGTTTCTTTCTCTTGGATATACACATTATTTCGAGCCGATCAAAAAATCTGAAACAGCACATAATGTTGACACTATGGGTAGCGAAGAACGCTGGCATTTTTATGTCTTAGGGCTCTATTCATCCAAACAAATATATCCGACAGGGGGAAGAAATTATAATATTTTCGGAATTACACCATACGTTCAATTCAGGTGTACACCAAAATGTATCGTGGAAGGTGGGCTAGACGGAATCTATAAT
This sequence comes from Brumimicrobium sp., assembly GCA_033722555.1. GTDB lineage: Bacteria > Bacteroidota > Bacteroidia > Flavobacteriales_D > Crocinitomicaceae > Brumimicrobium. Next base: position 9,674 of record JAWVYS010000061.1, read on the forward strand.
CAGTCGATCTACGACAAAAGCGGACAGGTATTTCCCAGATCGAGTAATTTTCAGCTCGGAACATACGCTGCTTATGTATTGCCTGTGAGTAAAATGCAGTTACTAGTGGGAATGGGGGCATATCTTATAGATCCTGCAGATCCGGGAGGACCGGTATATCATCGTTTTGGAGGAAGATTCAAACTTGGAGAACGTCTAATGGGTAATCTTACAATCAAAGCACACTGGGCAAAAGCGGACTATTTTGAATACGGTATAACCTACAGAATTAAATGAAAAAATCCGTTTACATACCTGCTTTGATAGTTTTTTGCGTGGCTGTTATCAGTAGCTGTAAGAAAGCTGAAGAGAGGACATGTTTAAAATCAGCAGGAGAAGAGGAACAATTGGAAATAGCTCTTTCCGTGGAGCCTGACACGCTTTATTTATTTGATAATATTGAATACGAGATAATCCCGGATACGATTAATTTCGTTCAACTTGAAGGGGGAAAAAATCTTTTAAAGCATGTAGAAATTCTTGAAAAGGATAAACGCATAGATATTCAGGACCGCAACAAATGTCGGTTTCTCAGAAATTACAAGAAAAAAATTAAAGCGAAGATCCATTTAAAAGAAACAAGCTATATTCATTACGAGGGTGGTGAAGAACTGATTTCACGCGATACATTAAAATCAGGGGAACTAAGATTATTTATCCGAGACGGAGCTGGTCCTGTCTCCTTGATTGTGGAGAACGGGTATATGAGCGCCACGATCTCTCATGGCTGGGGAGATTTCACCTTAAAAGGCAAGACCCTATATTGCTATCTTAGCTGTAGCACCAATAGTTTTTGTGACGCTACCGAATTGCAAGTTGAGAATACCCTCAAGGTTAATTCCAACACCGAAGGCGATATGAAGGTAAACGCAGACGGAGCCTATTTGGATGTAGATATACTAAGAAAAGGAAATGTTCTTTACACGGGTAATCCAACAGGTATATCACTGAAAAAAGAGGGAGATGGTGATCTGATTGACATGGATCCCTGATAATTTTCCATATCTTTGCAAGTATAAATCAGAATAAAAATGGATGTTGTATTAATAGCAATAGGACTACTGGCTTTAGGTTTTGCGGGGATAGCCGTTAAGATCTGGGCTAAAAAAGGAGGAGAATTTGCAGGAACCTGTGCAAGTAACAATCCACTCCTGCAGGAAGAGGGTGCTACCTGCGGACTATGCGGAGCAAAACCCGAAGAAAAATGTAAAAGTGACCAGGTTAAGGACTAAGACCGCAATTTTCTTGGATGCTTACCCTACCAATAACTGAAAAAATTCCCTGCCTTATGCTTATGCGTTAAGATTAAAATCGGATGAAAAAATTCTTTAATAAAAAAGCCCTTTTGTTCTCAAAAGGGCTTTTAATTTTATATCGTATTATTTTTTAATCTTCAAAATTCTCTGCAGGTACTAAAATTCTACCACAATGTTCGCAAACGATAATCTTCTTTTTCTGAACAATATCGAGCTGACGCTGAGGTGGAATTCGGTTGAAGCAACCTCCGCATGAATCTCTGTCCACCGGAACCACCGCCAAACCATTTTTAGAATTCTCTCGAAGTCTGTCATAAGCAGTCTGAAGATGCTCATCGATTTCTTTTTTTGCTTTTTCAGACTCTTTACGGAGTTTTTCCTCTTCTTTTTCTGTTTCCGCTACGATCGCTTCTAGTTCAGCTTTCTTCGCTTTTAGATCAGCTGTTCTACGCTCAAGCTTTTCTGTCGCTTCAGCAAGAACTTCTTTTTTCTGCTCAACGCGAAGTTTCGCTTCTTTGGTTTTTTTATCGTGTAACTGAATTTCCAGTTCCTGGTATTCAATCTCTTTACTCAGCGATTCGAACTCTCTGTTATTTCGAACGTTGTTTTGCTTTTCTTTATAAGCCAGGATAGCACTTTGTGCGTCCTTCTGAGCATTTTTTCGATCACTGATCTCCTTTTCTATCTCGTTCAGCTCATCGGTCAACTTATTGATTCTGGTTTGTAACCCACCTATCTCGTCTTCCAGGTCTTCTACCTCCAGGGGAAGTTCACCACGCACCGTAAGTAAACGGTCGATTTCAGAATCAATTCTCTGCAGATTTGAAAGAGCATCCAGTCTTTCCGCTACGGAAGAAGTTGATTTAGCCTTTGATTTTGTTGCCATAAATGCTAAAAATAATTTATCGGATTTGTATTCACCTCACTTAAATGAACGGCAAAGTTAATAAATTTTTTCTTCAAAACATCATGAATTAGATGCGGAGTAAATTGCTCACTTTCATAATGTCCGATATCCGCAATAATTATTTTCTCTTCTGCATCGAAGAATTCATGGTATTTAAAGTCACCGGTGATAAAAATATCTGCTCCTGCTGCTTTTGCCTGAGGAAGCAAAAAACTACCTGACCCACCACAAAAAGCTACCTTTCGAATCGTTTTGTTCACCAGGCTGGTATGTCGAATCACACCACAACCGAAGGTTTTTTTCAGGTCAGAAAGAAAAGTTCTTGTCTCCACCGGCTTCTCCAATTCACCAATCATTCCGGATCCTTCATAGGCGTTCTCATTTCCCAGAGGAACTATATCATAGGCAGGCTCTTCATAAGGGTGAGCACTTTTCATGGCCTCAATGATAGCGCTTTCAGCGTGACTGAAAATAACCTCTAGTCTCATTTCATCGACTGATTCACGTTTGCCAATACTACCCTTTGCCGGATTAGCATGCTCTTCAGGAAGAAAAGCACCAGTGCCTTCAGTTTCAAAGCTACAGGCCGAATAATTACCAATATTTCCTGCACCTGCACCAAACATTGCCTTCAATACCTTGTCTTTATCCTCTGAAGGACAGAAAACAATTAGCTTTTTAAGTGTATTTACTTTTGGTTGCAAAACTGACATGTTCTTCAATCCAATACGCTTACCAATCTCAAAATTCACACCCCAGCGATAATTATCGAGATTCGTATGTATGGCATAAATTGCGACATCATTTTTTATTGCTTTGATTACTGTTCTTTCTACGTAATTCTTCCCATTTATTTTTTTAAGTCCTTTAAAAACAATCGGATGATGGGCAACTATAAGGTTCAGGTTTTTCCTTATCGCCTCCTCGACTATATCTTCCGTACAATCGAGTGTCAGTAGAATGCCTTTAACCTTTTGTGACGAATCTCCGACAAGAAGTCCGGAGTTATCGTAGCTTTCCTGGGAAGATAAAGGTGCAAGGCTTTCGAGATAACGGGTTATATCTTTAATCTTTAGCTCCATGTGTACAAATATATGGATTTGCATAGTTGTGTAAACAGCCTGCGGATTAGATTCTTTTTTATCATAAGGGAAATAAAATTAATTTCACGCTTCAATTATTCATTATTAGTCCGGTTAAAGAATGAAAAACGGAAAAAAACTCACAGCGGAGGAATTCAGTTCGGTTGATATGCGGGCAGGAACGGTAATCGGGGCAGAATTCTTTAAGGAGGCCCGAAAGCCTGCCATCAAACTTCAGATAGATTTTGGAGAAGAACTGGGAATCCTTAAAAGTTCGGCGCAGATTTGTGATCTATATTCCCCGGAGGATCTCATAGGTAACCAGATCGTAGCAGTAATCAATTTCCCGCCTAAACAAATCGCCAATATGATGAGTGAATGTTTGGTTCTTGGCATTCCCGAACAACGAGGTGTTACCCTTTTGCATCCCGGCAGAAAAGTAGCGAACGGATCAAAAATTATGTGATGGAAGAATTAAAAAAGCAAGCGATCATAAAAATGAAAGCAATCCTTTCCGAAAAGCAATCTGATTTACATCAGAGTTTAATCGATTTGAAGGAATCGAGGGAATCCGATACCAAAAGCAGTGCGGGAGATAAATATGAAACCGGAAGGGAAATGATCAATCAGGAAATGGATGCAGTTCAAACCAGACTGGATCAGGTTAAACTCCTTTTGAACGAGGTGGATAATTTACCCGTAAAAGGAAACTTAGGGGCCGTATCTACAGGTTCTCTGGTAAAAACAAACAGAGGACTTTACCTAATAGGGCCCGGCCTGGGAAAAATTACAATCGATAACGAA
>JAWVYS010000062.1:0-13430 GCA_033722555.1 Brumimicrobium sp.
AGTAATCCGTGTCTCCGGTAATAGTCGGTGTAGGATTCGGATTCTCTGTAACGTTGTATCCGGGTGATGTTCCCGTACATCCGTTGGCATCCGTTACAGTTACCGTAATTGTGTTATCTGCTGCAGTTACGGTTGTTGCCTGCGTGTTGGCACCGTTCGACCAAACATAGTTTGAATATGCCTGAGTAGAAACTGAAGCCGTATTTCCTGCACAATAATCCGTGTCTCCGGTAATGGTCGGTGTTGGATTCGGGTTTTCCGTTACGTTATAGCCCGGTGAAGTTCCTGTACATCCGTTAGCATCTGTTACAGTTACAGTAATCGTGTTGTCTGCTGTAGTTACGTTTGTTGCCTGCGTGTTAGCACCGTTCGACCAAACATAATTTGAATAGACCTGAGTAGAAACTGACGCAGTATTCCCTGCACAATAATCCGTATCTCCGGTAATAGTCGGCGTAGGATTCGGGTTCTCGGTAACGTTGTATCCCGGTGAAATACCCGTACATCCATTACCATCCGTTACAGTTACCGTAATTGTGTTATCTGCTGCAGTTACGGTTGTTGCCTGCGTGTTGGCACCGTTCGACCAAACATAATTCGGATAAACCTGAGTAGAAATTGATGCCGTATTTCCTGCACAGTAATCCGTATCTCCGGTAATAGTCGGCGTTGGACTCGGATTCTCTGTAACATTGTATCCCGGTGATGTTCCACTACATCCATTAGCATCTGTCACCGTAACGGTAATCGTATTATCTGCTGCAGTTACGTTTGTGGTCTGCGTGTTGGCACCGTTCGACCATACATAATTTGAATACGCCTGAGTAGAAATTGAAGCCGTATTTCCTGCACAGTAATCCGTGTCTCCGGTAATGGTCGGTGTAGGGTTCGGATTCTCTGTAACGTTATAGCCCGGAGATGTTCCCGTACATCCGTTAGCATCGGTTACGGTTACTGTAATCGTGTTATCTGCTGTTGTTACGTTTGTGGTCTGCGTGTTAGCACCGTTCGACCAAACATAATTTGAATATGCCTGAGTAGATATTGCTGCCGTATTTCCTGCACAATAATCCGTATCTCCGGTAATGGTCGGCGTTGGATTCGGGTTTTCCGTAACGTTATAGCCCGGAGATGTTCCCGTACATCCGTTGGCATCTGTTACAGTTACAGTAATCGTATTATCCGCTGCAGTTACGGTTGTGGACTGCGTGTTAGCACCGTTCGACCAAACGTAATTCGGATAAACCTGAGTAGAAATTGAAGCCGTATTTCCTGCACAGTAATCCGTGTCTCCGGTAATGGTCGGCGTTGGATTCGGATTCTCTGTAACGTTGTATCCGGGTGAAGTTCCTGTACATCCATTAGCATCTGTTACAGTTACAGTAATCGTATTATCCGCTGCAGTTACGGTTGTTGCCTGCGTGTTAGCTCCGTTCGACCAAACATAATTTGAATATGCCTGAGTAGAAACTGAAGCCGTATTTCCTGCACAATAATCCGTATCACCTGTAATGGTCGGTGTTGGATTCGGATTGACAATAATACTATGCGTTTCAGTAGCATTACAGGGGGGGGCTCCTCCAACTGTATATGTAATACTATGAGTGTTAGCACCGGCAACAGAAGGATCAAAATTGCTTCCCGAAACACCTGTTCCGCTCCAGGTCCCTCCTGTTGTTGCGGTTGCCCCTAGCAATGTATTCAAATCAATAACACCATCATTCACACACAAGGGTGCAGGAGCTGACCAAGTTGCAACATAGGGGTTAGTAACCGTTATAGAACGCGTATTACAACCTGAACAACCTGCTTGATTATCGAAACAGTAAGTAAAATCATATGTGCCCGGGCCGGCCACTCCGGGATCAAAACTGGCGTATCCCATGTTTGTGGTTGCAAAAGACGCCCCAGGGGCGGTTGAAGTCCATGTGGAAATACCTCCCGGGCTAAAAGGACCAAAAGATTCACAGGGATTACCGGAGATTAACGTTCCACTTCCTAATAATGCGCCGCTATTACCATCATATACTTCCCAGTCAACTCCACCGTCGCCGAAATTGTCGCAAATATCAAAAGTGTAGTTCGAAGTTGGGCTAAGGTATTCTCCATAAACGGTAAGGGTCTCGTTATCATTCAAAGGGCTTTGTGACCAGATCGGAGTCCCGTCGTCATAAATGGTAACACTGGTATTATCTATTGTAGCAAAACCGTCAGAAATAAAAACAAAATGAAGTGCCGGAGTGATATAGCCACCAGCGGTAGCAGAATCATTTGCTACAAGATAGGTAACATTATCAGTACAACTTAATGTGGTTGGAAACGGACTTAAAATTGTTCCTATAGGTTCTTCAGCATGGAAATCTACAGTAGGACTATTAACGTTGACAGTAAAACTAGCTGTTTCTGTCCCTCCGCAAACTCCCGTTACATCTACGGAGTAAGTGGTAGTTGCTGCCGGGCAAACTGTTTCCGTTGCACTGACACCTCCTGAAGACCAAGAATAACTTGTAGCCCCGGAAGCATTTACAGTCAGGTCAACACACTGACTTGGACAAATACTCGCTCCCCCGTTTGAAGAGGTTACATCAACAATTGCAACACCTGAATTGGCAGATATGGAGTAATCACAAATATTTCCACCATAGCCATCAACCATTATATAATACGTCTGACCAACCGTTAAGCCTGTAGCTGTAATTGTCCCTGTTCCTGATCCTGTAGTTTGATTTACACAATTGGAAACATTCGAAAAAGAATTACAATCCGGAGTTGAAAAAATCTGCATTTGAATACCTGAAGAGGGATCGGTACAGTTTGTTGAGGTAAAATCGAAGGTAGCCGAGGTTGAACTTGCCTCAAATGCGATCCAGGAATTATTTTCGATCGAACCACAGAAAATTCCTCCGTAATCGCTACCCAGAGTAGTTGCTTCAGGGCCCGGGGTATACCATCCGCTGGTGTTACCACAATAACCATTTAAATCACAAATTTGAGGCGCAAAGCTACAGGCATCGTTAGCGGGAGTATTCCCGTTGCTACAAATTTGAGGTTCACACCCTAAGATGGCGGTAAAGCCACCTTTATAACCTGAGTTAGCATAGGTAACAATATTATCTGAGGTTAGTCTGATCGTTAAACATGTTCCGGACGATGTAAAATTAGTACCGTCACTAATACCCAATCCATCGAAAGACCCTATTAAAGGACTGGCTATACTCGGCCCATCATATACTCTGATCTGATCAAAACCAACTTCTATATTATAAAAAGTGAAGGTAGCTCGAATAGGCACGCCGGGAGTACCTGAACAAAAGGTTACCCAGTAATCTTCATTGTTACAATAATCATCAACATTGGAACAAGAGCCCCAGAAACGATCGTAATCATTCATCCTGGAAAGCTCAGCCGCACAAGCTGTAATTGTTGTATTGTGTACTGATGATAGTTCATAAGCCTGTGCTGAACATTCAGCATAACTGAAAAGCCCTATGAAAGTTAAAAGCAGATATAACCTATTCATAAGTCCTAATTTTTAGTCATTAATTTTTTTACCTCTTCTCTGGATAACAAAATCAGATATCCCTCGCAATCCGGTAAGGATATCCTTACTCTTTCATCCTGTTTTCTTTGAGAATGATAGTCATAGATATTAATATCATCTTCAGAGACACCACATTTATTACCATTTTCCAGGATAAAAGATTCTGTAATAAAAACATTTAAACTCGCTATCTTTTCGGGAGACATCATATTCAGGTCACAAGCTGAATATTGATTCAATGCTCTCTTATCAACTTCTAGCGAAGGATTTAGCTCGGAATCGCATGGAACTATTTTTTCAGGCTTATATTTATTTCGTATATATTCCTGTTCGGAAATTTGAGTAGATGAAGTGTCGATCTGAGAATTTGTAGCAGACTCTCTTGTTTCTGCAGAGGGAAAAACCCGGTTATGTTTTTTGCTGTCAGTTCTAAACTCAGATTTTCTCTCGGTTTTGATTTCTTTTTCGGATTGAGCATGAGTAAAGACCGAAATACATAATGTTAACAGAATCACCAGTAGCTTTTTCATAGTAGGTATTTTAAGTATGTAATGTCAATCAGGAGGCTAAATTATTAAAAAATATTTAGTTAACAAATTTGTTTATAGCTTAACCACGCGTTAAAAATAAATTTTTCATTTTTTATTTGGTCAGTTTCAGTGAAATGAACATCTCAGAGACAGCGTATTCTAAAATACTGATCTTCTTCAGTTTCTGATCAAAATAAAAAAAGGATTGGGTTGACCAGTTCAAATTAGTTATCTTTGCGCCGTCTTTAATCAAAAAAATACATAGCATGCAACTGTGGAATACGTTGAGTAAAGAGGAATTAGTAGAGAAATTAAAGGAGCGCGGAACCAGATTCGTTACGGTTTCGTTTTATCAATATGCTTCTATTCCTAATCCTCAGGTTTTCAGAGACCATCTTTTTCAATTATGGTCAAAATTGGGTGTCGTAGGTAGAACCTACGTGGCTACCGAAGGAATCAATGCCCAGATAGGGGTTCCGGCCGATAAGTTTAACCAGTTCAAAGAAGAGCTTTATCAGATTTCCTTTCTGAACGGAATTCGACTGAATTTAGCCGTGGATGAGTCGGAAGCAGAGTTTCCTTTTCTTAAGCTAAAAATCAAGGTGCGACCTAAAATCCTTGCAGACGGGTTGAATGACGAAACGTTCGATGTTACCAACAAAGGAAAACATTTAAGTGCCGAAGAGTTCAATCGTTTGACCGACGATCCGAATACGATCCTGATTGATATGCGCAATCATTATGAAACAGAAGTTGGACATTTTCAGGGAGCTATCACTCCGGACGTTGATACGTTCAGGGAATCATTACCAATCATCGAAGACACTTTTCTGAAGGGAAACGAGGAGAAAAACATCGTGATGTATTGTACCGGTGGTATTCGCTGCGAGAAAGCTTCTGCCTGGTATAAGCACCGCGGGTTTAAAAATGTCCATCAACTTGAAGGGGGCATCATCAAATATGCACGAGACTGTGAAATAAAGGGCATCGCAAATAAATTTATTGGAAAGAATTTCGTTTTTGACGAACGCCGAGGTGAACGCATTTCAGAAGATATAATCGCTGTTTGTCATCAATGTGGAGAACCGTGTGATACACATACCAACTGTGTCAACGATGCCTGTCATTTGCTGTTTATTCAGTGTGAATCCTGCAAGGAAAAATATGAAGCGTGTTGCTCAACCGAGTGTCAGGACATCATTCATTTGCCGGAAGAAGAACAAAAAGCACTCAGAAAAGGACTCGATAACAGCAACAAAATCTTTAAAAAAGGAAGGTCTGAAAAGCTGATCTTTAAAAGCAACAATCAGAAACCGGAGCACACAGCAGAAGTCTGATGTAAAATTTTATTGGCTTTAAACAGCTGTTTTATAACATTTTAAAAACTTTTAAACAGCATTTAGCAAAGGACGGTTTAGAAAAATTTTGATTTTTTAAATTCTTATTCTATATATTTGCCTCACTATGCAGAAATTATATTCAAATACAAACTGGTGGCGTCTGAATACACGATGGTGTGAGTTCAGCTGGCAGTAATTGTATCGAATAAATCATAATATTGCGAAACGGCTTCTCACAGAGGAGCCGTTTTTTTTATTCCCTTTTTTCTAAGCTAAAATTTTACACATGAAAGTAATTTCAAGACATAAATCATTCAATGCCGATACCTATAATCCTGTAGGGATTTATCTCAGCATCCGGGACAAATACCGGAAACCGTGCCTGCTCGAAAGCAATGATTACCACGACAGGTCGGACAGTAAATCAATGATCGGTTTTGAACCGCTCGCAGAAATTAAAATAGAAAACGGTAGATCAGAGGTTGTCGTCGCGGAGGAAACAATATATTCCTCCCCCTTCAACAGACGGGAACTTCCTTCAGAACTTAAAAAACTGATTGAACTGTTTGATTTTGAAGAACCCGACATCCCAACCGGGTTCTTTACCTACGCTGGCTTTGAAACCGCTTCATACCTGGAAAAAAAGGTCCTTAACAGAGAAAAAGAATGCGCTTTACCGGATGTTCATCTGATCCTGTATAAATTTCTCATCGTGCTTGATCATTTCAACGACGAAGGAATGATCATAGAAAATTCCTTCGATGAGTTCTCTTCAAACTTCGATGACCTCCTTCACACCATAAGCTTTCGTAATTATCCCGATTATCCTTTTGAAATTGAAGGAGATGAATCGGCTCGCACACCTACCGAACGCTTTAAGGAAACAGTAAAGAAAGGTATTGACCATGTAATTCGGGGAGATGTATTTCAGATCGTGCTCTCACGCAGATTTAGTCAGCGATTCCGGGGAGAAGATTTTCAGGTATACCGCCAGCTGAGAAGAACGAACCCTTCACCCTACCTCTTCTATTTCGATTACGAAACCCACCGCTTATTCGGCTCTTCGCCCGAGGCACAACTCATTGTGAAGAGCGGAGTGGCAGAAATTCATCCCATCGCAGGAACGGTCAGAAAAACCGGAAATGCACAGGAGGATCAGGAAAAAATTGATTTTCTGAAACAAGATGAAAAGGAGAATTCCGAGCACATCATGCTGGTCGATCTCGCCAGAAATGATTTGAGTAAATACTGCCACACGGTGAGGGTTGACCGCCTGAGAGAAATTCAGTCCTTCAGTCATGTCATTCACCTCGTGTCTCGCATTACAGGTAAATTGGACGCTGTCAATCCTGCGGAAATTTTCCTCCAAACATTTCCCGCCGGTACTTTGTCCGGAGCTCCGAAACCCAAAGCACTGGAACTCATTTCGAAATACGAGGATTTCCCGCGTGAATTTTACGGGGGATCCGTGGGTTTTCTGGCTGCTAACGGTGACCTCAACACGGCCATCATCATTCGCTCCTGCATTTCGCAGAACAACGTCCTGCACTATCAAGCCGGCGCTGGAATTGTCCTCGACAGTGATCCAGAAAAAGAGTGTGAAGAAGTCGATAACAAACTTCGGGCAATCAGAGAAGCGATAAAACAATCACAAACCCAGCAAACTCTTGTCTCATGAAAATAGCAATCATTGATAATTACGACTCATTTGTATACAACCTGGTCAGATACATCCGCGAAAATGAATCCGTACAGGAAACGACGGTGATGCGGAACGACGAAGTTGATTTTGCCCTACTGGAGCAGTGCGATGGTATTCTTCTCTCTCCGGGTCCGGGCATACCTTCCGAAGCCGGATCCCTCTTTGAAGTACTGGAAACTTTCGCAAAGAAAAAATCCATCCTGGGCATTTGTCTCGGTCATCAGGCGCTCGTCGAATTCTACGGAGGAACGTTGGAACATGCACCGGAGATTATGCACGGGAAAGCGTCTTCAATCCAAATAGACAATGCGCATTTTTTATTCAGCACGCTGGACAAAGAAATTCAGGTCGGAAGATACCACAGCTGGCAGGTCAATGTTTCACTTCCCGCCGAACTCATTTCTGTTGCTCGCTTCGGAAATCAGGTCATGGGGGTCTGTCACAAAGACTATAAAAATTACGGATTACAATTTCACCCGGAGAGCGTTCTCACGCCTGAAGGTAGAAAAATCATAAATAACTGGATAGCATCATGCAAACAACATTAACACAATTAATAGAACACAGGAGTCTGAGTACTCAAAAGGCCTCGGAGGTCATTCACGGCATCTATGAGGGCAAATTTTCGGAACCGGAAATAGTCGGACTCATGGTTTCCCTGCAAACCCGCTCATTGACCCTTGAAGAAATCCGTGGATTCAGGGAGGCGCTTCTCGCACTTGCCATTAAACCGGAAATAAACGGAACGCATGCAATCGATCTCTGCGGCACAGGTGGCGACGGAAAAAACACCTTCAATATTTCCACCACCACGGCTTTCGTGCTTGCAAGTCTGGGGTATCAAGTGATCAAACACGGCAATTACGGAGTTTCTTCACTCTGTGGATCTTCCAACGTACTCGAACAACTGGGCGTCCGGTTCTCGGATAGTTCGGAAATACTGAACAAACAGCTGGAAAAGTTCGGAATTTGCTTTTTACACGCACCCCTCTTCCACCCCGTGATGAAAAAAGTAGCACCCATCCGCAAAGCACTCGGAATCCCTACATTCTTTAACATCATGGGACCCTTGGTGAATCCTGTTCAGCCGGCCTACCAACTCAGCGGCACTTTCAGCTTAGAACTCGCACGCATCTATCATCATCTCCTTGCGCCGGGACGAAAAAATTATGCAGTACTTTACTCCCTCGACGGCTACGACGAGATAAGTCTGACAGGAGATACACGAATTTTTTCGAAAACCGGTGATCAGGTGTTGAGCGCCTCATCCCTTGGAGCCGAAAAAGTACACCATACAGCAATACACGGCGGAAATTCAGTGGACGAAGCCGCTGAAATAATGCGCAACATTCTTCAGGGAAAAGGCACCCCTGCACAAAACAAGGTGATTGCCGCAAATACCGCTCAGGCCATCATCACTATGGAGCCTGCGGTGAAACTGAAAAGTGCCTTCGAACATGTTTTATCCCACCTTGAATCCGGGGCTGCATATCCGCATTTCCGTTCATTTATTCACTTTCAAAAAACACCGTCATGCATATCTTGAATGAAATAATTCAGCAGAAAAAAGCCGCTATAGAAAAGCAGAAAAATCAAATAAGCCGAAAAGACCTGGAGGACATGCCTTTCTTTCCGGCCACATGTGGCTCTTTGAATGCATCCATTCGTAGTTGTGAATTCGGACTAATTGCCGAAATGAAACGAAAATCTCCCAGTGCGGGCATTCTTCACAAGAATCTCGATCCATCAAAGCTCGCTTCGGAGTACGAGCAAAACGGAGCCGCCGGTATTTCGGTACTGACGGATCATCCTTTTTTCGGAGGAACGAACCAGGACTTACTTTCGGTCAAACAACAAGTGAAAATCCCGGTACTCCGCAAAGACTTTATCATCGATGAATATCAGGTTTTTGAATCCAAAGCCATCGGAGCCGATTGTATCCTGTTGATCGCATCGGTGCTCGACAAAAGTCATTTACTTGAGCTTTCCATCATTGCCAAGGCACTTGGACTCGAAGTGCTCATGGAAATCCACGAAAAGGAAGAATTATCAAAGCTCAATAACGAGATCGATATCCTGGGAGTAAACAACAGGGACCTGAAAAAACAAAGAACAGATTTGAGCATCAGCGAACATCTTCGTCCCTATCTACCCAATGAAATCACCGTAATCTCCGAATCAGGGATAAAGACAACGGCGGACATAAATTTCCTTCGGAACCTGGGTTATCACGGAGCGCTCATCGGCGAATCCATCGTGGGAAACCAAAATCCCGGGGATAAATTAAGGTCACTTCAGTTTCAAACCCCTGTGCTATGAACGTAAAAGTCTGCGGAATGCGCGATGATCAAAATATCCGGAAACTTGTGGCCCACGGAAATGTGAATTATCTGGGGCTCATTTTCGTACCCGAATCACCGAGGTGCGTGACGAAACCGATAGGGAACACTCCTGTTCCCATAGTGGGTGTATTTGTTAACCCTACCAAGGAAGAAGTAATAGAAAAGACAGCGGAATTTAATCTGGACCTCATACAGCTTCACGGCGAGGAATCTCCCGACTTCGTTAAAGAAATTCATGAAACAGTGAAGCCCGTCATCAAAACCCTTTCGGTTGCACAAAAAGAGGACTTGGACCAGGCAATGGCCTATGAAGGCTGCTGTCAATTTTTTCTTTTTGACACCAAAACTCCTTTGCGGGGAGGGTCCGGAAAAAAATTCGACTGGAAGCTCATCGATAATTACCACGGATCGGTTCCATTCTTCTTAAGTGGCGGGATCAGCGGAGAAGACGCAGAAGAAATAAAACGTATCAGTCATCCGGCGTTCTACGGCATTGACATCAACAGCAGGTTCGAAACAAGACCCGGACAGAAAGACATTGAACAGATAAACACATTCATTAAAAAATTAGCACAGTGAAAAGTATTATTGAAACAGATGAACTCGGATTTTACGGAGATTTCGGAGGAAGTTACATCCCTGAATTACTCCACCCTTCCGTGCATGAACTCAAGGAAGCTTTTTATCATTTCCGGCAGGATGAGCAATTCCTTCAGGAGTATAAGCAGTTGCTTCGGGATTACGTGGGGCGACCCACTCCCCTGTATCATTCCTCAAAACTTTCGGAAAAACACGGGGCAACAATCTTCCTGAAACGCGAGGACCTCAATCACACCGGTGCACATAAAATAAACAACACCGTGGGGCAGATTCTGCTCGCGAAAAAAATGGGCAAAACCCACGTTGTTGCCGAAACAGGCGCCGGTCAGCACGGTGTGGCAACCGCTACCGTATGCGCACTCATGGGACTGGATTGCATCGTGTACATGGGCGCAAAGGATATGGAAAGACAGGCCCCGAACGTCGAACGCATGAAGTATCTCGGCGCTCGTGTGGTGGCTGCCAACAGCGGGAGTAAAACCCTGAAGGACGCTACCAACGAAGCCATCCGGCACTGGATCAATCATCCCGACACCTTTTACCTCATCGGCAGTGTGGTTGGTCCTCATCCCTATCCGGAAATGGTCGCCTACTTTCAGTCCGTGATCAGTGAAGAAACCAAAAAACAATTGTTTGAACGCACCGGTTCAGAAATCCCGGACTACGTCATTGCCTGCGTGGGGGGAGGCAGCAACGCCGCAGGAGCATTTTACCATTATTACGACATTCCATCCGTAAATCTGATTGCGGTGGAAGCCGCAGGACTCGGAACAAACAGCGGAAAATCAGCAGCCACTTCCCTTCTCGGTAGTCCCGGTGTGATCCACGGTTCCTACACCTTACTGATACAGGACACATACGGACAGATCACCGAGCCTTACTCCATTTCAGCCGGACTTGATTACCCCGGCATAGGTCCGCTTCATGCGGCCACCATCACTTCGGGACGAGTAAAAGCCATCGCCGTGACGGATGAAGAAGCCCTGGAAGCTTCGCAGCAACTCGCAAAATCCGAAGGAATTATCCCCGCCCTCGAAAGCGCTCATGCACTTGCCGCGCTCAATCACCTGCAGTTCAACCGGGAAGAAGTCCTTGTGATTAATTTATCAGGCAGAGGAGATAAGGATTTAAACACACTATTAAGTAAAGACCATGAAAGCAATTTTTGAAAACAGCAAAAAACCTTTGTTGAGCATCTTTACAACGGCAGGTTTCCCACACAAGGATGATCTCAACCGCCAGCTCAAACTGATGGAAGAAATGCAGGTCGATTTTGTTGAAATTGGCATTCCCTTTTCAGATCCGCTGGCTGACGGACCCACCATTCAGGAGACGAGTACCGTGGCGCTTAAAAACGGCATGAACCTGTCGCTTTTTTTTTTGCAACTGGAAAAAAGAAAGACCAAACACCCTGTGGTTCTGATGGGTTATTTCAATCCCATCCTGTTGTACGGACTGAACAGGTTTCTGGAAAACTGTTTGAAAACCGGCATTTCAGGATTGATCATCCCCGATCTGGAAATAGACCTTTTTGAAAAAAGATATAGTTCGCATTTTGAGGAATTCGATATTCCCGTATGTTTCCTTGTTACACCAAAAACATCCGACGAACGAATAAACAGGGCCGCACGCCTTTCAGCCCGGGGTTTTGTGTATCTTGTTTCGAGCAACAGCATCACGGGAGGAGAAATAAGTGAGGATTCTGATCTATCCAGGCGTTATCAGAAGATCAAAGCACTTTGCGAACCCACACCCGTCATGATAGGATTTGGCATCACCGACCGCGCAAGTTTCGAGCGCTCCACACGAAACCTCGATGGAGGAATCATTGGTTCGGCGTATTTAAAAGCACTAAAAGACGGAGCGGAAGAGGAGTTTTTGGAGGGTTTGAATACCGGAGGTTCAAAGTATGCAGCAAAGTAAACGCGGATCAAACAGTCCTAAAATTCCAGCACAGCCATTGACTTTTCTAATTAACTATTTTTCAATTATATTTGAATGGTATTATTCATTACAAAGGTGTATGTATCGAACACACGGGTGGCGGATATACATTAGAAAAGTGGATATATAAACGAGTTGTGAACAATATAGGGCGAACACAGACTTCGAAATAATTTAACCATAATCTAAATTTTATGATTCGAGTATTAGGTTTAAAGATATCCGTAGCTTCATTTTCAATGTATTTCCTATTGTTATCCTTTAATCAAACAGCCATTGCTCAAAGTAAACATGCAATTCGTTTTAATTGTAATCCAATCATATACAAATTAGGAAGCTTAGAAAATCAGTACACAATCATTGAAAATCGTTTTATAACGGCTAACTATTTCGACCAGTTTAGTCATGATTTTGGTGTGGAGTATTCATTTAAAAAAAAGAAATCCATTTTTTTCGCTGGCCTCTCTTGGCTTCATCAAAAACACAGAGTTAATTATGTCGTTTATCGACCTGAAGAAGAATACGATTGGAAAATTTTAAATTTTCATGATATACAATTAACTGAAAACTTACTTGGAATTCGAATTGGTGGTGAGTTTCGTATCAACGAGTATATTACACTTGGCTTAGGATTGAATTTCTATGTTCCAGTGAAAGTTAGATCCACCTTGCCCGCTAAAGGAATTCACCATACTAGATATATTTACAGTTATTATAATACTCCGGATTCTTCATACTCTGAACTTTCGTCTAAACTTGAACATAAAATACAACGAAGACAAAGAGATGGATTAATTCTACCAGAATTATTTTTCACCCATTCACTTAGTAAAAACTTTAGTTTAACTCTAGGATGCAGGTATAAGTTTTGGGCAAAACAGGGGGATTGGTTAATAAGTTATGAAGTTAACGGTTTTGCTGAAGCTAGTGAGTCTGATAATGAGAAGCTTTTGTATAGCTCTAAAGTTCGAAACAAGGGAATACAAGCCTTTTTTGGATTGAGATATACCTTACCGATAGGCGATAAGGATAAATTGAATTAGACAAACTGTTCACAACAACAAATAAACAAAATAGCGCCGATAGGGCTTACGGTTTGCGCTACTTTGCCTATTTTAGACCGTTAGCAACAATAATAGCAAGATAGACAATGAAAAAATTAATCTTAGCAACCATCATTTTGACCCTTATCACAATTCAAGGGTATGGACAAAAACAGTGTGACATTATAAATCATTATGAAGATTTCATTTCAATTCAGAAATCTACACATAACGAAAAGGACTATCTTATAAAAAGAGTAGTTGAAGCTCAGAGAAAGAGTTGTTTTTCCGAGTTGGTGGATAACAATCCTATGTTTTTTGACTACTTATTGACAAACTTTTCATCGAACACAAACTATCAAAGTCTCTTAGAATTGACTGACAGTAT
>JAWVYS010000063.1:0-13236 GCA_033722555.1 Brumimicrobium sp.
ACCCCTCACTCGTCCGTTTGGGGAGGGCAAAATTAAGCATTATTTTTAACCCACAAACTTTTATTCAAAAAAAAATAAATCTTTTTCTAAACTCAAAACCCTCCATCGCTCGTTTGCGGGGCGCAAAGATAATGAGCCTTTTTTAACTCGCAAGAAAAAATTTGTTTTTTTTCAACTTTTTTTATCCCAAAATCATTCAGTAACACCTCATGACACCAAAATAAAACCTCGCTCGTTTGCGGGCGGCAAAGATACTCAGCTTTTTTCGTTTCGCAAGTATCAATTGTGAAATAATTTAATTTTTTTCGACGAAAACAGCCTGGCGATCTACGAACAACGAAAAATGTAACTGATGGAATAATTCACTCTTATAAATCAATGAGCAAATGGAATCCGCAGCCCATACTTTATATTACTTTATTCGTAAACCGAATAATTTGCTCACTTAATTTACTTTTCCTTAATTTTGCACTCTTCAAATGAATCAGTACAAAAAAGTAGCATTCTATACACTGGGCTGTAAGCTGAATTTCTCGGAAACGAGTACCATAGCTCGTAGCTTCGAAGATGCCGGTTATGCCAAAGTGAATTTTGACGATTTCCCTGATATCTTCGTTATAAATACGTGTTCCGTTACGGAAAACGCCGACAAAAAATGTAAGCAACTTGTTAAGAAAGCTCGCAAAATAAATCCTGAGAGTTTCATAGCAATCATAGGATGTTATGCCCAGCTTAAACCTGAAGAAATTGCAAAGATTCAAGGAGTGAACATTGTGTTGGGGGCAAACGAAAAGTTTGATATCATAAAGCATATTGAAAGTTTAGAGTCGAACTTGGACAAATCGGTAGTTTTTGGCAAAATTAAGGAGGTGAAAGACTTTATTCCTTCTTTTTCCTACGGTGACCGCACCCGTTCTTTTTTAAAAATTCAGGACGGCTGTGATTACTTCTGTACATTTTGCACCATTCCCTTAGCGCGTGGTAAAAGCCGAAATGCTTCAATTGCCAAAACGGTTGCGGAAGCAGAGAAAATTGCTCAGACAAACATTAAGGAAGTCGTTCTTACAGGAGTAAACATTGGAGATTTTGGTCAGGGTAGTGAAGAAACCTTTTTTGGACTCATCAAAGAACTCGACAGAGTAAATGGAATAGACCGATACAGAATCTCATCAATTGAACCAAACCTGCTGAGCAATGAGATAATTGATTTTTGTTTAAACGAGGCTGAAAAGTTCGTGCCACATTTTCATATACCCTTGCAATCGGGATCCGATGAACTCTTGAAAAAAATGCGTCGCAAGTATTTGAGTGATTTGTATGTTGATCGCGTAGAGCAAATCAAACGTATCAATCCTGATGCATGTATTGGAGTAGATGTTATTGTTGGATTTCCGGGAGAAACGGATGAGGAATTTATGAAGACCTATAACTTCCTCAAAGACCTTGACATTTCCTATTTGCATGTTTTCACTTATTCAGAACGAGCCAATACCACAGCGAATAAAATGGATGAAGTGGTTCCTATGCATGTCCGTAAAGACCGAAGCAAAATGCTGCACATACTGTCTGATAAAAAGAAACGTGCCTTTTACGAATCTCAAATTGGCAAGGAAGGAACTGTTTTGTGGGAGAGCGAGAATAATGATGGATGGATGTTTGGCTTTACGGAAAACTATATCAAACTGAAACAACCCTATAAAGAAGAAGCCGAAAATACATTTGAGAGAGTTCTCATGGAAAATATCGATACCGACGGTTTAATGCTTGTCAGAAGCATAGTGACTGCTTAGATCACTGCTCTATCGGACCTGCCTTAAATTTAGATTCCTTTCTTTTAACGTTGTGGAAGAAATATTTCAGATCGACTGAAAATGTTGCTCCTTCGACCTGACCATAAGCGACCTGACTATACGTATCATTTCTGTATTCGGTAGCAACTTCAAAAACCGGGATCAAGGGAAGTTTGCCGGAGATTCCAAAATAGAAGAATCCGTTTTTCTCCGTTCTGTATTCAAACCCCACATTTGCATTCACATCGTAGGTAAAAAAAGCACTTCTTCTCCCTTCAAATATAAATAAATGAGCTCCTGTCGGATTAAGAACAGATCGTATGTTGGAAGGGTTATAATTGGCAGAAGCTCCAAGACTCGTGTTCATGTAAGCTTTTCTTCCCAGTTTTATATAAACCAAAAAATTCAAGGGAATTTCAAAGTTCACAAATCCCAGTTCATCAGACCCTACAACGTTTGAATCGGCGAGCACATAATCTACATCAAAATTACGCTTCGTATAATTGATTCCAGACTCAATTGCCAGAAGTTCAGTTAATCCAATACGGACAACACCTCCATAGGTATAACCAAAGGAAGGTGAGATCGTCGATTCAAAATTGTCATTACTGATCGTAAAAGGTCTGTCTCCTACCATTCCAAAAGGGATCAGTGGTTTAAACAGAAAGCCAAAATAATTCTCTCTATCTTTTTCCCACTGACCCATAACTGAACCAAAGAAAAAGCACAGGAAAAAGGTTGTGATAATATTTCGGACATTACTTTTCATTGCTATTTTAATTTTCTCAGTCCGGTTTTATCATGAGGTCCGGACGCATACAGTATCCGACTACAGCCAATACCACCATTCCAACTGAAATGAGTAATACTAACCATCGAAAATAGGCATTAGGTATCAGAAAAGACCTGTTCTTGCTTTCAACGGCGAAGTTTATTGATTGAACTGACCTAAAATCACGTTTACTGACACCGAACAGGTAATAAAATTTTCTTTTGGTCTGCTCGGTATCCTTTTCAAACCAAATATTTTTCTCCTTCAGCAACTCCTCAAAATGATCCGCTCTCTTTTTATCGGCAAAACGGAACACGACGTAATTTGGATTGGATGGATGAGGAACATAATTTACCAGTCCAAGATCTACAATATGCTCTACTCCTGTATCCATTCAGTAATATATTCTATAGGTTTTCGCTGCCCCTTAGGCCATTCATTCGCAGGATAACCAACGTAAAAAAGTCCAAGGCATCGATCTTTTTGTCCAAGCTTCAAAAAATCTTTCATCTCATCGGTATAAATCAACTTAGGTGTTGACCAAAATCCACCCAGGCCGTATGCGGTGCAAGTAAGATGAATGTTCTGAACGGCACAAGCTACAGCTTCTATTTCTTCAATTTCCGGAATTTTCTCTTCTTTTTGTCTTTCCATACAGATGGCGATGACAGCAGATGCCTTTGCAGGCCTGTCAGTCATTCGGTTCAACTTGATCGATTTTTGCTCCGCTTCAGGAACCGTTTTAAGGTATAATTCCCGAAGAAATTCTCCCAGCCTGGTTTTTCCCTCTCCCATAAAAACTTTAAACCTCCAGGGTTGAGTAAGACCGTGCGAAGGAGCCCAAATAGCGTTGTTGAGCAACAGTTCAATTTGCTCCCGATGAACTTTTCGCTCGCTGAAGAATTCCGGATAGATGGTTCTTCTGTCTTTAATTAATGCGTTTATTTCACTCAGATTATATTTCATGTTTCAAGTCGATTTTAATTATTTTCCTCCTTGTTCATGCAAAGGATAAAATCTGATCACAAAAATAAGAAAAGAATACGCCATGATCGGTTTAATATTTTAATGCCGTGAAAATACACTTTCACATAATAACCTATAACGGAACCAAATCCAATTGTATTATAAGAGAGATTTATCAATTCTTTTTATAATTTTGAGGTATAAGGAATAAAGACTTTACACTTATCACTTGTTCAAAGAAAAATTTCAGATATCCCGCAGAAATCAACGGATTTTAGTTGTAATCTCCTTCCTGTGCTGTATTTATTATTTAGGAAAACAGAGTGACGCTTTCTATAAATGGACTAAATACGAGGAAAAAGAATTTATGCCATTGGATATTTATTCGGATGGTGCTGCCTATTACGCTTATCTTCCTTACTGGTTCATATATGACACCAAAGATTTTTCTTTTTTGCAGGCTGTCCAAAAAAAATATCCCGATAAACGATACGCAG
Organism: Brumimicrobium sp.; assembly: GCA_033722555.1. GTDB lineage: Bacteria > Bacteroidota > Bacteroidia > Flavobacteriales_D > Crocinitomicaceae > Brumimicrobium. Next base: position 4,026 of record JAWVYS010000063.1, read on the forward strand.
ACAATGTTCATCTGGATAATGAAAGGGGAGTTTATCTAAACAAATATTATCCCGGTACAGCGGTTTTAATCAGTCCTTTTTTCTTTATTGCTCATGGGGTCGAAAAAATCAGTGAACGACCAGCAGATGGTTATTCTTACACCTATCGTCTTTTTGTAAGTATTGCCGCCATATTTTACTGGTTAGCCGGTTCAATTGCGCTTTATCTCCTTTTATTGAACCTGAAATTACCCCGTTATGCCGCCGTGATCGCAATTATTACAATCACCTTCGGCACTAATTTATTTTATTATGTAGTTTATGCTCCCAGTTATTCGCACGTTTATTCTTTTGCATGCGTATCGTGGATGATTTTTGTCGGAGAGAAATGGGTTCGTACTGATAAATCAAAACATTTACTGATACTTGGAATACTTCTGGGCCTCGCCTTTATCATTCGGCCTACCAACGTTCTTGGTGTACTTATTATCCCTTTTTTCTTTACTTCCTTCAAAGCATTTATTGAAAGAGTGAAGACACTTTTCACTCAAAAAATAACAACATTACTTGCAGCCGTATTTCTGATGACGATGTGCGTTATTTTTCACCTCTGGAATTTCTCTTTAATCACAGGAGAATGGAGATTAAACACCTATACAGATGAAGGCTTCGATTATCTCACCAGTCCTTATATCTGTGAGGTTCTGTTTAGCGTTAGGAGGGGATTATTTTTATATGCACCGGCTTTACTCGTTTCCTTTTTCGGTCTTTTTTTCCTTTATAAGAAAAGAAGAAATCTTTTTTGGGGATTTCTTTTAACCTTTGGAGTCTTCACCTATATTACAGCTTCCTGGTGGTGCTGGTGGTACGGGGGTGGATTCAGTATGCGGCCTTATGTTGACATCATGGCTATTTTTGGCATTCCTCTCGCTATCCTGCTTTCATCTTTAAACCCCTATCTGAAAGCCTTTACCCTATTCATTATATTAGGATGTATTTATTTGACCCAGATATTCAGTTATCAGTTATCCAGAAATATATTGCATTATGACGGAGTGAATTGGAATCAGTTTAAAGAGGTATTTTTAAAAACAGATACTCGATTTGAATGGCATGTTTTCCTGGATTTTGATACGATTCCGAAAAATTATCAAGAAATTGGTCAGTCTATAAATTTTTATCAGTACGAGAAAAAAATAAGTGATGATGTCAAAATTGTTTCAACTGAAAATTACGAGGATGATCTGAGTTTAAAACTCTATACGCCGTCTCAGTCCAACGATTATTTCGCCGCCAGAATAAAGGGCCAATTCAAATTATCTTTCCCGTATACCAAACCTTTCTACAGAATAAACTATTTCAAAAAGGATTCGGAAATTATTCGGAAAGAGATTTTTATTTCAGGAAAGATCCCATATTTAAATGAATGGACCACGGTTTCGGTTGATCTTTTCCCTCAGTTAAAAATGGACGAATTAGATTCTGTGGAAATCGTTTTATCCGAAGGAAGCACACAACTAAGGGTTAAGGAGCTGGGCGTAAAACTGCTGAAGAAAACATCTGATCACTAGAACCTGAAGAATTTACTCAGTCCATTGGATACACTTCAGAGATTAGTAGATTCTTTTCAACCGAAGGAGAATACTCTCTCAAGATTTTATTTTTTGCGTCGACAGCAAGAATGAGGTCACTATACTCCAAACTAAGTTCAATATTATGTGTAGAAATGATAACTAATTTGTGATCATTTTTTACAATCTTATGAAGTATTCTCAAAACTTTTACGCGGTTTGTATAATCCAGATGAGCTGTAGGTTCATCGAGGACGATCATTTCCGTTTCCTGAACCAGGGCTTTAGCGATCAATGCAATCTGGCGTTCACCTTCACTTACTTCCGTCGTCATTTTATGCTGAATTCTGGAGAGTTCGAGCTGCTCCATGACAGAAGAAATCTTATCCCTGTCTTTGTTACTCAAACGATTCAATATATTCGTATACGGTGAACGACCCATTGCTATAAGTTCATAAACCGAAAGGTTACTTACTCCTTTGAAGCCTGAAGATACATGCCCAAATTTCAGGATTCTTTCTTTTCTTTTCATCTCTTTTAGTGGTTTCCCGGATATAAATATTTCTCCTTTCAATGGTTCGCTTATTCCAAGAAGAGTATTCAAAAATGTTGTTTTACCCGAACCATTTGGTCCGATTAAAGAGATTAAGTTGCCTCTCTCAATTTCAAGATAATCCCTGGTGAACAACAATTCATTGTAACCGATACTTAAGTTCTTCAGTTCAATCATTAAAATCGCTTTAGAATTATCCATACAACCACCGGTGCTCCAATGATCGCTGTGAGTGCATTTAGAGGAATGTGAATATAAGGCTGAGCTATCTGCATGGCCATGTCACAAACGAGAATCATCACAGCTCCTGCAAGGATAGAACCCGTAATCAAATGAAAGTGATCTGAGGTTCTATAAATTAACTTTACAATATTTGGAACGATAAGCCCGGCAAAGGCTATTGGCCCACAATATGCCGTTGTAGTTCCTACCAGCAGTGCGGTAACGAAAATGATCAGTACACGCGTTGCCTTAACCTTCACACCAAGAAATCTTGCATCAACTTCCCCCAGGATGAGAATATTCAGCGGTTTAATAAGAAATACCGTAAGTAAAATCCCGAATATTACAACCCCTGAAAGAATTCCAAGTTGGTCAGGGGATACATTCTGTAATGAACCGAAACTCCAGAGCATAAATACTTTAAGATCATCCGGGTTGCTATAGGACTGAATTACACTTATCAAAGCCCCCGTGAAACTACCGAACATGATTCCTACTAATAATAATGAAACCCTGTTTTTTACATAAATCGAACAGATAAGAATTATTGCTCCAGCTAATAAAGCACCGAGTAGGGCCGACGCAACGAGTCCTAAATTACTGGAAAGAAATCCTATACCGGTCATTGTAGCAAGAGCAACCATTAGTCCTGATCCGGAATTTATTCCAAGTACATAAGGGCCGGCGAGAGGATTTTGAAACAATGTCTGCATCAATAACCCCGAGACAGCCAGGGCCGATCCAGCCAGGACCGCGGTCAAAACCCTTGGAAACCTAAAAATCCTAACCGTCAGTTCTTCAGTCGATGTCGAATCATAATTAAAGAGTCCATTCAGAATGTCATCGAAGGCTATGTTCACGCTCCCAAGTTTAAGGTCGATGAAGAATAATATGATGAGTAAAATCCCTAAAGATAGATTACCTATTACTAAATATCGTGAACGAGATTTCATCGGTATAAAGTTAGAAGTATTTAATAGCTCTGTTTGACTCACAGCCTAAAAAAATGGAATTTCCAGTCCAGCCGCTATTTAATCTCTGCCGTAATTACAAGCCTGAGTTCTTCATTAGCATCGGCATACCTGATATAAACCGACTTCACTTCATGCCCTTTATAACCGGAAGTATTAAATTTTACCAAAACTTTTCCTTTTTCACCGGGTTCCAGTTCTTTTAAATCAGAGGAAACAACTAAACATTCGCAAGAAACACGAATATCTTCAACTCTGACCAACTTTTCTCCTGTATTAATGATTTCAAACTCCGCCTCACGGATTTCACCTGCGTTTACAGGACCTAAATCAATTACCTGACTCTTAGCGCTCAGAATGGTAGTCAGGGTATCTTCTTTTCTGATTACATCAACACTTTGTATTTCAATTTTTCGTTCAATTGCGGCAGCCCTCGAATAAACCGAATTCTTCACATCATTCGGATTATCACTCGTAATTTGATCAGCTTCGTATTCCCCAAAAGGAATCTGTGCAAAAGTAAGTCTCCCTCCATTCTCTGCCGTATTATTCAGGTATGGCTTAAAAACACCGTTATCAAATTCTGCCAAATAGTTTACGAGAGAAGCAATTCTCCTTTTGGTTAAATGGACATTATATTCCGTTTTTGCCAAAGGACTAGCAAAACCTTTCACGGTAACCTGTATTTTTCTTCCCCTTTCCAATTCCTTAAGAAGAAGGTCTCTGAAGATTCTGAGATCCTCCATTCCCTGCTGAACATATTCCGTGAAAAAATCTTCAATATCATCTCTTGCATCCTCCGCTTTTTCTCCTTTCAATCCCTCAGAATATTCCTGTTTATACTTATCAATCATGGCGATATAGTCGTCATAAGCATTTTTGTAATTGACGTTAGTAGTAGTATCCCACGATCTCGGATTCGGAATGTCGTTATGAAAATAAAGTGTGACAGGTAAACGCTGATTAAGCTCTTCAAGCGTTTCCTCGATAGTCGGTGGCTGAGGATCTATCGGTTTCCGCACCATAAATATGTCGCTGCAGCATGTAGGATTCTTTGAATAATTCACACCAAGTCTGTTTGAGCTGAAAAAGGCCGTATCCCCTGTTTGTGTTTTAAAATAATAGAGATCATTCGCAGAACTATTAATAGGTTCCAGAAGATTTACCGGTGGTTCAAAAGAACCGTTGTAGGTGCTCTTAAAAACGTCGTATCCACCATAACCTTCATGCCATGAACTACTGAAATACAGCGTTTTATTTTCTGAATCCCAATAAGGTGAAAGTTCGTTATCCATTGTATTGATCCGTTTTACATTCTGGGGCTTTTTAAACTGATTTCCATTTTTAATAAAACTGTACCAGATATCCATTCCGCCTTCACCATCGAACCTGTCTGAAGCATAAAAAAGAACCTCCTCTCCATCCCACTCTCCAATGTAGGGCATTGATGTATTATAACCCGGCTCATTTATAATGGGCCCGAGCGTATCTATATCCACAAATTTCCCGTTATCAACATAGGCCACTAAAATTTTACACTTGTAAGAAAAACCCCTTCTTTCACAATAACTGAAATAAAACCTTTGCCCATCAAGACTAAACGTACCGTTCCCGGAACTCATCCCCTCCCAGTTCAATTCATCAATCATTACTCCGTCCTTAAACGAACTATCTTCGATCGTGGACTTGAAAAGGTGGGTATTATAATTCGGATCGAAAACTTCCTCCATAGCCCCAACTGAATCGGCTCTCAAAGAAGAGTAATATAATTTACCTTTATTAACGCGGTGACCGAATTCTGCATCAAGCGTATTTACGTTTTCAGGAAGTTGTTCAAATACCCAATCTATGGAATCGCCTTGATTTGACTTGGCCCAAAGACAAGATCCAATTTCCGTTCTGCTCTTTAAATACAGATAACCTCTTCGGTCATCACGGTAAAGTTTTTTAGCCTTTTTAAAGGTCTCAACTGCTTCGGTGTAATTACCGTTCTGCTTTTGCATCAGACCATAATAAAGAAGACTATAAGGATACAGTTCTCCGCCTTCTCTTTCAAATACCTTTTTATAATAATATTCTGCCTTTCTATAGTCCTTGTATGCACGTAAAGTTTCGGCGTATTCCCAAAGCGTATTTATAGAGTTAGAATCAATTTCCATTGCCTTTTCATAGTACTGAAGGGCATATATATAATCACCCTGAATAAACTTCTCTTGCGCAAATTCGAGATATTTTTTAAGTTCAGTCTGAGCTTTTACGGAAAAACCTAGTGCAATAAAGAAAATTATCAGATATAATCTGGGCATATACGATAAATTACGTTTTTCGGATTGAAGGTACTGAAAATATAACGTACAGAAAATTCGATTCCTCCTCTTGCTCTACTAACGACATACAGGTTGGAATAATTTAAATCATAGGACACCCCTGCCCACCAGTTCTGATATTCCATACCTGCGACCAGATAACCGGCGTCTCTGCTTCTCAAAAATAAACCTGCCATAAGCGCTCTGTATTCACCTAAACGATCCTTAAGAATATAACGCACTTGTGAACCAAGGATAAATTCGGAATAGGTACCTTGAATATTCAGCTGAAAAGAGGGTAAAACATCCCAATCAAATCCTACTTTATATTCACCCCGTGCAAACCAGTTAAACCTCATATCCCTTTTTATTTTATCTCCAAAAAAACCCTGATTAGGGCGATTAATATTGAATAAGGCAATACCTGTAATAATCCTTTTTCTTTTCGCAAGTGAATATTCGTAAGTTCCTCCTAAACCCCAAGTGAAATTTGTTTTGCTTTCGGTTTGAAAAGTTTCATTGGTCGCCAAATTATTATCGAAAAAAATACCGTTCCACTGATTATCGAAAGTGAAGGCTCCCGAATTTAAAGACCTGAAATTTATGCCCATTTGTATCCCCGGCCTAAAAAGATGCGTTGAATCAGCGGTTAACTTAATAAGATACGAAGCAGAAGGAAGAAACTCAATCGTTCGAAATTTTCCGTCACCGGCAATGTCGTTAAATAATAATACTCCGATATTTAAATTATCATCGAATAAACCTTTGGCCTCCGCAGATAGATTTAAAGTTTGGAATGGAACTGTTACACTTCTCCATTGATCGCGATAATTAGCATGAAACCGAAAGTCACCGTTGAACTGTCCCACATTCCCCGGATTCTGAAAAACGGGGTTATGATCGTACTGCGACCAGTGAATATCCTGCGACCAGGAACTGAAATACAGAGCACATAAAACGACCGATATGATCTTTTTAACTGTCAATATTTAACGGATTAAAGTGATGTTGCCCTGGATCAAGAAGTTTTTTCCATCAATGCAGTAACCATCCAGATAGTAATCATATACATCTGGGTCAGCTAATTTACCTTTGTAATATCCGTCCCAGCCTATATCAATATCGTTCGTTTCAAAAACCAGTTCACCCCAGCGATTGTATATTCTGAAAACAAGTTCTTCCACAATGGTACTGCGAACGAAAAGAATATCATTTTCACCGTCAGCGTTCGGTGTAAAAGCGTTCGGTACGAACACGAAAGGTTCCTCGCATACAAAACTGAAAACATTCACCGTAACCTGAGCAAATTTGGTACATATTCCGTCCGAAACCTGCACAGTGTAAGTAGTATTCTGATTAACCGTAGCGCTTGTAACCTGACCGTTAGGATTTGATAAGCCGTTTGTTGGCGTCCACGAATAACTATACCCGGGTGGATTGGCTGTAAGTGTTACCGTTGAACCGATGGGCACGTTGTATTCTGAAGATACTGCTGATACCGTAGAAGAATTGATATTACTGACTGAGATCAGAATAGAATCAGTAATAATACAGCCGTTGCTTGCTTCCGCTGTCAGGTAAAGATAACCCGATGCGGAGGGACTTACAGAAACCTCATCCGTACCGTCACCTGAAATTATAATATTATCCGGAAACCAGTTGTAATTCGAAAATGTTATGTTTGGATCTGCACTTGACGCCGTTATTGTAGTATTCTCACCCACACAAATGGAGGTATTACCCGATAAGTTGAGTGCTTCACTCGTAATAAAGACCTCTACACTATCAATTAAAGTACATCCTTGATTACTCAGCATCACATAATAATATCCGGTAGTAGGCAGAGGTATCTGAATAACGGAATCTGACAAACCCGCATTTAACGTATCAGTAAAACCCGAATTGGAGGACCACTGAAATTCAGTTGCTGTTCCAAACGAGTTAGCGGTAAGTAAAATAGTATCCGGTGAACATAGTGCTATAGGAGTTAAATTATCAATCTGTAATTCAGGTAACACCTGAATGGTAATGAATGCCGTGTCTGTGATCAGACAAATAGAGTCTGTAACTAACAAGGAAACTTCATAGGTTCCAGGGGTATTATATATTATGGTTGGTTCAAAGGTTGTTGAATCCAGATTTCCGTTTCCAAAATCCCAAATATAACTGTCAGAATCAGATGAGAAATTTTCGAAACTCACTTCGAAAGGTGCACAACCGATATTATTTTGTACGGTAAATTCTGCATTGGGTATTAAATTAAAGTCAAATTTAAAAACAAGTGCATTACAGTTGCTTGCCAGGTTTTGGTCTGACCATGCTCCGGGCGTTGTTGGAAAATCACTGTTCCCTCCGCATCCCCCGCAGACACCTTGATAAACAACACCGTTCTTGTCAAACCGACTGGTTCCACCATCGACGTGCTCCCTTGAAGACGGCCCTCCCATGTAGGTTCCATAGAGTAAACTATTGAATTCTCTTTCGATTACAATCAGATAGAAATCAAATCCGTTCGGCGCCGTTTGCTGAAACGCATCAGAGGTTACAGGCATTCCTGTCATCGGGTTAGACTGCAGCAAATTAGCGCCCCATCCCGAGACATACATATTACCGCAAATATCCACTAAAAATGCTGATGGAGAGATATCGAATACTGCGTTTCCTGTTCCGAAAACAGTCGAACCTGTTAAGCTTGTAAGGTCAGGAGTCAACTTAGCGATAAACTGGCTTGATCCCGGATTTGAATACGTAGCATTGACAACCGGAAAATTTCCTCCGTTACTCTGACCCACAACAAAAACATTGTCAAGTCTGTCTATTTCAACAAAGAAAATCTGATCATACAATGCCTGACCCAAATAGGTAGATTGAATAATATTCTGACCGTCGGGAGTCAACTTCGTTATAAATCCGTCAACCTTGCCTCCGCCGTAAGTGGCCTGATATCCTCCAGCCGTATTCTGAAGATCTGTCGATCCCGTGCCTCCGGCAAAAATTATGTTAGCACTTGAATCTACTTTTACTGAGTAGGCAGCGTCATTGTTTGATCCTCCGTAAAAACTGGACCACTGAAGTGCGGAAAAATCATTTTGCAACTTAAAAACTACACCATCCTGCTGACCGGCCAGTGTTGCCTGAAAAGGATTCAAAGTTGGAAAATCCACTGATCGGGTGCACGATGCCACAAGAATATTATTGATCGAATCCAGCATTATTTCTCCCCTGAACTGATCTCCGTAGTTGGTCGTTAAACTGTCGTAGGCCGCTGCTGAGCTATAATTACCGGAGGTTACCTTATAGTTCACCCCATCATTCGCGGAACCACCTACATAGGTCGACCCCAATAGGTTCTGGCCATTTGAACTAAATTTTGCAACAAAAATATCCGTACCAACATTTCCGAAATTTGTTCCATTGGAATTTATAGAAAGCGCTGTACCCCCTGCATGACTGGGTTGAAATCCATTTACGATAGGAAAGTCAGTGGCTGAAGTAACTCCATATACATAGATATTGTTATCCTTGTCACAAATTAACGAATGAGGTACCTCGGTTCCCTGAGTATTATCCCCGCCTCCAAAGAACGTGGACCATATCATTGTTGTTCCA
>JAWVYS010000064.1:0-11088 GCA_033722555.1 Brumimicrobium sp.
ATCGCTAAACAAACGGAAGGGTTTCTACGGACTCGATGTATACAGCCTGTGGGAGTCACTTGAAGCCATTATGAATTACCTGGAAGACGAGGATCCTTCGGCCTATGAAACTGCCAAGTCAACCATGCGGTGCTTTGAACCCTACAAGGGAGGAGACGGTCAGAAATATGCGCTTTCAACAAGGCTCGTTCCTGAAGGCTGCAGTGAAGAGGTGAGTCAGTTGCTTACCGAGATTCGAAGAAAATCTTCAGAATATAATTCCGATCCTGAACATGCTTTCAGTACAGAACAAAATGCATTGGTTGCACGAAATGCAGAGAAATATTATCGTATCATGGCTTCGGGAAGTGAGTCAACATGGAACTTAAGGGACCGGCACATGATGGATACTTTGAACAGGTTAATGGAGTTTCATGGAAATGAAGCAAAGGGAATAGTATGGGCACATAATACGCACATTGGAGACGCTTCACATACGGATATGAGCGACGATGGATTATACAATATCGGTGAACTCGGAAGACAGGAATATGGTAAGGACAACGTTGCCCTCATCGGATTCGGATCTTATGTTGGAAGCGTCCTTGCAGGAAGTTCCTGGGGTGCGCCTGTTCAGGAAATGGAATTACCGGAAGGAAGAGAAAATAGTTGGGAAGATATTTGCAACGAAGCCGGTGATCAATTCCATATATCGTCTGAAGTTTTGAAAAAAATCCCTGAACTTCAACGCAGAATCGGACATCGAGCTGTCGGGGTGGTTTATAATCCGCGGCATGAGAGATATGGTAATTATGTACCCTCGGTTGTTCCCGAAAGGTATGATCACTTTCTTTTCTTTAAAGAATCTTCCGCCTTGAACCACATGGATATTTCTGCAGAGGTTTCGAAAACTCCCGAGACTTATCCGTACGGCCTTTAAATATGAATAAATAAAAACATAGGATTATGACACTTTCGATCGGTTTAGTTTTAGGTGTACTAGTGATTGCTTTTGTTTTTTTTCTTACCGGTTGGCTCAGGCCAGACATCATCGCGATGCTTGTTCTTCTTTCACTGGTGATTATGGGTATAATTGAACCTATTGACGCTTTTCAGGGTTTTAGCAGCTTTGCTGTGATGGCCATAGCCGGACTTTTGATTATCGGAGAGGGACTGGAAAGAACCGGCGTGGTAAAATGGGTGGCCAGAAAACTGGAAGGCCTGACCGGCAAAAGTTTTAATCGACTCTTGCTCATCAATACTTCAATTCCCGGTTTACTTTCGGGCTTTGTCAATATTGTTGCCGCGGCTTCCTTTTTTATTCCGGTGATTCTCAGACTTTGTCTCAAACTCAAGGTTTCACCATCCAAAGTACTGATGCCGATGGCTTGTTTAGCGCTTTGTGGTGCAAACCTGACTTTGATCGGTGCATCACACAACCTTGTGGTTCACAGTTTACTTGAGGAATCTCAGGGAGCAGGATTCGGTTTCTTTGAATTTACCATTGTAGGTGCGGCTCTTCTCATTGTGGCTCTCCTGTATATTTTCGTGCTCGGAAGAAAATTACTTCCTGAGCGTGTAAAAATTGAGAAGCCTAAAGAGGTTACCGTAACGTCAAACCTGATCGAAAATTATGACCTGAAGGATTCCCTTTATGAAGTTTGGATTACCACCGAATATAAAAATACGGCGGTTAAACTTTCGGAACTTGATCTCGAAAAGAAGTATGGTCTTTTGCTTATCGAAGTAGTCCGGGAACACGATCAGTTTCTAAATCTGGAGGGAGATTTTGAACTTAAAAGGGAAGACTTGCTGCTAATAAAAGGGGAAAGAGAGGTAGTGAAGAAATTTTGTGATTCGTACGAAGGGATCGCATTTATGGGACCGCCACGTTCTCAGGAGAAATATCCCGTGAGTAGCGCTGAACTTGCCGAAGCTGTTGTTCCTCCTAGGTCACCTGTAGTTGGGAAAACGGCAAAGGAAATGAACTTTAAGAAGGAATTTGGGCTAACACTTATCGGGTATTATCGCAACGGAAAGGCCTATCATGCTTCTGTGTCTGAAGAGAAACTTGAAGAAGGTGATGGGCTGCTTTTTTATGGTCCGAGGGATAAGATCAGAGATTTTGAGCCGGAGAAGGAAATCCTTGTTTACCACAAGCCGGGTGAACCGGATGTTTCGTCTTCTCTCAAGAAAAAAGCCCCGCTGGCCGCATTGATTCTTGTTGCTGTGATTGGGTCTGCTGCGGCTAATCTGGTACCAATTTCAGTATCTGCCCTTGCCGGCGCAGTACTTATGGTGCTCACCGGAATAATTAATCCCTTGAAAACCTATGACGCCATTGACTGGAAAACATTGGTTCTCATTGGAGGGATGTATCCGCTTGGACTCGCCCTCTCGGAAACCGGTGCTTCCGACCTCATTGGTAATACGCTCATTGACACCTTGGGTGGATTTGGCCCTATTGTAGTCATGGCAGGAATAGTTATACTCACCATGATTCTTACTCAACCTATTCATAATGCAGCAGTGGCTATAATTATGACGCCGATCGCAATAAATGCTGCTGAACTAATGGGAACGAATCCGAGAGCTTTCTGCGTAGCCGTGCTTGTCGCTTGCTCTACAACCTTTTTGATGCCTTTCGGCCATCCGGCTCCTTTGATGGTGCAGGAACCGGGCAAGTATAAGGGTAGCGACTATATTAAATTCGGTTTACCGCTGAATATTCTTGCTCTGGCCGTAATACTAATTACGGTTCCGCTTGTGTGGAAACTATAAATAAAAAAAATTGATAATCATGGGAAATAAGGAATATGCAGAAAAAAGAGATTTCAGAAAAACAGATGAACCCGAAGGCGACAAGAAGAAAAGCAAGGGAGATGAGCCTATTTTTGTGATTCAAAAGCATGACGCCTCTAATCTTCACTACGATCTTCGAATAGAAATAGACGGAACACTGAAATCATGGTCTGTTCCCAAAGGACCAAGCACAGATCCCGATGAAAAAAGAATGGCGATTCCTACAGAGGATCATCCGATCGATTACGCTGATTTTGAAGGGGTGATTCCGGAAGATGAATACGGAGGAGGGACGGTGATGATCTGGGATAAGGGAACCTTTGAAAATATTAAAGAAGACGATGACGGAAACAAAATGAGCTTAAAAGATGCTTATGATCAAGGAACGGTCGAAATATTTTTGAAAGGCGAAAAGTTATCCGGAGCTTATGCGTTGATCGAAATGAAAAGTGGTAATATGGAAGGCAACTGGTTGTTTATCAAAATGGATGACGAAGAAGCTGATGCCAGAAGAAATCCGGTGAGTACTGAAAAGAAAAGCGTTAAAACAGGTCGAACGATGAAGGAAATCGAAAGAGAAGAAAAATAATTCAAATGGAAATCGAGAAGGTTTTAAACGATGAAATAGTAGAGAAAGCTGAGAAAAGCGATTTCCCCGACTTTAATAAACCAATGCTTGCAACGCTTACTGAGGATTATTTCGATGATTCTGACTGGATATATGAAAGAAAACTGGATGGGGAAAGATGTCTGATCCATATCCGCAGTGAGGAGGTTCGTTTATATTCGAGAAATGAACAGGATCTGAGTAACACCTATCCTGAAATTGTTTCTGCGCTTGGTGACGATGACTGTCCTGAAATGATTTTGGATGGGGAGATAGTTGCATTCGACGGGAAAGTTACGAGTTTTAGTAAACTTCAGAATCGAATGAAAATCAAGGATCCTGATGAAGCCATGAATTCGGAGGTTGATGTGTTCCTGTACGTATTTGATATCGTGTATTTCGACGGTTATAAACTTGAGAGTTTACCCTTGAAAAGCAGAAAGAAACTTCTGAAAGAATCCCTGAACTGGAATGATCCCATACGATTTGTTACCCACCGAAATGAAAATGGAAAAGAGTATCATGAGGAAGCTTGTCGGAAAGGATGGGAGGGTATCATCGCTAAAGACAGTAATTCGAAATATGTTCACAGCCGAAGTAAAAAATGGCTAAAATTCAAATGTGCAAAAGGCCAGGAACTGGTCATTGCCGGATTTACCGAGCCCGAAGGTGAACGTGTAGGCTTTGGAGCCTTACTGGTTGGTTATTACGAAGATGATAAACTTCAGTACGCCGGTAAGGTAGGAACCGGTTATGACGATGAGTTTCTGGAAGAATGGAGAAGTAAATTTGACGAAATTGAAAGAAAGACAAGTCCGTTCGAGAATTTTGACGATGACGAAGGAGGAAGCAATCACTGGATAGAACCTAAGTACGTCGGAGAATTCGGATTCACCGAATGGACAGGTGATAATAAGCTCAGACACCCGCGTTTCATCGGTATGCGATACGATAAGGATGCGGAAGATGTCGTAAAAGAAAATCCGCAGTGAACATAGCTGAAGTTGAAATATCCAATCCCAACAAATTAATTTTTCCTCAACAGGAAATCACGAAGTTGGATATGATCAAATACTATGATAGGATTGCTGATAACATCTTGCCTCATTTGGAAGACAGACCACTTACTCTCCAGCGATTTCCGAACGGAATAGACGAAGACGGTTTCTATCAGAAAAATGCAGGGGATTATTTTCCTGATTATATTGAAACTATTTCGGTTGAAAAAGAAGACGGAACGAATACACAGGTGATCTGCAACGATAAACGAACCCTGATCTATTTGGTAAATCAAGGGACGGTTACTTTTCACATTTGGCTTTCGAAAAAAGATGCACTGAATAAACCTGATAAGGTGGTTTTCGATCTGGACCCGCCGAAGGATTCATTTCAGAAAGTGAAAGATGCAGCGGACAGGATTGGAGAGTTTCTACGGGATCAGGGAGAAAAACCTAATATTATGACTACGGGAAAAAGTGGTTTCCATGTCTGGTATTCGGTGAGAAGAGATAAGGAATTCGACGAGAGGAGAGATGAAATAAAGTCGTTGGCTGAAAAAATGGCGGAGAAATATCCGGATTTGCTAACCACTGAAACAAGAAAGGATAAAAGAAATGGGAAAGTGTTTGTCGACTATTTACGAAATGCCTACGGACAAACTTCAGTATGCCCTTTTTCCATCCGACCGATACAATCTGCCGGAATTGCTACACCTGTCGAATGGAACGAACTGAGCAGGATAGAAAGTCCGGATCAATATAATATCGGGAATATTTTCAGAAGACTGGGTCAAAAGGATTAAATTCAAACCGTAAATAATCAGGCATGCAGACAAAAGCAAATTACAGAATTCCGGGGCAAACAAGAATAGGACACGTTCATCTTAAGGTTTCTGACCTCGAAAAGTCTTTAGATTTTTACAGGGATCTTCTTGGATTTGAAGTGAAGCAACGATACGGAAATGACGCTGCATTTCTTGCTGCCGGCTCATACCATCATCATATCGGACTGAATGTTTGGTTCAGTAAGAATGGTTCTGCTGCGCCAAAAAATTCGACAGGACTTTTTCATCTGGCCATTGTTTATCCGTCTCGAAAAGACTTGGCTGAAATCTTTCAAAGACTCAGAGATGCAGATTATCCGATAACGGGAGCTTCGGACCACGGTGTTTCAGAAGCAATATATTTAAGCGACCCGGATAATAACGGTTTGGAATTGTACTGGGACAAGCCGGTGGGGGAATGGCCACGCAGTGAGGATGATTCACTGAATATGTATACCAGACCGCTCGACCTTCAAAATCTGTTGAAAGAAATCCGATAATCAGCATTTTCAGGCTCTTACTTACCATTTCTTGCGATTTTCGCTTGGAATTCCCCTTATTATTTATTATTTTAAGGCTAACGGCTGAAAATTCAGGCGGTACTGCAAAACTTAAAAAACATTAATTAGCAAACATTATGCATTGAAGATTTGTAGTATTTATAAGTAGTAGTTAAAATTTTTCAAACCATAGTTTTAAAAAAACCAAGAAAATGACAATGATTAAACGAACAGAAGTAAAAGAATTGGCAAATATACAAAGTGAATTTTGTGTGTCGATTTATATTCCTACACATAGCGGGGGACAAGAAACTTTAGAAGGGCAGGATCGAATTAACCTTAAAACACAGTTGAAGGAAGTCAGATCCAAATTGGAAGAGCGAGGAATGAAAGAGAATGAGTTGGATGCTTTCGTTCAACCGGTTCAGGATTTAGTGGATGACAGCAATTTCTGGAGATATCAGTCTGACGGGCTGGCAGTCTTCCTTGCAAAGGATCTTTTCAGATATTTTTCTGTGCCTGTCAGTTTTGAGCCCTTTAATTACGTATCCAATGAATTTTATCTCAAGCCATTAATGCCTCTTTTTCATGGAAATGGCATGTATTACATTCTCACGCTCAAAGAAGATGACGTTGCTCTTTACGAAGCTACCAAGCACAGCATGGTGCAGTTGGAGCTTCCGGATTCAGTGCCTCAGCAGCTTGAAGACAGGGTAGGTTATGATTACGAGCAAAAGAGTCTTCAGTTTCGGTCTGAACAGCAGGGTAATCAAAAGGCAGCGATGTACCACGGCCACGGAGAAGGTAGTGCCGAGGAACAGAATGAGTTGAAGAGATATTTCAGAGCGATCGATAAGGGACTGATGGAGATGTTGCATGATGATCAAAACCCTCCAATGGTGGTTTGCTGTCAGGACGAACAGTTTGCTTTATACAAAGATGTAAACAATTATAAAAACCTGTTCGACAAAAATCTCTCCATGAATCCGGCTGATCTCAGTGACGAGCAGTTGCACGAAAGAACATGGTCGCTGATTAAGTCCTATTTTGAAGAACAGCGAACAGAAAAAATGAAAAATTTTGCTCAGTTTCATGGAACAGGTAAAGCCACATCCGATCCTCGAGTAATAATGCGTTCCGCTGTTCAAGGAAAGGTTGATGCATTATTCATTGCCAGAGACAGTGAGATTTATGGTAATTATGATCCGAAGAAAATGGAGATTGAAATAGAGGATGAGCGCAAAGCTTCAAATACATCTTTAATGAATGTGATTGCGATGAAAGTTTTTGAACTCGGAGGAGAAGTATATCTGACCGATAAAGAGGAAATGCCGGATGATTCCTCTGAAATGAATGCGCTTATGAGGTTCTGATTAGATCGGTTAAAGGATTTTTACAACGAGTTGTTAGAGTCGGTAGCCTGGCGCACAATACCTTCTTTAACAACTTGTTTTATTTCAATCGGTGAATAAGTATTAAGTATAGGCTCTAATTAAGCATGGAAAAAACAAAATTGAAAAGAATCAATCAGGTATTATTATTCTGCTTTATGATTATCGCAGGAATGTATTTTGGTGCACCTTTTCTCATACCTTTCACTTTTGCTGTTTTTTTTACCACACTCGTACTTCCGCTTAGTAATCTATTGGAAAAGAAGCTGAAATTAGGTCGAATCACGACGTCGTTCATTAGTACGCTTGTTTTGCTGCTGGTGGTTGGTGGTCTTTTCTTTGTGCTTTTCCGTCAACTAACCGTATTCATGAATGATTTACTCGCCAAGAAGAATGAAATTCTGGGTTTTGTGGATAAGGTTCAACAACAAATAGTTGAATCCACAGGCGTTACACTGGAACAGCAGGAAGCCATGTTTAAAGAAAGACTTTCCGGACTTTTGGAGGAATTGCAGGCTTATATTTCAGGTGTATTAAGTGATTTCACCGATATCTTGCTGAGTTTTCTTCTCATGTTGATTTATGTTTTTTTCTTACTCATTAACAGGGATAAGTTTGCGGATTTTTTGATGAAATATGTACCTGAAAAAAAGAAAAAAGAAACCGAAAAGATTCTCGCTAAAGTAAAGACCGTTGCGAATCGGTATCTATGGGGCCGGGTTCAGGTT
This sequence comes from Brumimicrobium sp., assembly GCA_033722555.1. Lineage (GTDB taxonomy): Bacteria > Bacteroidota > Bacteroidia > Flavobacteriales_D > Crocinitomicaceae > Brumimicrobium. The sequence continues at coordinate 7,830 of JAWVYS010000064.1, forward strand.
ATGCTGGTATTGGCTGTAATGTATACGATAACTTTCCTTGCTTATGATTTGGAATATTCGGCCCTTCTTATCGTGTTCGGAGTATTGATAACCGTTATTCCTTACGTAGGTCCTTTCCTAAGTGGTATATTCCCGGTTATTTTTATGATGATATTCAGCAACAGTACTACAGAGATTGTTTCTTTTGCGATCATTGTATTAATCATTCAGCTTATAGAAAGTTATGTGCTCGAACCGGTAATTATTGGTTCGGAAGTTCAACAAAGTCCTTTATTTGTGATAATTGCAATTGTTCTCGGCGGGATGATCTGGGGTTTTGCAGGACTTATTCTGTTCGTCCCTATTTTCGGTGTTCTGAAAATCATCTTCGATTACACACCCGGTTTAAAACCGGCGGGTTTTCTGATAGGTTATGAAAGAAAGGGAAGTTCGGAAAGTATTTTTGAAAAATGGAGGCGAAAAATTAGAGGGATTTCCGAAGACTGAATCCAGAATTTATCCAAATTAATTTTTCTATCCGTTCGATTTGACACATTTCGAAATAAGTTGAGGCAATAGTTTTTTTTATCTCCTCAATACAATTTCTATATCGTCGTAGAGATCCTTGGAGATTTTAAACTGAAGATTACCTATAGATAATTCTTTTTTTCCGAAATGTTCCACTTTGCTAATGTTTATCACGGTTGATCGATTGATTTTAATGAATCCTTCTCCAAGAACCTCCAGCAGTTGCTTTACATTCGAACGATATAAAAAGGGCTTTTCTTTGGCTGAAAAATGTATGAGCATATAATTGCCGGAACTTTCTGCGAATAAAATATCCTCCTTATGGAATTTGTATCTCGTACCGGCTTCTGTGATCGTCACGTAGTCATCTTCGACATTCTCAAAAACCAGACTCACGAGTGCATATAGATCAGATTTCCGAACAGGTTTCGAGAGATAACCGTAAGGTTTGCTCTTGATCATTTTTTCAATAGTAGTCTTATCGGAATGCGCTGTTAAATAAATGAAAGGACTTCGGTATTTTTCCTGAATATATTCGCCTAAATCTATCCCTTCAAACCCTTTTTTCAGTCGTACGTCTAACAGAATAAGATCAAAATCATGCAGGGATAGCAGTGTAATAGCTTCTTCCTTGCTTTTAGCCAGCATGAATTTTTGAAATCCGAAAGAAATCAATTTGTCTTTATGGCTTTCAGCCAAAATAACTTCGTCTTCAACGATTAATATGAGTTTATTTTTCATAGTTGACCTGTAGTGTTAATCTTGTTCCATCGCTAAAAGAAAACTTGGTGGTAGCATTGATCTGGCGTGAAAATATATCGATCACACGCATTCCAAAACCTTTTTTAATCTTCGATTCTGATTCGATTCCAATACCGTTATCCTTGAGTGTCAGAACCAAAATATCCTCTGCCAGATACAGATCCATTTCTATTTTAGGGTTGTGCACACCTTTAAAGGCATGCTTACAAGAATTTGTTACAAATTCCGTAATGATCAGTCCTAATGCAGTTGCTGTTCTTGATTCCACCTTTAAAGGTTCACAGCATATGACGAATTCAACGGTTTCTTCATGTATCAAACTGTCTTTCAAACAAGAAAACAACTCCGGAACATAAATGCTCAGGTCAATCGTGGCGATGTCATCCTGCGTATAGAGCATCTGATGAACTAAAGACATGCTCTCTATCCTGAGTCCGGCGTTTTTTAACTCTTCCGTCTTACTTTCTTCAGGCAGTGAACTGATCTGCATTTCCAAAAGTGAACTAACAAAACTGAGGTTGTTTTTTACCCGGTGATGAACCTCTTGAATAAGCTCATCTTTCTGTTTGTTTCGGATGGAAAGATCCTTAGAAAGTTTATCGCGTTGCTTTAATATTTTAAATAAAAAAAGCATGATCATTATCAAAATAATCAGTGCAATACTTATCACCCATGCAATGGTTTTGGTTTGATCGAGTTCTGTTTTCTGGGTTTCAAAACGATCCGCTAGTATGAAATTCTGTATTCTCGTTTCAGATTCTTTCTCCTGTTGCTTTACTTTTTCAACTTGTTTCGCAATGTCATTTTCATATTTAGCCAGATCCAGATAATAGAATTTTCGCAGATAGGTGAATGCGGTTTCATAATCTTTCTGAGTTTGAGCCTCAACCCAAATGCTTCTATAACATTCGGAAAGGTCATAACCGGGAACTTGTTCCAAAGCCTTGGTCTCGATTTCAATGAGTCCCGGTATGAGTTGATCCAGATTTATACGATTATGAGCATACATGCGGTGTCGATTCATTTTTACGTGAAGAAAATCCGCCATCAAACCAAGCGTATGAAATATGTCCTCTGATTTGCGGTAATAGTGGTCGGCGGAGTCCAGATTCGGAACGTGCTGATAAGAATATCCTAACTCGTTATAACTTATTGCAAGATAATAGTATTCATTGTACTTGAGACATGAGTCAATGCAGCGATAACTGGTTTTCATGCTTTCGTCGCCGTTTAAAGTATTTTGGAGGGCAGCCAGTCTGTTAAGATATCTGATCGACAGAAGGGGCTCACATCCACTGGTTTTTCTTAGGAGGATTTCAACCTTTTCAGCCTCCTTTAAGGCATAATCGATCACGTCGAATTTGCGATAATACTCGATCAACTCTATGCGCGCTTCAATTAATCGACATTCTTCTCTGTTTTCGGTATAGATTAAAATGGCCTTATCAAAAAACGATTTTGCGGATTCAGGTTGTAACTCATACTTTAAGTTGATCGCCTTTGCTAAGAACAGATCACCGTTTAAAAGAGAGTCCTTGGAAGGAGGAATATCATTTAATAATTCTCTCGCTCTTTCATATTTTCCGGCTCTATTATACAGTTTATTCAAGTGCAATTTCAACCTGAGAATATACGCTGTATTTTGTGAGGAATTCTCTATAAGACTCTGAATGTGGGATATCTCTGTATCAATGTTTTTTGTCAGTGAGTCAGCCAACTGAATTTGACCTTGTACCTTGTAGGAACAAAGTGAAATGAACAGAATAATTCGAATGACAGTTTTCAGATACTTTATTTTGACCAAAGGTAATAACTCCTTGAACTACCTTTCAGTAAAGTTATCAAAACATTGAATTCTGTGATGAATATAGTTCAAACTTCTGTTTTTAATAAATGATATTCGATGATTAATATTCCTTACAGAAAAGTCCAAAGTGTTCTGTAAACTGAAAATTCCGTTCATTTCATACCAAAAAATGAAGCCTTTGTA
>JAWVYS010000065.1:0-10963 GCA_033722555.1 Brumimicrobium sp.
CGCTATTTCCTGAAAAAAATATTCCTTGTAGGCGTTAAAGTTATTTTTAAAGATTTCGGTCATTATGGAAGAAAATTGCAGTTTAACATTGCATGTATTTCAAAGTTAAACTATTCATATTTAACGACCAAGAAATCGACCGAGTGAATTAAAATAATCTGATATTTAACACATTAAAGATAAAGTTTGATATTTTTAAAATTTTTATTTCCGGAAATTTGACAAATGCCATGGTTGATAATTTACTCATAAAAAAATCACAACTTAACACCGTCAACGTCGGTATTGTTATATCTTTGCCTCCCGTAGTTACAAATCAATTGAAATAATGTCCAATTCAACGAAATATATCTTTGTAACTGGTGGGGTGGCTTCCTCATTAGGAAAAGGAATTATCTCTGCTTCTTTAGCGAAATTGTTACAGGCGCGGGGTTATTCTACGACGATTCAAAAATTAGATCCGTATATCAACATTGACCCGGGTACTTTAAACCCTTACGAACACGGTGAATGTTATGTAACCGATGACGGTGCGGAAACGGATCTGGATCTCGGACATTACGAGCGATTTTTGAATGTACGCACTTCACAGGCAAATAACGTAACCACGGGAAGAATATATCAGTCCGTCATCAGCAAGGAAAGACGCGGCGATTATTTAGGGAAAACGGTACAGGTTATTCCGCACATCACGGATGAAATCAAAGAATCGGTTCAGAAATTAAGTCAGACCGGGGATTACGATATCGTGATCACCGAAATTGGCGGTACTGTCGGCGACATCGAATCCTTGCCTTACGTAGAGGCCGTTCGTCAGATGCGCTGGGAATTTGAAGATGACTGTGTAGTGATCCACTTGACACTCGTTCCTTTTCTGGCAGCGGCGGGTGAGTTAAAAACAAAACCGACGCAGCACGCGGTTAAACAGCTTTTGGAGCTGGGTGTTCAGCCCGATATTCTGTGCTGCCGCACCGAACATGAACTGGATCTATCGCTGCGAAATAAAATTGCTAAATTCTGTAACGTTGCTCCTGAAGCTGTTATAGAATCAAGAGATGCCGATTCCATTTATGACGTACCTATTTTAATGCAGTCGGAAGAACTGGATGAAGTGGTATTAAAAAAACTGGGGCTATCAAGAAAATCCGTTCCGAATCTGGATGCGTGGAAATCATTCCTGCATAACCTGAAAAACCCGACCAGTGAAATTACGATAGGACTTGTAGGAAAATATGTTGAACTGAAGGATGCTTACAAATCCATCAATGAGGCGATTATACACGGAGGAACTGCCAACCTGTGCAAGGTAAATGTTCGCTGGATACACTCCGAGAAAATAACGCGTAAAAACGTATCCGATAAACTAAAAGGCCTGGACGGCGTACTGGTTGCACCCGGATTTGGTTCACGCGGGATCACGGGAAAAATAACCGCCGTAAAATATGTCCGCGAAAACAAAATACCTTTCTTTGGTATCTGTCTGGGAATGCAATGCGCGGTGATTGAATTCGCAAGAAATGTGATCGGCTGGGATGATGCACATACCGTTGAAATCTCTCCGGAAAGCAAACGCCCTGTCATCAGTTTGATGGAGGAGCAGAAAAATGTATCCGACAAAGGCGGCACAATGCGTCTTGGAGCGTATAAATGTGAACTTAAAGCAGACTCAAACATCTACGACGCCTATAATACCGAAGTCATCCGTGAGCGTCACCGCCACAGGTTTGAGTTCAACAATGAATATCTTGAAGAATTTGAAAAGCACGGTATGAAAGCCACCGGGGTAAATCCGGAAACCGGACTTGTGGAAGTTGTTGAAATCGCTGATCACCCCTGGTTTGTCGGTGTGCAGTTCCACCCGGAATATAAGAGTACCGTTGATGAACCTCACCCGCTATTTACAGCGTTCATCAAAGCGGTTAAAGACCATAAGAAAAAATAGCACGTAACAATTAGCAATGGATAGAAACACATTAATTGGATTGGGACTCATCGGAGTCATTTTAGCTCTTTTCACTTACTTTAATCAGCCTTCTCCGGAAGAGATTAAAGCCCAGCAGGAAAAAATTGAACTTGCTGAGAAAAAAGCCAAAGAAAGAAAGGCTTTTGAAGCGGAGGAAAAGAAGAAGGAAGAAACAGCAATTACCGTTCAAACCGGAACTCTGGTACCGAAAAAGAATGAAAAAGGTGAAATTGTAACGGACTCTTTGGGAAGAAAGGTTTATACCGATACGATTACTAAACGTGATACCATTCTCGCTGAAAGTTCAGCAATTCCTGTTTCGGAAGAAAGTATGAAACCTGCCGATGAGGAATTGAAAGGAGAAATACACACGATCGAAAACGATAAACTTAAAATTGAAATCAGTACCAAAGGAGGTGGAGTTTCGACTGTGTATCTGAAGGAACATCAGACCTACGAGGCATTTCAAAAGAATCAGGGAAAAGATAAAATAGACCCGTTAAAACTTTTTGACAATAAAGCATCGGTAAATCAGCTTGTTTTCCCGTTGAACGGAAATTCTGTTGAAACAGGAAAACAGATTTTCGAAGTGGTTAAACAAAGTGAATCGGAAATATTCCTTGAAAAAGACTTTGGAAACAATCAGAAGATCGTTTTTATGTATTCTTTGCAGCCCGGTGATTATCACATGGCCTACGAAGTTAAAATGAAAGGTTTTGAGGGAAAAGTGTTGCCCGAAAACGTTATGCTGGACTGGGAAAGTGAACTACTGAAAACGGAAAGACTATTGTCTGAGCAGCGCAGAACATCTACTGTATTTTTCAAAGGGTACAACGATTCCTACGATTACCTTTCAGAATACTCGGATGACCAATATTCACCTGAAATGGATGTTGAATGGGTAGCGTTTAAGCAAAGTTATTTTTCGAGTATGATGATGCCTGAAAAGCCTTTCAAAAAGGAAGGAACATCTTTCGAGGTAAAAGGTTATCAGGAAGGATCGGAAAAAGACTCTACACATATCAAGCAGTATAGCGCACTGATGAACCTGAATATAGACAATACTGCTAACGGATATGCCGCCATGAAGTGGTATTTTGGTCCCAACGATTATGACCTTCTCGCCTCTTATGAGAACGAAGCGGAGGACATCATCAATCTGGGATGGGGAATTTTCCGATGGGTAAATATTTACGCTATACAGCCCATCTTCAACTGGCTGGCAGCCTTTGGTATGAATCTCGGATTAGCGATCCTTTTGTTAACGATCATTGTAAAAATCTTCCTCACTCCTATTCAGTGGAAAATGTACACCTCTTCGGCCAAGATGCGGATTCTTAAGCCGGAAATCGAAGAACTGAACAAGAAATATCCGAACAAGGAAGACGCAATGAAAAAGCAGATGGAAATGATGACCATGTATAGGGAGTCCGGTGCGAGTCCGTTGGCCGGATGTGTTCCCATGCTCATACAGATGCCCATCCTTTTTGCGGTATTCCGATTCTTCCCAAGCAGTTTCACATTGCGTCAGGAAAGCTTCCTCTGGGCTGAGGATCTATCGAGCTATGACTCTGTGGTTGACCTGGGTTATAACATTCCTTTCTATGGTGACCACGTAAGTTTATTTACGCTACTGATGGCGGCTACAACGCTCATTTATACAGTTCTGAACAGCAGCAACATGCAGCAGCCGTCACAGCCCGGAATGCCCAACATGAAAGTGATCATGTATATCTTCCCGATAATGATGATCTTCTTCTTCAATAATTTTGCTTCCGGTTTGAGTTATTATTACTTCATCTCAACCCTGATGTCTATTCTTACCATGATTATGATCAAACGATTCTTCGTGGATGAGGAAAAACTCAAGGCAAAAATGGCTAGCCGCAAAGCGACCAAGCAGGCCAAAGGAAAGGCCGGATCAAAATCCAGGTTTCAGGAGCGTTTGGAGCAAATGCAGAAAGCGCAGCAGGAGAAGTTGAAGAACAGGAAGTAAGTCTCAATACGAAATAAATTGAGCCGCATTCTATTAATTGAGAGTGCGGTTTTTTTTTATCAAATACACCGCCTGTACCCTCATTTTTTTATTAAATGCAGGTTGCTTTTTCATCGATAATTAGCTATATTTATCCTAAACCAATCTTAGAAATATGTTGATAGAAATAAACGAAAACAATATTGATCAACGTCTGATCGCCGATGTGGTTAAAGCGCTTAAAAAAGGTGAAATCATTATTTATCCAACCGATACGGTTTACGCGATGGGATGTGATCTCTGCAACAAGGAGGCACTGGAAAAATTAGCGAAAATGAAGAACGTGAAGCTTGAGAAGAGCCGTTTTTCAATCATCTGTAAAGATATGAGTCAGGTTTCAGATTTTGTGAAGAATATAAACAGGCCAACCTTCAAAATGATGAAGCAGCATCTGCCCGGTCCTTATACTTTTATTTTGAATGCCTCGAACGAGGTGACCAAATTATTTGATACCAAGCGGAAAGAAATAGGAATTAAAATCCCTGACAACAAAATAGTGCTTGCGATCATTGAACAATTGGGGAATCCACTGGTCACTACTTCCCTGCTCGATGAAGAGGATGAAATAATGGAATACTTTACCGAACCTTATGAAATTTATGAGCGTTTCGATGATAAAGTAGCAACGATCATTGACGGTGGCCCCGGTAAGCTTGTGGCATCGACTATTGTTGATTGCACCAATGAGACTCCTCAGATAATCCGTGAGGGTGCCGGTGAAATTGAGGTGTAGTTAATTCTCCCTGTTTTCAGGAATTCACGAACTGTTTAAAGCTGCTTTCCTGAATTTTCAGAGGCCAGTTCGATCTAAGTTCACCCAGTGTACTCACCAATGGGTCAAAGATGCTTATTTCCTCCAGGTCGCTTCGGTTTGCTAATTCAGTAAAAGGGATTTGAGCGGTATCTTTTTCTGTTTGAATAGTAACTTTCATGCGCGTGAAGAAATCCGCATTCAGCTTTTTACCTAGATCCTTCAGTTTTCGTACCGAAGCATCGATGGAACAACCGGATGGTGGGGTTAATTTGTCGTTTACTGCTATTACCACGAAATAAGGATTGATTACAGCAGCATTCGCCCAGAGTTTGTTACCGTGAGCAGCCCATTCCTTCACAAAAGCATTCAGTTCACTGTTCACCGTCTCAATTTCCGAGTCATTCAGGGCTCTGTCCGTCTGATAAAGCCAAACACGCGAATTATCCGGAAAATCAGCAAATAGTTGATCGACATTCATTCCACTAAAATTTTAAAGATCAGCAGCTGTTGCTATCAGTTCCGCAACATCCATTACCTGTGTGCTTTCTTCTTTGTTTTTATTCTTGACGCCATCGGTCATCATGGTGTTACAGAAAGGACAGCCCGTAGCGATTATATCCGGCTTTAAACCAAGTGCTTCTTCAGTTCTCTCAACGTTCACCTCTTTGTTCCCTTTTTCCGCCTCTTTGAACATTTGTGCACCTCCTGCACCACAACACAATCCTTTTGAACGACACCGTTTCATTTCGGCGAGTTCTGCATCGAGGTTTTGAAGCATTTGCCGTGGTGCTTCATACACATCATTCCCTCTACCCAGGTAACATGGATCGTGAAAAGTGATCTTCTTTCCTTTGAAAGTGTCACCACCTTCCACTTTAAGCTTTCCTTCTTCTATCAAAGACTGTATGAGCTGCGTGTGATGAACCACCTCGTAATTTCCACCGAGTCCGGGATATTCATTTTTGATGGTGTTGAAGCAATGAGGGCATCCGGTTACGATTTTTTTAATTTCATACCCGTTAAGGACCTGAATGTTCATCATTGCCTGCATTTGAAAAAGGAACTCATTTCCGGCTCTTTTCGCAGGATCACCTGAACAAGATTCCTCGGTTCCGAGAACAGCAAATTTCACATTGCATTTATTCAGGATTTTAACAATAGCCTTGGTAATTTTCTTTGCTCTGTCGTCAAAACTCCCTGAGCAGCCTACCCAGAAAAGAATTTCCGGAACTTCGCCGCTGGCGGTCATTTCAGCCATTGTTGGTACTTTCATCAGTTCACTCATAACATATCAATAAAATTATTCTGATCAATCTTCGTCTCTCCAGTTGAGGCGATCATCCTGACTGAATTGCCACGGAGCACCATTATTCTCAACATTTGAAAGCATACCCGCCAGTTCAGTCGGTACTTTCGATTCCTCCATCACCAGGTATCTGCGCATTTCCATAATAATGGAAACAGGATCAATGTTTACCGGACAAGCTTCCACACAGGCCATGCAGGTCGTGCAAGCCCACAATTCTTCCTCCAGTATATGGTCACCAAGCAAACTCTTTCCGTCATCGTAATCCTTTCCTCTTTTTCGCAGGGTTTTCCCCTTCTCTTCCATTCTGTCACGCGTATCCATCATAATTTTACGCGGAGACAATAATTTCCCCGTTTGTGTGGCCGGACAGTTTGCACTGCATCTACCGCATTCTGTACAGGTATACGCATCCAGTAAATTTTTCCAGGTCAGGTCGTTCACATCCTTCGCGCCGAATCTTCCTACCGGTTGAGCATCAGCGGCAGGAGCAGCATATGGATCTGCCTCAGGATCCATCATTAGTTTCACCTCATTCGTTACTGATTCCATGTTGGTGAACTGGCCTTTTTTCAACAATTTCGAGTAATAGGTATTCGGGAAAGCGAGGATAATATGAATGTGCTTTGAGAACGGCAAATAGTTAAGAAATACAAACACCATAACGATGTGTCCCCACCACGCAATGCGTTCAAGGGTAAACAATGTTTCGCTTGCCATATTGCCAAAGACAGCCGGTCCAAGGAACTGCGAGATAGCAAAACCAAAAGACTCATCGTTTAAAGCTTCGGCATGACTTATACCGCGTCGATATAAAACTTCATCCGTACCGTTCATCGTGAAAATGAAGGTAAGAAGGATAATTTCGAGAATCAGAATCAGGTTTCCATCCAGTTTCGGCCATTTCTTCATTTCTCGCATGCGAAACCGTGGAATATGTAATAAATTTCTTCTCGCCAGAAAAATGATTGTCCCAATAAATGCAAGCACAGAAAGGATTTCAATAAATGAAATTATGAATGTATAAAATCCACCCAGTGATGCACGGAAAACGCGATGTTCACCGGTTAAACCATCAACGATTATTTCAATCAGTTCGATCTGAGTTATGATAAACGCTGCATAAAGAAAGAAGTGCAGAATAGCCGGGATTGGTTTTTTAAACATCTTGGATTGTCCGAATGCAACAAGCGTCATAACCTTCAAGCGTTCGGACCTGTTATCGCTCCGGTCAACATCTCTTCCCATCAATATATTTTTCCGGATTTTACCTGCGTTGTAGGCAAAAAATCCAAAACTAACGACCAATAAGAGAGCAAATAAAATTATTGCAGCCATATAAAAATTTTTAAGGAACGGTATCCAGTACCTTTTTCAACTTACGTTCTTCATCTTTGGTCAGCGGAACACCTTTGGTTTTCCTGCCAAAAACGGAGACATGTATGTAACGTTCGGGGTGTACTTGAATATCCTCAACCAAATTCTGAAGTTTCTGGTTGGTGGTATTGAGTTCGTTGTAAAGCTGTTCGTCCTCCAGGAGCTTGCCCAGCGTACCCTCACCTTCAGAGGCTTCTTTGAGAAGTTCATTGACATTTTTGAGCGTCAGGGTAGCTTCTTCCATGGCTAGTTTAAAATCGACCGTTAATAATGTATCAGTCAGTTCAGTCACATTCCCTACTGCTTTTCTGATTTCGTTGTTGGTCTTTTCAAAGTTCTTGGTAATGGATTCAACATTATCCAAGATACGACTGAATTTTGCCTTTTGATCTTCGATCAGGTTGTCAACGTTGTATGCGACTCTTCCAAACCGTGAAATCGCAATTTTCACTTCATTTAATCCCTGATCAAGGGTATAAGCTGCGGAAGTATCCCAGAATACGGTGATCGAGTTTACGATACCCTCGACTGAAGTCATCAGGTTTTCCATTTTTCTTTTCACAGGTAAAAGTTGCGATTCGATTTGTTCGGTAATCTCCTGGCTTACGTATCCGGGAAGGGTATCCCCTACTTTGTGAAATCCTTTATCACCTATAAAGTTTTGATGCACCTGCATTCCCGTAGAAAGAACTCCGGGTACGATTTCCATTTCGGTTCCTTTGGCAAGTTTGAGGCCTTCAGATTGAATATTGAATTTTACGATTACCCTTTTAGCCGGATTAACGTATTTGTTCGGATTGACGAGCTCTACGGACAGGATCTTTCCCACCTCCACTCCATTGAGTGTTACCGGAGAGGAAGGTGAAAGTGTGCCGGAGGTAGGGAAATAAGCGTAGTAAACATCATCGCCACCAAAAAAGCTGTTTCCTTTTAAATAATTCACGCCGAATATGAGTAAAGCAGTTGCGAGAATAACAACCAATCCGGATTTAAATTCTTTTGAAACTTTCAATGTTTTGATTTTTGTGCTAAAATAATAGGATTATTCCGATTTTCATCACGTTTTGAGGGTAAATTCTACTTCTTTACCAGTTTAATTGCTTCAGCGATAGGTATTCTTTCTCCGTTTTTGAATGCGACCACAAAAGCATGTTCGAAGCCGTTTTTCCGCATCAGGTTTTTATGTTCGTTTGCGGCGTTTAAATCATTTTCGAAAACTCCCGTGGTATACTTGTAGAGGTTATCCTGGACATATTCCGAAACAAATAAACCTTTGAAACGGCTATCATCTTTCTTCAGCGGAGTCTGAGAGGTTTCGATCTGTACTTTAAAATAAATAGCATTTTCCTTTTCAGCCGAGAATACCGGTGTTTTCTCTTCTTCTTTGATGTCTGTCGTAAATCCCTTTCCGTCTTCCACCATGGCATTAACCCCTTCGATTTCGCTTTTATACTCCTGAAAAGCCTTAAAAATAGCGTTTGCCATTTTAATCTGGTTTACAGGATCGTTGAGGAATTTTTCCTCGCTTCCATTTGTTAAAAAGCCCGTTTCTATCAGAACGCTGGGCATCGTTGTTTTGTAGAGAACAAGGAAACCGGCCTGCTTTACCCCCCTGTCGTATCTACCAAGGCTTTTAAACTGGGCCTGAATTTTCGAAGCAAAGTTAATGCTCTGACTGAGAAAAACGCTGAGTTGTAATTGCCGAGCGATAATAGCATCCGGAGAAAGATCGAAATCCTTGTATTTTTCGGCGCTGTTTTCCTCAAAATGGATAATGCTGTTTTCACGTTCTGCTACCTTTTGCTGACTTTCCGTTCTGTGAAGTCCCAGCACGTACGATTCTGCACCGTAAGCGCTTGCCCCGGCAGCGTTTGCATGGATACATATGAAAAGATCTGCTTTGTTTTCGTTGGCAATCTTTGCACGCTCATCCAATTCAACAAATACATCTGAATCCCTGGTGTAGATTACGGTGATATCCGGATACTTCTTTTTGATATATTCTCCCAGTTTCAGTCCTATTTGAAGAACGACCGTTTTTTCATTGGTCAGATGACCATGACAACCCGGGTCTTTCCCACCGTGTCCGGGATCAATAACAACGGTTTTGATCCCACTGGAAAGCACCTCGTCGAGATTTTCCTGGCCGCTTGTATTTAGAACGAGAAGCGCAGACAAAATAAACAAGGCTGATTTTAATTTAAATGATCGCACAATAATGTAATTTTTTAGTTTTGCATTCGTTCAGTAGACGTTACACAAATTTACAGGTTCAGCTTGAGCAAAATATATTCCATAAAGCATTTTTTCGTCGTCTCAATGTTAATAAACCTGTTAACGCCTTATATTTTCGGGCAATCTAACAATGATTCTCTTCAAAAACCGAGGATCTATCGAATAGATAACGCCATGTCTGAAACCACTTATTATTCCTGTACCGATTCCATCGTAGCTGATTTAAAATCCGGCAAAATATCGCTTTACGGCGATGCACGTGTTGAGTTTGAAGGAATCATTCTGACTGCCGGCCTCATAGAAATGGATATGGAAAAAAATGAAGTGTATGCCATATATCAGTTTGATGCAGACAGCAACAGGATTGGCATTCCGAAGTTTGAAGAAGGAACAGAATCCTTTACCGCCGCAAGTATCCGATATAATTTCGAAACCAAAAAAGGTTACATAGAGGAACTCAAAACACAGCAGGAAGAAATGTATCTGCACATGGGAGTCGCAAAAAGACATACGAATGACGAGATTCATTTTACTGAAGGTAAATTCACAACCTGTGAACTCGACGAACCTCATTTTCACTTTGCGCTCTCTAAAGCCGTGATGGTTCCTGATGAGCGGATTGCAACGGGACCGATGAATTTATGGGTGCAGGGCATACCCACACCCCTCGGACTGCCGTTCAGCATTATTCCTACCAAAGACAGAGAAACATCAGGGCTGATTTTCCCCATGTTCGTTCCCACCTCTCAGTACGGCTTCGGTTTACAGGATCTGGGGTATTATTTTCCGATCAAGCAGTCGGAACAGATACAAACCACAGTATTTGCGAGTTTATATTCTCAGGGTACGTTTGAGCTAAGAAACCAGACAGATTATAGGAGAAGATACAAATTCACGGGAATGCTTAATCTTGGATACGGATCTTTCCGACAACCTTTTCCTAATGATTCCATACGCCTTCAGAAAATCACTGTACAATGGAATCATCAGCAAGAGGCTAAAGCGAATCCGTACTGGAATTTCAATTCACGGGTTAATTTTGTTTCGGACAACAACGGGCAAACGACATTAGATCCTTTGAGTGATCAATATTTCCAGAATCAGTTCAATTCTGATATAAACCTGGTGCGCACCTTTCCCGGAAAGCCCGTAACGATGGGTCTAAAATCTGCTTTGAAACAGAACAGTGTTTCCGGCAACATTGATATAGATCTGCCCACATTTACAACCAACGTCAATCGATTTTTTCCATTGAAGGTTTTTAGAAACAACAATATCGGCTCCAGAAAATTC
>JAWVYS010000066.1:0-9948 GCA_033722555.1 Brumimicrobium sp.
ACCCAAAGGATAACCGGGCCCCGGTTCGCAGCTCTCGTACAGATAAAAGTAATTTACAGGAACATTTGTATTAGCCTGTATCGTAATGGCATTACCGGTGAGGTCTTTTTTGCAGCTATTAAAGAGCAATGCTGCACAAATAATCAGTGTATACAGGAGGTTATTATTCATCTTTCTTTGATTTTTGTGGGAAAGTGTAAACTATACGTAACCCTAAAAGAAACAAATTTCTTTTTTCTGAAGTCACTGGATAAATTCTTCTGTCAAACGGAGAATAACCTGCGAAAAAAGTCAAATGATAAAGAGAAAATACTTGTCTCCTATATTCTACAGAAACATTAACGTTATTATTATCTCTTTTCCACTTATTTCTGTACCCAATTTTTTGATAATCCAATCTATTGTTCAGTTCTGAAGAGAAGTATAAAGGATCATTCTCGGTAACCTCATCTTGAGGTACATCGTAATTCTTCACTGTAGATGTCATCTGAAAGATTGTAATTCTATTTATAAAAAACTGATGAAAATTAAACTTAAAAACAAGTGAGGATGACTTGTTTAAATGCCAGTTATATCCTGTTGAGAACCCTAATCTGTAGGTTTGAATATTTAATTCAGACCTTCCACCGTATACATCTGTACCACCGTTGGAATTGATTACTACTCTTTCTTGATCAAATAAAATATTATGTATATCTAAACCAGAGTTAACTGAGAATAAAAAATCGTTTTTGAAAGAATATTCTGTTATCAAATTAAACCTATTAACAAAATCCCACTTAGAGTTCATATTTACGTTAGAATTATATTCTTTAAACGTCATTGCACCGAAATCATAGCCCGTTTGGATATTCCATTGACCGAAATGTGCGAATGGAAAAAATATAAATAAAACTATCGTATATAAATGATTAACAGAACTCAAAGCTTCAAAATTTATTTAATGGTTATTTTTTTACGAACTATTCTATTTGAATATAACACCTCAATAAAAAAGACCCCTGGTTTACAATTAGCCAGCTGAAATCTATTTTCCATATTGGCACCGAATGTGGAGACTATTATTTGACCAAAGCTATTATATATTTTAATTGATTCAACTTCTTCGTATTTTTGCAAAAACAATGTAAACGAACCGTCATTAGGGTTTGGGTAAACTAATACCTCTTGGGATTCAACTTCATTTTTTCCTGATACATTATGTAAAATCCTGTTTGAAGACGATGTATTATTCGTTGAGCTTTTAAAATTCTCTCCCTCCGGAAAAACTTCAAACAAAATAATATCTAAAGTGTCAAAAGCTGGATGATTTAAAGGTATAACAGGGGAAATTAATTCAGTCATAAAGCTTTCCTCCTTTAACGGGTTCACTTGATCATATGGACTGTAATATCGGATTGTAAAGTTCTTTAAGGCTTTCATATTACGCAGGCGGAGAGTGTTTGATCCTGTTCCTGAGGTTAGGGGTCCATATGTCTGCAATAATGCTGTATAACCAGCGAATTCATCCTGTATTTGAGGATCAAAATCAGAATGCACAGGAGGGTTGAGTAGATTTCCTTCAACATCTTTGCAATCATTCACAACAGCTTTTGTCCAATAATTCGCTCTGCGGTTTGTAATTACTCCCATGGCTTTTTCTTTATCTCCCGAACGCAGGTAAACAACATCCGCTAATTCATCTTTTCTAATGCAATCATCAAGATAATCGCTTTTATAAATCCAAAGATCATTATTGTCTAATTTCGTTATACCCGAATGCCAATTTCCTCCTTCCAAATCTACGCCGTTAAAAAATTCTTTAATCCTACCATATATTGAAAGATCTTTCATGTTTTCGGGTAATCTCTCAATCTCCCAGTCAAAAGCGCCTGCAATACCCCAAAACATGTTTTGCCAGATATTTCTTCTGGTCTCGATAAATGCGCAACCCCAAAGGTTTAATGCACCGGATTCGCTAAAAATAAGGGGCTTATCGTAATCTCCATAAATGTGTGGATCAAATCCCGTTGTTTCCGGCACCCTTTTAGTAATTTGATTTCTATAATATCCATGCACGTCCGTCTTATAATTATTATAATTATTCATACTAATGACGTCTATGTCTGAAAGTGAAAATGATTGATCGCCATCAACGTCAATTGCCTCTGTGTAACTCAGGGTTAATAAATGTGGTATTTCTAACTCGTCTTTCATATACTTACTCATTAATCCGTGCCAGTTTTTAATTAACTGTTGATTAGCAGGTTGATTCCTGTATTGATTTGTTCCCGATATTTCATCTCCTGAAGCATCATGCTCTGTTCCCACTTGATCTATTTCACTCATATGCTCGAACATTCCAACAGTAGGAGAATAACCCCATCGTGCTACAATATATCGTATTCTTTCCTTATAATATTTAATCGCCTCTGTATCACTGAAAAATTCAATTGGACTCGATAAGTTTAATTCATCATTGTAGCAATAACCGTTAGTTGATGTACTCCAGCTAGCCCCAGGGATTGCATCAAATGACCAGTCCCAGGCAGTAATAGAAAATGGATTAGTTTGCAATCCATAGTGGACCATCAGGTTCCAATGAATCAACATTCCATTATTTTGCGCTCGCTCCAAAATTAAATCCATTTCATTTGCAATATGCATGCGGCCGGAATAGTCCCCGAGTTCCTCATATTCTATATCCAGCCCCCAAGGATTCATAATCATTCGAAAATAATTTGCTCCGTTCATTGCTAAAGTATCTATATAGCGCAAATATTGTTCATAGGCCGCTATAGGTGCTGTTTCTGCATAAATGTTAGGATCGCTAATCAAGCTATAGTTTACACCGTCATTCGGTTTCAAGGGATATCCGTTTCTAATAACAAAAGGATAGTTTGGTCCGCAGGGAATGTATGTCATGCCGTCTCTAATTAACCATCGTCCATTTTTTCCTACTCTCAAGTAATCGGGAATATTAGAATCGATAACATTAAAAGTGAATGGTGGTGTTTCATATACAGCCGTTCCATTCAATATATTCACTTGTATTATGCATGTCCACATTCCTACTTTTGGTGGTGCAAAACGTATTCTAAATGGATAAGCGCTATACGTTTCTGTCCACCCTCCGCCTAAATTTTCGTATGCTTGTCCTACGTAAATATTCGAGTTGGACAAAAACGGGTCATTATATAAACTATCAAATCTGGAAATATCGCGTGTAATATCTGTTGTGAAAAAACCATGTCTTAATTTTTCTGTTACGTTAGTATAAATGACAGTTTCCGGCGGGTCTGGATACATATCATACACCACAGTATCATACTCTACATGAGTAAACATTGCCTTAATCTCAATTTGATGGGAAAGAAATGGGTTGATTTGTGGTGAGCCCGATTTATTTATAAAATTTTTCACTGCCTCACTGTAGAATTCCGGTAGTGTTAATCCTATCTCAAACTTATCGAGTTTCTTTATGCCATCTAAACTATTTGTGAATGCTACAACCTCATAGGGTAATTCTTCTATCCGCAAATCTGCCTGACCACTCCCTGAAGCTGTAAACTCTATATCGTTTTCTAACAGAATATAATCCTCTGCTACAACTTCCTTTTGTGTGCTAGTTGAATAGGTTTGTCCACTATTACTGGGTAATTCATAACATCCTGCGTTGAACGTATTCCCGCTACTATATTGTGCGGTGGTAATGGAATTACATCCTTGAGTATAGACGTTAATCTGCGCAAACATTGTTGAAAGTGGGTAAAGGCTTACGCTCAGTATAACGATTAAAATTCGAAATGTGTGCATGACGAGGTGGTTTTCTATTGTTGATTTATTAATACTCTCAGTTCAGCCAACTCTTTTTTCAGTGTTTCAGTCTCTTCCTTTTGTTCCAAAAGATATAGGGTTAGTTCCTCAATCTTTTTTAATAAAAGTGCGTTGGTCTGAGCAAGGTCTACTCCGTTTTCTTCTACTTCTTCTGTTGTTGGTACTTCTGGAAGATGCCCGTTAATGGCAATAAATTGCTTTAGTTCATTCAAAGGCATTAAATAATAACCGGATTCGAAAACGTTATCTGCCCATATATATTGATCAATTTTAATTCTTCTTGCTCTGAGCAGACCATTATTTTCTAACTGAAGTAGTTTTCGGCTATCTCCAACGGAATTTATAGTAAAGACTTTACTTGTAGATCCCTGTATCAGTTCATTGTAGTTTAAATTTAATTCACCTGAAGATGTTAGTTCTAAAGCAATATGTTCTGTTTGAGACTGAGGATTAAACTGTCCTAATGACAGCAAAAAAGTATTGTTGACGCCGGTCCTGTAGCCACTTATCAAAGAATAATTTGAATATTCTCTACCTACCTCAAGTTTTCTTGTTTGGGTAGTTCCTCTAACATCCAGCAATTTTAGAGGACTATCTGTTCCAATTCCGATATAAACTTCAGGACATCTACTAAAAATTTTATTTGGCCCGTTGTTCCATATAGGGTTAGGATTTGTTAGATCGGGTTGGCAAAATTTATCTCTATCGGCATATAACTCTGTTTTTAGCTGATTCCACGACATCGGGTGTGTTCTCCCTAGCTGATCAACAAAAAGTAACTTTCCAAGTGTATCATTTAAATCTTCATAATTGGAAAAAATTATATCTCCGGTAAGTTTCAAATTACCTTGCAATTCAAATTTTTCTAAAGGATTCGATATACCGATACCAAACTTTCCGTCTTTGGTAATTCGCATCCGCTCAGTATTATTTGTCTTGATCTTAAAGTCTGCGCTATTCGTTGTGCCAATGAAATGAGATGTATCAACGTTATTCCCCTGTGTCTCCCACTTTAGAGCGTTGCTATTGGCATTGTTGTTTGAATTAGCATTCCCTCCACTGTTTCCCTGAGAAAATAGATTAAAATTCGTCAATAAAATGATACCGATTATAATTACAGCACTTGTGTTTAATTTGATTGATTTTTCCATAAAAAAATGTTTAGCAATGAATTAACATCGTTAAAAATAAAATATCTAAGTTTATTTAACAAATATTTTTAACCCATTAACTATTCTTGCTTAAAATTTGTTAAAAAAAAAGAGGCTCCAAAATTTGAGTAACGCACTCATCCAAATCACAAGATCTATCGTTTGATAATCCGCTGAAAGTGAAATAAATGTTGGAATCTCAATAAACAACTGCTAATTGAAATTCTATATCAGCCCTTTAGACTTCAATTCCAAATATTTGTTCAGGGTGTCCATACTCAGTTCTTCCGGTGTTGTCAAAACGGTCTGAATACCATGCCTGTTAAGTTCTATGGCTATTCTCCTTTTAATATTAATAACATCCTCCGCAACGGTCGACAAATATATATCGCGGGTAGTAGCCGGTTTCCTGTAGGAGAGCTCCTGCAAGGTGGTATTCTCAAAAAATACTACCACAAGTAAATGTTTTTGACTTATTTTCTTCAGCATCGGAAGGGATCTTCGCATAGCCAACTCTGTCTCAAAGTTCGTATAAAGCATTAATAAAGCCCTGGATGGAACAATCTTTCGAATACATTGATACAACAATGGATAATTCGCTTCCAGAAAGTGCGTACGTTGGGCGTAAAGAAGGTCCAGAATCCTCTGCAAATGCCTTCCTGCCGAATTTGCCATTAGCTGAGTGCCTATCTTGTCAGAAAATGTGATTAATCCAACCTTATCACCCTTTCTCAGGGCAATGTTGGAAAAAACAAGCGCAGCATTGATGGAGTAATCCAACAAGGTAAGTCCTTCGAACTCATGTTCCATAGACCGTGATTTATCGATAACTGAATAAACCAGTTGAGATCGCTGGGCCTGATATTGGTTAACCATGAGTTCTATGCCCCGTGATGTAGCTTTCCAGTTGATTGTTCGCGGGTCATCTCCCTGCACATAGTTTTTAATTTGTTCAAATTCATTATTATGACCCAGTCGTCGGATTTTTTTAATTCCCCGTTCTCTTGTTTGCTGGTTAAAAATACGGAATTCGTACTGCTTCATTTGTCTTACAGAGGGATAAACATTCGTTTCCTGACGTTGAGAAACTATTATTCTGCGCTTCAGCAAGGATAAAAAAGACCGAATGAAAACATGCAGATCTCCCCAGACGTACACCCCTCTCCTCTTGGGTGTAAAGGAATAGTTCCTGCTGGTTGATTTATTTTCACGAAGTACAAAATGAAACCCTAAATTCCTGGCCTGCATCTCCACCGGCGCTTCATCATAAATGGTCATTACCAGAGGTTGATTCGTAGTACTCTTCACACTGATCAGTATCGTTTCTTCGTCACCGAGATTCATCCGCTGAGGCAGTATCCTTTTTACCTCAACCGGCGCTTTGCTACTGAAAAGTATTAATCCGTCCAGAAAAGTCAGAGCTAAAAGTGTAAGTACGGCAAACTGCCCCACATACAGCAAAAAGGGAATATAAAATCCAATCAAAACTGTAAGGGTACAGGCAGCAAATGCCACAAAAAAACCGCGCGATATGTAAACATTTCTGAACATTCGTCGCTATCTCGGCACTTCTATCTCCTGAAGGATGTCATTGATAATCTCCAGCGGTGTCGTTCCTTCCATTTCTGCATCCGGAGTAAGGATTAAACGGTGTCCGAGCACGTGAGGTGTGACAAACTGAATGTCATCGGGAGTTACAAAACTTCTTCCCCTGATCGCAGCCATCGCCTTTGCGCTTTTCAGAATTGCCAAAGATGCTCGGGGTGAAGCTCCCAGATAAACCTTTCCGTGATTTCTGGTCTTATCGATTATTTTTGCTACGTAAGTTATCAACTCATCCTCCACGATGGTCTCGCGCACGAGTTTCTGAATCCTGCTGATATCCGATCCTTTCAGAACAGGTTCAATACTATCCAGGTCGGGGGTCTGAATGTTATTTTTGTATCTTTTGAGGATTTGAATCTCTTCATCCAGATCAGGGTACGAAAGTGAAATCTTGAACAGAAAACGGTCTAACTGCGCTTCGGGAAGGCTGTAAGTACCTTCCTGTTCTATCGGGTTTTGAGTGGCAATTACCAGGAAAGGAAACTCCATTCGGTATTCTTCTCCGTCATAGGTGATCTGTCGTTCCTCCATTACTTCGAACAAGGCCGCCTGAGTTTTGGCCGGAGCTCTGTTTATTTCATCGATCAATACGATGTTGGAGAAAATCGGACCCTTTCTGAATGAGAAACTTGATTCTTTCATGTTGAAAACAGAAGTTCCTATCACATCGGAAGGCATCAGATCCGGAGTAAACTGTATGCGAGAAAACTCGGTATCAAGGGTTTTGGCCAATACTTTGGCGGAAAGTGTTTTTGCAACGCCCGGAACGCCCTCCAAAAGCACATGTCCGGAAGAAAAGATCCCCGTCATGAGAAGTTCAACCATTTCCTGCTGTCCTACAATGAATTCAGCCAAACGCATCCGGATCTCGTTAACGCGCTGAGAAAGCCAAATAAGTTCATCGTTGGACTCCTGCTTGAGAATATCTTTTCCCGAATCATCTGAACTTAATTCCTCATTGTGCAAAGAAGATTTTTCCATCTCAGGCTGATTTTCTTTCGGTTTATATTTTTCGTTGTCTTCCATATTTATTTTGCGTTAATTATCGTTTTTAAATCGGTTAAGTTCTGTCTGTATTCTTTCCCTATATTCTGCAAATTGATCGTGAGTGCTGCGCCCTTATGTATATTAAACCGGAGAAGATCTCCATCCCTGGTAACAGTTGTCACGTCATTCATTCTTACATTTCTCGGCTTTCCGATGAGCGGTTGATAAATGATTTCTCTTTTGTTCATTTTGATGATAGGATATCCCATTATTCTCCCTCCAAGTGCCAGGGTGAAAATTCCCAGTGGCCAGAGTAAAACGCCCCATCCTATGGTCGATGAAAGTAACATAAATCCGAACATAATCAAAAGTATTCCGCTGATAATCAAAGATACTCCCTGACTTTTTGAGCGGTAAATTATCGTGTATTGCTCATCCAGTTTAACCTTCTCCCTTTCGTTCCAGATTCCTGAGCGAAAATAAAAATCCCTTTGTAAAAGATATGCCTTTGAAACAAAATCATCGCTAATACTGAAATTGGTTTCAAGCAATTTGAGCAGATGCTCAATTTTTTCCTGTTCTACACCTGATTTGTTGGCAAGGGCAACAATGGGTTTACTGGATTTACGACCGGCAAGGTCGATATAAAACTTTTTATACACCGCATCGTAGAAATTTCTTTTCATTAAACGGAGGATCTTCCCGGAATGATTACCCTGAAAATAGATCCCGGCAAGCGTATCGGCGTAGGCATACCCTGAATTTTTACTTTTTTCGAATGCCGGAATAATGGGTTTTTCTCTTTTACTTCTGAAGAAAAAGTACAGCAATAATCCGAAGATAGCCATAATGAATGCCCAACGGAAAGGCGGATATTTAAAAAGTTCGGACAATAAGCTCTCCTGCGGTGCTTCAGGTGTCATATCAGGCTCGACTTTAAAGGGTTCGTATTTCGCAAAACTTAAGTACTGGATCTTCGGATGATCAAGTGTTTTTACAAAGCTTTTGAAGTAGGCCTTCCCTGCATCCCGGAGCAACTGGAAATTTGTAAATATTACAGGGTTTAGGTGAACAAAAATACTTCCTTCTCCATGAGGTATTTCAATATAGAGGGGATGTCCGAAAGCGGTGGTGTGCTTTTTAATACTGTCAGCGAGCAATTGCGGTTTGAACATATTCCATAAATCGGTCAGGGTATCACTTTGGTAAATGTAGTACATCGGATATTGTCCGTCGGTCGTGTGCAGAAGAACACTGTCTTCCGGCTGGAATGTGAGCGGGGAATCTTTAAACAGATACTCAAACAAGTGTTTAGGAGGCTTTTGAACCGACAAAAACAACTCATTTCCACGTGCTACACCCTCAAGCAATCTTTCTGTTTCTTCTTTGGTAAACGTAAAATCCATTCCGAGATACATGTATAAGGAAGAGTCGAGTTCACAGATGGAATCGAGCAGCGTATAATCGGTGTAGTCGTTGAATTCTGAAAATTTACCATGTGCTATCAGTAATTCCTGAAAAACATATAGCCCGTACGGGTTTTTATTTCCCAACTCCAGATTTACCTCCCACTTGTTGGATCGATAGGCGGGCTCGGGGTTAGAGCTGTTCGTTTTTTCAGCTGACCCACCGCCGTTTAGAAAGAACACGAGCGCCGTAATCGCAAGAAGGATCACCACAATCATCAATATGAACCTGTTCTTATTCAACTTTCAGCTTGGTTAAAAAACGATTAAAAAAATGATCAATCTTTACGAATTCTTCTCTTGCCGGCTGATATTTTCCGTACCAGATCCATTCAAAAATGCGAATACTCGTCTCAAAACGATCCTTTTCAGGCCTATCCTTCATCTCCATCAAGTAACTGATGTTCGTTTTCTTCTTTTCCCAGCGAATGAATTCCTTCTCTACAAGGGCTTTGAGCAGCATGGTGTAATATATGCGCACAGCCAGTCGATAATCCTCCGCCGCAAGTGCTTTGTCGAGGTCTATTTCAAGTTGACTACGCTTCACTTTCCTCGGATCGAGATCTTCCAGTGAATAATCTACAGGAGCTACGCTTGTGTCCTTGGCTGATTTCGTCTTTAAAAAGAGTTGATAAACAATATAAGCCAGGACTAAAATTGCAATGATGATGACCAGGATTTTCCAGAACTGAGCGTCTCCGGCCGAAAATTCAGGTGCATCCCAGTCGGGAGAACCCAGGGTCGGCGCCTCAGATTCAGGAGTATCCATATCCTCAAGACCCTCCTCTTCGCTTTTCTTTATTTTCTTTTCGAATCCCTTTCCTGTGGAATTATCGTATAACTTTTCCCGGGAATATAAGATCTGATCGTCAGAGGGCTGCCCGGTGGTTGATTTTTTGCCAACCCCTGAAGGTTGACTTTGC
>JAWVYS010000067.1:0-9240 GCA_033722555.1 Brumimicrobium sp.
GAGGAAACGAAATTTAGTTTAGCTTCTTTGAATTTCGTTTTCTGTATTTTATCAGTAAAGGCTGTGTGGTAAAAAGCCGCGTAAGCATTCAGATGTGATAAAATTTCCAGAAGATTCCAGCTTTCGGAAGAAGGTTTCCACTTTTTTTGCTCTTCACTTAAATGACTCATCTTTTTGGAAATCAGCTCCATATTTAAGCGAGTGATTTCTTTAAGATCATCAATTAGTTGATTTGAGTTAAATGTTTTCATGTTCTGCCTTCTTGGAGTGTTCAAAAATAACATCTTAATCTTTAGAACCCAATTATTGAAGAGGAAATTCCGGTATTATTTAAAATGAGTCAGAAGAATCAATTTAATCGGTAACTGAAAGTGGAAATGCAGCAATTTGATTATTTTCGTGGCTCAATGAGAATCTTTGAGCAATGACGAATGAACGGCCGTTAATTCTGGTAACCAATGACGATGGTATCGAATCCAAAGGACTAAGAAGTTTGATCGAGGCTGTTGAATCCTTCGGTGATATACTCATTGTAGCGCCCGATAAAGCACAATCAGGCATGGGACATGCGATTACTGTGAACAATATTCTGCGACTGGTCGAATCTCCGCTTTACCCGGATTACGATGCTTATACCTGCAGCGGCACACCTGTTGACTGTGTAAAGCTGGCTATTTCAGAGATTATGCACAGGAAACCGGATGTTCTTGTATCAGGAATCAATCATGGCGAGAATTCTGCGTCCAATGTTCTTTATTCAGGCACTATGTCGGCCGCAGTAGAAGGTTCTATGGAGAACATACCTTCCATCGGTTTTTCTTTGCTTGATCACGATACAAACGCTGATTTTGAAGGTTCTAAATGGGTGGTGAAACAGGTTATTCAAAGGGTTCTCAATAATGAATTTCCGCGAAATATCTGTTTGAACGTGAATATTCCTCAACTCTCTCAGGCTGAGATTAAAGGTTTCAAGGTGTGTCGTCAGGCGAAGGCATATTGGAAGGATACTTTTGACAAGCGCAAGGACAATTTTGGTAAAACTTATTATTGGTTAAAGGGAGAATTTGATCGATCTGACTGGAGTGAAGATACGGATATTTGGGCACTTGACAATGGATATGTAAGCATCGTGCCAACACAGTATGACATGACAGCTTACCATGCGATCAGTGAACTGAACGGATGGAAGTTTTAAAATATAATTGAGATGTATGAGTTTTGCTGATAAATTCGGGAAGAAATTTGACAAGACTAATATGGGAGTTCTTTTCGGACTTCTCCTTCCCGTAATAACTTTTCTGCTTTTCTGGCAAATAAATATGGGAGATAAGAACCTGGAACAATTGTATTATTACATGAGTCATAACAGCACCAACAGAAATGATCTGCTCATCTTTCCGATGTTACCAAACCTAATCCTGTTTTACTTCACAAACTTCCAATGGAGGTGGGACAGGTTCACTGTCGGACTGGTGGCAGTAACCCTTATTTTAACCGTGCCGATCGTAATTTCACTGGTGTGGTAGGTAAATTATATATCATAGCAGGCGAGGCTTCAGGTGATCTTCACGCAGCCAATTTAATGAAAGCGATTAAAAGCCGTTCTCCCCAAACAGATTTTCGTTTTTGGGGAGGGGATAATATGATGCAAGTGGCAGGAGAGCCTGTGAAGCACATCCGTGAACTCGCCTTTATGGGATTTGTTGAAGTACTCGCAAACCTGAGAACTATTTTGGGGAATATTAAATTCTGTAAGGAAGATATCCTGAAATATAAGCCTGACGCTATAATTCTGGTGGATTATCCGGGGTTTAATCTTAGGATCGCCAAGTGGGCGAAGGAACAAGGTATTCGGGTAATCTATTATATTTCACCACAGGTGTGGGCGTGGAAACAGAAAAGAGTGCATACCATTAAGCAGGTGGTCGACAAGATGTATGTGATCCTTCCTTTTGAGAAAGAGTTTTACGCCGGTTTCGGAATGGAAGTTGACTACATCGGCCATCCATTGCTGGATGCAATAGATCAATATCAGGCGCGCACGGAAGAATATGAATTACGTGAAAAACATGAACTGGATCAGCGCCCTGTGATTTGTTTACTCCCCGGGAGTCGGCGTCAGGAGGTGAAGACAAAACTGCCTATTATGCTCGAGAGTTTAAAGGATTTTGACGATTATCAATTTATAGTGGCAGGAGCTCCGGCACTTGATCAGGATTTTTATGAGCCTTTTATGCAACAATATGACAACGTTAGAATCATTCATGGAGCTACATACGACCTTCTCTCGGTAGCAACTGCAGCTCTGGTCACTTCAGGCACGGCTACATTGGAAACAGCTCTTTTCAGGGTGCCGCAGGTCGTTTGTTATAAAGGTTCCTCGATCTCCTATCAGATCGCCAAAAGACTTGTTAAAGTGAACTACATTAGTCTGGTGAATCTGATTCTGGATAAAGAAGCGGTCAAAGAGCTCATTCAGGCAGAATGTACCCCTAAAAACATTAAACGGGAACTAAAAAAAGTACTTCCCGGAGGAGAGCGGCATGCGCAACTGCATAAAGATTATGATGAACTTATTCACCTTCTCGGAAAGGGAGGAGCCAGTGAACGCGTTGCGGAAGGAATTATCGATTTTCTGGAAAATTAGACGTCGGTTTAAATTTCATCTACCTTCCAACCCAGTATGCATATATCATCAACCTGATCATTAGCCCCTTTCCAGGCTAAAAATTCCTTTTCAATTGCTTCAGGTTGAGCCGAAATATTCAATTCGGTTAGTTGGGATAAGAATTTTTTAAAATTACCACTTTTGTATTTTTTTCCTGCTTTACCACCAAACTGATCCGGGAAACCGTCTGTGAACATGTAAACGTGATCATTGTGCATCAGTTGAATGTGATGATTCGAAAAAGGTGCTGCATGATCGAAGTTACCCACAGGTTGTTTATCTCCCTTGATCTCTATCAGCAGAAGATCGTTGTTCGATCCATACAGTGATTCGGTAATTCTCTCCGAAAAATCATTCTTTCTAAAGATCCATAAAGGATTATGTGCTCCGGCCCATTGTAACTTCCTGCTATTGATGTTGAGCACCGCAAGTGAGATATCCATTCCGTCTTTTACGTTTTCCCCGCTCTTTTGGTATTGTTCTACGATGATAGCTCTTGTTTTATCAAGAATTGCAGAAGGGATACTTTCATGATCTTCTGTTACGACTTTCGTGAGCGCATTCGAACAAACCACAGAAACCATGGCTCCCGGTACTCCGTGGCCCGTACAGTCGGCAACCGCGAAATAAAGGTTTTCACCGTGTTGCTCAAACCAATAAAAGTCTCCCGCAACTATGTCTTTCGGTCGGTAATAAATAAATACTTCTCCGGGTAATTTATCAAACGCCTCTTGTTTCGGAAGGATAGCATTTTGAAGTCGTTTGGCGTATTTTATGGAATCTATGATCTCATCGTTTTTATTCTGGATAAGCTGGCGCTGAATTTCGACCTGTTTTTTCGCTTTTCTAACCTTTCTGAGAATAAAGATGATTACAACCAATCCAACGAGCAGGAGCACTCCGGAAATTAGAGCATATCTGAAATTCGTCTGAATAAGCTTATTTTCTGCCGAAATGACTTCCAGCTCTTTCTCTTTTTTCTCTGTTTCAAATTTTGTGGTTAGTTCTTTGGTGATTTCCGTGTTGTTCCTGTCGAATTCTTTTTCAAGAACCTGAACAAATTGTTCATGGGTTTGAAGTGCTTTCTGAAGATCTCCCTTCTTTTTATAAAGTTGATAAAGTCCCAGTAATGTCTCTTTTTTGTCGAAATAATTGTTCAGTGAATCTGAATATTTCAAAGAACGAAGAAAAGCCTCTTCACCTTTATCATATTCCTCGGTTTTGGTATAAAGGGCTCCAAGATTGGATAAATTGAAAGCAGCTGATTCCAGATTACCCGATTCAAGGTTGAGGTTCAGCGATTCAAGGATGTATTTTTTCGCGTCTTCCAGTTTATTAATGTCTTTATAGTATAATCCTATATTCGACATGGTGGCAGAAGCTCCGTCCAGGTCTCCGAGTTTAAGTTTTAAGGCAAGCGATTTCTTCCAGAATTCCAGACCCTGTTCGTATTTTGCTTTCATCATGTAAATGATGCCTATGTCGTTATAGGTCCAGGAGATCTCTAAACTATCGTTGGAATGTTTTGCGCTTATAAGAATCTTGTTATATACTTCAAGTGCTTTATCCAGTTCGTTTTGGGAACGATACAACATGGCAAGTAACCTATTTGCCTGAATGATGGTGTATGGATCTCCGCTCTTTTTCGCAGCTTTCTGAGCCAGCATCGAATATTCGGCGAATTTTACCTGATCTATGTAACGGTAGGTCATTCCCAGTTGTATGAGCGAAGCGGCATAGGTCAGTGAATCCTTGAGGTTTTGGCTGAGAATTTTAGACTTTTCGTAATAATATACCGCCGAGTCGTTATCTCGCATGAAGAAAGTTTCACCAAGTTCAAAGTATATTTTCGGGAGTTTTTTCTTTGCGGGATTTTTAGAAAGTACTTTGCGCAAGCTATCCGCACGATTCTCCTGAGCCAAAGAATCTGCTGTGAGGCAAAAGCACAGTATTGCAGTAAGAAAGAGTGACGAGTGAATTTTCAAAACACCAGTTTACAGTAATAAGCAATTATACGATTATTTTTTCAGATTGAGTTTAAAGGTTTGATTACTAAATGTATCAAAATGAAAACACCCCCGGAGACATGTCCGAAGGTGTTTCAATAAATCAGCTACTGATTAAAGGTCTAGAGGAGATTTTTCTTCCTCTTCAGTGATAGGTTTTCTGAAGACGATTTTGTTGTCAAAGAAATCAACAATCACGTTTTGTGAGGTGTCTATCTTTTGAGCCAGAAGCTCTTTGGATAATTCGTTCAGTATATTCTTTTGAATCACTCGCTTAACGGGGCGTGCTCCAAAATGCGGATCATGTCCTGTTTCTGCAATCCAATCGATGACATCATCTTTTACGACCAGATTGATATTGTTGTTCTTCAACTGTTCCTTGAGATTGTTCAGCTGAATTTCAACGATCTGTTTGGTGTCTTCCTGAGTCAGCGGTGTAAATAAGATCTGTTCGTCAATTCTGTTAAGGAATTCGGGACGAATTTCCTTTTTCAGGAATTCCAGCAGTTCAAACTGTGTTTTCTCCTTTATTCTTGGAAGCTCGGATTTGTTTGCATTACCAAAGTTCTCCTGAATGATAGAGGCTCCCATATTGGTTGTCATAATGATGATCGTATTCTTGAAATTCACCAGTCGCCCTTTGTTATCTGTCAGTCTGCCGTCGTCGAGTACCTGAAGCAGGATGTTGAATACATCGGGGTGCGCTTTTTCAATCTCGTCAAGGAGAATGATAGAGTAGGGGCGGCGTCTCACCGCTTCCGTCAACTGTCCGCCCTCGTCATAACCCACATATCCCGGAGGAGCTCCAACCAAACGGCTGACACTGTGTTTTTCCTGATACTCGCTCATATCTATACGTGTCATGGCGTTCTCGTCGTTAAATAAAAATTCGGCAAGGGTTTTCGCTAATTCTGTTTTCCCTACACCGGTTGTTCCCATGAACAGGAAGGAACCGATCGGACGATTAGGGTTTTGAAGTCCGGCGCGATTTCGACGCACGGCATCAGCTACAGCTTCGATAGCCTCTTCCTGTCCTACGACTCTTTTACGAAGTTCATCTTCCAGTCGAAGTAATTTGGCTCTGTCGCTTTCGAGCATCTTTGATACAGGTATACCTGTCCATTTCGATACAACATCTGCAACTTCTTCAACATCTACCTCTTCCTTGATCATTTTCGAGTTAGCCTGCAATTCCGCTAATTTTTTCTTACCTTCCTCTACTGCGGATTCAAGTTCTTTCAGTTTACCGTAGCGGAGTTCAGCAACCTTACCGTAATCACCGGCACGTTCGGCCTGTTCTGCTTCCAGTTTTACCCTTTCGATGGCCTCTTTGGAATTCTGAACGGTATCTATTACATCTTTTTCCGCTTTCCATTTGGCCATGAATTCATCGCGCTTTTCATTCAGATTGGCAAGTTCTGCATTTAGGTTGGCCAACTTTTGTTTATCACCTTCACGTTTGATGGCTTCCCTTTCAATCTCAATCTGCATAATTCGTCTTTCGATCTCATCCAATTCTTCCGGTTTGGAATTAATTTCCATTCTAAGTTTAGAAGCGGCTTCATCGATGAGGTCGATTGCTTTGTCGGGTAACTGCCGATCCGTGATATATCGCTGAGAAAGTTCCACCGCCGAAATTATCGCATCATCCTTGATAAGAACTTTGTGGTGATTTTCATATTTTTCTTTAATCCCTCGCAGGATGGAAATAGCATCTTCAGTGCTTGGTTCATCGATTAAAACGGTCTGAAAACGACGCACTAGAGCTTTGTCTTTTTCGAAATATTTCTGGTATTCATCGAGCGTGGTTGCACCGACTGCTCTTAGTTCTCCACGTGCAAGAGCTGGTTTTAATATGTTCGCTGCGTCCATTGCACCTTCACCACCACCTCCGGCGCCAACCAGGGTGTGAATCTCATCGATGAACAAAATGATTTCACCATCGGATTTGATAACCTCATTAACCACGGCCTTGAGGCGCTCTTCAAACTCGCCTTTGTATTTAGCACCAGCCACGAGCGCACCCATATCCAGAGCATATACAACCTTACTTTTCAGGTTTTCAGGTACATCTTCAGATACGATCCTTTGAGCGATTCCTTCGGCGATTGCGGTTTTTCCCACCCCTGCCTCTCCGATCATAATCGGATTGTTTTTTGTTCTTCTGGTCAGGATCTGAAGTACGCGTCTGATTTCCTCGTCCCTGCCGATGATTGGGTCTAATTTCCCTGTTTTAGCCATCTCATTCAGGTTGTTGGCATATTTGTCCAGGGACTTGTAAGTGCTGTCTTTTCCTTGTGAATCAACAGTTTGTCCGTCTCTAAGTTTCATAATTGCATTTTTTAGGTTGGTTTTATTAAAATTATTGTCTTTCATCAGTCTCGCTACCTGATCATTAGCATCGATAAGCGCATAAAGAAGGATTTCAAGCGAAAGGTATTCATCTTTGAAGTTCTTCATTTCTGTCATCCCCGAGTTTAAAACACGTTGTAGGGTGTTGCTCAGGTAAGGCTGACTGCCTCCCTGAACTTTCGGGTAACTTTTTATTATGCTATCCAGTGCGTTTGTAAAAGTGGCGAGGTCACTGTTTAGTTCTCTGAAAATAAAAGGAATAACGCTGTCGTCTACTTGTATCATTCCCCTCAGTAAATGGCCTGTTTCGATCGCCTGCTGCCCGTTTTGCTGAGCGAGCTGCTGCGCTTCATTAACCGCCATCTGCGTTTTGGTTGTCCATTTATTTACATCCATTCAATCTATTTTTTAAAAGTTTTTATTTCTTTTTTTGTAGTGACTTGTCAAAAAATGCTCCAAGTATAAAACTCCTGTATCTATCTGACATTCTGACATACAGAGGTTTTTTTAAAGGTCAAAATGACATTTTTAGTCTGTACCTAAGAACTTCCATCAACAACAGTGGGACGGTCAGACTCGAAATATGTGGTTGTTTGAAATGAACAATTAAACAAAGCAGTATAAACATATGTTGCATAATTTTCTTGAAATGATCTGGGTCAGTTATGATTAAAAAAGAAAAATTCCAAGTCAATTTTTACCGTTGGATTTAGTAAAGACTTAACTCTCTGCAAATTAAATTTTTATAATTCTTACAAATTATTAGGTTTAATCAAAATGCAAGAGTATATTTGTACTTTATTTTTAATTTATATTATTATGCCACAAGGAACAGTTAAGTTTTTTAACACTGAGAAAGGATTCGGATTTATTGTACCTTCCGAATCAGGAAACGATGTATTCGTACATGCTAATGGTTTGATCGATGAAGTTCGTGAAGACGATAAAGTTGAGTACGATGTAGAACAAGGAAGAAAAGGATTAAACGCCGTTAACGTTAAAGTTATCGGTTAGATAGATTTATTTTTGAGTTCATGGCCGGTCTGATATCAGACCGGCTTTTTTTTTGACTGTTTATGAAGCTCTCGTAAACTTTTATGGAATCATTTAGGTTTTTTAAGAGATTTTCCCAACGGAAGACCGGTTAAAACCGTTATATTTTAAGAATCTCAAAAACGTATTAATATTTATGATCGTATTTATTTCTTTTCTTTTGTTCGTAATGATTTCTTCAATAGTAATTAAAAAGTTGGAACGTTTGAATCTGTGAAAATCAGTTGTTAAAGAAAAGAAATCCGATCAGAAATCGGCTGCTTAAAACTTAACGATAGTCAGTTTTTGGTCGATCCGAATCATGCGTTGAAGTATTATCCGTGCATCCTTATCTTCCGGATGATATTCTATCGCTTCTTTCCAAAGCTCCTGGTGGTTCTTAGACAAGTTTCGATGAACATATCCGAATCCGCGATAACTTCCGTTTTCCACCAGAATCAGACTCATCTCCTGCCTTGTTCGACCATTGTCGACAATAAAAAAGCTGTCCGTCTCAAAACTAAGTTTATCCAGAATCTGAGCGACACGCGAATTGTAATCTTCCGTTTTTTCCTTACCGATACAGGCTCCGTTACATTCCCTAATATTGTATTGAAAACATGCTGATTTAGTGGTGTAAATACCGGTTAATTTTTTACAAAGACGAAATTCTTCACAACAATATTCAAGAAAACGATTGGCTTCCATCTTTGTTGAAAAGGTGGTAAGGGGAGTAGCTGTTTTGTTCTTTACTCTATCAACCGTGAGATTTATATATCCGTTTCCATCCGTATAAGAATACAAACCATACGGATATTTGTCCTTTCTCAAAGCTCTGTTGTAGCGTGGTTTATATTTTTTGATGAGTGCTGATTCTTTCAGGAGGGCAATTGTTTCAGATCCCGTAAGTTCGTATTCCACGCGTATGATTTCTTCGCGCATATTCACCCCTTTTTTTGAACTGTTGTTCTTTAAGTGTTGCATTACGCGACTACGAATGTTTTTGCTTTTTCCAATATAAATCAGGGCGTTATCTTCATTGAAGAATTTGTAGACACCTGCTCTTTTGGGTAGGTCATCAATGGTTTCCAAGTCGAGTCCGGGATGCAGGTGCTTGGGATGAATATCCTTTTGAATGAATTTCTGCAGTGCTTCGGGGTTTAAATCGTATAAATGCTGAAA
>JAWVYS010000068.1:0-8525 GCA_033722555.1 Brumimicrobium sp.
CCTGGAGGTCTGAAAACAAATGTGAAAGGGAACTGTAATCCTGTGCTAATTCGCGGCTCAGATAAACCGAGAGATTTTCGTTCGAAAAATGTAAATAATTAATTTTTTCAGTGATCAGGTTTTTAATTTTTTCCTTTGTCTGATTTCTTTTATCTTCTAAAAGATCGAATCCTACAGCTCTTAATTTTTGAACGAGAATGTCCTTTTGATGGAGTTCATTCTCTGCTATTTCCACCACACCCAGGGAAATTTTTAAAGGATGGAGATTCATATCCCGAAGCATGGAATCTACGACCATCTTACAGCGGTCACATACCATATTTTTGATATAGAGATTCATATAGATTTATCCTGTTCCCTTTAACTACAAAACTCAACTTTTTGCTTAATTAAATAAGTAAAAGCTTGTTGCAAATGTAAAAGAAATGATAATAATCATTTTCCATGCTTTGTTCTTTATAAGAATAATTTTATAATCATACCAATGCTTACAACGGCTATACAAAAATATACTATTCCCATTTTTATAGAGAGGCCCTTTTTCTGACCATGATCGTGACCATGTCCACCACTTTTTTCTTCTTTTATGCGTTTGGTGAGATAATTAAAATAGAGCATAAGGGCTGCAAACAATACGAAAACAATATTGAAATAAAATGTATAGTCGATTTCAAACTGAGTCATTTCGGAAACTTGCCGACTTCCTTCAGGAAGAATATCCAGCAATTCAAAACCATAGTTGAGAATTAGCGCTGTGAGCACTATGCTTACATACATGATACCCGAAATGTACAGCGCAACCTTCAATCCGTAATACTTGCGATTCATATTGACCAGTGGAGGAACCATGAGGTCAGAATAAATGAATCCCATCAGCCCTGCGAAAAGAATTCCATTTTCATTGAGTACGGTTGCCAAAGGTATATTGCCCATCGAACCTATGAAAGTAGCTGCAGCAACGAAAGGGGCAACTAGTGCATTCTCCAGGCTAATTAGGAAATCAGGTAACTGGCCCTGATAATCATTCAAAAAAATGGATTCCCAGAAAGAAGTAGGTACCAATACAGAAACGAAACCGGCAATGGTGAACCCTATGAGGATATCTTTCCAGGCCATTTTCCATTCCATGACAAATTTTTCACCTACCATGTACCAACCTTCCTTTGATTTAATTCTTTTCTTCCAGTCAAAATCTTCTTCTTCCAGCGATTCCCTCTCAACTTTTTCCCTTGCTTTCTCAATCATTTTTTTTGGAAACGTCAATTTGATGAGGACTGAGCTGATGATAATAAGGATAATTCCACCCACGATCTCGGCCGCGATGAATTCCCATCCCAGAAAAATGAAAATTAATATTCCGAGTTCAATGACCAGATTGGTAGATGCGAACATAAATGCCACCGTGCTCACAAAATGGGCACCTTTGAGAAAGAGCGATCGCGCTGTTGCCAATGCGGCAAAGGAACAGGAAGAGGAAATGGCTCCGAAAAAGGTAGAAAGTGATACACTTTTAACATTACTATCCCCCATATGAGCGGTGAGTTTTTTCTTTGGGACAAAGACCTGAATGGCAGCACTCACTATATAGCCCAGAACAAAAGCCCAACCTGCTTTCCAGAAAAAACCAAGCGCTGTTTTAGCGCTTTCTGCCCATGCATTAAGCAGGTTGTTACCTTCTGAAGCAAAGGTGGTTAACGGAAAAAACAAAGCTATAAATAGTATAAATAGGGTATTTTTTCTCAACGGATTATTCATGTGATCGAGTTTTTGAAAAAGCTATACATATTTATTTTTTAAAATAAATTGGATTCCTGATGTTCAGTGAATGCTCACTTTTGTTAACATAAAATCGGAATCAATTGTTTTATAATTCCATTGAACGTAAAGCTAATTAATCTTTTGATGACATACAAAATGGATAAAACTAACCGTAAGGACTTTTCATTCACCGTTGTTGTTATTCCTTATTTTTTTAAGAAGAAATAATGTGTTACGCAGACCAGATCGAACTTATCGCATATTGCGCTGAACTATTTTCGGAATTATGGATTTTTTCATTTCTGTTGCATCTTCTAATGACAAGATCATTAATTAAAAGACTAGCGGTTTTCGGTTGTTTATCATTATTATTTATCTTACCTTCGTATCATTGACCGCTATAGAATAGTTTTAATCATAAAATATTCCTGAGAAGATAGTAATTTGTGCTCGATGGAAATTTAGTGGGCTGTATATTAATAAATTAAATGGTATAAAAAAGCATGGGTAGATCGCAAGAGACCTTTAGTAAAAAGGAAAAAGAAAAGAAGAAATTAAAAAAACGGAAGGATAAAGAATTAAAGAAGCAAGAAAGAAAAGAAAATTCAGAGGGTGGGGGCCTTGAAAATATGATGGCTTACGTGGATGAATTTGGAAATATTACGGATACACCACCTGAAGAACACAAAAAATCTAAAATCAAGGCTGAAGATATTGAGTTAGGTGTACCTAAAAAAGGGGAGGAAGATGCCAAAGAAGATCACGTAGGTCATGTTTCATTTTATAATAGCTCAAAAGGATTCGGTTTTATTCAGGAGGATTTTTCCAGTGAAAAATACTTTTTTCATATCAACAATGTCAATTTTGATATCCAGGAAAATGATAAAGTCCGTTTCGATCTAGCCAGAGGCCGTAAAGGTATGGATGCCGTAAATGTTGAAAAATTCTGAATTCGTTTTTACGTTATTTAAGAAATAACTTTTTCATATTCATACATTTTAATTATCTTTCTGAATAATAATTATTTAAAATTTTACGATATGAAAAAAACATTACAATTTCTAGGACTATCATTTTTAATAACCGGCTTTACTGCTTTTGGTCAGACTACGCATAATATTGACTGGAGTACTCAGGTGGGAGGAAGCGCATCGATAACTGTAAATGTAGGTGATCAGATCATATGGACCGTTACGGATAACATGACGCACGACGTTATTAGTCAGGATCCAAACGCGCCGGTAGGTTTTGGTAGCGGTGATTTAACAAATGGTCAAACCTATTCATTTACCTTCACCAGTACCGCTGTATTCACTTATTTCTGCAGCTATCATCCCAATACCATGGTAGGTACGATTACCGTGGAGGATAATAGTGCAGGTCTTGCGGAACAAGAGTTGGCCGGAGTGACATTTTTCCCGAATCCGGCGGATAATAAAGTGAAATTTAATTCAGAAAAGGAAATCAATAAATTAACTGTTTTTAATTCTTTAAGTCAGGAGGTTTTATCTTTTGATAATGAAGAGTTAAATGGTGTAGATTACATCGATGTCTCTCATTTGAAATCAGGTACTTATTTCTTTAAAGTGCTAACTGATGATAAATTCGGGATATACAATATGATCATTGAATAATAAATAAATTATTTTGTTTCACGTGGGCACGATGAAAATTGTGCCCTTTTTTGTTTAAATCATTTCAGGAAAAGGGTAAATGCTTTTTTAAGGTATTCATCTAAGTATTTTTTAGGATCTCCGGAATAAAAGCCAAAGTGTTTCAATCCCCGGTAGGGACTTCCGGGCGAAGGCAGAGCGATACAATGAAGGACACCTCCGTTTTTAACCTGCAGTACCCTCAAGAAAGGTTTATTGATAAGTCCGGCATCCCCGTTTATTTCTTTCAGCCATATTTCTTGCAATTCATCTGAATGCTTTTGGTTTAACTCAATATTTGAATGAATGGAAAAGAATTCAGGCCTCAAAAGCATAGTATTGAGAACACCCTTCGAGGTGCACAATATTTTTAACGTTTCACCCTTTTTCGGTAAAAGAAAAAAATGATCGTTATACACCCGACAGGTAAGGTCACTGTCTGCCGCTGATTTGTTTTTCCTCTCACAACTTAAAATCATATCGGAAAGGCCGATGTTGTTGTCACGAAGACTGCTCTTTATGCTATCAATTTGGTCGATTTCAACCCGTTTGTCAACATAATTTTTATACCATTTCCACAATTGATTGCGTGAACTTCCATAAAAGAAAAGCAAATCGTTATTCTGAGTTCTTTTTATCTTCTTTGCTGTGGAATCGGGAAGTGCCACAGTCCATGTTGGAAAACTCCCAAGTATAATCCTAGGATTTGTCAAAATGCTCTTATCCGGTGAAATAAAACGGTGTTTTTCCATGACAGACTTTTTCTAAAATATAAATAATAATTTCATTCAATTAAAACCTATACAAGGATTAATAATTCGGTGTTAAATATTTGTGGCCATTATTACTCACTGAATAAAAGATATTATTTTTGAGAGATGTTTATATACAGGGAAATAGTTGTTTTTCTCTTCTCATTTTGCTCCATTGTCACTGTTTATTCTCAAAATTTTACTCTGAGTGGTAACGTGACTGACAAGGAAAGCGGTGAGACAC
The DNA here is from genome assembly GCA_033722555.1 of Brumimicrobium sp. GTDB lineage: Bacteria > Bacteroidota > Bacteroidia > Flavobacteriales_D > Crocinitomicaceae > Brumimicrobium. The sequence goes on from JAWVYS010000068.1 coordinate 4,407, forward strand.
TGTCTGACGTAAAGGTGGTTGTACCCGAGAAAAATCAGGGTACTTATACGAATACCGACGGTTTTTACTCCCTTACCTTGCCTGGTGGGAAGTATTTTGTTGAATTCAGATACCTCGGTTATGAAAATCAAAAGATTCAGGTAGAGCTTTCTTCCTCCAAAACAGTAAATATTTCCCTCAACAAGGAGCAGCAGGTACAAGACTTCGAAGAGGTAACAATTACCGGAGAGGGGAGGGACGCCAATGTGAAAGAAACACAGGTTGGTGTCATCAAACTGGAAATGGAAGAAATAAAAACCCTCCCGGCCTTTCTTGGCGAGGTTGACATCATTAAAACCCTTCAGCTAATGCCGGGTGTACAAACGGCTTCAGAAGGTACTCAGGGATTTTATGTTCGGGGAGGAGGACCTGATCAGAATTTGGTTTTACTCGACGGAACCAATGTCTATAATGCTTCCCATCTTTTTGGATTCTTTTCTGTATTTAATGTGGACGCCATCAAAGATGTCGAATTGCTAAAGGCAGGGATTCCTCCAAAGTACGGAGGAAGGCTTTCATCCGTTTTAAATATTAATTCCAACAACGGTAATAATCAGCGATTTGGTGTCAAGGGGGGGGTAGGACTAATCTCTTCCAGACTTACAGTTGAAGGACCCTTGGTAAAGGATAAGGCTTCCTTCCTTATTGCCGGAAGGAGAACTTATCTGGATGTTATTACCAAACCATTCATGAAGGAAGATGGAAATTTTAGTGGAACAGGGTATTACTTTTACGATCTGAACCTTAAACTCAATTATAAATTAGGAGATAAGGATAAAATCTTTTTCAGTGGTTATTACGGAAAGGATGATTTTACATTTTCAACCGGGAGTGAGAATTTCAGTGTAGACATGCCTTGGGGAAATGCGGTGGCTTCACTGCGGTGGAGCCATCTATTCTCGGATAAATTTTTTGTGAATACATCTTTATCGCTGACCGATTATCAGTTTTCATTCATCTCCAATCAGGATGAATTTCAGTTTGGTTTGAAGAGCGGAATTCGGGATTACGGCGCATCCCTGAACTTCTCTTACCTGCCTAATCCACGTCATAAAATAGAATTTGGCGTAGATTATCTCTACCACATTTTTACACCTGTTTCAGTCAGTGCGAATCAGGATACGACCTCTTTTGATGTAGGGGAAGGGCAAAAGCTTTTCGGTCATGAATCTGCCGTGTATGTATCCGATGAATTTAATATCACAGAAAAGTGGTCAGTCAACGGGGGAGTTCGGTTGAGTACTTATCAGCACGTAGGACCATTTAAGCGTTTCGAAGAGGAAGTTGTTGGGGTTCAGGATAGTTCTATCAATTATCCTTCGGGAGAAGTCATTGCTTCCTATTTTTTTCTTGAACCAAGACTTTCTTCAAGGTATTTGTTGAATGATAAAAGTTCATTGAAAGTAGGCTGGAACAGGAATGCACAGTATGTACATCTCGCTAATTTAAGCGCTGTTTCGCTGCCAACAGACATTTGGTATCCAACCACTGACGTATTGGAGCCCCAGTATGGATGGCAATCTTCTGTAGGGTATTTCCGGAATTTCCATGAAAATATGTTTGAGAGTTCTGTTGAGATATATTATAAGGAAATGAATAACCTTGTGGAATTTAAAGAAGGAGTTTTGCCTCAGGATAACGCGAAATCAAATACAGATAACCTATTAACACAAGGAATAGGGTATAGTGCCGGCCTTGAATTTTTCTTTAAAAAAAACCTGGGACAACTTACAGGATGGTTAGGTTATACCTTGTCACGCACGGAAAGAAAGTTTGAAGAGATCTTTAACAATAAGTATTTCCCCGCGAAATATGACCGAAGACACGATCTTTCTGTGGTTGCAAATTACAAATTAAATCAGCGTTTCACTTTTGGCGCTGCATTCGTGTATGCAACAGGAAATGCTATTACACTGCCGGTGTCCTGGTATTTGCATAATGGTGATCTTCAATTCGAATTTCAGGATAGAAATGCTTCCAGAATGCCCCCTTATCATCGCCTCGATGTATCGGTTACGTTTTACGATAAGCCTATGAAGACAGTGGTGGACGAAAATACAGGAAAAGAAATCAGTGTAAAAAAACGATTCCGGAATAGCTTAAACCTCTCTGTATACAATGTTTACAGCAGGCAAAATCCTTTCTTTCTTTATGTGGAAAACGGAGGAACCTCAGGAGCTGACTCTTTTCAGCTGAGCGTACGACAGGTATCCCTTTTCCCAATATTACCAAGTATAACATGGAATTTTCAGTTTTAAAAATGAACAAATACCACAGTATTTTAATATTGACCCTGGTTTTAATTACATCCTGCACAAAGGAAGTGATTGTCGATATTCCTGAGGCTGATTCAAAACTCGTGATTGACGGTCGAATTGAAACAGGTCAGCCTCCGATTGTCCTATTGACGCGCTCCAAATACATTTACGAGGAGGTGAATGGAAACCTTTTACTGGAAGCCCTGGTTTCAGGAGCTACAGTGTCAGTTTCAGACGGAACAAATACTGTAATACTTGATGAAATATGCTCGCAGTCCTTGCCTCAGAGTTCTCAGGAAGCAATTGCCTCATTTCTCGATATCCCGGTAGAGGAACTGAGTACCGCAAATATTTGTTTTTATTCTACTGCGAATACATCTATTTTTGGAGAGGTAGGAAAAACTTATGATCTCAAGGTCCAGTTTGAAGGTAACGAGTATACTTCCAGTACTCAGCTTCTAAACCCCGTTCCTATGGATTCTTTGTATTGGAAAGAGGACCAGGAATATCCTGATAACGGTTACAGCTGGCTCTATCTTTCAGATCCCCCGAATGAATACAATGCATATTTTTGGGAGTGTAAAAGGATAAACATTCAGGGAGACGGCTCAACACTCGATGACCGCTATGTTCCAACTTTTAACCCTGCCTTTGACGACCAGTTTTTTAATGGATTGACTTTTACTTTTGCTTACGAAAACCCCCATAACTTCAACCCTGATACGCCCTTGAGTGAAAGAGGTTTTTATCAGCGCGGGGATAGCGTTGCCATTAAATTCTCACGGATAGATAAGGCTGTATATGAGTTTATGGAAATTAAATATTTACAACTTCAAACAGGGGGGAGTCCTTTTGCAACACCTTCTAATCTTCCAACGAACATTTCAGGTGGCGCACTTGGTGTATGGGCCGGATACGCAACATATTTTGACACGTTGTACTGCAATAATTGACCACACCCAAGTTTTTCATTACTAATATCTTCCCCCTTATCTCATTAAAATTCACCTATCCTGAAAGTTAATGCCGTACCTATATAATAATTGAAATGTGCAGGATTTCCCTTGTAGAGATAAATTGGATTTCTGCTTTCAAACCGTTTACCTTCTACACGCCAAAGTACATTGTTTGTAATTTGATGGTCCAGATTAAGCGAAAAACCGAAATTCATAAAATCGTTGAAATCTTTGGATACTACGTTGTGACTGTTATTGTCGGAATATAGAGTACCCCTTGCTGCCAAGGCAAATTTTGTATTGAACCGATATCTCAACAACAAGGCAGAACCCATCCAGATACTGAATTTATCAGTGTTGTTTTCGGAGTGATCCAGACCCGCATCTAGACTTGCAATGACTCCTATACGTCCTGCTTCATATTTGAAGAAAAAATTATGAAAATAACGCTGCTGAACGGTGGGAATAAATCCTGTCTGGTTGTTTGATATATTTACCTTTCCGATGAATGAACTACTGTTTATCGTCCACCTTTTATTCGGATGCCATTTGACCTGATGACCGAGAGAAGGGTAACCGTTTACCATCCGTTGCCAGCCGTTTGAAAATAAGAAAGCAAATAACCACTTTTCATTTCTTGTCTGATAATTGAGTTTCGCTGCGCTGAGATAATAGGGGGAGCTCTCCGCCAGAATGCTTCGGGTCATCATCCAGCAATTTGCTCCTATTACACTTTCAAAGCCTAAGTTTGATTCCATGACCCCGACATCCAACCAGAGATCCTGTTTAGCAGCTAATCGAACACCGATGTTGGCTTCATATATTTGGCGGAGGGCAGGGGGTTCATCCACAAGGTTTTGAGAAAC
>JAWVYS010000069.1:0-8243 GCA_033722555.1 Brumimicrobium sp.
ACAAGAAGCCTCATTCTCATTCTGCTTCTCATTCTGTTTAGTACCCGCAATGATTGCATTGTCGAACCAAATTGAGCATTAGTTCAACTCCAATTTCATTAGTATATCTGTCTGGTGGTCATCACCAAGCACAAATATGTGTTTGTCAAATTCTACAAAACCATTTTTGTGATAGAAAGTAAGTGCTCTTTCATTCTTTTCCCAAACACCTAACCAAATGAAATGAGATTTCTTTTGACGTGCAATATCTAATGTTTGTTTGAACAGTTGTTTGCCGATACCTTTTCCAATGAACTTATTGAGCACATAAATTCTCTCTATCTCAAGTCCACTATCATCCTTCAATTCAGTTTGAGCTTGACCTGTGTTCAACTTAAGATAGCCAACTACATCTTCGTCAAGCGTTGCTAAGTAGAATGCTGAGTTGGGATTATCAAGTTCTAATAAAAGCTGTTCCTCGCTAAACTTCTCACGTAGGTATTTCTCCATATCTTCTGCAGTGTTCTGCTCTCCGAAGGATTCCTTGAAAGTAGTCCTGCTAACACTTTGAAGGTCCTTTAAATCTTCTCGATTGGCTCTATGTATTGCAACTGTTCCCATTGTTTCTTTAAATGCAAATGTACTGAAAGAAATATGTCGAACCACTTAAATGCAGTTATATCAATAGATACAGAAGAATTAGTACCGTTGCCCTAATCTGATTAAAACCAACAAAAAAGCCCTGCAACTCTACGTTACAGGGCTAAATGTACCCGGAGCGGGACTTGAACCCGCACGGCCAAAAGGCCACAGGATTTTAAGTCCGGCGTGTCTACCAATTCCACCATCCGGGCATTTTTATCGGACTGATAAAATATTTCAATGAAGCAGGGGATAGGAGTTTTTTGCGTGTCTTTACAGAACTACAAAAATCATTGCTTCATTTTGAGCGGGAGACGGGATTCGAACCCGCGACCCCAACCTTGGCAAGGTTGTGCTCTACCAACTGAGCTACTCTCGCTTATACTTTTACTGAGTAGCGTCCTGTCCCGAATTAGATGAATCTGTTCTTTGAACAGGAATGAATCTTTATCGGGAAGCTACTCTCGCTTATTTCAATGAGCTAAATACGTTTTCCTTTAGCGGGCACAAATATAATAGATATTTATTTTAATGCCATCACTCCCCGGATTTTTTTTCTTCTCAGCAGTTTTCTTTTTCCTTCAGTTCACCACAAATATTCGCTGATAATTTTTGTACGTAAATAGATTACGTTCTACTCCGGTAAGTTTGTACCGTAACATTTAATACACGACCAATGAGAACTATTTTTGACAACATGAGCATCAGACACATTCAGATTGAGGAACGTTCACAAAATGCCAGCGTGGAAGTGGAATTCTTTCAGAACGGACAAATGGTCCAAACGACCTTGATGATCGATGCTACAGACCTCAATCAGCTTTTTGCAAAATTAAATGCAAAAGGTATTGACGTTTCGCTTAGTGATGACTTCAACTGTTTTCCAACGGATGAGGGTATGCTATACACGCTTGATCTTACCCGAAAAGGCTGGGCAGATATCCGTTTGGATTATTTTTCTCCGCTTCATCCGGTGCGTCAGATCCGTGCGTGATCATCCTTTGGGTGCACTCAGAACGATCCCTCTGATCGACTTCAGATCAATGATTTTAAGAACGAACAACGCAAGTGTACCCGAAAACATCAGAATGATAAATCGTTCTATGCCTAAATTGAAATAGTCACAAACGATTCCACCGGGAATGAGCAACGCAACAAAAACACCTACACGTACAAGGAGGTCCCACCGCACTTTTAACGCGAATATTTTCAAGGTAAGTAAAACCTGTATCACCGCAGTGGCTGCCTGGGTAACAAAGGTGGCAATTGCAGCTCCTTCTGCTTTGTATTGTGGAATCAGGACTGCGTTTAGGACAAGGTTAATAAAAATTCCTCCCATCGCCATTTGATTCAGCACTTTCATGCTTCCGTTGGCAGTAAGCAGCGTTCCGAAAGCATAACTGGTTGCCATGGGCATAAAGCTCAGGATGATCCAGGAGAAGGCATGCGCCGAACTTTCTATCTCCTCGTTATAAATCAAGTCCATCAGTTCTGTTGAGGAGAAACTGGCACTTATCGCGACCAATAGAGACATTCCGATCAGGAGCAGGGAGGCATCCTTTAATATTTTTGTGATCGATTCACGGAGCTTTATTTTGCGTGCAAATATTGGAAGGAGAAATCCTGCGACAAGAAAGGCAACCATGTTTACGGCATCCAGCAGGCGAAAGCCCTGTGCATAAATACCGGCTTGTTCTTTGCCGTCCGGTAGCATGCGTTCAAGCATCACTGCATCCATCCGGGTATAGAGCATCATCAGCAATATAAGTAGCGCATAAGGCGTACTTTTTCTCAGTAAGGCGATCGAGAAGGTCCGTCGGAGTGAAAAGCGTATTCTACCTACCTTTATAAGAGTAATCAGTAATGCGATGAACGCCGAAAGGGCATAGGAACCTGTTTGGGCATACACAAACCATTCGATTTGAAAAGGCTCATTTACCACGCTTCCATATAAAAGAATTGCTGAAACTACAATGAGCAGTGAACGATCCAGAACAGAAAGAAAAGCATCTATTCCGAAAAGATGTAAACCGGAAAAATTACTTCGCAGGTAAAAGATAATACCTACCAAAAACTGATTCAGAACGAGTAATCCCAAAAGATGCATTTCGAGATCTCCGTAATCCAAAAGAAGTGCAGCCCCCAAAGTAAACGTGGCATAGAGCAATCCAAGTATCATTTTTAATCCGAGTATAGGCCCTATGTATTTGGATACTGTGTGGGGATGTTCGGCTATGTTCTTGGTGTTGAAATTAGTGATACCAATATCCAGGAACATATTGAACAGAAATGAAAAGTTGAGTAGGGTAAAATATATTCCGTAAGATTCTGCGCCTACGGTATTCTGGACCTGAGCGTCGATAGCAAATAAGTAAACGGGTTTGATCAAAACATTGAGCAGTATGATCAAAAGAAGATTCCCGAAAAATTTTTTTTGCATCTGACTATATATTCGGCGTAACGAAGCAAAGATAAGAAAAGCCGCGAAGTGTGATACGAAGGTTTTCTAGCCTCGGTTTAATTTAAATTCAGGATTTTTATTCCCATTCCCGCGAAGAAATATGCACTGTACCTTTAAAAAGTGCAACCGTTTTTTTACTCTGGTTCACTACTTTTACCTGATAGATACCAATGGTTTTTCCCCTGTTAAGTTCTGTACATTCGGCGGTAAGGACATCGCTAATATTTACCGGTCGTGTGTGAGAGACCGATGTTTCTATACTCACTGCATGAAAGCCGTAACTGTTGGAGGCGAACGCAAGTGCAGAATCTGCCAGGCTGTAAGAAATACCTCCATGAGCGATGCTAAAGCCATTTACCATGTCGGGCTTCACGGTCATTTGCAGCAAGCAATATCCTTTTTGAATACCGAGGACTTCTATTCCGAGCCACTGAGAGAAGTGATCTCCCTGCATCATTTTTTCAACGATTGCCTTCGGAGTCATTTTATCCGGGTTTAAGCGCACGGTTCATGAGCGCGATCATTGCAACACCTACGATGAATAAATAGGTGGAAGTTTCTTCACTGAGGGCAACACCTTCTTCGTCTTCCATATTTATTTCACTGAGTAAAAAGGAAACCATGTTGGGTTGGTCACAAAGGGATGCAATGAGGTCGTTGTCCTCCGTTTCCATGTATTCATCAAGCGTCTGTACATATTCTTCCTGAAAGACCTCGATATCGTCGTCGGTTATCTTTTTCATGTTCAGCCCCTGAATGGCTATGGCTTCTGAGAAAATATTGAAATAATAGATCAAAAGATCCATCAGTTCGTCATTCTGGTATTCGATGGCCGAAGAGAGAATATATCCTACGAAAGTTTCCTGTGCAAGCACATGCGTTTCGGATAAACGTTCGAGACTTTCCTCGCTCATGGCGTCTATTTTAAGGACAGCCTCTTCCAGACTTTTAACTTTAACCTGTGACATACTTTTTTAATTATAGACTGCTTTTAGACTTAAATCAAGTGATTTTACCGAGTGAGTCAGTGCACCGGAGGAAATAAAATTCACACCGGTTTCCGCGTATTCGCGGATGTTCTCGAGGGTTATACCACCGGAAGCTTCTGTTTCAATTTTTGTAGGGATTTTAGGAAGGACCCGTCGAATTTCCTCGGGTGAGAAATTATCGAGCATGATTCTGTCCACCTTACCTACAGAAAGCACCTCATCCAATTCATTTTCATCCCGAACTTCAATTTCAATGTTTATTTTCAGGTTTTTTGACTCAATGTAGTTGTTGGCTCTTTCAATGGCCTTGGTAATCCCGCCTGCATAGTCGATGTGGTTGTCTTTGATCATGATCATGTCGTAGAGTCCGAAGCGGTGATTGCTTCCTCCTCCTATGGTAACAGCCCACTTTTCGAGTGCACGAATTCCCGGAGTAGTTTTTCGTGTATCGAGTAAGCTTGCATCTGTATCCTTGATTATTTCAACGACCTTGTTAGTATGGGTAGCTATTCCGCTCATGCGTTGCATGAAATTCAATACGAGTCTCTCCGTAGCCAATATTGAACGGGAAGATCCCTTGATTTCAAATACGATATCTCCGTGTTTTACTTTAGTACCGTCGAGAAGAAATATTTCCATTTTCAGATTGGGGTCGTAATGCTGAAATATTCTTTCCGCCAGTGATACTCCTGCAATAATACCCTCGTCTTTGACAATCAGTTTAGCCGAACCTTGCGCATTTTCAGGTACGCAGGAAAGGGAAGTATGGTCACCTTCTCCTATATCTTCTTTCAATGCGAGGTCAATAATGGAATCAATCATTTGAAAATTGCTTGCTTTTTTTAAATTAAATAAAAGTGGTTGTTTGTTATTCTATCCATTCAGCATCGGTGAGCACTCTGAATTCGGGCTGGCCTTTTCCTCCCACTACTTTGAACTGAATGCGAAGGGGACGAAACCTGTACTTCCGCATATTATCCAGCAAATCTTTTACGAAGGGGGTCAACTCATCCACACGTACGGTTGTAACATACCGATCATCTTCCTTTGGTTCGCCGAGCAACAAGAAAATTGAATTGGGTCCCTGAATAACGCTGATGAAATTTGTTTGAAACCTTCCTTCACCGGAAAGTACCTGGTTAACCGTTTCGAGATGATCGACATGGCTTGTTACCGGAGCTTTTTTCCAGGCTTCTTTTTCTATATTTTCTTCATATTGTGCTGTCCGTGCGCGAGAGAAAGTTGCTTTTCCATCTTCGTAAAATGTTTGTGTAACCTGAAAAAAGTTTGTGCTGGAGTCTGCCCATTTATCGACTCTTTCGGTTACAGCTATCAGTACATTATCTTCGAAATAGTAATTTCGTTCACCCTGATCCTTGAAGTTACCCCCGTAAAAATATTCTACAATTTTGGAAGGATATCCTTTCTCGTTCAAATAGGCTGTTACTTCAATAAATTCCGAATTATCGTCCTTGGTTTTTTCCCACCGCAGCGTTTTTACTTCCTGAAAAGAAGGCATAGCACTGTCAATTTCATACATTTTAAGTTCGGAAGGAGACTCGGCGACCAGAACAGAGTCTTGCTTATTATCCTTGAGTGATTGACCGTCTTCCTTGATTTTCTGATCACACGAAGATGATAAGGAGATCAGTGCGCAGATGATGAGTGGAAAGAAAAATTTAGTCATATTATTCATTTATCGATCAATATTAATAAAAATGTCCGTGACCAAAAAGCCACGGACATATTATTTTAAAGTCATATCCTATTTGAAGATCAGAGTCATCTCTACGCGACGATTCGCCTGACGTCCTTCCGGAGTGTCGTTTGTTTCAATCGGTTGAGTTTCTCCAAAGTAGAGTACATGTAACCTGCTCTCATCGATTCCGCGCTCCATCATGAATGCTTTTACAGCTTCCGCACGTTTTTTCGAGAGGATGAGGTTATTTTGTGCATCTCCTACATTGTCCGTGTGACCGGCAATCTGTAGTTGCCATTCCGGACGTTTCTGAAGAACTTCTGCCAGGTTATTAAGTGACTCATAAGACTCCTCCTTAATCTTAGCACGAGCTGTTTCGAACTCCAGGTTATCAAATGCCGTTTGAAGGATTTCTTTCACTTCTTCTTCGATTTCAGGACAACCTTTGTTTTCAACAGTTCCCGGAGTTTGTGGACATTCATCGTCCTTATCCGGAATTCCATCGTTATCTGTATCTGTCAACGGACATCCGTTGTTGGATTTAGGTCCGGCAAGAAGCGGACAGTCATCATCCTTATCGAGGATTCCGTCCTCATCCGTATCAGGCCATGGACAACCATTGTTTTCAGCAGGACCAGGGGTTTGCGGACAATTATCCAGGAAGTCAAGAATACCATCATTATCTGTATCCGGACAACCGTTGAGCTCTTTCGGACCAGGAACATCAGGACAAGCATCTTCGAAGTCAGGAATTCCATCGCTATCCCTATCCGGACAACCTTTAAATTCGGCTAATCCTGCCTCATCCGGACAGTCATCTTCCTTATCCATTATGCCATCAGAATCTCTGTCTGGACATCCGTTGAATTCAGGCAGACCAGCCTCTTCAGGACAGTCGTCTTTTTTGTCCATGATACCGTCGCTGTCTGTGTCCGGACAACCGTTGAATTTAGCAAGTCCCGGCTCCATCGGACAGTCGTCTTCAGAGTCTTGTATTCCGTCATTATCTGTATCCGGACAACCTTTGAATGCCCATACACCCGGAACATCCACGCAAAGATCCATTTTATCAGAAACTTTGTCATTGTCAATATCGCTTGGGTGGCCGTATAATACGGGTACTCTCAAGCCGGCATAAACTCCTGCTCCGCGCACGTTTCCTCCAGGGAAGAAAGTTTTAAGATCGGGTGTACCGATCGTTAAAGGGCCTAAGCGAGCACCCAGACCGGCACGAAATCCGGCATATTTATTATAGGATACAGGTACACCAAGTCCAAACCATTTGAAATCGTAAGAGGGAGTTAAGGAGTACTGACTTGCTGCTCTTACATTCGTTGCGTTGGTAACAGAATTTGCATTAATGTAAGCCATGGCATTCACGTAGAAATCTTTCCAGATATTATAATCTACCTGCAAGCTCACAGCAGTTGGTGTATTCATGAAATAAGTCTCATCCACATTTTCATTTTCCACCCAATCAGGATCGTTTTGAATCAAACTATCGATCACCGATGAAAACTCACCCGGTGAAGAAACATTTTCGAAAACACCCAGGTCAAGATTTTCTGTATCAACGGTGAAGTTTCTACTTCTTCCGGCTTTCGTAAAACGCATTCCTCCTAAGTCAACCAAAGAGGCTCCCACACGGAGTTTATATTTTTCTTTATCACGTCTCCAGATGTTGGTTTCTCCATCCATGTCGTATTTGTATTCCTGCCAATTCGGGCGCCATTCATAAACCACACCGAGATCAAGACCTAATCCCAGTTTTGATGTTAGTTTATAAAATTCGCTGAATGAGAAAGTGGTTCCGGTTCCCGAACCTTGGAAATATTTATCGATATTGTCTGAATAACCGAAGTTGAAAGTTCCGCGAAGAGTAGTGGCAGTATCCTTATTTAGGAGTTCGAAATCGAGGTCTCCTGCATACAGATAGTTAGAAGCAAGTCCCTGATTGAATTTCAGTCGTCCACCGGCCTTGAAGAAATGCTCGCCTTCATCGGAGATTACCTGAGCATAGTTAATGCCGTATTCTGCCCAGGCCATGGCATTCTGTGAGAGTAAAGAACCATCGATCTGTTTATTCCATAACTGACTAAAGTCTAGTCCTTCTTCAGACAATTTCGCTACTTCAGGATGAATTTCATCAATGTTTGCAATGAAACGTGTTTTTGCGGAGAAGCCAATGGCAATTTTTGGATTGATGTGAAACATGAAGTTCAGGAAATCGAACTGCAGATTTACATATCCGCCACGAGGCTTGGCATTCGGATCGTTATAATCAGTTATATCGAAAAAATTATTCTCGTAAAACGCCGTATCACTTGTATACCAAGTTGTGTCTTTTCTTAAAGAATAGGCCCAGTTTCTTTTCGGAAGTACATCCGCATTGAAATATTTAGCATTCTGATAAGCATCTATACTGAGGCTGAAAAGATTCACATCTACGATGAATCTGTTATCGACGATGGAC
>JAWVYS010000070.1:0-8075 GCA_033722555.1 Brumimicrobium sp.
ACTATTGGGAAATTGATCTCCATACACATCAGTTCCTCATCAGTGAGGCAGGACTTTCAAACAGAGAAATCCTCGATAAACAGCTTTTTGAATTGAGGAAATTTTATCGTTCGGCCCGGGAAAAGCGTATCCGCAAGATTATCATCATCCATGGAGTAGGACAAGGGGTGCTCAAAGGAGAAGTGCGCCATTTCCTTGAAGGTCAGGACGGACTCGAAATGTATGATGCCGATTTCAGGGAATACGGAAAAGGAGCTACGGCTGTCGATTTATTTTACAAATAGTCAGCGAACAATTGTTGAATTATTTGTTTATTGGTGGAATAAAAAAATTAAAAATATGAAGATATCACTGCTTGCCCTTTTTTTGATTACCGAGATTTTGCCGGCTTGTGCACAGGAAAAGACCATTTATCAGTTCACAGTCACCGACCTCAACGGTGAAGAATTTGACTTTTCAACCCTGAAAGGGAAGAAGGTGATGATCGTAAACACCGCGTCGAAGTGTGGGCTTACTCCGCAGTATGAAAAACTGCAGGCCTTGTATGAAAAGTATGGCTCTGATAATTTTGTAATCGTGGGCTTTCCCGCAAATAATTTCATGAAGCAGGAACCCGGAACGGATGAGGAAATCGCTGAGTTTTGTGAGAAAAATTATGGTGTGACCTTTCCGATGATGAGTAAAATATCGGTCAAAGGGGAGGACATGCATCCCCTGTATCAGTTCCTGACACAAAAGGAAAAAAACGGACACAGCGATAATGAGGTTGCGTGGAATTTCCAAAAATACCTGATCAACGAAAAAGGTGAACTGGTTGAGGTGCTTGATCCCAGGACACAACCCGACGCGCCAGAAATAATCGGTTGGCTGACCGAGTGAACCAATAAATAATCAATTGTCTCAGGCTGCCATTTTCAGGGAATAGAGGCTTGAAGGTTTTTTTATTCACTTTTTGGGCCAATGCCAAAAAGGGACATTTACCCGATCCACAGCTGGCCTGTCCCGGTTTTTACATCGTGGTGTATATGTGCGAAGCTGGGGGAAAAGGCCGGCATTAATAGGTCATTTTCATATTCTCATTTATTTTTTTAAATTACAGTTTGAATGAACGATGTTTTCAAACAGTCGAGTTTATGAGGAAACGCACAACAACAGTAATAAAGTTTTTATTCAAAAAATTCATAAATAAGCACATACATGTACTTGAACAAAATAGTAACACATTCTCTTATCGTTTTAATTATTTATTCTTTCAACTTATCGGCACAAACCGACACCGTTGTATATCACCTGACCATAAATCAGGATATAGTGAACAAGGCAGGTAAAGATATGATGGGCATGACCATCAACGGCAACATTCCCGGTCCTACATTAAAATTTACAGAAGGTGATTATGCAATTATTTATGTTGAAAATAAAATGGACGTCGAAACCTCTGTTCACTGGCACGGAGTGTTACTTCCGAACTTTTATGACGGCGTTCCATATTTGACAACTCCTCCAATAAAACCGGGTGAAACCTTAAAATATGAATATCCGCTTATTCAAACAGGTACGTACTGGTATCATTCACATACCTTTTTACAGGAACAGAGTGGCGTTTACGGATCTATTATTATCGAACCCAAAGAGGAAACACTGGATTATGATAAAGATCTGGTTTTAGTAATTTCCGACTGGACAAACCAAAAACCAAAAAATGTACTCAGAAATCTTAAAAGGGGGAATGAATGGTACGGTATTAAGAAAGGAACGTCTACTCCGCTGAACAGAGTCATTGCGCAAGGTGGTTTAAGTGCTCAGTTCAGTTTCTGGAGACAGCGAATGGAAGGAGCAGATATCGCAGATATCTATTATCCCGCTTTTTTAATGAATGGAAATCAAAGCATTGCATATCCTGAGTTTGAGCCGGGAGAGAAGGTTCGCTTACGGATAATAAATGCTTCGGCTTCTTCACAGTATTGGCTTACTTTCGGTGGAGATGATCCTCTGTTGGTCGCAGCAGATGGTCCAAGAGTAGTTCCGGTCAAACACAACAAAACCTTTATAGGAATTGCTGAAACCTACGATTTTCTCGTTACTGTGCCCGACAACAACCAAATTGAGGTAAGAGCAACGGTTCAGGACGGTTCAGGACAAACTTCCGCGTTTATTGGAAAAGGGGATACGCTTTCTGCTCCTGACGTTCCCAGACCGGATAAAATTGACATGATGAAGCAAATGGCCAAAATGAATATGCGCATGGGGGCTCCTTCCACTAAATTCAATCCTTCAAAGGAACAGCCTTATGAAATGAAGGCAAACTGGGGAATGCAGATGGAAGCACATAAGCATGATACGGAAATGAACGACCAGCCAACGATGAATGATTCTACCACGACAATGGATTCTCAAATGGACAGTGGGGTAGAGATGTCAGGTAAGGGAATGTTTGCAGAATACAATTACGACTATCTGAAATCGGTTGAAAAAACAGATTTTTCGCAGGACCGCCCGGTGAAAGAAGTACTTCTCAACCTGACCGGAAACATGTGGCGTTATCTCTGGAGCTTTAATGGGGTTCCGTTATCAGAGGCTGACAAGATCAAAATAGATAAAGGTGAGGTGGTGCAGATTACCTTAAACAATCTGACGATGATGCATCACCCCATGCATTTACACGGTCATTTTTTCAGAGTTGTCAATAAAAACGGGCAACGTAGTCCACTGAAACATACAGTCAACGTTCCTCCTATGGAAAAAGTGACAATTGAATTTGATGCCAATGAAACCGGTGGATGGTTTTTTCATTGCCACGTGCTTTACCACATGGTAGGAGGGATGGCGAGAATCTATGACTACGGCACCCCCCGTGATCCGCGGATGGAGGAACATCCTGTTAAGAATCTTATTCATGAAACAAACAAATATTACTCTTGGGGCCTTTTAGACGTAGCTTCACATTTGACAGGACTAAACCTCGTTTCTTCCAATGCAAGAAATCAGTTTAATCTGAATGTGGAATACGGCTGGAACCGATTGGGTGAAGGAGAAATAAGTTACGAGCGATACCTGTATGATTATTTGAGGATATTCGGAGGGATTAATGTGGAAAATGAAAGCCGGGATAATTTCGATGACGTGGTTCCAACAGCAGTAGTTGGATTCCGTTTTTTTACGCCTTATATGTTCGATCTGGATGTGCGAATTGATCATTTATTGAGACCTCAGATTGGTTTGGAAAGGGAAGTAATGATACTCCCGCGAACCGTGGCTTTTGGTGAGATTGAATACCAGGCAGATTTCGGATTGATAAATGACATCACTGAAGCAGCTCATCTTGTTGGGGACGGACTTTACAATGAAGAATTGGTCTGGAACGCCGGGTTGGAGTTTTTTCTGTCGCGAAATTTTTCCTTAACAGCCAGTTATGATAACAGGTTTGGTGTTGGAGGAGGACTGTCTGTGAGGTTTTAATGAGATCTTACTGACGACCCGGCATCGCTGCAGGCTTGACCCGATTTTTCACATTGTGCCTGTCTCGATTTATACAGCGAGGTATACTGCTGCCTCCCTTAAGGCGTAACGCCGACGAGGATACTCGGCTGATAGAGCATCCAGCCCGTGACGCTCTTCCTGCTCTTGTTCGCTGTAAGCACTTCATGCAAGAGCGTATCACTTCGAAAGAGTATGCACCTGTTTTCCAGTGGTGATATGGTTTTTGCTTCTTTCCCTTCAGGATAAACCTTCAACTCACCACCATCACCGGGTTTCCAGTCCTTGTTCAGGTATATAATCATGGAAATCATCCTGTTATTCCTGCCGCGGAACTGGTCAAGGTGTTTTTTATAAAAACTTCCTTTCGGATAAAGCGCAAGGTGAAATTCGTAATCCGACAAACTCAAAAAACAATAACGATTGATCATCCGTTTCACTTCGTCCAGAACTTCAAACAAACGGAGTTCCTGTTC
This sequence comes from Brumimicrobium sp., assembly GCA_033722555.1. GTDB lineage: Bacteria > Bacteroidota > Bacteroidia > Flavobacteriales_D > Crocinitomicaceae > Brumimicrobium. Next base: position 3,954 of record JAWVYS010000070.1, read on the forward strand.
ATCCCTTTTTTTGTCTAGCCAGTACGTATAATCTCCCCGTACCTCATTGATTATCTGCTCATCCCGACCTGAACCTATAGCGGCTTTATCAAATACGTTCAGAGCTTCCCGTACATTAAAAAAATGATGCGTCTCAGCGAGTATTTCCTCACTTAAAAAGTCATCCATGACCACGTAATCGTGCAATGCAAGCGCGTCCATGCGTTCGGCCCAAACATCATTTTCCTCCATTTCGGTACTTTATTCTGCTTCAAAATTAATCTATTCCTGATAGATATCTTATTTTTGTTTGAAACGTGATTGTGAATTATGAGAACATACTTATTCAGTATTTTTTTCTTACTTCTCAGTTGCAGTGGTGAAAGTCCTGCTGTTGAACAAAGTGCTCATCAAAAACTGGAGAAAGGAAAATGGATTGTGGTGGAAAGCCATCCACAGGAAAAGGGTTTTGGTTACGGGATTAAATTTTCTCCCGACAAACAGTACTTTCATACAGATTCGAAGGGACAAATTATTCCCACCATGCGCGAAAAAGTGTACAGTTTATCCGGTGATACACTGACAATGGTCGATTATAAGTATGAACCTCGTTTCCGACACACGAAAGGAACACAGATTTTTTACGTCACGGAACTTTCCGACGAAAAGCTCTCATTGAAAGGAATTTATCCCGATAGCACGGTTACAATGGTTTTAAAGAATGAAGAAATGTAATTTATGAAGATACTAAGCGCAGAACAACAGGGGATACTGGACAATTACACGATTGAGAACGAGCCTGTTTCAAGTACCGATCTCATGGAAAGAGCTGCGCGGCGCTGTTTCAGAAAAATCAAAGAAAGTTGTTCGAGAGATACCGTTTTTAGTGTTTTCTGCGGTCCCGGGAATAACGGAGGAGATGGTCTTGTAATCGCGAGATACCTGATTGAAAATGATTATAGAGTTCACTGCTTCGTTGCTCAGTTCACCGATAATTTTTCCCAGGATTTCAAGGTGAATCTTGAACGGCTTCAGCGAATGGGGCAGGAGATTAAATTCCTCAAGGACACAGCGGATCTTCAGGCAGTCACTATTAACAGTTCGGTGGTGATTGATGCTATATTCGGTACAGGACTTTCTCGTCCTGCAGAAGGATTTGTAAAAAATATCATTCAATTTATAAACGAAAATGCGCGATACATACTATCCGTGGATGTACCCTCAGGGATGTACTGCGAGGGTATCCATGAAAGTGAAGACGCGATAATTCAAGCAAACGAAACAATTACATTTCACGCACCCAAACTGAATTTCTTTTTCCCTGAGACCGGTAATTACGTAGGGAAACTGAGTGTTTTGGACATTGGATTATTGGCTGAAAAAGATAAGGATTTTGAGGTGAAGCATATTTTCCTGACCAAAGAGTATGTTCGGGGACTGATAAAAAAGCGCCAACGGTTTTCACACAAGGGAACCTATGGCCATGCGCAGCTCATTGCGGGTAGCTATGGAAAAATGGGCGCTTGTGTGCTCGCGGTAAAAGCGGCGCTGCGGTCCGGAGCGGGACTGGTGAGTGCTCTTGTTCCGGAATGTGGTCTTGAAATTCTTCAAAATTCTGTCCCCGCCGCCATGGTTGACGTTAACGATGGAAAAAACTATCTGAGCGGTAAAGCTGATGTAAACGTTGATCGTTATTACGGGGTAGGGACGGGCATGGGAACTTCGGCAGAAACCGCAATATTTTTGAAGGATATCGTTGAGCATGTTAGAAATCCACTGGTTATTGATGCCGATGCCTTGAATATACTTGCTGAAAGTCCGGAACTCCTCGCTGAACTTCCTGAAAATTCTATTCTCACCCCTCATCCGCGTGAGTTTCAACGTCTGGTGGGAAAATTTAAGAACAGTTATGAAAGGCTTGAAAAACAGCAAGAGTTTTCCTCAAAACATAAGCTTATTGTTGTTTTAAAGGACGCCGTCACGATCATTTCAGCGCCCGAAGGTTTTTGTTATTTCAGTGATTTTGGTAATCCGGGGATGGCCACGGGCGGAGCAGGGGATGTACTGACAGGCATAATAACGGGATTGCTCGCACAGGGTTATACCCCTGAAAATGCGGCAAAAATCGGGGTTGCTCTTCATGGAATGGCAGGTACCAGGGTAGTAGAAGTTCTTACCGAGGAAGCCCTAATCGCCGAGGATATAGTGGACTATTTGGGAAGGGTTAGGTTTTAGGCACTCCTAAAAGACATTATAAAAAGGGATTATAAAAAAAGAGGCTGTCAAATTGAATAGCGACAGCCTCTTTTTTTTATAGTAAAATTTTCATTTAATCTCAATTCGGATCATTCGTGTTTTCTTACGGTTGAACATCTTCATAACCGGAGACAAGATCACAAACTGTTTATTGTCTTCGTCCGATCCCACCACTGAAGGATCTATTGAGATTCTCAGTTCACTCAAGTCAAGTACCTGTTCCGTAGAAACGTCTCCGGATTCGGTAAGTCGAGTGATCGAACCATACCTGATCGCTCTGTCTCTAAAACGCGTTTTGCGGTTTGATTTTTTGCCTTCTTCGATCATTTCTTCCATGACATTGCTAGTTCCGTGAAGGAAATAAATATCGTTTCCGTCTCGCATGGAAGTATAACCGATCCCGGGATCATAATTGACAGTTAATTGATAGAAAGGGAATAGCTTCGTATACGCAATTTTACCATTTTCGTCGGTTTTAACGATGATTACATCTTTATAGTAATAGTAATAATCCGTAGTGGTTGTAGTTACTCCGTTCGCATCCGTTGTAGTTCTTGTTACGATTCGCAAATCGAATTCCTGATAAACAGATATCAGTCCGTTATCTGCGGTTTCATAAGCTTCCATAAGAAGAAAATCTCCTGAAAAATCTTCATCATCCAAAGTTTCGCCCTTACGATTCTTTCGTTTTTCGGTTTTACGTTTTTGTCTTTCAGACCAATACTGAGTAACAAATTCAGCATCGAAATCCTGCACATTTACATCAACTACCTGATTTGTTGCCTCCTCATAAATTGCCGTAAAAATACCCGAGAATTTTTTGTCCTTCAGAATCTGTCCGGAGAGCAGTATCCCTTGAGAGACAGGTTTAATTCTGAAGTCACCTATGCTTAAAGGTTCTACCACGTTGTCCTGAAAAGGAATCTCTTCGATTGAACCGTCTTTCAAACGGATCTTAAAGAGTCGGGGAGTGACAATCCATCGTTTCAATAACTTACCTTCTACCTTTTCTTTAACACTTGTAGTGGCTTTCAGGTAGAGGAAATCCCCAGATTCAGCCATACTCAAATTACTTACACGATCATATTCAAGGCTGAACGTAAAACTGTTCTTAACTTCCAGACTCTCGTCGAGGTCAATGACCTGAAAGGTTTTTAACTCATCTGAAGAACAGCTGATATCCGATACAAAAGTGAAGGTACCATCACTCATTTTTTGATAATTAATACCTCTGGGACTATAGTTTCCTTGTCTGAAGAGTCCTTTGCACTCAGGAGATACGCCAATTTCAAACCGCTCTCCCACAAGTTCACCATTTTGATCGATATGCACGCCATAAAAACGCATTGGTTTCTGAGTGACTTTATCGGTACAGATAATTGTTGCCTTATCATCTATAAAATCAATGTCCTTATATTTTAAACCACGCGCTTTAAGTCCCGGAATTTTCTCCAGCGGGAATTCAGCGTGCATTTCTCCGGTCGATGCATTAAAAACCTTGATAAAGGGCCTGACTATATAAGTGACTAGTGCATAGGTGTATTTATAACTTTGTGTGTAAATATATCCGTTGTCATCAATACCTATGAATCCCGAACCGCGGGTTTTACCCTTGGTAGGTTCGCCTTCAACGATTTCATAATTAATTTGAGTATAGGAAATAGTAAAGACAGAGATAAAAAGAATGGTTAGAATTTTTTTCATACGTTGATTTTTATTTTAATAAGATCGTGCAATTATACGGAGAATTCTCGGGAACGAAAAGAAAAAATAGTTTTTCATACCTATAACGCTACACCTATGTAGTAGGCAGAAAAATACTTCTCCCGTTCTGTGCGTATCGCAATTATAGGTTGGTCAGGGATTTGGTTTTATATAAGTGTATCA
>JAWVYS010000071.1:0-7180 GCA_033722555.1 Brumimicrobium sp.
ACTATATGAAAGAAATTTGGGATTGGTTATTCAAAAAGGGTTATGACCGAAGTAATTGTTAACTTGTATTAGCTAATCTGTTCATCAGATAATCTTATAATCATACATTCAATTTTATGGAAAAATTAGAAGGATTGAAGATTCTTGTCGTCGAAGATGATCCTACAGTCAGATTGCTCGTAAAAAAGGCTCTGGAAAACCATGGTGGAATAATTTCAGAAGCCGATACTGCTAAAAACGGTGAAAGCAAGGCTCTGAAGGACGAATATGACATGATTGTGTTGGATTTACGATTGCCAGACGGAACCGGTTATGACGTTTGTGTGAATCTTCGCGACAATGATGTAACAACACCTATTTTGGTTCTCTCAGCCGAGCAGGAAACCAACATGAAGGTGAAAATATTGAATGTTGGTGCCGACGATTACCTGACTAAACCGTTTAGCGTGGAAGAGCTGTTGGCCAGGATCGAAGCAATCATGAGAAGAAGTACAAACCAGGGCACTGAGAGTGAACTTGAGTGTTATGAAATGAAAATTGACCTCATCAAACGAAAAATGATTATTAACGATGCAGAGGTCGATTTAACGAATAGTGAATTTAATCTTCTTGTATATCTGGTTAGAAATAAAGGAAGAACAATTTCACAGGAAGAACTTGCTAAAAATGTGTGGGGAATCGGGTTTAACACACAAACCAACTACATAAATGTTTACATAAGTTATCTGAGAAAGAAAATTCGTAAGCATTCAGATTTTGAATATATCCGCACAATTCGGAAGAAAGGCTTTAAAGTTGTTTGCGGACCTCAGGATAAAGAATAATAATATGAGAGTCAGCTTTTCACCTCTTGGCAAAAATTTTCAATCCATTTAAAAAAGAGATGAGCTGATCTTCTCACCTGCTGTTGTTTAGCTTAAGTGAATATTAATTCGCAAAGGAGAGAGGTTCTTCGAAAGAAGCAGATTCAGATTGTCGGAACAGCAGATATTCTTCAGGTGTTACGTCTGCAATCAAATAGTTAAGCGGATCAATCGGTCTGTTTTTAACCAAAACTTCGTAATGCAAATGCGGACCTTCCGTGAGCCCGGAGTTACCGCTAAATCCAATTAACTCGCCACGCTGAATCTTGTCACCTGTTCTTAACCCATCAACAAAAGAAGAGAGGTGTGCATATCTTGTAACGAAACCAAACCCATGGTCGATTTCGATCAAGTTGCCAAATGTCCCTTTTCGTCCCACAAATCTTATTGTTCCATCGCCTGTTGCGAAAACTTCAGTATTTATATCTGCACGAAAATCAATACCATCATGCATTCTCTTGTATCGAAGAACGGGATGTATTCTCATACCGTACCCACTAATGATAATTCCATTAACAGGACGAATAGCAGGGATGCTTTTAAGACGTTCTTGGTTGGAGTTATAATAATTTTTAACCTCTGCAAAAGATACTTTTTGAACTCCAAGCCTTCGTTCGAGTCGATCTAATTTCGAAGCAGTACTCCTTAAAATATCTGAAGTTTCTTCACTGTAATAATCGAAATGAGAGTATGCATCCGAGCCACCGGTTCCACCCATTCTAAGATCTTCAGTTACAGGATCCAGTCCAAGTATGGTTCGATACATTTCGTTGTCGAGCTCTGAGATTGCCTGAAGTTGGTTCTCAATATCAATAATAGAGGACTCAGCGCGTTTTAGCTGCTCGACGAGCGCTTTATTCTCATCTTTAAGCACGATTTCTGCAGGTGTACCGATATAGTTTGTCAGTACTGCAACCCCGAAGGTTGCTAAAACAATACCGTTAATAAGCCAAAACGATAGTGAGTGTATGAGTTTCTTCTTTATATCATATTGAACGGGTACAAATTCACAACGTTCTTGATCGTAGTAAAAATGATTTTTTTTCGCCATAGAGAATAAAGAGGTAGGTTTTAACCTCGAAAAAGTTAGCTTTTATATCTGTAAATTAAAAATACTAATCTGTTTTTGTTCTATTCAAAGTCGCCTTCAAAATATTCTACTGCTCTTCGCGGCATTTCGCTTCTTTTCTTCTTATCGGCAATATGCTTTTTAATTTTCTTCTGGAAGGCCTCCGCAGCATCATATCCGTAGTGTTTGAGAAGGTAATTCATCGCAATAACCTCTGCAATTACCGTGATATTTTTGCCTGGTGTAATTGGCAGGTGAATCAAAGGAATAGTAGTGCCTAATATGTCTACTGTGTCGTGGTCCAGGCCGGTTCTATTTAAATTTTCGGTATCCTCCCAAAGTGATAGCTCAAGGATGACTTCCAGCCGTTTTTGATATCGTATTGAGCGGATTCCAAACATCGACATAACATCGATAATCCCAAGTCCTCGAATTTCCATAAAGTGCTTGTTCATTTCGGTGGCAGATGCTAACAGAACGTTACTTTTTTTTGTGAGCATCACCACGTCGTCGGAAACGAGGCGGTGTCCGCGTTCCACAAGATCCAGTGCAACTTCGCTTTTACCCAGCCCCGATTTCCCGCTGATCAGAATCCCAATTCCATAAACATCAACCATTGTACCGTGAAGCATGGTTTGAAGAGCGAAATAATCTTCCAGGAAATCACGGAGCAGGTACATAAATTTTGTGGTTTCCACTTCTGTTCGGTAGACGGGAATTTTTTGTTCCTCCGCTTTTTTATACAGCACATCGCTAAGTGTATTTCCGCTTGTGAGGAAAATAACGGGGAGATCAAAAGAAACGAGTTTTTGAAACGATTGATGTCGTTCCTCCTTCGGTAAATTTCGCAGAAAATTGCACTCAGTATTTCCAATAACCTGGATTCGCTGATATGTAAAAAGGTCTACATACCCGGCCAATGCCAGGCCGGGTCGGTGAAGGTCTGCCTCGGTAACCAGTTTCTTTTCTGCATTTGATTGGGCCGCACACGGTTCGAGATCAATTTGAATTCGTTCTTTTAACTTTTTAATGAGATACGAAACCTGAATATTTTCCCGTCTCGGTATGGCTTCTTGATTGTATAGAGACATTTATCAGCAGTTAATTCATAAAAAGTAGAGACATCCTGCAACTAAGAATACAATTTAATATTTACTTGTACACTTCATTGCAGGAAATTGATATTTAATACTTAATAATGTTCAAAATTTTTGGTTTTATACTTGCGAATTTGGCGAATTGCGGTATCAACAGCAGTGCCCATCGCCTGTTCGTAAGTAGGGGCATCTTCAGATACATTTATTAATTTTCCCGGCACCTTCACATTCAATTCAGCAGTGGATGGATTTTCATCATCTTGCCCAGGTTTAAGGATAATATCACAAACAATAATTTTATCGAAAAATTGGTTCAGCTTTTCAACTGCACTTTCACAGTAATCCTTTAAATCAGGGCTGCTTTGAAAATGTCTTGCTGTGAATGTCGTTTTCATAATTACCTCCTTTTAGGATTTGTTTTCTGCCCTGGGGTGGGCTTGACTATATACTTTTTGAAGTCGTTCCACACTTGTATGTGTATAAACTTGTGTAGATGCAAGATTTGCATGGCCAAGAAATTCCTTAATTAGTCGAATATCGGCGCCTGCATCCAGCATGTGAGTTGCAAAACTGTGGCGTAAGGTGTGTGGACTTTTTTGAGTTACTTCGCTTACTTTCAACAAATATTTTCTGATGATTCTCTGCACCATTCGTGGATAAATTCGATTTCCTCCCGCTGAAAGAAAAAGTGCATTTTTTGCTTCACTGCTGCTATCTTCAGTGAGTAGTTGAGAGCGGGTTTTTAAATGGTTATTGATGGCATCTAATGCTTTCTCTCCAAGTGGTACAATTCGTTGTTTGCTTCCTTTTCCAACAACCGTAAGCTGGTTCTGGTAGATCTGAATATCCCTGATATTCAGATTTGTAAGTTCACTCAATCGTATCCCAGTAGAGTAAAAGAGTTCCAGAATTGCACGCTCCTGGATACTTTCAGGTTCCTCTCCATCAGCCAGATCCATCATTTCACTGATTTCGCTTGCCTGAATTGTTTTTGGCAATCGCTTTTCTTTTTTGGGTATGATAAGTAAATGAGCAGGATTTTTTGAAATATAACTCCGCTTGTAGCAGTATTTAAAGAATGAACGAACGGCAGCTACTTTTCTTGCAATCGTATTTCGTGCCATCCCTTTTTCTGTTAATTCACCCAGCCACAACCGGATTATTAACCGGTCAATAGCTGATATGGCTATGGAATCGGTATCTTTTTCCAAATGGCGGGATGTGAAATCGAGTAGTTGAGTCAGATCATTCCGGTATGAAGTAATGGTGTGATCGGAAGAATTGCGTTCAATTTTGAGATATTTGAGATATTTATGGATCAACTCCTTCATCTGATCAAATATGCAATCTTAATCATTAAAAATAAACAGCTAAGTGTCGCGAATTTCAGACTTTTCGTCCTTTCCAGGTAGTTGACCTTCCGCCGAAATAATCTTGCAATTTTACGAACGCCAGCCATTCGAACCATAAAACACCGATAGGGTGAGTGACTGAGAATAAGGGATTCATTTGATACCAGGAAGCAAGGAGGAGCCTTTGGAATAAAATCAGGCAAATTGTAAGTGAGGATAAAAAAATCAGGAGTGAATTGTGTATTGCAAAGGAGATGAGAAGAGTGATAAAAGGAAGAACAAATACAATTAGATGAAGAATACCGGCACCAACAAAAGCAGGAATTGACTCGTTAAATCCAATGAGAAAATTTTTTCTAAGTCCATCAAAGATTTCCGACTGACTGGAATACATTCTGCAAGAAACCGAACCGATCCCGTCAAACATTCTGAGTGTTAACCCTTTTTTTTTGATTCGTTTGGCTAACTCAACATCTTCAATCACCTTATTCGAAACAGCTTTGTGTCCTCCAACAGAGTCGTAAGCTTCTCTCTTGAAAGCCAGGCACTGCCCACAGGCTGCAGCAAATGCAGGTCTCACTTTTTGTCGGAGGAATCCGGGCATCCACTTCGGATCACGATAGACATAAATCGCCGGAAGTAAGCTTAGCAATGTGTGATAGATAATGGGAATAATCGTTTTCTCCCAGAAAGTCAGCATTTTCTGCTTTGGCCAAACCGTTAGCATATCAAGACTGTATTTCTGAAAGGAAGCAGCGATTTTTTTCAAGGTTCCGGGTTGCAGAGTCGTGTCGGCATCTAAAAAGAGAAGCAGGGGGGCATCGGTTTTTTCCGAAAGCTGATGGCATGCCCAGGGTTTCCCAAGCCAGTAAGGTGGTTTTTCTTTTCCACGGTGTACAAAAAAAGTAGTGGGGGTTTTGTTATGAAAAGATTGTGCAATTTCAAAAGTTTGATCTGAAGAACGGTCATCTAGTACATGAACATCGTAATCGGGCCAGTCTTGATTTTCAAGAGACCGGAGCAGCAAACCGATGGACTTCTCTTCATTTCGGGCGGGAATACAAACTGAAATTTTGGGCAAATAGCCAGGACGGAGTTCGGAGCTGAGCGACGTCAGGTCAATCATATTTCTTATAAGAATGATTGAAGTAACCAAGAGATAAAACAAGGCAAAAAATAGGAACCATGTAAGAATTTGTAATGCCATGAAAATGTGGTTACAATAAATTACAGTTCGGTTGAGAACGATGTTTGTGCATAATTCATTCAAAGCATGATATGAAGATAATTGCTAATTACTCAATAGATACTCAAACCGAAAAGCCGACTCCCGGTAGCTATGAATGGTGGTATTTTGATGCCCAATCGGTAGACGGATATAAAATTGTTGTAATTTTTTACGAAGGAAATCCTTTCTCCAAGAGATATATCCGGTCTATTGAAAAGGGTGAGAATAGAAGTGCAGCACACTATCCAGCGATAAGTATTTCTGTTTATCAGAATGAAAAGCCCATCTATTATTCATTTCGCGAAGTGGAACCTGAATTTGCGGAATTCTCTAATGAAATACCTTTCGGAAAGATTGAAGAATGTTTGTTTGAGGGCCAGAATCATCAGGCGAGAATAGAGTATAGTTTAGATTTAAAGCAACAACTCCCAAACGGCGATTCTATTAATGCGCAGTTGCTGTTTAGCAGTGATATTCAATCGGTTCCAAATTTTCCGACTGATCCAAATGTCTCCGATGCTCACGTTTGGAATTTAGTCCTGCCATCGTGCTATGTTCAGGGAGAAATAAAAATAGATGGTTATCAAAAAAAGAAAATCGAATTCAAAGGACTCGGTTATCACGATCACAATACCGGGTTCGAACCACTAAAAGATAGCTTTGAGGAGTGGTATTGGGGGCGATATCATCTGAAAGATTTAACGCTTGTTTATTACCTGATGAACCGCGGTAACTCATGGGAATATAAGGCATGGCTTATACACAAGAATGGAACCGTTAGAAACTGCAGGAATTTTGCAATTTCAAATTATGGCTTATCGTTTTTTGGCCTTAAAACCGGAAGGGTGATTGAGGGCTCAGTAGATGACAGTGAAATTTTTGTTCAACTGGATCAGATTCTTGATAATGGGCCTTTTTATCAACGCTTTGGGGGCAGAATGTTATTGAAAAGTGAGGGTAAAGTTAAGGAAGCGAAGGGCATTTCCGAATACATTAAGCCGTCCAGAATTCATCAAAAACTATTCCGGCCGCTTGTGAACATGCGAATCATCTATCCCGGCAAAATTCACTGGGTTCAAAGGAGCCCGCACCTCTACAGGTGGACATGGTAGGTGAGTACTCAATTTCAGTAATACATTATTAGCTCTCCAGAAATGTTTATGCGGCCAGTACCAAAGCGATAAACAGAAGTACCAGAAATTTTAATATGAAACTTATATCTGATCTCATATCAAAAATATTTACTTACAATTCGTGTTTTAAACAACAGGTAAAGCTCAATCATTCAAATGATATCAAGAATCAATCGCTTTTTCAATTCGATCCCTGAGAGCCGGAAGTAGCGGATGTCTTTTCTTATTTTAAATGGTTGGATAAAGATGATCGATCGTTCGGAAATGACAGTCAATATTCAGGATACTTATGCATATTATTCTTAGCAGAGAACCTGAATTCTAACCTTAGAGGATCTTTATACATTATTACCCTATCTAAAAATTAAATTAAGATGTTTGACAAAAAAAGAGACAACACATTTGTGCTGTCCCATTTTTAAAAAGATTGCTCTTACT
>JAWVYS010000072.1:0-7124 GCA_033722555.1 Brumimicrobium sp.
GGACGGAATATCTCACCATTCGGAGTCTTGTAGCCCACGCACACCTTCACGGTTTCCAGCCCGTCCAGCACATCCAGCTTGGTCAGGCAAATACCGGACACACTGTTAATCTGAATAGCGTGGCGCAGCGCCACAGCATCGAACCAGCCACAACGACGGGCGCGCCCGGTCGTGGTTCCCACTTCGTTACCCGTCACCGCCAGATGCTTGCCCATATCGTCAAACTGCTCGGTGGGGAATGGACCGGAACCAACACGGGTGGTGTAGGCTTTGGTAATGCCCAGCACATAGTCAAGGAACAGGGGGCCGAAGCCAGAGCCAGTGGCGGTACCGCCGGCGGTGGTGTTGGAAGAGGTCACGTACGGATAGGTACCCAGATCGATATCAAGCAATGAGCCCTGAGCACCCTCAAACAGGATATTCTCCCCCCGCTTTCGGAAATCGTGCAGCATGTCGGTCACATCTGCTGCCATGGGCAGAATTTCCTCGCCCATCTGCTTCAGCTCTTCCAGGGCTGCATCAATGTCTTCCGCTTCTTCCTTGAAATACTCGGTCAGGATGAAGTTGTGGTATGACATGATCTCCCGCAGCTTCAATTCGAAGTCGGCAGGATTGCAAAGATCCCCCAGACGCAGGCCACGGCGGGAGACCTTGTCTTCGTAGGCCGGACCAATACCGCGACCAGTGGTACCGATCTTGTCGACACCGCGAGCTCTTTCCCGGGCCTGATCGATGCGAACATGGGTACGCAGAATGATCGGGCACGCCAGGCTGATGCGCAGACGATCGCGAACCGCCACATCATTGGCTTCCAGCTCACGCACCCCCTTATTAAATTAGGGATTCTAGATTCCAATTATGACACTTTACATGCAGAGTTGAACGGAAAATTCTCGTTCATGTCACCTTATGTGAATAATCCGAATATCAACCATGGTACTGCGGTTGCGATTACAGCGGCAGGAAAGACCAACAATAATATCGGTAAAAGTTCGATCGGATATAATTCTGATCTGTTGCTTTACGGCATGTCCTACAATCATATGCTTGAAGCTACGTATGCAGGTGCGCGGGTACTTAATATTTCCTGGGCCTCCGGTTGTTCCTTCAACAGTTATTATCAAATCGTGATCGATGAAGTTTATAACAACGGAACTGTCATTGTAGCTGCAGCAGGTAATGGTCCAACTTGTGGAAACGCAAACAGCAAGGTGTATCCGGCATCATTCAATAATGTTATTTCTGTATCCAGCGTAGGACCGAACAATAACCATGAGCGTTTTCAGGGAGATCCCAACTCTACACACCAGCACAATGACTCGGTTGATTTGGTTGCTCCGGGATATGATATTGCATTATCCATCGCCAACAATGTTTATCTTACAGGTAACGGAACATCTTTTGCCGCACCTTATGTTACCGGAACCATTGGCTTGATGCTCGCTGTTAATCCATGTTTGACTCCAGCAGAGGTAGAATATATTTTAAAAACAACAGCGTTCAATGTTGACGGAGTAAATCCTGCTTACGCAGGTATGCTTGGAGCCGGAAGAATTAACGCTGCGGCTGCCGTTCAGATGGCAGAGCAAATGATCCCCATTGATTTTACGGTTATCGTTTCCGATCAGACGTGTTATTCAGGAAATTCGGGAATAGCGATTTATTTGAACAGTGGAGACACCAGCACTTACACTGTACATTGGAACGACGGTAGCCATGCCTGGACAAGAACCAACCTCACTACAGGCACCTATTCTTTTACCATTTCATCCCCCGGAGGATGTTCGATTTACCGAGAGGTTCATCTGTCTGTAAACGGTCCGTTTTTCGATTATCCGAATTCAGTATTCATTCAGGATGGAAGCGCTGAATTGCAGGATGTAAACGGAGACGGGGTTATAAACATACGAGGAACCATCGTTATTGAAAATGGCGTGAATTACGAAATTTCCGGAAAAACAGTACGCTTTTCAACCAATTCCGATCTACCCGTTGCTCAGGGATACCCTTATTCGGGCATTGTTGTTAAATCAGAAGCGTCATTAAACATCCTGAACACTTCATTCGATGCACTGAGCAGCTGTGTAAATGAATGGGGAGGGATAGAACTCTGGAATCAGACCGGTTCACCTGCAACACTCAGTATGCTCAATTCAAGCATCAAAAATGCAGCAGTCGCTGTAGCAAATATTTCTAAATCGACCATGCATTCTAACGGGACGATGCCGGGAGGTATAATCAGTATAGAGCAAAACCTTTTCGAAAATAACCGAATCTCTGTGCTCATCGATGAGCGTATAGGGGAAAGACAGTTTCATGAAGTGGTGAACAACAGCTTTTTAAATTCGGCCGGAATTCAGGAAATAATCTATCTGAACCTCAAAAACACTAACAATATTAAGGTTGAGAAAAACAAGTTCCGCGGCAATAACACTTTGGTGAGAAACACGAGAGGAACAGCTATAAGAGCCCTTGATTCGGAGTTTAATATTTATTCGGTTAAACCGTTTGTTCAGGATAGTTCTTACAATAACATTTTTGAGGATCTTTATGAAGGAATGGTTTTTATCAATCATTCGAAATCCGTGCTTGGCATAAAAGCGCAGAACAATCTTTTCGCTAATGTAATTAACGCGGTCATCGTTCAAGGTGCATTCAGCGGAGATATAAACAGTAATGCGTTTGAATTGCCTGAAGGAAACACAAACACCGAAGTTACAGGTATCGTTGTTGCAGGTTCAGAAGCACTAAATATTACGGCAAACAGCTTTCAATCGATTAACGAAAACTACAATTACGGTATCCGCTGTATTGCAAATTCCAGCGCGCAGAGTACTATAAAACTCAATGATTTTCAAGGAGCGATAAGTGCAGGAATTGTATTTGAGGGAGAGAATAACTTTAAGAATATTTCGTGCAATACTTTTGATCTGATGACCGGAAGTGACTGGATAATCGATAATGATGCTCAGGGAAACTCCGGAAACCTGATCATGGCCAATGCGCTTAAACTTAATATTTTTTCTGAAGTACAGAATGTTAACTATCAAATCAGTTTGTCAGCGGGTACATCATCTTTCCTGTATGAGGACGCGGTAGACTATCTTCCTACGGAAATATCAACAAATGTGAGCCTTGAAGGAGTTCAGGTACAACCGAACTGGGAGAATCAGTGTATCCTCAATACAGAGGAAATTATTGGTACACAAACAACCGGTATCGCAGAGGAAAAAACACAGGAAGAAAAAGCGTTGGTATATCCCAATCCTAGTAACGGCACAATTAACCTCAACGTACCTGAAAACATGAAGCTGCAGAGTATTCAAATCTTAAATTCAGACGGAAGAGTATTGGAAAACAGAATGCATACCAACGGGATGAAATATGATCTTACGCATCTCGCGGCAGGAACTTATTTTATTGCTATGCTAACCGATCACGGAATAGTTCAGACCGAGCGTTTGATCGTGCAATAGGTTGGCTCTCCGACTAATACTGACAATAAAGTCTTTGTTTGAAGAAGAATTATAAGGGTAAATCATCAAAAAATGAAAGGGTTGATCTGAGTTTTCGATCAACTCTTTCCTCTTTGTAAAATATGTCTTTTGATCAACCGAATGGATTATTCCATACGATAAAAAACAACATTTTTGTTGTTGTCTAAATATTTCAATATCAGCGTGCCGCCAATGATAAGGTGGTCTCCCTGATACCCTGATTCAGCACCGAAAAATTCATCAGGATCGGGCATGACTATGATATTTTTACCGTCGAATTTGATCAGTGAGTAGGTTTGTTCCTCAGTTTTACTCCGAAAATATACATTGTCGCCGAATGCTATCATCGAAAAATCCTGAGAACTTGGACCAAACGAATCATAAATTTCAGTTTCTATCTTCTTCGATCGTTTACCATCGTAGGAAATTAGACTCAAATCACCCCATGAACTTTTCCACAGATAAATCAATTTTCCATTCCAAATTACCGATGCACCTGTAAAACCAGCGTCTTCTTGACCTCCGCGATAAGGAGATTTGATTCTTTCAAGCTTTTGTCCGTCAAAGGCGTAAAGTTCATTATTGCCGTAAAACACATTATTCTGAAAGAACATTTTATCCTTATACAAAATGCAGTTGGCCAGATAGCCACTTTCCGGTGCAAAATCGCTATCAGGTTTGGAGTCAGGGTTGATTATATTTCTTACGGAATTCGAGTCAACTACTGCAAGAATGAACTGACGTTCTTGTTTATCAAAATATTGAAGATATAATTGGTTCCTGTATACAAATGGTTTTCCCATACATTCAAAACGTCCAATTGCATAACCCTCCTCATTAGGTGTAATATATTCACTGTTTGTAAAGTTTACCGGGATCGTATACAGACTGTCCTGATCAAGTTTAAAAAGTTCAGTATGATAAAAGCCATCCTTATCTTCACGTATGGTAGCTGAAAAATATAATTCTCCTGAATTGTCAAAAACTTCTGTTACTGAGAAAAAGTCATAAGTATTTTTATCGGATAATAAAACCGGAGAGAACAAGGATCCATTGAAGCTGAAAACAGCACTGAATCCCTCTTTTGTATCAAAAATGAAATACACTTTATCCCGGGCTATAAAATAGTTCTCAATCAACTGATAAGTTGACTTTCCATTAGCGTCTACAGGGTAATCAACTGGTAAATCAGCAACTCTTATCAAAGAATCGTTTCTTAACTTTAAAAGTTCCGGCTTAAGGTCCTTATTCTGAATTAAAAAATAATATTCTTCATTCAAGAGGAAGGATTTCCCAAGCATATTAGCCATACTTAAACCATCAGGTAAATTAGGATCCCATCGTTGAAACTGCCCGTTAACACCTATTGCAAGTGTCATGAAGCACATAAATAAAAGTTTTTTCACCATTGATAATGAGTCATTCATTAAAATTAATGGTACTAAATGTATTAAGAATTATCATTTAGCCGGAATTTTTTTTAGGACAGCACAAGTAATTTTTGTTTCGGGCCGTGGATTTTACTTATTTTTATGGTTGAGTCTATCCAGTTACATTATAAAATCAGACATTGAATGACGACAGGAATTGAATTAAATATTATTTCCGGGCACTCTTTGAAGCGTTCATCATTTAGAAACGCTGTTATTCAAAAGGTTAAGATTTATCAGGGAGCCCTCGTTCTGTTGTTATTCCTGTCTGTAAACGTACATTTATCCTTCGGGCAGCAGGATAAAATAGCACAGATAGATAGTCTATTGGCTCAGGCAAGTGAGCTAAGCAGACAACAGGATACAGCAGCTTTGACCATTCTTCAGGAGGTATTCGAACTGTCGAGAGAGGCAGATTATCCTCTCGGACAAGTTAAAGCACTCAACAGAACCGGTAATTTCTATTTCGGCATGAATGAAATGGATACCGCTGAGGAGAATTACCTTCAGGGTTTAAAATTAGCGAATAAAATAAAGGACTCCAGCGAGATTGTAAAGATCCGTGCAAATTTGGGACTGGTTGAAACGCGCCGGGGTAATTATGCCAATGCCCTGGAAATACAGCTGAAAGTTGTAGATTATTACCGACGCAATGAAACAGAAAAATTGGCCGGTAAGTTGGTAGACCTCGGAATCATCTATTATTACCTTGGTGATCAGGAAAAGCTTATCTCTACTTTGAAGGAAGGTCTCCGTATCGCAAAAGAACAAGGTGACCAGAAGATTGTGTTTACGGCAACCAATAATCTGGGGATTTTTCTCTCAAAATTAGGCAGGTTCAAAGAGGCAGAAGAGTATTTTCGGAAAACACTTGCGCTCGCCAAAGAGCAAAACGACCTCTGGTTACAGTTGCAGGCAATGATCAATATTGCCGACGTAATTGAAGAACCTAACAGAGCCCTTTCAGAGACTAAAAAGGCACTTATTCTTGCTGAGCAGCTCAAGGCCCTTGAACCGAAAGCGGATCTCCTCACGAATATGGGAATGCTGTATACAACGCTCAATCAGTTTCAGAAAGCAACACCGTATTTTAGACAGGCTTATAAGATCTTCGAAGAACTGAAGATTTCCGATAAGCAACTCGACGTTTCTTTCCGGCTTGCAAATAACCTCGAACGAACGGGGAAATATAAAGAAGCCATCAAATACTGGGAACTTCATTACGTGCTAAAGGACAGTATTTATAAGGACAATATGCTTGTGAAGGTTTCGAAACTCGAAAAAAAGTATGAAGAACAGAAGGAGGAATCGAAGGTTATTGAAGAACGAATAGAAGCGGAAAAGCTGGAAGCGGAGCTGCAAAGAAAAAACAGAATCATCATTTATATTATTCTTTCGCTTATTGCGGCGGTGTTCATGTTTTTGTTTTTCAGGCAACGGGTGCGTTTCAAAAAGAAACTGGATAATCAGGTTCCGTTTAACTCCGTTGAGATAAACAGGTTGTTGGGAGAAATCCAGCATGCTTTGACTGAACTAAAGAACAGTTCGGAGATGGGGGAGAACAGTCATTCGAAAGATGATTCGGGAAAGGAAAACGAAAAGAAAAGGGTTGAAATTCAAGATAGGATAGAGGACAGACTGAATCATTTAAAAAAAATGTTCGGTAATTGAGTTTTTTTACCTGACTTCCAGAACTTTTAGTCTGTATTTCAGGATGGAATTTGGCGGTATCAAGGCGGTGTTTTTTGAACCATATCCCAGCTGCGGAGGAATTATGACATCGATTTCTCCACCTTCACCCAAGAGCATCAGCGCTTCCTGCCAACCGATGATAAGTTCGTTTACTTTGTATTCCAAGGCCTCTTCCTTCGGTATTTCCTGAAAGACATCACCATTCAGAAACTCGCCTGTGTAATAAAATGTGACTTTGTCAGTCATTCGAATACGTTCATCTTCGTTGCCCTTGTCAAGGATGTGAACATAAAGACCGTTATCGAGCTTTTCGTAGTCCAGACCCAGTGAGTCTGTATGTGCTTTTATCTTCTGGTCAAAGGTTGCCAGTTCATTTTCTGAATAGGTAGAGCAACTAACCAGCAGTAAGGAAACCATCAAAAAGAGAATGAATTCAGTCTTCATAAATTTACCGGTTTTACTGTATAACCTTCTTGTCGTAACAATTGGATCACGCCGTTGGGCC
>JAWVYS010000073.1:0-6908 GCA_033722555.1 Brumimicrobium sp.
AATATTGATCCTGTTTTCAAGATCCTGTTCATTATAAATATAAGGCATGTCAGGAGCGTCCGGAAGAATCAGTCTGGGCTTGGTTAATCCTTGTAATATCCTTTCCTGTATGGTTGCATTGTTGAATTTCTCAAGCGCCTCATTGTACTGCTGCTGACGTCGCGCAACTTCTTCTTCATATTCTTTCTGAGCCGCTAATGGCTCCACCGCATATCGAAGCGTAACCTTTGGTTTATAGTTCACCACTCCTTTGTGAGCTATTGGATTAAGCGGAGTCCGTTTCTTTTCAAACGCGACCGTCTGATACTGCGGAGCACATCCGCTTAAATAAACAACTGAGCAAATAAAAATAATTCCGTATAAAGATTTCATAACAATAGTTTTGTGACCGAAAACAAATTCCGTGCCTGACAGACACAAAAATAATAAGAAAAACGAAGGCTTGAAGTCTGTTTATCAAGTCAGTTTAAAATTTATTCACTTTCGCTTCTTCAAATAAAGGAATTTATTAAATTAGAAGTAGCAATAGAGACCCGACTGGATCGCTGATGATAACAAACCTTTTTTATCTGAGTCTGTTTTTCCTGAAAAAAAATGATGAAAAAACTTTGTGATTAAAAAAAATAATTAATTTTGATTATAATTTCGTCAAACAAATGTTTAAAATAGTATCATGAATAAGTTAAAGAAAGGAGATAAAGCTCCAAATTTCAAAGGAAAAGATCAAAACGGTAAAGAGGTTTCTCTTAACGACTTCAAGGGGAAAAAACTAGTTATGTACTTTTATCCGAAGGACATGACGCCCGGTTGTACAGCACAGGCATGTAATTTAAAAGAAAACTATGATTCCCTAAAGAAGGAGGGAATTTCCATCCTAGGCGTAAGCGCAGACGACGAAAAGAAACACCAAAAATTCATCGAAAAGTATGAACTACCCTTTCCTCTACTTGCTGACACTAATAAAGAAATCATTCAGCAGTTTGGCGTTTGGGGACCAAAGAAATTTATGGGAAAGGAATACGATGGAATTCACAGAACCACTTTCCTTATAAATGAGAAGGGTATGATACACGAAGTAATAGAAAAACCGAAAACAAAAGCACACGCAGAGGAAATACTTGAAAATTTTTAAGATCGTAAAAAGTTTACGACCTACTAACCTAAATTTGCTTAAAAATAAACGATATGGCAGAAACAAAAAAAATAAGCGACGAAAAGCTTAAAGCACTCCAGCTTACAATGGATAAGATGGAAAAAACATTTGGAAAAGGATCCGTGATGAAACTCGGTGACGGAATCGTGCAGGACGTTGAGGTAATTTCCTCTGGTTCTGTAACTCTCGATTTGGCCCTGGGGGTGGGTGGTTATCCCAAAGGAAGAATCGTGGAGATTTATGGTCCGGAATCATCGGGTAAAACAACCCTCGCTATTCATGCGATAGCAGAATTGCAAAAACAAGGGGGAATAGCGGCTTTCATTGATGCCGAACACGCATTCGATCAGTTTTATGCACAAAAATTAGGTGTAAACACAAGTGAACTTATTATTTCACAACCCGATAACGGGGAACAGGCCCTAGAGATCGCAGATAACCTCATCCGTTCAGGGGCTATCGATCTCGTGATCATAGATTCAGTTGCCGCATTAACACCGAAAGCAGAAATTGAGGGAGAAATGGGAGACAGTCAAATGGGCTTACAGGCTCGACTAATGTCCAAAGCACTTCGAAAACTTACGGGTTCAATCAATAAAGCAGGGACCTGTTGTATCTTCATCAATCAGCTGCGTGATAAAATCGGAGTAATGTTCGGAAACCCCGAAACTACGACGGGAGGAAACGCACTCAAGTTCTACTCTTCGGTAAGACTAGATATCAGAAGATCAGCTCAAATCAAGGAAGGAGATGAGGTAATTGGAAACAGAACCAAGGTGAAGGTGGTGAAAAACAAAGTGGCACCTCCTTTCAGAAAGGCTGAATTCGATATCATGTATGGTGGAGGAATTTCAAAAGTTGGAGAACTCCTGGATATGGGTGTCGATTTAAACATCCTGAAGAAAAGCGGATCCTGGTTTTCCTATGGCGAAACACGTCTGGGTCAGGGACGAGATGCTGTTAAACAAATAATCAACGACAATCCGGAACTGATGGATGAGCTCGAAGAAAAAATTAAAGAAGCGCTGGCTTCAGAACGGGAGCAAGTGTAAACTGCATATCGTTTATAGAAAGGCGTAGGGGAACCTGCGCCTTTTGCCTTTTTAAGCAAGATGTGCCTGTCAAAACAAGAAGCTGCTTTTAACTGTTAAGAAACCGATGAATAATTTACAAAGGGCAAAAAGTGATGTCTTTGCCGTGGTAGGCTGCGGATGGCTCGGTCTGCCTGTAGCACAAAAACTAATTTCCGGAGGAAACGTTGTTTACGGTAGCACTAGTACACCACAAAAAATGGACCTCCTCAGAAAAGAAAACATTCGGCCCATATTGTTGACGGAAAATGATTTTTATCGCGAACAAGAGTGGCTGAAAAAATGCAAAGTTCTACTGCTCAATATTCCTCCAAGCAGTTTCAAAGAATCCTATGCCGATGCAATGATCACACTAGTGCGCAATCTGTCATCCGATGCACGGGTAATTTTCATTAGTTCAACATCTGTGTATGGTGATCATAATCAAATAGCTCGTGAAGACGATACCCCCGACGGAACCGGAAGAAATGCTCCCTATGTTATTGAAGCAGAAAATTCTCTGAAAAGAAATCTAAAAGAAAGACTCACAATCGTACGTATGGCTGGACTTGTTGGAAAAAAAAGGCACCCGGTGAAACACATGTCAGGAAAAAACTATACCGGCGGGAAAGTTCCTGTAAACCTCATCCATCTGGATGATGCCGTCGGACTTGTTTTGAAAATCATCGAAAAGGAATACTGGGATGAATTGTTAAACGGATGTGCTTCAAAACACCCCGTGAAATCAGACTATTACACTAAACAGGCACAAAAGCTAGGAATTAAAGAGCCAACCTTTTCAATGGAAGAAGAGTCATATAAACTGGTTTCCAATGAAAGATCAGTCAAGGAATTGAAATACACGTATATCTTTGATGACCCTGAAAATTTCGAATGGGAAATTTAATTTTGGCTCGTTAATTGCTTAATTTTGAAAGGTTTTTATAAAATAGAATCCAAATAATTACGTTGAGACAAGGACAGACACTAAACATATTATGAAGCATTTTATACTGATATTAAGCCTCATATTCATCTCATTTAAAGGCTCTGCATCGCATATTGTGGGTGGAGAAATATATTATGACTGTCTGGGAAACAATGTATATAAAGTAACCATCAAACTTTACAGAGACTGTTTGAGCGACGGGGCGCAATACGATAGTCCGCTTCCCCTTGGTGTTTTCAGAAATAGCGACAATTCTCTTTTCTCTACATATTCAGTTGCTTTTCCCGGCAGCACGCTTCTCCCGGTTGAATTCAGCAACCCATGTGTTAATCCTCCCACAAATATATGTGTTCAGGAGGCCATTTATCAAACAAATATTAGCCTTCCTCCCTCTCCCGAAGGCTATACACTTGTATACGAAAGATGCTGTCGCGGACCGGGAATACTAAACCTAACAAATCCCGAATCAGAGGGACTTACACTTACAGCGCATGTTCCGGGAACAAACAGCGGTATTACCTGCAACAGTAGTCCAAGGTTTAAGGAAACACCGCCTCTGCTTCTCTGCAACAATGAAGAGCTCATCTTTGACCACTCGGCAATAGATCCTGACGGTGACCAGATAGTCTATGAACTTTGTACACCCTATCACGGAGGTAGTCCTTTTGATCCGGCTCCAAATCCCCCCAATAACCCACCCTACAATTTCGTAAACTGGGAGAATGGCTTTAATCAAACTACCCCCTTCGGTGCAAACGGGCCAATCAACATTGATCCAAATACAGGATTGCTTACGGCTTCTCCGGACATGATCGGTAAATACGTAGTAGCCGTTTGCGCCAACGAATACAGGAATGGCAATCTAATCAGCACTACCCGTCGCGATTTTATATTCACAGTATTCAATTGTGAGATCACTTTAAGCGCAGATATTGTGCCTCAAGAGCAATTACAGACCTTTAATAGCTATTGTCAGGGATTGACCATTGCCTTCGAAAATGATAGTTATGGAGGGACAAATTATTTGTGGGATTTCGGTGTAACCAACGACCCCAACGCCACTAGCACCTCCTTCACACCCACGTATACTTTTCCGTCAGAAGGAGTTTACGAGGTTACTTTAATTGTGAATCCTGGCTGGCCATGCTCCGACACATCGGTTGAGACTTTTACCGTCTATGAAAGTCTTCAGAATTATTTTGACCCGCCCCCTCCACAATGTATTACAGGAAATTCATTCGATTTCGAGGGCGAGGGTGACTATCAAGCCGGAGCTACCTTTGTTTGGGACTTCGGCTCCAACGCAAACATTCCTTCAGCGACCACGGAGGATGTAAACAATATAGTTTTTGATACAAGCGGCTACATCCCTATTACTTACACCGTAAACTGGAATGTCTGCTCCGGAACCTATACGGATTCCGTTTTTGTATACATGGAACCAACCATTAATTTCGGAATTGATGCCGGACTATACTGCGCACCCTTCACGGCACACTTTAAAGACAGCAGTGCGGCAGATGCCCCGTTAACTTATCTCTGGGATTTCGGAGACGGAAATACATCAGTTGAACCAAATCCCGTGCATGTTTATGAAAATCCGGGAATATATGACGTCAGTCTTATTATTGAAACAAGTGAGGGCTGTATTGGTCAACTTACCCTAGAAAAACCAGGACTCATAGAAGTATTCCCTTCGCCAATAGCAGATTTCGAGGTGACGCCTTCTGTCACCAATGTTTTCGAAACCGAAATAACCTTCACAGATTACAGTTTCGACAGTGATTATCATTTTTATCAACTAAATGACAGCGTTGATACCACAGAGAGAAATCTGACTTATCATTTCCTCGAGGGAGGATATCATTATCCCTATCAGGTCGTGACGAATGAATTCGGATGTAAGGATACCGCATATCGACAGATCTATGTTGAGCCCTATACAACCTATTATATACCAAATGCCTTCACGCCTAACCAAGACGGACGCAATGAGGTTTTTCGTCCGATAGTATATGACGTAACAGATTACACCTTTGAAATCTATAACCGATGGGGTGAACGAATTTATGAAACAAATGACCGAACCGAAGGGTGGAATGGCTTAATTCACGGCAACAAAGCTCCGGATGGGGTTTATGTTTGGCGAATGAAATTTAGAAATCACCTGTCCATTTTCGAGGAACATCACGGGCATTTCTCCCTACTAAAATAAACTCAGATAAGAAAAAGTTCTGAAGCAATATAATCCGCTCGCAGCTTGCCTTCCTCGGTCAGCAAAACATGTTCCCCCTTATTTGTAAGCAAACCTTGATTTTCAAAGTTTTTAAGGACTGACTTGAATTCGTCAGTAAGTGCTGATAAACTGCAAAGATCATTCAGATGAACACCCCATTTGGTACGTAAACCTGTCATAAGTACCTCATTGAATTTATCCTTTGCACTTAGTATCTCCTCTTCGAAGTACACGCTTCCCTCCCTGAACAACCTAATATATTCCCTGTTTGATGAGACATTCCATCTTCGGCTCTCACCATTATAGGAGTGTGCTGACGGTCCAATTCCCAGATAATCAATCCCCTTCCAGTAATTCGTGTTGTGTCTGGAATAAAGACCCGGTTTGGAAAAATTCGAAATTTCATATTGTTCGTATCCGGATTCTCCAAGTAATCTTCTCAGCAATCGAAATTGTTCGGCCTGATCGGCATCCTCTGGAATGTTTATCTTTCCCTTTTCGACCCATGAATTAAGCGCAGTGCCCTCTTCTACGGTCAAACAATAAGCGGATATATGATCAGGATTTAATTCAATTAACGCATTTAAATTCTTTTTCCAGTCATTCAGGGTACGGTTCGGCAACCCGTAAATCAAATCGACGGTCAAAAGAAAACCTTTCGCTCCGGCTTTGTAAATAGAACTTAAGGATTCTTCCGCAGTATGGGCTCTGTTCATCCAGTCCAGATCTTCCTGCAAAAAGGATTGCACTCCTATACTCAGTCTGTTAATTCCAGCTCTCTTCCATCCCTCCAAAGTTTCATCGGAAATATCATCAGGATTAGCTTCAAGGGTGATTTCAGGGTTTTCGGAAACAGAAAAGTCTGATCGAGCTTCATTCAAAAAATCCGATATCTCCTTATCGCTCAAGAGAGACGGCGTTCCACCGCCAAAATAAATGGTATCAACAGTTTTTCCCTTCAGATAACCAGCCCTCACCTTCATCTCCTCTCGCATGACGGATAATAACTCGCTACGGTATTTTGAAAATGTAGTACTGAAATGAAAGTCGCAATAAGAGCACGCTTGTTTACAAAAGGGAATGTGTATATAAATTCCGGCCATAAAACAAAGTTACGACAACGAAACAAACTTTATTATACAGTTTGGATTTGATGCATATATTTCTCAAAAAAGACACTCGGGAATTCGTTTTTTTTATTAACTTCAGTAATGATTCTAATTTTTTATTGCATATTATGAGCATAACTACAACCGACATCCTATCACCCGCCGAATTTGCAGAGCGCTTTATAAACCAAACAAATAAGTCGGTTTTTCTCACCGGAAAAGCCGGAACCGGAAAAACCACATTATTAAAAAAAATAATTGAATCCACCCACAAAAACACAGTAGTATTAGCGCCTACGGGCATCGCCGCACTAAACGCAGGGGGGGTTACCATTCATTCCTTTTTTCAATTACCCTTTGGAAGTTTTGTTCCGGAAACAGGCCCCCCTCC
>JAWVYS010000074.1:0-6708 GCA_033722555.1 Brumimicrobium sp.
CACCGAGATGGACTTCGCAAATATGCAGATTGGCAAATATCATAACCTGATAGCACGGAGTAATCTTTACATCAAATCAGTTGAGTTCGATATAGAATCAAAAAAAGGATTCAATCCCGTCAAGCTTGAAATAAATCCTGATGCTGCTGGAGATACCCTCACGCTTGAAAAAGTTAGAGGTGTAAAAACAACAGAGAAAGAGCGCCAGACCTACATTGTATTAGACAGTCTTGCTAAAGAAGCAAACTTCGATAAATGGTTGGAGGTTTTCACAATCCTTTCAACGGGCAAAATACCTATAGGCTTCATAAGCTTACCGATTGAACGTCTGACCAATTTCAACCAGCAGGAAGGTTTCAGATTAGGATTAGGCGCTGAAACCAACAGCCGTTTTAGCCGCGTAGTTACTTTAGGAGGATATTTTGCGTATGGTTTTCGTGATAAGGAATGGAAATGGGGAGGAAATTTGGGACTCACATTCGATCAGAAAAAGCAAATCAAACTGGATTTAACTTATAAAGATGATCTTTTCGAAAGAGGTGGTGTCAATTACCAGAAAGATGAATTCGACCTTATCGGACGTTCTCTGTATCGCAATTTCTTCATCAACAGACTGGATCGTGAAAGAAATGCAGGTGTTTCTCTAAGCGGATTAGTGACTCCCAATTTCAGGTTGCGATTCATCGGAAATTACAGAAGAATTAACCTTACGGATGATTATGCTTATGTGCCCTTTTTTAACGGGCCAGCTACATCTACCGATTTTGATCTCGCAGAAACAGGAGTAATAATCACCTGGAATATACGGGAACAAATTATGATGTTGGGCGACCGAAGAGTTTCTCTGGGAAGTAAATTTCCAAAAATTAATCTAATAGCGGTCAAAGGGCTCGATAATCTATTCGAAGCTTCGTATGACTATTACCGGTTCAAACTGGACATAGAACAGAATTTTACTATACGTGGATTCGGAAAATTAACGCTATATAGTCGAAACGGATTAAGTTTAGGAAGCATTCCGCTTTCCTTGAGGCACATCATGTACGGTACAGGTAAGAACTGGAATCTCATAGTACCCAACACGTTTGAAACCATGCAGCCGGCCGAGTTTTATAGTGATGCTCAAAGTTCTTTCTTTCTCAGGTTCACCTTCCTTCCTCTCAAAAACAAAACCACCTGGACTGAACCCTTATTTTCCGTTCACAGTGCAGCAGGTATAGGTATGATGTCAGACAGAAATGCTCATCTCAATTATAATTTCAAGGTTCCGGAAAAAGGTTACTTCGAATCTGGCTTAATAATCGACAATATTTTTAAATCCGGATTCAGCGGATTTGGCGGAGGAGTTTTTTACAGATACGGACCGTATTCTTTCGAAAATCCGGTGGATAATCTGGTATATAAAATATCAATCACCTATAATCTATAGAGAAAGAAATTGATGATCTATTTCGGCAACATTGAAGATACAGGTTTTACTTTTTTGTTCGAGGTTATCAACAATTTTTATGGTTCCAGAAGCAAATCCTTATAGGCTAGTTGTGAATAACTTAATTTAAATTCCTTCGGTTTTTTAAGTAAGTTTGCCTTTGAAAAAACACCCCGAGAAGGGATTTAAATAGGCTAAACCAATGAAAAAAAGACTATTACTGCTATTTCTTGTTGTTTGTTCAACGCTTCTGTTCTCGCATGTTCATTCTCAGAATGCTCACTTGGGCTTATGGAAAGGCAGTAATCAGGGACAGGTAGGATATATCAGTTTGGATTCACTGGGTTACGCCTTCTTTGTCATCGAGGGAGACACGGTTGGTGGAAAATCCTTTATGCTCGAAGGACATGAAGTTTCCATGAAGTACAAAATAAAGTATAACGAGTCTCATCATCACATTGATTTCATTATTTATCTCAAAAATCAGAACATTGAAATAAGCAAATTACCTGGAATATTTAAATTCAATGATGACCAAAGTATTCTGTTATGCATTAATTTCGACAGTGAGGACAGGCCTTCCGACTTCAATGAAGAAGATATACTCACGTTACGGAAAGTCAATTAAGCCCTATTCATTCTAAGCGCTGACCAACTGTTTTCTAACAACTCTTTTTGTTCTCCCATTTCTTTTTACCTTTACGGCAATGAGTGGGAAAGACAGCTTAAATATCCTTTCTAAGATAACGCTAAATAGAGCCTGGAATCTGGTCAAACTAAGATATTCTTACTTTTTGGCGAAACACTTTAAATCCATTCGTTCAGCAGGGCTTCCATTTGCAGCGAGCATTGAACCTACCACTGCATGTAATTTAGGTTGTCCTGAATGTCCGAGCGGCTTAAAACAGTTCTCTCGTCCCACAGGGAAACTTAACGCGGAACTTCATTCAAAAATGCTCAGTCAGTTAGGCAATCAGCTCTTTTATATTAACTATTATTTTCAAGGGGAACCTTTTCTTCACCCAGACTTTCTTGATCTCATTAAAACTGCCAAAAAAAGAAATATTTATACCGCAACCTCCACCAACGCCCATTTCATTACAAAAGAAAAGTCATACGAAATCGTTGAATCAGGCCTGGACAGAATGATCATTTCAATTGACGGACTCACTCAGGAAACTTACGAGCAATACCGTAAACAGGGCAAACTCGAAAAGGTGATTGAGGGCACGAAATTTATGGTGGAGGCCAAAAAAGCCTTAAAAAGCAGTACACCTCACTTGATCTTTCAGTTTTTGGTAGTCAAACCAAACGAGCACGAAGTCGAAAATGTCTTCAAGCTGGGAAAAGAAATGGGAATAGATGAGGTTCGGCTGAAGACTGCTCAACTTTATGATTATGAAAACGGTAACCCGTTGATGCCCGTTAATGAAAAATACGCCCGATACAGAAAGAATAAGCAGGGTAAATTTGTTCCTAAATATCACCTGAAAGATCACTGTTGGAGGATGTGGTCGTCTACAGTTTTGACCTGGGATGGGAAAGTGGTTCCCTGTTGTTTTGACAAGGATGCGAAACATGTACTGGGTGATATAAACCATATTTCATTCAAGAAAATTTGGGGAAACCCTGCTTATAAAAACTTCAGAAACAGTGTTTTTTCGGATAGAAAATCAATTGATATTTGTCAGAACTGCTCTGAAGGCACGAAAGTATGGGCCTGACCTGCGAAGCACAAAATACTCCAAAACTTACGTATTCTTACTGATCCTGAAACAATGGTAAACTGCATTTTCAAACCAATATATCTTTAACGGAAAATTTTGTTTTTCAATCTGTTAAATACTTATTTTTGCGCCCATGCAACAGATCACTAACACCGTTTTAATGATACGTCCGGCCTCTTTCCGGTCAAACGAAGAAACGATGATCACCAATCATTTTCAAAAGAAATCTTTACCAGAAAGTCAAATCGGTTATAAGGCCCGAAATGAATTCGACAACTTCGTAAAGCAATTAATCGCAGTGGGAGTAGAGGTAATTGTTTTTGACGACATCAGAGAAAATGATACCCCGGACGCTTTGTTTCCGAATAACTGGATCACATTCCATGTGGATGGAAGAATAGCTTTATATCCCATGCAGTCAGCAAACAGAAGGAGAGAGCGAAGAAACGATATAATTGAGGAGCTAAACCGTTCAGGGTATAATATTAGCGGCTGCAAAGATTATTCTCATTACGAGTCATCTGATATTTTCCTGGAAGGTACCGGAAGCATGGTACTTGATCGAGAAAATAGAAAAGCATACTGTGCCCTATCCCCGCGCTCATCTGAAACGGCTTTACTTTCCTTCTGTGAAGATTTCGGATATATTCCCGTGGCTTTTCGGGCAGCGCAAAGTGTCGGAGCCGAACGCAAACCGGTTTATCACACCAATGTGATTTTAACTATCGGTGAAACTTTCGCAGTGATTTGTCAGGAAAGTATCGACAACAAAAAAGAAAGGGAGATTGTAATCAACTCACTCAAAAGAGACGGGAAGGAAATAATTTTCATATCCGAAAAACAGGTATCCGAGTTTGCAGGAAACATGCTGCAACTGAAAAACAGAGATGAAAAACATTTGCTCATAATGAGTACCCGAGCACGACGGAGCCTCTCAAGGAATCAGTTGAGTTTAATTGAGGAACATGCCTCATTAATCGATATTCCTCTAGATACAATAGAGACTCATGGAGGAGGAAGCGCACGATGCATGATGGCCGAACTGTTCTTACCACGTCGGTAATATCAATCATTACAGCCCGTTCACGCCAAATAAATGACCCACGTATATGGTTATCCCCATAGCTACTGTACCCCAGAAAACAAGCCTGATAATGGCCTTAAAAGGCGGAGATCCCCCTGCCTTTGCAGAAACATAACCGAGCAGAATAAGAAATACAATCGACGATCCGTAAACAACGAATTCCATATTATTTAGTGGAGCAACCAGAGCTACAATCAAAGGAAGTAATCCCCCCACCGCGAAAGCGGAAAAAGAAGCAAAAGCTGCCTGAATAGGATTTGCTGAATTTCTGTCAATAATTCCCAGCTCATCTCTCACGTGGGCTTCCAAAGGGTCATGTTCCGTCATTTCAATCGCCACCTGTTGTGCAGTCTCCCTCTTTAAACCACGACTGATATATATTTGAGTTAGTAATTCAAGCTCTTCCTCGGGGCTTTCTTTCAGTTCCTTCTTCTCTCTTATAATATCCGCCTTCTCAACATCTGTTTGGGAACTCACCGAAACATACTCACCGGCTGCCATAGAAAGTGCACCTGCTACCAAACCGGCCAGCGATGCCAGGACCACTGTTTCGCGTGATACACTTGCAGCAGCAACACCTGCCGTCAAACTGGCCATAGATAATATGCCATCATTAGCTCCTAAAACAGCAGCGCGCAACCAATTACTTCGATGGACATAATGAAGTTTTAGATAATCATCCAGATTCTTATTCATTGCCAGAGGATTTTATACGTGAAAATAACACTTTTACTTGATGATAGCCGATCTAAAACTAAAGGTAAATAACATATAGAAATTTTGAAAGCTTTTGAAAAAACTGTTTTCAGAACGAGTCTCTCAAAAAAATGAATTTAATAGGGCTGAAAGAGGGAAAGGGTATATTCCTTATTGTTGTCCATTAAATGCTTTAAAGTTTTAAAACCGGAAGATTTCGCCAACTGCTCGATGTCCTTAAGACTGTATTTTCTGGATACTTCTGTATGAATAGATTCATTTCTATCGAACTTAACCAGTTCTTTACCTATGTTCACACTCTGTTCTTTCAAACTGATCAGAAAACTGTTAGTTCTTCCCGTTATGGGGTCATAAGACGCATAATGGTCGAAACTTTCGAGATCAAAATCGGCAGTAAGCTCCGTGTTTATGCGTTGAAGCAGGTTCAAGTTGAATTTTTTTGTAACTCCCTGACTGTCATCGTAAGCAGCAAGAATCTTACGGGGGTGTTTTTTTAGGTCAAAAGCAACGAGTAAATAATCATCCTTGTCCAGATTGCTTTTCACCTTTTCTAAAAACACTACCGCATTGTCAAATTTGTAATTACCGATGTTACTTCCCAGAAAGAGAACCAACTTGACATTATTTCTCTCCTTGATTTTAGTCATGGTATGAAAATAGTCTCCTGCGATTGGAATTATTTTCAGATCAGGACAATTGGCTGAAACAATATCCTTATTGATTCCGAGAATGTGTCCCGAAATATCCATGGGAATGTAGGTGCAATCAAGCTCGGTAGACAGAAATACAGCGAGTAAATCTTTGGTTTTTGTTCCATCTCCGGCACCCAGTTCTATTATATCCACGGCGTCCGTTGAGTCTCCGATTATATCAGTAAGTTCACCTGATTTTTGTTCGATTATCTCCTTTTCACATCTGGGAAGATAATATTCCTCCAATTCCATAATCTCCTGAAACAACTTATCCCCGTTTTGATCATAGAAATATTTCGATGGTAAGGTCTTTTGTTCTGATCGAAGACCTTTCAGTATTTCCTCCCTAAATGTATCTTTCATTGTTGATTATAATGATTTGGCTAATCGGATTCCGGAAAATATCCACCTTGAATCGGCGTGGAAAAAATTTCTATAGGTTTTTCTGCTATGCCCCTCTGAAGTAGCGACAGACGCTCCTCTCAAAACATTCTGATTAAGCATAAATTTACCATTATATTCACCGAGTGCTCCCGGTGCTTTTTGAAAATTGGGATATGGTTCATAATGCGAATAGGTCCATTCCCAAAGTTGTCCCCAGCTGATTTTATCAGCGAGTGCTTCCCATTCAAACTCTGTCGGGAGTCTAAGACCTTTCCATTCAGCATAGGCAAACGCTTCATAAAAGGAAATATGTTGAACCGGAACATCAGGATCTAGTTTTTCAAGCCCGTTCAATGTGTAGTGTCTCCATTCCCCATCAACATCCTGCCAGTATAAGGGAGCAGAGATTTTCTCTGAATTGATATATTCCCATCCTTCAGAGTGCCACAGATTGAAATTCTTATATGCCCCGTCGTTAATGAACTCCAGATATTCGCGATTCGTCACTAAACGATTACTGATGGCACAAGCTTCAATATATTTTTTATGTTTCGGGGCTTCGTTATCGTAATGAAAATCATGGCCATTTGTCCCAACGGTAAAAATACCCTCTGCCAGATGCAACCATTCTTGTGCGCCGGTTTCTTTATAAGGTTTAAATTTATCACCATAAAC
>JAWVYS010000075.1:0-5441 GCA_033722555.1 Brumimicrobium sp.
TGAGGTGTCCTGATTTAGGTAATCTAAAACGAACTGTGCGAGTTCCACCTGTGTTGCAACCTCAACAATTTCTTTTGAAATGTAAGATTCGTCTTCCAGAAATATTTTAGATTCGGAAGGGATATCCACCAAGCCTCTTTGGGTCTTAAACTTTTCCACCGTTTGTTCTACGTCTCCCAGTTCTATAGTAATTAAACGCATCCGTTCATTTATGAAGTCAACCGTATTAGCGGCTACCTTATTTTTATCCGCTACCGCATCCATATTATACTGGCGGAGCAATTCGTTTAGAAAAATAGTTGCTCGTTGAGGAGATTCGTCCCTGATTTTTAAGACGATTGTATTGGCTTTCTTATCGATGCTTTCCGTATTCAGTTTCTCAAGAAACATATCTGTGGCCATGTCGATTGGAAGGTGCGTAATTTCAAAAGATGATCCTACAGGAATATCAGGTGCCACTTCCACGATTTTGAAACCGATACTATCGAAATAGGTCAGTTCATCCGTTTTTAAATTAAGACTTAAATCCAGCGAGTTGATACTGTTGATTCGAAATAGGTTCGTATCCACCACTTCCATATTTATCTGAAGCATATCATTTTCATTCTCGATCAAAAGTCTAAAAGGTAAAAGGTCACCGTAGACCACTCTTTTGGTCAGGCCGGTTTTGCCACCGATTGATCGGTAAACAGTATTTAACTTTTTCTCCTTGACCACTTCACTTATCAGCCTTCTGCTTCTAAGAATTTCCATCTGATCGAGAACAGTTCCTCCTCCCTGGTCGAATATACCGAGATCATCGAATGCAGCAAGCTCGCTTATTCTGCTAGAACCCTTGTTATCCGTATTTACCAAAATCTTCGCTGTTGCCTCAAAAACCGGAATTTTATATCGTGCGTATAAGAATCCAGCCAAGACAAAAAAGAAAACAATCGTGGCGATTAATTTCCAGCGCACGAGATAAGGGTTTACAATGGCTTTTATGTCCAGGCCATTATTCTCAGATTCATTTATTGAATTTTGGTCTTCCATCATTTATTTGTGATTAAAACTACGGTGGTTATAATAAGTGAGGTAACAGATATTAAAACACCGTAGACCGGGCTGTATTTTGAAGTATTCAGTTTCGCTTGATTTGGTTCAACGTAAACCACGTCATTTTGTTGCAAGTAGTAAACCGGGCTATTGAATAAATCATCTTTCGTCAAATCAATGCGATAAGTAATCTGTCGGCCATTTTCTTCTCTGATAACGAGCACATTTTTTCGCTTTGCTGTAATATTTAGGTCGCGGGCCACTCCAATGGCTTCAATTAGTGAAATTCGTTCATTGGTTACCGTAAATGTTCCGGGGGCAGCGACATCCCCCAGGACGGTTATCTTGAAATTCCTCAGTCTGATGTTTACTACAGGGTCATCAATATATTTTTTTAGAAGCACAGTGAGGTCATTGGTGAGTTGGATACGTGTTTTTCCGGCAGCTTTTATTTTGCCTATGAGGGGGAAGTTTATGGTACTATCTTCCATGACAGTAAAACCGCTCGTCTGAGGGTTGTCGAAAGCATAATTTCCGGTAAAATTCTCTCCAAAGAGTCTTTCCTGATTAAAATAAACAAGAAGTTCGGGTTCCGCACCGGAAACCTGAATTGCGAGGAAATCTCCTACTTTATATTTTAATTCGAAATTTACAGAATCCGAGATTACTACATTTTGCGGTAGATCCTGAAAATAGATCATATTCTTTCGGTTTGCACAACCCACCAAAAAAGTGGAAAACACTACTAGTAAGGAAAATAATTTTAAATAATTCTTCATATTATAATTTTGGAAACTGAGTTCGATCCTTTTTTGCCCTGCGTATTTTAAGCTATTTCGTATAAAGTGTTTTTTTCTGTTCAGTTTACTTTGAAAGTTAAGTTGTTCCATATAGGATTCATTATCTGATTATTAACCAAAATTTTACCCGTATTACAGTCTATTCAATTAAGCTTAGTATCGTTATATACTGCCTAAAAAAGTATTACGAATAAAGCATGGCTTCGCCCTTGCAAGTTACATTATTCCTGCAAATGCAGGGGTAAATTTAAGAAAAAAAGGGATGGAATTTGGTATTTGGTATTTGGAGGTTGGCCGTTAGCTATTGGCTATTGGCTATTGGTGGTTGGCTTCCCGACGCTCCACTTTGTTTCGGTCGGGATTCCTCACTGACGCTCTTCGAGGTCAGGACAGGTTCGACAATATCACGATAAATCGTGACTGTCTCAGGAAGTTGGCTTCCCGACGCTCCACTGCGTGTCGGTCAGGATAAATCACTGACGAGCCCTGACGCTTCACGTTGTTTCGGTCGGGATTCCTCACTGACGCTCTTCGAGGTCAGGATAAATCACTGACGAGCTTCGCTGTCAGGACTAATTCGATTAGGTTCAGTAGAACTGAACAATCCGTCGATGAGCTATAGCTATCGAGACAGGCCATCGATGAGCTATCGCTATCGAGACAGGCTCAGGAACTTCGCTGTCAGGATGAACCGCTGACGAGCTTCGCTGTCGGGATAAACCACTGACGAGCCCTGACGCTTCACGTTGTTTCGGTCAGGATAAATCACTGACGAGCTTCGCTGTCAGGACTAGTTCAATTACGGCTCAAATTCTTTGAACCTATCTCATTTACTTTCTAAAGGGGTTTCGGAAGCGGGATTTTTTCTCCTGGCCGTAGATGTAGTTTGAACCGTATCCATATCCATAGCCGTATCCATAACCGCGGTAAGGGCCGTGCTTGAGGTCTATGTCGTTGAGGATGAATCCAAGGTTTTTAACTTTTTCTTCTTCCTTCATTGTACGGATATCGTCGAGGAGTTTTTTGTCGAGGTAATTGGCCCGAACAACGTACAGAAAGAGGTCGGAATGCCGTACGATCGCCATGGCGTCAACAACCAGGGTAGTAGGTGCGTTGTCAACAATGATGTAGTCGTATTTCTTACGCAATTCCTCAAAGAATTCATCGATGCGCGGGCGCATGAGTAATTCACTTGGATTTGGAGGAACATCTCCCGAAATGATATAGTCCAGGTTTTCCTGTTCTTTGGATCGTACCGTAATGTCATCCAGTGTCAGGTCTTCGTTTGCCAGGTAATTGGAGACACCCTTACCATCCTCGATATCCAGGTAACGTGTGATCTTAGGAGCACGGAGGTCCATACCTACCAGCACAATTTTTTTATCGATGAGCGCCAGTGAATTTGCGAAGTTGATGGCGATGAAAGTTTTTCCTTCTCCGGCAATGGCGGAGGAAATGAAGATCACGTTACCACCGAGCGTGTTTTTCGGTAATAAGAAACTCATGTTGTTTCGAAGCATACCAAAGGCCTCAGCGATGAGGGAACGTTCTCCTTTGTTAACAACCAAATATCTTTTGTCTTTTGTTTTAGGGATCTCTGCGAGTACGGGAATTTTTGTATCGTCGAGGTCTTCTCTTGAATGGATTTTATTGTCCAGTTTATCTCTGGCGTAGAGAATACCTACGGGTAAAAGTATCCCTAGAAATAAGGCTCCGAGCAACGCACTTCGTCTCTGCGGTGCAATAGGTGTGTTGGAAGTAAATGCATTCTCCACAACTTTCACATTACCCACCGTAGAGGCCATGGCAATCTCGTTTTCCTCTCTTTTCTGCAGTAAATAGAGGTAGAGGGTTTCCTTGATCTGTTGTTGTCTGGCAATCTCGCGATAACGTCTTTCATATTCAGGTATGTTATCCAATTTCTGTTGGTATTGTCTCTCTTTCTGTCGTAGTTCCTCCAGCCTGATATTGAGGCTTTTCTTTAAGTTTTTCAAGCTGTTTTTCAAGCTTTCCCGAACATCTCTGATCTGGTTTTCGAGTTTCACGGCGTAGGGATTTTCTGCACTGGCGCTTTCCACGATTTTATTTCTCTGGAGCACAAGACGGTTGAATTCGGCGGTCATCGTGTTGATGCTTTCATCTGTGAAACCCAGGTTGGCCGGGAGGAGGAAGTTCAATTGATCGTGTTCTGAGAGGTAGTCGTTCATGAAATCGACCAGGTTGCTTTCGATGACGGTTTGGGTAATCAGTGTTTCAATGCTCCCTTCCTTTTCCATGTATCTTTCTGCGTCGAGTTCCACGTTTACCAGGTCATTCTTAGTTTTGAAATCCTCTCCGCGGGATTCCACGCTCGAAAGTTCAGATTCAATGACCTCCATTCGTTCGGCAATGAACTCACTGGTATGTTTCGTGATTTTGTTCTTATCAATGATCGCCTGGTTTTCATGTTCTTCGATGAGTGCGTTAAGAAATTCCTCATTTCTCTGTGGGGTTTCCCCTGTAATCGAAAGTTTTAGAACGGTAGCTTCCTTATTAACGGGTGAAACCGATAAACTGCTTTTGTAATTGGAGGTGGCACTTTTAATGCTATTTACTGCAACGAAGTATTCTCCGGTTAAATGACCCCCGGGATTTTTGGCGTTTTTTTTCACGCTGATTTCACCAATTGGCGTCTGAATGGGATCACCAAGGGAAAATTTGCCGATTTCATTTTCTTTCTCCTCCGACACGTTATACAGCGCGAATTTCTCGTTCCCAAGTAAATTAAGTTTCAGGAGAACTCCTTTTTCATACATGGAGGAATCCGCTCGGGAAAGGTCAATTTTAACGGGCTGTTTTCCGTTATAAAAGTGTCTGTCAGGTTTAAGCAGTCCTCTTTGTTGATAAATATCGACGTTTAGATTCAATGACTGAACTACACTTTGAATGAGTGGTCGGGAACTTAATATTTCTATTTCATTGTGTAGGTTGGACTGATTTCCGGAGAGACCCAAATCCGAAAAAATATCGAGTTCACTGGCGAGGTCGCCTTTTTTGGAGTCTTTGACGAGCACATTTGCTTCGCTCTTATATATTTTGGGCTGAGCACTCAGGTATAAATAGGTGGCAGTGACAAACAGAGCTGCAGAAACGAAAATCCATGGCCAGTAACGCAGGTAATATCTGATGACTTCACGAAAATTAATTCGCTCGGGTCCGGCTTTTGTATTATTGGCCTTGTTATTATTCATCATTTAGTAATTAACACTACAGTGGTGATGACCAGCGAGGTCAAAGATATGATAATTCCTCCCGATGTTCGCCAAAATGTCCCTGTACTTCTTGCCGCTGCATTGGGTTCCACATAGATCACGTCGTTTTGTTCGAGGTAATATACCGGTGAATTCAGCACATTCTTTGAGGTGAGATCGATTCTGTATTCTGTTTTTACACCGTTTCTGTCACGAAGAACCAGCAGGTTCTTTCTGTTTCCTGTCATTTTGAGGTCTCCCGCAATACCAATGGCCTCAATAATGGTTATTCTTTCGTTTGGGATGGTGAAGGTTCCTGGGCTTTGTACATCTCCGAGCACGGTCACCTTAAAGTTCTGAATCTGGATACTTACCA
>JAWVYS010000076.1:0-5425 GCA_033722555.1 Brumimicrobium sp.
CCGGTATTTACTCCTATTGATAATATAAATGCATCACGGCTTCTGAACCATGCTCCGACTGTAAAGGCGCCGTACTGGATGTAAGTTCCGAGCATAAGCTCCATAAAGCCTTGCTGATATTGATAGATCACATTGGGCATGATCGATGTCTCGTTGGAGTACTGGGATTTCTGTCCCAAAGGTATCTTGGCTCCCATATGCGCATTCAGACGAATTGGCATAGGGCTGTCTCCGATGATCATTGATTCATTGGGCATATTCAAGTGATGCCCTGCCACTCCGAAAAAGAAATTCTTGGTATAACCAACCATTCCCGCCGAAGCATCAAAGAAACCTCTTGATCCACCGCGAGGAACGTCACCCGTAGCATAAATAAAACCTCTCCGCGGGTCTATCATATCCCCGAAAGTCAGTTTATCCCAATCCAGAAACTTCTGGTTCCAGGTAGCCTTACCGGCAAACATCATAGTAAATTTCCGATTTACCTTTAAATGGTAATTGTAAATCAAACTTAATGTCGAATGATTAATAGTTCCTTTACCCTGCTGATCATGGGTAGCAATCACTCCAAAGCCACCGCTAATGTTTTTAAAATACTGATCATAGGAAGCAGAATAGGTTACAAAAGTACCCGATAATGCCGGCCACTGATTTCTATAGTTCAACGCAAAACGGGGACAACCATGACTCCCTGCAAACGCCGGATTCAAATAAATCGGGTTCGCGTAGAACTGCGAAAATTGAGGGTCCTGAGCATGGGAATCCATCATGAAGATTAACGAAAATATAAACAACAACTTTTTCATAATACGATCTCTTTTCCTTACATATTTAAATATTTAACTGCATAACGACTTG
The DNA here is from genome assembly GCA_033722555.1 of Brumimicrobium sp. Lineage (GTDB taxonomy): Bacteria > Bacteroidota > Bacteroidia > Flavobacteriales_D > Crocinitomicaceae > Brumimicrobium. Next base: position 859 of record JAWVYS010000076.1, read on the forward strand.
GTTTGAATAAAAACTTCAGCGTTAATTGATGAGAAATGAATTTCTCATCATTCAGTCTGCTGAAAGTATTATCGAAATTATAGTGCATGGAGAATTTATCCAGCTTGATACCTGCAGAGGCAGCGTAACCATAATCTGTGTTAACAGCAGCGCCGGCCTGGAACCATTTCCACTGAAAGTTGGACCCAACCCATAACTCATTCAAATCGCCAAATTTCTGGTGAAGAAGATACGTTGAAACACCGATATCCTTCATGAGTGACTGATATTCTGTTCCGATAACATTTGTAAGGTGCATGTCAGCTCTCAAACTGTTATTATTGTCGGAAGAATAGAAATTATCATAATGTCGACCTATGTTATCCAAATTAATACCTACATAAAACCATTTAGTGTTCACTAGAAAACCGGCTCCAATATCTCTATACCATAATTGTGATCCTGTTGGAGTATCCGACCCTACGAATAATGGTTTAACATTACTCCGATTCATTTCAATGGACGAGCCCAGGATGTCGGCATTTTTATCGAGATTTACAACTCCCATTTTAAATCGAAGGGAAGGTTCCAGAGAAACATTTTTATTGACCGAAAATTTAGGAGAATAAGTAAGCCCGGCAGTGAAATTTTCTATGGCATTATCTGCATAATTGTTATAGGAAACGTCAACTCCAACACCTCCTCTAAGTGCATAAACGTAATTATCCCATGACAAGGTATTAAGCATCTGCTCATTTGATTCGTTCATCCATTGCAAGCGCGAAGTAGCCTGAACCCTGTTTCCCGGAACGCTGCCCGCCATACCAAAGTTAGCGTTAAATCCAGTCATCATTGGAACGTGGAAATATTGGTCTTTCGTATTTTTCAGAGCTATAGGCTGATCTGCCATACGCTTAATTTTCCTGAAAACTTTCTCCAATTTTCTTTTAAAGGACGACTGATTAAGTGAGGCAGATTCGTCAATCACTTCATTATTCAGATCCGTTTCGGCCATATCACTTTCGGCAAGGATAATATTATCGTTAAGATAATTTACAACACTTGAAAGTCCTTCTGCAATTACAGCATTGTCCGAGGAACCGAAATCATTGTCTTTCAAAGCAAGATTATTTGCCTCACGTATGTCCGTTGAAATTTTCTCATTCTTTTCTGAAAGAAGTGATTCGCTACCTACACCGTAATTCGTAACAACATCATCACGATAGGAATTTTGAAAATTTTCTTCCCTTCCTTTCTTTGATACTTCATTTCGTATTTGAGTAGGTTTATTTTCTGACATTACCGAATTGACTGCGGAAATACTCTTTGAAAGATTAAGTTCAAAATCATCTTCCTCTAAAGAAATTAAGGCAATATCGGAGTAAGATTTCTCATATTTCGCTTGCGTAGCCAGATCACTAAAAATCCAGAAAGAACCTATTATTAGTAAAAGTATAGTTGGAACAATAATATAATTCTGGGCATAGAAGGGAACAGGTTTCAAATAAGAATCGGCAGAGAATACAGGAATATCCTCTTTAGACAATCGTGCTTCCTGCCATATCTCCATTTCGCTTTTCAGCTCAGGATATTTGTCAACGAAATTTTTAAGCTGCTCAACTTGAGCGCCTGAAAGATTGCCTTCTGAATACTCAAAAAACCATCTGTCAATATTTTCAAAAGAGGGGTTACTCATCGAACTAGTGTTAAATCCTTTAACTGTTTTTTCATTTTTTTCCGTGCTCTGAATAGATAGACTTTAACCTGACTATCTGATATTTCGAGAATATCAGAAATTTCGTCATAGGTGTAGCCCTCAAGATCTCTAAGAATGACGATACTTTTTTGTATCGGAGGAAGCATTGAAAGAACCATTTCAACAATCTCCTTATTTTCATAAGATCGATCTGTTTTCCCGCGTTCCGGAATTAAATCCGAATTGTAGGTAGTGCGCTGTTTTTTTCGCGAAAAATTAATAAGCGCATTGTGACCGGTACGAAACATCCAGGCTTTAGCCTTTTCTGTTTCCACCTTTTTACGATTCTTCCAAAGCTTTTCAAAGACATCTTGAACGATATCGTGACTATCTTCGGAGTTCCGGAGATATTTAAACACGTATCCAAATAAATTGGATGCATGCTTTTCAACCACGATATTGTACTCTTTTCTATTCAAGCTTTCGTTTAACAGTTAAACAATTTAACGGATGCATAAGTTACACCCTTAGTCGTTCTTTTTATAAAATTAAGGTAAAAAGTCTGATTTACCTGACTTTAAAGGCATTAATTTCACCCTATTTAAAAACAGTTCTTCTCATTTCGTTCATCAAAGAAAAATTTTGTGTATGTTTAAGGTGTATAAATTCACGACTATGAAAACACTTCAACGACTTTTTGATATTCCTTATTATCAACTTGAGAAATTTCCACAGGAAACCATGTTTTCCACGAAAATAAATGGAAAATGGCAATCAGTTAGTACAAAAGATTTCCTTGAAAAGGCAAATCTCGTTTCGCGTGGTTTAATCGCCTTAGGTATTCAGCCAGGTGATAAAGTAGGACTTATATCAAGCAACAGAGTAGAGTGGAACATCATGGACATTGGTATTCAACAGGTCGGAGCTATCGGTGTACCTATTTACCCCAACATCTCAACAAAAGACTACCTGTATATTTTCACCGATGCGAAAATCAAACTTTGTGTTACAGGAGATGAGGAATTATACGGAAAAATTGAAAGTATCAAACCAGAACTACCTACGTTGGAAATGCTTTATTGCTTTGACGACGTAAATGAGATTCCCCACTGGACAGGTATTATTCAGGCAGCTGAAAAGGTTTCTCAGGAAGAAGTTGAGAAACGAAAAGAGCCAATAAAAAATAGTGACCTAGCAACTATGATCTATACTTCGGGTACAACGGGTAATCCGAAAGGAGTAATGCTTTCGCACAACAATATTCTTTCAAATGTACTGGCTTGTGAACCCAGAATACCTGGGGATTCGAATAGTAGTTCTTTAAGCTTTTTGCCCGTATGCCATGTTTATGAGAGAATGCTTCATTACCTCTACATGAAAATTGGATGCTCGATCCACTTCGCCGAAAGCATGGATACCATTGGAGACAATATTCGTGAGGTAAAGCCCGAAATTTTCACGGCAGTGCCGAGGCTTATAGAAAAGGTCTATGAAAAAATAATGGCAAAAGGTGACGAATTGAGTGGAGTTAAGAAATCCCTGTTTTACTGGGCCGTTTCGGTTGGAAATGAATACGAACTAGAAGGTAAGTCAACCTGGTACAAAATAAAATTAAAGATCGCACGGAAATTAATATTTTCTAAGTGGCAAGAGGCTTTAGGAGGAAATGTTAAGGCTATTGCTTCCGGTGCAGCAGCTCTTCAGCCGAGATTAGCCAGAATTTTCATGGCCGCTGAAATCCCTATTCTTGAAGGTTATGGGTTAACAGAAACTTCTCCTGTGGTTTCAGTCAACTGTTTAAAGAATGGAGTGAAATTTGGAACAGTTGGTACTCCCATTGAAAATGTTGAGGTAAAAATAGCTGAAGATGGAGAAATTCTTGTAAAAGGGCCTAATGTAATGATGGGATATTATAATCAACCGGAAAAAACGAAAGAAGTTTTAGATGATGATGGCTGGTTTCATACCGGTGACATTGGAGAAATGGTCGATGGAAAATATCTTAAGATTACCGATCGAAAAAAAGAAATATTTAAAACCTCCGGAGGAAAATATATCATCCCTCAGGCAATGGAGAATAAGTTTAAGGAATCAAGATTTATTGAGCAGATCATGGTGATCGGTGAAGGTGAAAAACACCCGGCAGCATTGATTGTTCCTTCTTTTGCCTATGTCAGAGAATGGGCTAAGCGAAAGAACATTGAACTTAAAGATGAATCCAACCAATCTTTAATCGAAAACGAGGATGTTATCAATCGTATTCAAAAGGAGGTGGATCGTTATAATGCCCTTTTTGGAGGATTTGAACAAATAAAAAAGTTCAGACTTTTGCCGCAAGAAATGTCTGTAGAAGGAGGAGAATTAACGCCGACTCTTAAACTTAAAAGAAAAGTCATAATGGATATGTACGACAAGATTGTTAAGTCAATATATATAGATCATTAACATCAAAGAAACAGTCAGTTATTTTCTATTCGAATCAACCTAACCTACCCCCTTAATGATTAATTATCCGCAGGAAAGTCTGGCTTTTAGCTCCCGCATAAAAGAGTTTGTAATCGATGGCTGAAAAAGGCTTCACTTAGACCTTTACAAGTTCTAATTGAGGTATAGCCTAAGAGGTACTAAGGTAATAAAACAAAAATTCAACCACATACCGACGATGAATGTCGGCATTAAAAATAAAATGAATGTATGAGGCTTTATTAAAAGTTTCAAATCCTGACTAGCTATGCTACGTCAGCGGTGGCCTCGACTTATACCGCAAACGTCGGTATTGTTGACGCTTAAAAATTACTGACCATTCCGATATAAACAAGAAAACCCCAGCTACATAAGTAACTGGGGTTTTAAAAAAGTGGCGTCGACTTACTCTCCCACCCTTAAAAGGGC
>JAWVYS010000077.1:0-4841 GCA_033722555.1 Brumimicrobium sp.
ACGAAATTGCGTACTTTTTATTCGGAATTCGGAGCCTAATGGGATCACGTAAGTAATCCCTTAAAATTAGAACCAAAATGAAAACGAAGTCTGAAATCTGTGATTTCAAGCGTAGAGATACATGTATAAGAAAATAGCAATTGAGGTACGAAATTGCGTACTTTTTATTCGGAATTCGGAGCCTAATGGGATCACGTAAGTAATCCCTTAAAATTAGAACCAAAATGAAAACGAAGTCTGAAATCTGTGCTTTCAAGCGTAGAGATGTATCTTTAAAAGAAAATATTTTATAATCAGCTTAATTAGATCAGTAGTTGAATGAGTGATAAAGGTGACAAGCTAATTGGATCTTACGGGATCACCCCAATACTCCTTCATGTCATCTGAATTTGACCGTACAAGCGATAGTCCGTGGTTCTTTTGTTTTTACTACCTGTCAACATAACTCGACCGGTTTAAAATTTATTTGTGCAGTGTATATCTAAGGTTAATTGCTTTCATTTAACTTTACCTGCCATGATAAGGAAGAAAAAAGAAAGTTTAAACACTGGTTTTGGTTCAAACGTTAGCAACGAGGGTACACGTTTGTTGAACAAAGACGGCACTTTCAATACCCACAAAAAAGGGTTGAGTTTTTTTGAACGTTTCAGCATGTTTCATTTGCTCATAAGCATGCACTGGACGTATTTCTTTTTGCTACTGCTGCTTGGTTATACATTGATCAATCTTCTGTTTGCCACCGTTTATTTTATGATAGGTACGGATGGGATAAGAGGGATTCAGTCAACCGATGGAACAGATAGTTTTATCGATGCTTTTTTCTTTAGTGCTCAAACCCTTACCACCGTGGGTTACGGTGCGATGAGTCCTGCCAGTAAAACGATTGGGATTGTTTCAACTTTTGAGTCTTTTATCGGATTACTGGGTTTTGCTCTGGCCACAGGATTATTGTATGGTAGATTTTCCAAGCCAAAGGCGAAACTTCTTTTCAGCGATTATGCGCTTATTTCTCCTTACGGAAATATGAAAGGTCTCATGATCAGGGTGGCCAATCAGCGTGACAGTCAGTTGATCAATTTAACCGCGAAACTGGCTTTTTCACAGACCACCAAAGAAGGGTCGGAAACGAAACGAAAGTTTTTTTTACTCCCTCTTGAGATTGAAACAATTCAGTTACTTACTACAAGCTGGACAATAGTGCATCCTATTGATGAAGAGAGTCCTTTGTATGGCATCTCTGAAAGAGACCTGAAAAAGCGGGATATCGAACTGATGTTATTTCTTGAGGGGTATGACGAAACCTATGCGCAAAATGTGCACTCAAGATCTTCTTATAAAAGCAGTGAAATATTGCCCGGTAAGAGGTTCAAAAAAATCCTGGGTCACAATGACGAAGGCAAAGCAACCGTTCAGCTTGACGAACTGAGCGTCTTTGAAGAAGCCTGAAGACTTTCAGTTTTCTTCGCTCATCAATCAGTTCCCGACCTAAAATTTGAATAAAGGACGACTTCCCATTAGATCCATTACATCTCTCTTAACCTTTTCGATGACTTTTTCATCACCTCCGGAGGTCATAACTTTGTCCATCAGTTCTACGATAGCAGGGATTTCATTTTCCTCTACACCGCGTGTTGTAATCGCCGGTGTTCCTACCCGAATTCCTGAAGTAACGAATGGAGATTCCGTATCAAAAGGAACCATGTTTTTATTGACTGTGATATGCGCCTTATTTAGTGCTTCTTCCGCATCTTTTCCGGTGATGTTTTTAGACCTCAGATCAATGAGCATGCTGTGGTTTTCTGTGCCCCCCGAAATAATCTTATATCCCCTCTCCACGAATTCCTGAGCCATTCGTGAGGCATTTTTAATCACTTTCTTCTGATAATCCTCAAATTTTTCGTCGAGTGCTTCACCAAAAGCAACTGCTTTAGCCGCAATTACGTGTTCCAAAGGTCCACCCTGAGTTCCCGGGAAAACAGCTGCATCAAGCAGTGAAGCCATGGAACGTAGGTTACCGTTCTTCCATTTAATTCCGAATGGATTGTCAAAATTATGACGCATCATGATCACACCACCCCTTGGACCTCTCAAAGTTTTATGGGTTGTTGAGGTTACGATGTGGCAATGATCAAGTGGATCGTTGAGTAATTTCGTTGCTATGAGTCCTGCCGGATGAGAAATATCTGCCAAAACGAGCGCACCAATTTCATCGGCAATTTTGCGGATACGAGCATAATCCCAGTCGCGGCTATACGCTGAGGCTCCACAGATGATCATTTTAGGTTTTATTTCTTTGGCCTTTTTCTCTAGTGTATCGTAGTCAACCCTACCGGATTCTTTATCTACACCGTAGAAATGCGGCTTGTAGAGTTTTCCTGAGAAGTTTACGGATGAGCCGTGAGTAAGGTGTCCTCCATGCGAAAGGTCGAAGCCAAGGATATTGTCGCCGGGTTCTAGACAAGCGAGCATTACGGCAGCGTTTGCCTGCGCTCCGGAGTGAGGCTGAACATTTGCCCAATTGGCACTGAATAACTTGCAAAGACGATCGATTGCGAGCTGTTCAACCTGATCAACTACTTCACATCCGCCATAATACCTTTTTCCCGGTAAGCCTTCTGCATATTTGTTGGTAAGCACTGACCCCATTGCACTCAGAACATCTTCACTTACAAAGTTTTCTGAAGCGATGAGCTCTAACCCTTCAATTTGTCTTTGGCGCTCTTGTCTGATGAGGTCAAAGATGGCCTTGTCTCTATTCATTTCTTATATTTTTTATTATAAATCAATTTTAGCCCCGTGGTCAATGATGTTTCCGGCTTCATTCCGGTGAGCTTATAAAGTTTTTCCGAACTTCCTACCCGTCGTTCCACTTCGTAATCGTAGCGTTTTCTTGGTGCGGCGATCTTCACGATTTTCGAGTTTGATCCGGTAATCTCTTTTATTTCCTTGGCCAAATCACCAATATTCCATTCTGCTTCATTGGCTATATTAACGATATGAAAGCCCTTGATGTTCATCAGTCGGATGCAGGCCTCAATAGTGTCATCGATATAGGTGAAATCACGGGTCTGCTTCCCGGTACCAAAAACAGTGATATCGTCGTTATTCATTGCTTGTTCAAAGAAGCGGGGAACAACCATTCTATTGTCCTGATTCTCTCCATACACGTTGAAAAACCGCAATGCGACAGCGTTTAATCCTTTTTCTTCATGGTGAGAGGCAAGGTAAATTTCATTGTAGCGTTTGGCCATAGCATAAGAGGTTCTGGGATCTACCAACACTTCTTCGGTTAAGGCATCTTCAATAGCTGAATGACCGTAAATTCCGGAGGTAGAGGCGTAAAGTACCTGAGATATATTGTTCTCTTCAGCGGCCTTTATCACATTGCGTGTTCCAATAACTTCAACATCCATGGTTTCAACGGGAGCGTCTGCTACCACGTCCACCCCTAAAACGGCGGCAAAATGAAAGATTATATCACAACCCTTGGCCATTTGATTCACAATACCGGCATCTCGCACATCGCCGTTCACAAATTCAATCTTCGAAAAGACCTCTTTTTCAATTTTGTTTCCGCGAAGCAAATTATCTAGAACGCTAACTTGATGTCCGTCAGCCACCAGTCTTTTCGTCAGATTACTTCCGATAAATCCTGCGCCTCCTGTGATTAATATTTTCATTTTTTAGTCATTATTTAATTTGGGGAGATCAAAAATAGATTTTTTCCCGCATTTCTAACTCCCTAATCGTCGTATAGAATGTAATTTATGTGTTATTTTTTTCTTTTCCGAATTATAGATGCCTTCCTCAGTAAGCATGTCTATGCGGACCCTTCCGCTAGCGTGAATGATCTTACCGTCTTCCAGAATTATTCCGACATGAGTAATGTTTCCTTTGGATGATACAAAAAATGCCAGATCTCCTGTGCGAATATCATTAAAGTTTACCGGTTCACCTTGCTTTACTTGTTGAGAGGCATCTCTCATCAAAGCATATCCTTTCTGGGCAAAAACGGTTTGTGTAAATCCTGAACAATCAATGCCGTAGTGTGTCCTTCCTCCCCAGAGATAGGGAGCATTCAAATAGCTTAAGGAGATTTCAGAAATAGGCTGTTCAGGGTTTAATTCATTTTTTTCGAGCGGTTCCTTATAACTGAATTTAAGGGTATCTATTTCGCAGGACATCTGATCGCATAACACAGGGGAGCCCTGAAGTACCTCAATCGTTCCCCACGGAGTGTGACATGTTGTGGATTTAATTGTTTGTCTTGTCTTTTTGATGGAAAGAGTATTAAATGCCTCCTCGCTGATTTCAATGACTTGCTTTTCGTCTATCCAGCCTACATAACCGTCGTGGTGAATATTGACTTTGAGCCATTGATTGTGTTTTTCCAGAACCGTGGCAATTTCTCCGAATAACAATTGAGTAACGATCTCAGATGTATCACTTTTATCGGCTCGAACAGGAATAACTGTGAGCATACACAACAGTTTAATTCCCGCGATCATTTCTTTTTAGGGAATTTAGGGTGAGAAATCAGGTTGTGGGCCTGTTGTACGTGTCTTTCGTTGTGATATACTACAAACATCAGGGCGTCTCCCAACCTTAGTCGCACGATCTTGGAAATAGAAATGGGTACTTTTACTTTTCGGAGATTAACTGTTTTTGCTGATTCAAGAATATCCAGTAACTGATTCTGACTTGAAATAAAAAGTTCAACAGCTTCTGCGGCAATTAAAGTTTTCTCGTGAGTCGGATTGTAATTTTTCGGTGCTTTAAATTTTCGTTTGATGTTCTTGGCACGTCCTAACTTCATTGATCTCCAGGCGCTTCTTCCGAGG
>JAWVYS010000078.1:0-3693 GCA_033722555.1 Brumimicrobium sp.
CTTCTGTTTTGTTCGCAGGATTCATCTGATACGTTTTTTTATCACCCGATTTGGGTGCAGAATCAAGGGCATCGCGAAATGGTCCGTAAAAGGCACTGGCATATTTAGCTGTGTAGGACATGATAGATGTATTCGTAAATCCATGATCATCAAGCACTTCACGTATGTAAGCCACTCTCCCATCCATCATATCAGAAGGTCCTATTATATCAATTCCTGCTTGAGCCTGAGCCACACTCATTTTTCCTAAAATGGGAAGAGTTTTATCATTCAGTATTTCCCCTTCCTCAACCAAACCGTCATGTCCGTCAGAACTATATGGATCCATTGCAACATCGCTCATCAAAACGATCTGAGGGAACTGTTCTTTCAGTTTGCTTATAACATCAAGATAGAAATTATCCGACTGATAACTGTAGGTAGCCACGGAATCCTTAAGTTTCTCATCAATCACAGGAAATAATACAAATTTATTTAGTCCGAGATTTATACACTCCTCCACCTCTTTCAATACCATATCCTTTCCCCATCTGAAAATATCGGGCATGGAAGGAATTTCAGACTTCTGGCCCTTAACATTAGTGACGAATAAGGGATAAATAAGATGTCCGGACGAAAGCTGAGTTTCCTCAATCATTTCTCTTACAGGCAACGATTTTCTGTTCCTTCTGGGTCTCTGCAACATGATATTTTTCGATTTGAGTAATTCGCTAAATTATAAAAAATGACCGTGCTATCGTGCATTGATATTTTTTTTTGGGAAAAACTCTATTTTTTAGGCTTATGCTTCTATTTTTTACTATTTTAGCCGTACTATTTAAATAATTTTAACACAATGAAATCATACAGAAAGTTATTCCTGATGGGCGCAACTGCCTTTTGCTTAGTGATGAATTCTTGCGAGGATGAAAAAAATGATGCCGGTTCCGATGAGGGAAAGAAGAAGGTCGATAAAGAACTTCTTGATCCCAACCGGTCTTTTAATACCACCTTCGACGGAAAATTGTTTTCGGTTCCATCACCTGTGCAGACTGCCCTTCTTATTAAATCGTTGAACATTCCCTTTAATGAGACTTTATTAAATCCCAAATCGAACATTGGCAACTATTCTGATATGAATGACAAAGCGCTTAATCTTGGTGTTTATGGGGCAGATTTAGGTTATGTTACCCTGTATGATCAAAATGCCAAAGCGATCGATTACCTTGGAACGGTAGAATCTCTTGCAAATGATCTCGGTATTTCAGGAGCTTTTGATAAAACCTTCCTGGAAAGGTTTGAGGCTAACAGTAACAATGAAGACAGTATGTTGGTTATTTTAACCGATGCATTCCGTAAGGGTGATAATTTCCTCAAGGAGAACGACAGAAAGAATATTTCTGCTCTTATCCTGACTGGAGGATGGTTGGAATCAATGTTTTTCGCCGGAAAATTATATAAGGAGAGTAATGAGAAAAAAATCCTTATGCGCCTTGGTCAGCAAAAACAATCGCTTGAAACGCTGATTGAACTTTTGGAAAAATACAACGAGGGCGGAACAAACGATAAGGTTTTAAACCATCTAAAGTCGTTGAATGATTCTTTCCAGAAAATCAAAGTTACCTACGAATATGTAGAACCAAAAACCGTTTCTGAAGAAAAACTGACTATTATTAAGAGTAAAATGAACGTGGAGATGCCTGATGAACTGGCCAATGAAATCATTCAGAAGATTTCTGAGATCAGAAACAGCGTTATTGATCCGACCAAAAAACTCAAAGCATAATAATTTAGACACTCAAAGAATTTAATACCATGAAAAAGGCAATATTTATAGGATTTATTTTCACGCTAATCACTGCGTTTAATACTCAAGCACAAGATTGTGATTCGATCTACCGGGTCGTAGAAAAGTACCTCGTACGAAATGATCAGGGTAGAGTTTTCGTTTCCGATGGACAGGTTTATACTGCTTTTCTGGACAACGAAAAAGCAGAGTTTAAGACGACTTTATACGGTGGATCCCTTTACAGAATTGCAGCTTCTGCAGGCACACGGGATGACTACGCAATTTTTACAATCCGCGACATGGATGATAACATCTTATTCACCAACCGCAATCACAAGAACAGTCCTTACTGGGATTTCAAGGTAGAGTCAACCATACCGGTTGTGGTACAAACCGAACTCGATACCGACAAAAAAATTACCGGTTGTGTTGTAATGATGATTGGATTCCTGAAATAAGATTTTCCTCCTGAAGCATGAGCGATAAAATTCTAAGGGCTTTAATGCAACTCTTTGCGATCATTGCAAGAGTTGATGAATTGTCCGAAGAAGATATTGAAAATGAAAGAATTACCAGCTCCAGGGGAAGGAAGGTTGTTGAATTATTTTTAAGTCAGGAGCTCAATAACGAACTGGTAGAACAGTATCTTGCTGTATTTGATGAGTTCCTTAGCACCCATCACGGAATAAAGAAAAAGAAGGACGGCAAGAAAAAACGTACCTCTGTTAATTCCGTAAAAATCCTTAGAATCTGTTCCGAGATCAATAAGGAGCTCACACAACGGCAAAAATTCATTGTTCTCATACGAATTATTGAGTTTATTCAGGCCAATAAAAACGTTACAGATCAGGAACTAGAATTCGTTAACACTGTTGGTGACGCATTTAATGTAAATAAAGAAGAATATAATATTATTTATACGTTTGTCGAGGCCAACAAAGACAAACTGCTAGATGTTCCAAGCGTAATGTATATTTCTTCGGAAATATCCGAACGTTGGAAGGAATCCAAACAAATGGTGGTCGACGGTCTCGACGGTACCATCGGCGTTCTTCGCGTAGAAAGCATCAATCTCTTCTTTTTCAGATATCTGGGAGATGATCAGGTGACCCTTAACGGCCAGATCGTTCCGAACGACAGGCAGCATATTTTCACTCCAGGCTCTACGATCAGAACACCGAAGATCAACCCTATTTATTACTCAGATATCATCTCTCGATTCATGAGCGATGATTCCACGGAGAACATTGTCTTCAAATGTCAAAATGTTCAGTTTCAGTTTCCGAACGGTGCCATCGGACTCCATGATATCGATTTTTCCGAAAACAGTGGCGGTCTGATTGGTATAATGGGTGGATCAGGTGCAGGTAAATCAACGCTCCTCAACGTGTTGAACGGAAATTATACCCCTTCAAAAGGTAAGGTAACCATCAACGGCATAGATATTCATCACGATAAAAAGGAGATTGAGGGAGTTATAGGATTTATATCTCAAGATGATTTATTGATTGAAGAACTTACCGTTTTTCAAAACCTTTATTTCAACGCCAAACTTTGCTTTAAAGATTTAACAAACAGGCAAATTGCAAGACGTGTAATCAGTATTCTTCAGGCCATAGGACTGTATGAAAGTAAAGATCTCAAGGTAGGTAATCCGCTAGAAAAAACTATTTCCGGAGGTCAGCGAAAGCGACTGAATATTGCTCTTGAACTCATTCGAGAACCGAGTGTTCTCTTTGTTGATGAACCTACATCAGGATTGAGCTCCCGAGATTCAGAAAATATTATGGACCTCCTGAAAGAGCTTGCCTTGAAAGGAAAATTAGTGTTCGTGGTAATCCATCAACCTTCCTCGGATATATTTAAAATGTTCGATCGCCTGCTCCTGCTCGATCAGGGAGGTTATCCGATTTTTTACGGCAACC
>JAWVYS010000079.1:0-2584 GCA_033722555.1 Brumimicrobium sp.
GGATGAACAGAAAGAATTGCTGGAGAAAGAATTCGAATCCTGGAAAGGAGACCATGATCAGGTTGATGACGTGTGTATTTTGGGAGTAAAACTTTGATTACCAGTAATAGTTTTCACAGTTAAACTCAGACAGAGATCACAATTAATCTTTCATAAATTAAAAATTTAATTTCTATCTTCGTTCATCTAAGTAACGAACCATGCGATTCAATTTTGGATTAATTTTCATTTTACCGGTAATCCTCTTTGGCCTGAATACACAGGTGAGGTGTCAGGAGCGAACACGCATAGATTCCTTATTTTCGGTAGTTGAAAGCTTATCCATGAAGGAAGGATTTCTGCGGGATACAACTTTAATTTCTATTTATCTCGAACTCGGAAAAGAATTTTCCGGTGATAATACCAACCTTGATTCTGCCTTGTATTATTTCGACAATGCCATCGGATTAAGTTCGGAAAGCATTAAAAAATGGAAAGCGAAATTAACGGAGGAAAAAAAGCTTTATTTAAAAATCATCAAAGCTGAAGGGTATTCTGAAAAAGGAAAACTTTTTTACAATGCTAAAATGTTCCGTGAATCGGATTCCTTGGGTCTACTCGCGATCGATATCCTCAAACCTGCATCATCGCAAAATATTAAAGGCGTGCAGAAGAGAGCTTATAAGACTTATACCATTACCCTTTTGTGGGTAGGCACTTCGTTGGCTATACGAGGTCAGTATGAAAAAGCTCTGGAATATTTTAAGGAAGCAGATAAGATCACTAAGATCACAGGAGATATATACAACCGATCGAAAGCTCTGAGCACGATTGCGGTGATTTACAAGAATCAGGGGGAATACAAGAAAGCACTCGATTATAATTTCGAGGCCCTGTTGATGGCTAAGGAAAGTAAAGATCCGGATCAGATAGCTTTGGTGTATAGCAATATTGGTATTCTTTACAAAAATCTCGAGGATTATGATAAGGCAATCGACTATTACAAAAAATCCCTCACACTTTATGAACAGACCAACAACAAAAAACATATTGGAAGAATGTTTAACAATATGGGGGTTGCTTTGAAAAATCAAAAAAAATATGATGAAGCACTCATCTATTATGAAGATGCCATAAAAATAGCCAAGGAACTCAACCGGGAGGGTGATCTAATAGGTGCTTACACCAATGCGGCAAATATTCTGTACACTCAGAAAAAATACGACGAAGCAAAAGAATATTTACTTGAAGCCGCCGAGATCGGAGAGAAAAATGATTCCAAAACCTCACTTGTGAACGTATATTCCTCACTTGGTCTGACTTATTTGAAACTCGGTCAAAAGAAAAAATCATTATCACTCTTTCAAAAAATGATGCAGTATGCTGAAGAAATGAAATCTGATAAATTCAAAGCAGAGGCGCATGAAAACCTGTATGAATATTACAGTCAGGTAAATGATTACAAGGAGGCACTTTATCATTATAAAGAATTTATCAAACTGAAAGATGAGTTGAATGATTCAGAGACGCAAAAAGCAGCTATTGAAAAGGAAACGGAGTACAAGTACCAGATGAAGAAAATAGCGGATAGCGTGGCATTCGCAGAACAAAACAGGATGAATGAACAGCTTGTTAAAGAGAAGGAAAAACAACTTAAAGCTACCAAGAATCAGCAAATCATGCTCGGTGTAGTTGCCGTACTCATCCTGGTCTTTGCCTTTTTCATGTATAACAGGTTTAAGGTCACTCAAAAACAGCACAACATCATAGACAAGCAGAAACAGATCGTTGAGCATAAAAACAAAGAGATTTCAGACTCCATCGATTATGCAAAACGCATTCAGGATGCCATTCTACCCTCACGCCATTCGCTCACTGAAAACCTGAAAAACGGATTCGTGCTTTTCAAACCGAAGGATGTGGTGAGCGGCGACTTCTACTGGTCTGAATCTTTTGGTGATAAAACTTACCTCGCTGTAGCCGATTGCACAGGTCACGGGGTTCCCGGGGCCATGCTGAGCGTTATCTGCTCCAATGCTTTGTCCATGGTTCTTTTGGAAGAGAAGGTAAAGGAACCCGGCAAAATTCTGGATCATACGCGCGAGATCATCATTCAAAAACTCAAAAAAAGTGGTGAATTCGTCAATGATGGGATGGATATCAGTCTATGCGCTATCGACAAGCATACCCACGAAATAAAATGGGCCGGAGCCAATAACGGTATCTGGATCATTCAAAATACATTCAGTGGTAAGGAACTTAAAGAGATCAAACCCGATAAACAGCCGATAGGGATTTATGATCGTGCACAGGATTTCACAACCCACTCACTTACTCTCAACCCGGGAGACTCCATCTATCTCTTTTCCGATGGCTTTGCCGATCAGTTTGGAGGCAAATCAGGCAAAAAATATAAAAGTCGCGCGCTGAAAAAATTCCTGTTGTCCGTTTTTCATTATTCCATGGATGAACAGAAAGAATTGCTGGAGAAAGAATTCGAATCCTGGAAAGGAGACCATGATCAGGTTGATGACGTGTGTATTTTGGGAGTAAAACTTTGATTACCAGTAATAGTTTTCACAGTTAAACTCAGACAGAGATCACA